>JAFZZK010000008.1 GCA_017615795.1 Bacteroidales bacterium
GAGCAGCGAGACCTCCATCGAACTCAACCTCGCGATGCTCAAACTCAAGCATTCAGTAAAACGAGAGAACGATGAAGAAGTAAAGAAACTACGGGAGGAGATAGCGGAACTCAAACATATTATTAATCATCAAAATAACATACTATGACAAATATTGTAGAAGTAGAAAACAGAATGATCACCTTGCGAGGTCAGCAGGTGATTTTGTCAAATCATGTTGCGGAGCTTTATGGCGTGGAAACACGTGAGGTTAATCAGGCCATCAAGAACAATCCCGAAAAATTCCCCGAAGGCTATGTGTTCGAACTAAACAAAGACGAGAAAAAGGAGGTTGTCAAAATTTTTGATAACCTCGGGAATCTCTTGTATTCACCGGCAAATCCCAAAGCCTTTACCGAGAAAGGTCTCTATATGCTGGCCACGATTCTGAAAAGTCCGAAGGCGGTGGAGACCACCATCGCCATCGTGGAGGCCTACGCGAAGTTAAGGGAACTGTCGCGGGTGATGACGGAAATCCCACAACAGAAGGACAACTCCGTGGAACAGAAGACATTGCTCCATCGCGGCGGACAGCTGGTGGAGGACCTGATGACAGACGTGCTGCCGGTCCAGAGCAGCGAGACCTCCATCGAACTCAACCTCGCGATGCTCAAACTCAAGCATTCAGTAAAACGAGAGAACGATGAAGAAGTAAAGAAACTACGGGAGGAAATAGCGGAACTTAAACATATTATTAATCATCAAAAAAAAGCACTATGACAATTTTGCGGTCAAAATTTTTGACCACAAAATTTCAGAAGACAAGACAACTGCCCAAAGCCTTTACCGAACAGGAGTCCTATATGTTAGCACCTTATTGAAAAGGTGTAGAGACGTTTATGAAACGTCTCTACAACAATTGCAACGCAATCTTTGCGCACGCCTCCGCGTCGGCGAGGGCGTGGTGATGGTTCTCCATCGGGCAACCACAGGCCTCCGCCACGGTGTGCAGCTGGTGGTTGGGCAAACGCCGCCCGAAATGGCGCCGCGACGCACGACACGTGCAGTGGAACTCGTAGTCCGGATAATCCATCTGGTAAACCTGGAACACCGCTTTGAGACAGCCTTCGTCAAAGGGACTGTTGTGCGCCACCAACGGCAACCCCTCAATCATCGGCTCTATCTGCCGCCAAACGTCAGGGAAGACCGGCGCATCGTCCGTGTCCTCGCGCGTGAGCCCGTGTACCTCCTGGCAGAACCAGGCAAAATAGTCAGGCTCGGGATGGATGAGGCTGTAGAACGTGTCGGTGATGACACCGCCGCGCACGACCACCACGCCCACGCTGCACACGCTGCTGCGCTGCCCGTTGGCGGTCTCGAAATCTATGGCGGCAAAATCGGTCATTTTCACATTCGTTAGTCGGCGACAAAAATACAAAATCGGTGTGAAAATTTATGGCATTGGCGACTGTGCCACATTTTTTCACAGTTATTGCCTATCTTTGCAGCGTCTAAAAAGTATTGATATGAGCAAGAACTTGATCAACAAGTACATCTGGCTGGTGGACACCATCTACCAGGCCGGATCCACAGGCATCACTCTCAGTGAAATCTCCAAAAAATGGAAGAAAAACGACCGTCTCTCGGACGGCGAGGAGTACCCGAGGCGCACCTTTATGCACCACAAGGACGACATCTGGGACATCTTCGGCATCGAAATAGGCTGCCATAAAAGCACCAACTCCTACTACATCGTGGACCGGGAGGACGTGTCCGACGCCTCAGGCTTCCGGCGGTGGATGTACGAGACGATGTCGCTGAACAACCACATCAACGAGAATGCGCAGCTGCGCGAGCGCCTCCTGCTGGAAGACAACCCCTCCGGCGGCGAGTTCCTCTCCACCATCCTGGAGGCGATGCGCGACAGCAAGATGATCACCTTCGACTACCGCGCGTTTTGGATGGAGGAGGGACAGTGCGCCAGCCTTTTCCACGTGGAGCCCTACGCGCTGAAGGTGTTCAAAAGGCGCTGGTACCTGCTGGCCAAATACGGCGACTCGCCGCTGAAAGTCTATGCCCTGGACCGCTTCCTGAACATCGACATCGAGTTTGAGGATTTCGAGATGCCCGCCGACTTTAACGCGGAGGCCTACTTCTCCACCTGCTTCGGCATCATCCTCAGCGACGACGAGCCCCAGACCATCAAACTCAAAGTCTCGAACTATCAGGCAAACTACCTGCGCTCCCTGCCGCTGCACCATTCCCAAAAAGAACTGGAACACACCGACGAGCACACCATTTTCAGCTTCTTCTTGCGCCCGACATTTGATCTCACACAGGAGATTCTTTCCCTGGGCGAAACCGTGGAGGTGATGGAACCCCAAACATTACGCAAAGAGATGGCGCGGATTGGACAAGCGATGGCGAAAAAGCACCGGGGATAACCGTGACGGGTTAATTATCCCATAAAGCTGTCAGCTTATCGCACATCGCGAACTAGTATCTCATAACTGGCCGCGCCATTGCCACCCTTCCAGTTGGGCATCGCCTTCAGAATCCGGGTGGCATCCTCATAGAAGGCCTTCTCCTCGGCAGTCGGCGACTCGTTCCTTGGCTGGAACACCACCTCTTTCACCTCACCCTCACCATTGATAATGAGCACAATGTAGGCATTGTAGTATTTCATATCATGGAGAAAGTCCGTTGGGACAGTCAAACGGGATTTCAAGTATTGTGCCGGGGTACCCACGATACTGGGCGCCCACTCAGAAGAAGGATCGTTGGAGGGTTCATAATCATCAATAGATCCCACGACTATTCCTTCCGTAGTTTCCCAATCTTCCTCGTCATATAGAGAAGACGACTTGGAAGTGCAATGATCCGATGACGAATCATCAGAAAGGCCTAAAACCACTTCTGGCATTTCATAAGTATCAGAACTACCCGGGGATGGCACCTCCTGTTCGGATGAATTATCCGTCAAGGGCTGCACTGAGGTCTCCGTGGCCGGTGCGGGAGCAGGGGCCTCGCTATGAGTTTGCTGATTGTTGCATCCGCTCATCATCATAGCAGAGACTGCGATGCCCGCGACAGTCACGGCCTTCCCGAGGCTCAAGCGCTTGGAGAGTTCCTGTTCCAAATAGCGCACCTCGGCCTCGCAATAGGGGCACGTGCCGCGGCAATCGCCCTTGTGGGTACACTCGCGTATCTCCAGCGGGATGCCGTTCTCACGCGCCACACGCTGCCGCACCTCCTTCAAGAACTCACAAGTACGTTTTCCTTTACTCATATCATTATTAAATTACGTTGCAAAAGTAGGAAAAAAACGTTGTGTTTCATAAAAATATTATTTTTGCAAAAAAATAAAGATGAAAACCTTTACGCCATACATACTGTTTCTGGCAATCGCTTTGTCGTGCTATGCCGGGCGGGCACAAGACGACAATCTGTCGCAATGCGATGAACCGCCAGTGCGGTTCACGGAGGAGATGCCCGAGTTTCCCGGTGGTGCAGATTCACTGACGGCATTCCTTCAACGTGAGGCCCAATACCCGCTGGTGGCAAAAACGAACGGCATCACCGGCACGGTGCTGATAGAATTTGTAGTGGAAAAGGACGGGCGGGTGACCCACGGCAAGGTCAAGGTGCCGCTCTTCCCGGACTGCGACGTGGAGGCACTGCGCGCTGTGATGTCTATGCCCCGATGGAAACCCGCCAGAAATCTCGGAAGACCCGTGCGGTGCTACTATATGGTGCCGGTGAGGTTTGGGAGTTGAGAGTTGAGACTGAAGAAAGACTAAGGCAATGATATAGTTGTTGACCCATCGTAATTCACATTTCTTTGTCCGCACTGAAGTGCGGGCACCGCAAAATTCCCCTTCTATTGTAGAAGGGGTGGCCGTAGACCAGGGTAGTAATAAAAAGAATATGAATACCTTATTAAGAGGAATTTGACAAGATCAATGACATTAATAACAGGACTTTCTTGGCAATAACCCATCGGCAATTAAGGAATAATAATTCATATTAACTACCCCACCCTTCGGGCACCCCTTCTGAGAATCAGAAGGGGAGTTGACGCCTCGCGGCACTGCCGTGCCACGGGCATTGTAAGCGATGGGGGAATGATTGTCTTTGCTTTTATCAGGTCAACTGCTATATCATTACCAAGACTAAAGACTAATGGCTAATGGCCAACTTCCCCTAACTTCTTGTAGGTAAACTTGTCGATTCTTGAGAATCCTAATTCCTTTATTTTCACTATACTACGTTCTACATCTTCCGTGGTGTTGAACATAGGGATCTGTGGGGTGCGGATGGTCACGTGCGCGGGGTCGGCGTGCTGGGCGAGCCAGCGCAGGTTCTCCCATACCTGCACGTTGGATTTTCCCGTGTAAGCCTGATATATCTGGTCATTTGCATCTTTGATGTCTATGATATATTGGTTGATGACCGGATGAACGGCCTGCAGGGAGGCCAGCGGCACATTCAGGGAGGTCTCCACGGTGATTTTCCAGCGGTCGGCGCAAAGTTCGTGGAAACGGAGAATGAAGTCGGGGCGGAGCAGCGGCTCTCCCCCACCGAAGCACACCCCGCCGCCGGTGGCCACAAAGTAGAGGTCGTCGATGAGCAGCTGCTGGTAAAGCGATTCCGGCGTGTGGCGAAGCACCCGCGCATTGGCATCCAAACATCTGGGGTTCAAGCAGTAGCGGCAATGCAGCGGACAGCCGTGGAAGGCCGCCAGCGTGGTCACACCCTCGCCGTCCACCTCGATACGGTGGCGGTTGATGCCAATGAAAGGGGCTTCAATCGTGTTCATCTTGTGCCATTGCCCGAGCGAAACGCATGATCAATATTCGTAAATCTTCGTGGAAACAGATGTTTCTTCATAGGAAGTGCCCGGATTTTCAACATCTTCCAAAGTCACCTTTACCGGATAATTGTCGGCGTATTCGTAAGTGAATGTCTGCTTGTCGTACGTAAAGCCGTTTATGAGTGTGGTGATGGTCAGAGGGTTGTTTTTGTTCACGAAGAGATTGGCCACCGCATCGGTGTTCAGTTGGGCGAGCGAACCGTAAGTCGGATTGTTCTGGGAATCGTAGGTGAGTTTCACCGTTTCAGTTACCGTCCCGAAAAATCCCTGATAGCTCACATCAATGGTCTTCACATTGTTGCCGCTCCAGTTCAGATTCATGGTGATATCTTCACCTTTGGCATCCTTGGAACAGTCCTCCAAGACAGATTCCATCGTCTGGCAAACCTCCGGGATCAGGAAACGCAGTGGATTGACAATGGCTGCCTTTTTCCAGTCGAAATCATCCCAGCCGAGGTCAAAGTTTATTTTAATCTGACTGATTTTGTTTCCTTTGTGCTGGAACTCGTAAGAGCCCACTTCAATGCCATAGGAAGTAACCACAATCTTCTGGATTTTTTTGCCATCATAGATGCATTCGCTATGTGAATTGACATTGTCCATGGATACCAGACGGCTCGAGTTGTCGTAGGAAAACGTAGTGGTAATGGGAGCTATTCCGCCACAATCCTCGATGGAGATGAGCAGGTCGCCGTTCCAGCTCCATACTTCGGAAAGAATACGCGTGCCATCCTCTACGTTATAGATTTTCTGGATTTTCTTGGAAGGATTGTATATACCGTCGGGATTTTTTTTGCATGCCGAGAACAAGGCGATCACAGCCATGACAAGACATAAGGCAATACTCTTTTTCATTATCATAGAGTTTTAAGATTATGCTGCAAAAGTACATTTTTTTCGATATCGACAGATGCTGATGGCATGTTGTCTGTTGCCCAAAAAATCGTATCTTTGCCGCCGCGAAATATGCGCTGAATTTTACATTGAAAATTGAAAGTTTGAAATATGTTTGAGAATTTATCCGACAGATTAGAACGAGCGTTTAAAATCATCAAAGGTCAGGGTTTCATCACTGAAATCAACGTGGCCGAAACGATGAAAGAGGTGCGCAAGGCACTGCTTGACGCCGACGTAAGTTATAAAATCGCCAAGGAGTTTACCGATAGCGTCAAGAAGAAGGCGCTTGGCATGAACGTCCTCAAGGCCGTGTCACCCAGTCAGTTGATGGTCAAAGTTACCTACGACGAACTTATCAACCTGATGGGGCGCGAGGCCATTGACATCAACCTCAAGGCCAACCCGGCCATCATCCTGATGTCAGGTTTGCAAGGTTCCGGTAAGACCACCCATGCGGCAAAGCTCGCCAACTTGTTGAAGACCAAGCGCGGCAAGAAGCCGTTGCTCGTGGCCGGCGACGTCTATCGTCCCGCCGCCATCGACCAGCTCAAAGTGCTGGGCGAACAGATCGGCGTGCCCGTCTATACCGAAGAGGGCAGCAAAGAGCCTGTCAAGATCGCCAAGAACGGCGTGGCGCACGCCAAAGAGTACGGCTACGACGTGGTGCTCATCGATACGGCAGGCCGTTTGGCCGTCGATGAGGAGATGATGAACGAAATCGGCAACATCAAGGATGCCGTCAACCCGCACGAGATTCTCTTCGTGGTGGATGCCATGACCGGCCAGGACGCTGTCAACACAGCCAAGGCATTCAACGACAAACTCAACTTCGACGGCGTGATCCTCACCAAGATGGACGGTGACACCCGTGGTGGTGCTGCCCTGACCATCAAGGCGGTCGTGGACAAGCCCATCAAGTTCATCGGCACCGGCGAGAAAATGGAAGCCCTCAGCGTCTTCCACCCCGACCGTATGGCCGAGCGTATTCTCGGCATGGGCGACATCAGATCCTTCGTGGAAAGGGCTCAAGACCAGTTCGACCAGGAAGAAGCCGCCAAGCTCCAGAAAAAGCTTGCCAAATCGCAGTTCGATTTCAACGACTTCATGGCTCAGATCCAGCAGATCAAGAAAATGGGCAACGTCAAGGACCTCATGTCCATGATCCCGGGAATGGGCAAGGTCATCAAGGACATGGACATTGACGACAACGCCTTCAAGAGCATCGAGGTGATCATCCAATCCATGACGCCGGCGGAGCGTGCCAATCCGGACATCATCAACGGCTCGCGCCGTCGCCGCATTGCCAACGGCAGCGGCAGCAGCATCCAGGATGTGAACCGGTTGCTCAAGCAGTTTGAGGACACCCGCAAAATCATGAAATTAGAGAGCAGCGGCAAGGCCAAAAGTCTGATGCGCGCCATGAACGCTCCAGGCAGAAGACGTTTTTAACAGAAAACCACGAAGGGGCGCGGAAGCACCGCGTCCCTTTATTATTTCATAAAAAACTAAAAACACGCTTATAATGAGTACGATAATTGATGGCAAAGAGATTGCCGCCACCATAAAAACCGAAATCGCCACCGAGGTTAAATCATTGCTCGACCAAGGTCGCCCCGCGCCCCATCTGGCCGTCATCATCGCAGGACAGGACGGCGCCGCCCTCAGCTATGTCAACAGCATCGAGAAGCAGTGCAAGGGCGTCGGCTACATCTGCTCCGCCTACAAATTCCCCGAGGACGTCAAGGAAAAAGACATCCTCGACACCATTGATTTCCTGAACCGGGACGACGAGATCAACGGCTACATCATCCAGATGCCGCTGCCCAAGCAGGTCTCCATCGACAAAGTCACCGCCCACGTGGATCCACGCAAGGACATGGACTGCTTCCATCCCGCCAACATGGGCAATCTGTTGCTGGGCAAGGAGTGCTTTCTGCCTGCCACACCGCATGGCGTGATGGAACTCATCCGCCGCAGCAACATCGACACCACGGGCAAGGAGTGCGTCATCCTCGGGCGCAGCAACATCGTGGGCAAACCCTTGGCCATGCTGCTGTTGCAGAAAGACGCCAACGCCACGGTCACTGTGTGCCACAGCCGCACCAAGAACCTCAAGCGTGTGTGCAGCCGCGCCGACATCCTCATCGTGGCCATCGGACAACCCGAGATGATCACGGAAGACTACGTCAAGGAGAAAGCCACGGTCATCGACGTGGGCATCCACCGCATCCCCGACGTGGGCCAACCCAACGGTTATCGTGTTTGCGGCGATGTCAAGTACGACGAGGTCAGCAAGAAATGCGAAGCCATCACGCCCGTGCCTGGCGGCGTGGGACCCATGACCATGGCTTGCCTGCTGCAAAACACCATGACGGCCTATCATCGCCAAAACGACGGCAACACACCGCAATAACTTTTTTTGTATTTTTGCCACTTTGATGCAAAAAAAACGATTTGATATTTAACATCCTTGCAATATGGAAGAAAAAGAATCTACCCAAGTCAATCAAGAGAGCGTTCACCAGCCGGAAGACATCAAACTTCCCGATAACGCGTATCGCGAGCTTAAGGAGGGCGAAACCTACAAGCCCATCCTCTTAGGCGAAAAAAAATACCCCGAGTTGAATGCCTGGACCATCACCTGGGGTATCATCATGGCCATCATCTTCTCTGCCGCGACCGCCTACTCCGGCCTCCGCTTCGGGCAGGTCTTCGAGGCCGCCATACCCATCGCCATCATCGCCGTGGGCATCTCCACATTGGCCAAGCGCAAAAGCCCTCTCTCGGAGAACGTGCTCATCCAATCCATCGGCGCCAGCTCCGGCGTCATCGTGGCCGGTGCCATCTTCACGCTGCCCGCCATCTATATCATTAAAGAGACCAACCCCACGGTGGGTGCCGACATCCAGGTCAACTTCTGGCAGATGTTCCTGGCCTCCCTCTTTGGCGGTTTCCTGGGCATTCTCTTCCTGATTCCTTTCCGCAAGTATTTCGTTTCCGAGATGCACGGCAAATACCCGTTCCCGGAGGCTACCGCCACGACCGAGATCATCGTCTCCGGCGCCAAGGGCGGCAACCAGGCCAAGTTGCTGCTCATCAGCGGTCTCATCGGCGGCTTGTACGACTTTCTGATGACGACCTTCCATTTCTGGGCCGACACCATCTCCACGCGCATGTGCGGCTGGGGCGAGCAGTTGGCCATGAACCACAAGTTCGTCTTCAAAATGAGCGCCGAGTCCATCCTGTTGGGTACGGGCTACCTGATCGGCCTCAAATACGCCGCCGTCATCTGCGCCGGCTCCGCCCTCTCCTGGTGGGTCATCGTTCCCCTCTTGGGACAGTACGGCAGTGCTGACATCGCGGGCGTCACCACCGCCATGAGCACCCTTGACCCCGACTTCATCTTCGCCAATTACGTCCGCTACATCGGCATCGGCGGCATCGCCATGGCCGGATTGCTGGGCGTGGCCAAATCCGCAGGCGTCATCAAGAAATCCCTCGGAGTCGCTCTTAAAGCCGGCAAGCAGGCAGGCACCGACAGCACCGTCCTGCGCACGCAACGCGACATCCCCATGAAGATTATCCTCTTCGGTTTCCTCGGCGTCATTGTACTGATGGCCATCTTCTTTATCGTTGGCGGCATGCAGATGAGCCCGCTGCAGGTGCTCGTGGGCATTCTCGTGGTCTTCCTCTTCGCCTTCCTGTTCACTACAGTGGCGGCTACGGCTATCGCCACCGTGGGCACCAACCCCGTGTCGGGCATGACCATGATGACCCTCATCCTCTCCTCGTTCATCCTTTCTGCCGTGGGTCTCAAAGGCGGCTCCGGCATTCTGATCGCCCTGGTGGTCGGCGGCATCGTATGCTCCGCTCTCTCCATGGCCGGCGGCTTCATCACCGACTTGAAAATCGGTTATTGGATCGGCACCTCGCCCTTCAAGCAGGAAGCCTTCAAGTTCGTCGGAACACTGGTCTCCGCCCTCACGGTGGGCGCGGTTATCATGTTGCTGTCCAAGACATATGGTTACACGGGCGAAGAAGCCTTGGTGGCACCGCAGGCCAACGCCATGGCGGCCATCATCGAGCCCCTCATGTTCGGCGGACAGACCCCGTGGCTGCTCTACATCATCGGCGCCATCCTGGCCATCCTGCTCGACGTGCTCGGCGTACCAGCCCTGGCATTCGCCTTGGGTATGTTCATCCCATTGCAACTCAACCTGCCCCTCTTGGTGGGCGGTTTTTTAGCCTGGTTCATCAAATCCCGCAGCAAAGACGAGACCGTCAACAAACTGCGTGGCGAAAAGGGTACCCTGCTCGCATCCGGTCTGCTCGCCGGCGGCGCCATCATGGGCGTGGTCAGCGCCATCCTCAAATACTGCGGCGTCGAACCGACCTTCATGGCCGACTACATCGGATCACCCATGTTCAACATCCTCTCCATCGTCATGTTCACGGCCCTGTGCGCCTACCTCGTTATCCACTCCCTCCATGTGAAAGTAGAAGAATAACTTCGCACTTCATCTCAAAAACGAATAAACATTTAAACATTAAACAATTAAACAACATAACACATGCATATAGCAGTCGCAGGAAACATCGGTTCAGGCAAAACAACCCTGACCGGCATGCTGGCCAAACACTATGGCTGGGACGCCCTTTACGAGAGCGTTGACAACAACCCCTATTTAGCCAGCTTTTATCAAGATATGCAACGCTGGTCCTTTAACATCCAGGTCTACTTCCTCAACAGCCGCTTCCGTCAGGTGATCGACATCCGCAAACGCAAGAAGGATGTCATCCAAGACCGCACCATCTATGAAGATGCCTACATCTTTGCACCCAATCTGCACGAAATGGATCTCATGGCAACGCGCGACTTCGAGAACTACACTTCGCTGTTTGAACTGATGACCCAGTTTCTCCAAGCCCCCGACCTTCTGATATACCTGAAGGCCGACGTTTCCACGCTGGTGACGCAAATCCACAAGCGCGGCCGCGCCTACGAGGACTCTATCCGCCTCTCCTATTTGGAAAATCTGAACGAAAAATATGAGAAGTGGATATCCAACTACAAGGAGGGCAAACTGCTCATCGTGGACGT
The DNA here is from genome assembly GCA_017615795.1 of Bacteroidales bacterium. GTDB lineage: Bacteria > Bacteroidota > Bacteroidia > Bacteroidales > WCHB1-69 > F23-D06. The sequence continues at coordinate 10,851 of JAFZZK010000008.1, forward strand.
CAACACCATCAAATTCGCCGAAAAACCCGAGGATTTTGGCGAAATCATCAACAAAATCGACGCCGAGTTGTTCGGTCTGTTTTAAATGAGCACGCGTTTCTTCGGCATCATCCCGGCGCGTTACGCCTCGACACGCTTTCCCGGCAAACCGTTGGCCTCCCTGAACGGCAAGCCAATGATACAGCACGTGTGCGAACATGTGGCTGCATCACCCTTGGACGGATATGCCGTGGCCACCGACGACGAGCGCATCGCACAATGTGTCCGCTCCTTCGGCGGGAATGTCGTGATGACCGCACCCTCCCACCCCTCCGGCACCGACCGCTGCGGAGAAGCAGCACGCCTGCTGGGACTTGCGGACCATGATGTCGTCGTCAACATCCAAGGCGACGAACCTTTCATCAGCGCCAATGAAATTGCCCTGCTCACCAAAATTTTCGACAACCCCGATGTCCAAATCGCCACCCTCGTGAAGCCGATGGACGACTTGTCGCTCATCCAAGACCCCAACAAGGTCAAAGTGGTGACGGCTTTGTCTGGCAAGGCCCTCTATTTCAGCAGGTCAACTGTACCCTTCGTGCGCGACGCACAATGCGACACCCCTTCCTATCTTCAACATCTCGGCATCTATGCCTACCGCAACAAGACCTTGCAGAAACTAATCCAACTTCCCCCCTCCGCACTTGAAAAGGCCGAGAAACTCGAGCAATTGCGGTGGCTTGAGAATGGATTCGACATCTACACCGCTCTCTGCCACTACGAAGGCATCGGCATCGACACGCCAGAGGACTTACAACGCGTACAAACCATGCTTAATTCCCACGAAACGAAATAAAGCACCACATCATCATGATTCCATACATCATCAAAGCACTCCTCAAAAACGAGTCCGTCTGTGTCAACGATCTGGGCACCTTCACAATGCATTATGTCCCGGCCAGTATTCAGGGTAAAACCATTCTGGCCCCGCACAACGAAATCACACTCGACACCAACAATGTGTACGACGAGTACGCCTTCACCAACCTGGTGTGCTTTGAGAAAAAATGCCTCATCACCCAAGCGAACCAAGACATCACCCAATGGGTGGAAGAACTCAAGAACGCTTTGGAACACAATAAGAGTGTGTCGTTCGATCAATTCGGGACTTTTGCCATGAACGATAAAGGCAAAATCTCCTTTACATGCGACTACATTCCTGAGTTGAACCAAGAGTTCGAAGGTATGGAAGACCTGAGCACGGTGATGCTTTGGAAAGGAAATGAAGAGGAAAAAGAGGTTGTATCTGAGAATGATAGTGAAGACAATCGTGAAGATGTGAAAGTTGGCGAACCCGAAGTCGAGCCCGAACCTGTTGTGGAGGTTAACGAAGAAGAACACAAGGAAGAGGCGAAGGAAGAGGCTCCCGAGGTTGAGACTGTTGAAGAAGAGGAACCGGAGGAACAGAACCCTGATGCTGATGATCAAGAAGATCGCACACCGGACACCGTGGAGACCGACGATGGCAAGCGCCACCGCTCGCGTTGGTGGTTATGGCTGCTCATCGTATTCTTATTATTGGCTGCGTTAGGCACGGCCGGCTATCTGTTGCGCGATCAGATACGTCCTGTCATCGATAATGTGAAAGAAAAACTCTCCAAGAAAGAACAGGTTGTGGAACCATCAGAGCCTGCCGAATCCGAGACCATTGATGTTATTGAGCCAGAAGAGAATGTGGAAGAGGAAATTGCGGAAGAAGAGCCGGCACCGCAAGCCTACATGCCAGAGACTGTCAAGAAGACGGCAGACGGCAAGTACCCCTACATTCGTTTCGAGACGGGACACTTTTACACCATTGTGGGCAGTTTGCCTTCCGAAACCGATGCGGAAAAACATATCCGGAATCGGGGGTTGGACAAATACGACCCCAAGCTGGTATTGCAAAACGGTGTGGGCAACATCCGTGTTTGCGTCGGCATTTTCGACAGCGAGGAAGAGGCGGAAGCCTTTGGCAAAAACACAGGACTGAAATATTGGGTCCTCAAGTAACACTGCATGCAAATACTGTAATTTATTATGAAAAAACACATTCCAAACACACTGACCTGCTTGAATCTCGTGTGTGGCACGCTGTCGGCAATGGCGGCTGTAAAAGGCAATCTCGAGATGGCGGCTATTTGGATTATCATTGCTGCTGTTTTTGATTTCCTCGATGGTTTTGCCGCACGCATGCTAAAAGTGGTCTCCCCTATCGGCAAAGAGTTGGATTCTTTGTCAGACATCGTCTCCTTTGGCGTGGCCCCAGCCATGATTATCTACACATGGCTCACACGCTGCCTGTACGAGATGGCACCCGCCATCAGCGGCAACGGCTTCATGGCACTGATGCCCTACATCGCCTTGCTGGTCCCGGCCATGTCTGCGGTCCGTTTGGCACGCTTCAACATCGATGAACGTCAGGCCACGACCTTCATCGGTTTGCCCACACCGGCCAATGCCCTGTTCCTTGGCTTTATCCCACTTGCCGCCGACAAATTGTCATTTCTCAACAGTTTCTGGATGGTTTGGCTTCTAACCATCGTCTTTGCCCTGCTGTTGGTAAGTCCTATCTCCATGATGTCGCTCAAGTTCAAGGACTTGAAATTCAAGGGCATCAACATCGCCCGATATGTGTTGATAATCATTGGGGTCATTCTTATCCCCTTCTTCCGCTGGGGTGCATTCCCACTGATTATTTTGGCATACATCCTGATTTCTTTGTTTTATCACACCTTACAAAAATTGCAGGTAATATGAAAATTTCATCCATTGCCCTGTTCTGCGGCTCCGCAACGGGCACCAATCCCCTGTACGCCCAGTTGGCCAGCCGTTTCGGACAGATGTGTGCCGAGAAGGGACTCACGCTCTACTACGGAGGTGGCAGCATCGGCCTGATGGGTGAAGCCGCCAACGCCGCTATGGCCCACGGCGGCACGGTCATCGGCGTCGCCCCTGACTTTTTCAAGGAAGGTGCCGTGTTGGCCGACAACATCACGGAAATGATTTATGTAAAGTCTATGAGCGAGCGCAAGCAGTTGTTGGAGAGTCGTGCTGACGCCTTCGTGGTGCTGCCCGGCGGCTACGGCACTATGGACGAGCTGTTCGAAATCATCACCGACGCGCAGTTGGGGATGCACACCAAGCCCGTGGCGCTCTTCAACCCCAACGGCTTCTACGACCTGCTCATCGCCCAGCTGCAGCGCTTCTGCGACGAAGGATTCCTTCGTCTCTTCCATCACGAGCTGCTCATCTCCGCCAACACCCTGGAAGATCTCTTCACCGGCTTGGACAACTACCAGAACAGCAACGACAGAAGCTGGCTGGAGAAAGTGAGAAAGTAAAGATTCCGCGGCCCCCACAGAGCCCCTTAAGGGGCGAGACATAGGGATACCGAAAAATGATGTTGTGTTGTCCTTGACGGGACATTTTGACATTCCCGCACCGCACCATTGCCTACCGAGCTTTCATCCCTGACGGGATGTTCGGGGCTATATGTCCTCTGTTTTCAACGGATTGCCCGCACACCTACGGCGTGCGATGGCTCGTGCGTGAACATTTGTTTGCTACCAAGTCCTTCAGCCCTAACGGGCTGAAATGGGCGGAAGACACGACGCAAGACTGCTTGTCCGATATTCTTGGGGATTCCGCCGCCATCGGCGGCGGAATGGTGCGCCGCGGAACCTTCATACAATACAGCAAATCAACCGCAATTTTAACAATCAATAGTTAAAATCGTTTGATTATCAATATGTTACAAAATATTATATATCTTTGCAGCGGATTTTAAATTAAGTTGTATGGACACAAATATCAACAAAATGGACAAAGGAAAAATTGCACCTTATCTGCAAGATGATAATACAATTATAGAGATTGGGGCATCGCAGCAGACTATTGACAATTTGGTTATTGAATCTAAAATATTACAAATTAGGGGTCTGCAGGTGATGTTGGATCGTGACTTGGCGTTTATGTATGGTGTGCCTACAAAAGTACTTAACCAAGCCGTTAAACGAAATATGGATAGGTTTCCAGAAGATTTAAGTATAAAAATTGAAATTATAGTATAAGATACTCTTGTTTAGTGGGTTATCGACAAATTTTATTCGTGACTTTTTATTGTATTCTTGATATAATGGCTAACACCTCTCCACCGCCTCCATCACCTCCGCCCAGTCGGTGGCGGGGTCGAAGCCGAACTTGTCGTCAATGCCCACGTTGAAATACAATTTGTCGTCGAAACAGGACAACGGGGTGTTACCCACTTCGGGGTTCCGGTTGGCATAGTCGAAATGGATCCCGTCCGCCTCGAATCTCCTCATATAAGACTTCAACTTGTCGGGATAACAACCTGACCACAAAATCAGACAGACATCGGGACGCTCGGAGAGCATCCGCAACGCCTCCTTGGCCTGCGGGAAATAATCGTATGTCTCCTCGTTTTCATAACAGGCCTTCAGTATGGTGTCGTGTATATCGACCAAAACATAGATCTTCTCCCAGTTTTTGGCGGTTTTCTTCTCGAACGCGGTGGTAAAAGCGGTTTTAATACTCATAGATATTAGAATTTTGCCAATGGCCGTTAGCTGTTAGCTATTGGCCATTGGCATTTAGCTATTGGATGTTGATTTCACCAAGCTTTAGCCCCTAACGGGGCTGTTTAAGGGAAACTATTATCTATAACTGTTAGAGTTGCGGTCCGAACGGAATCAAAGCCTTGCCCTGCTCGGTGTCGCTGAAGTTCTCGAAGTTCTTGATGAAGGAGGCAGCCAGCGTGCGGGCGTTCTCGGCGTATGCGGCTTTGTCGCTCCAGCTGTTCTCCGGATTGAGGATGCTGTCGTCCACGCCCGTGACGTGCTTCGGGATGCGCAGGTTGAAGGGCTTCACCAGCTCTGTCTCGCAGTTCAGCAATTCACCGTTGAGGATAGCGGTGATGATGGCACGGGTGGCCTTCAGGGAGATGCGCTCCCCTACTCCGTAGCCGCCGCCGGTCCAGCCGGTGTTCACCAAGTATGCCGTGGCGTTGTGCTGGTCGAGTTTCTTGGCCAACTCCTCGGCATATTTGGTCGGGTGCAGCAACAGGAAGGCTGCGCCGAAGCAGGAGGAGAAGGTGGGTTGCGGGGTGACAATGCCGCGCTCGGTGCCGGCCAACTTGGCGGTGTAACCACTAAGATAATAGTACATCGTCTGCTCGCGGTTGAGGACGGCCACCGGAGGCAGCACGCCAAAGGCGTCGGCGGAGAGGAAGATGATCTTGCTCGGGTGCGTGCCGCGCGACACGGGCTTCACGATGTTGTCGATATGGTAGATGGGATAAGAGACGCGGGTGTTCTCGGTCTTGGCGGCGGAGTCGAAGTCGATGTTGCCCTCTGCGTCCACTACAAGGTTCTCCAACAAAGCATCGCGCTTGATGGCGTGGTAGATGTCGGGTTCCTTGGCCTCGCTGAGGTTGATGCACTTGGCATAGCAGCCTCCCTCGAAGTTGAAGACGCCGTTGTCGTCCCAGCCGTGTTCATCGTCGCCGATGAGGGCGCGGTTCGGGTCAGTGGAGAGCGTAGTCTTGCCGGTGCCGGAGAGGCCGAAGAAGATGGCCGTGTCGCCATCCTTGCCCTGGTTGGCGGAGCAGTGCATGGCAGCCATGCCGTTGAGTGGCAGGAAGTAGTTCATCACGGAGAAGATGCCCTTCTTCATCTCGCCGCCGTACCAGGTGCCGCCGATGAGGGCCATTCTTTCGGTGAGGTTGAAGGCCACATAGACCTCGCTGTGCAAGCCCATCTCCTTCCAGTCAGGGTTGGTGGTCTTGCCGGCGTTCAGCACCACGAAGTCAGGAGTGAAGTCCTTGAGTTCCTCCTCGCTCGGGCGGATGAACATGTTCTTCACGAAATGGGCCTGCCAGGCCACCTCGGAGACGAAGCGCACCTTCATGCGGGAGTCCTCGTTGGCGCCGCAGTAGCCGTCCATCACATACACCTTCTTGCCCGTGAGCTGTTTCTGGGTGATCTTTTTGAGATGTTCCCAGGTCTTGGCATCGATGGGCTTGTTGTCGGAGCCCTTCTTGTTGGGGTCGGCCCACCAGACGTTGTTTTTGGTGTTCTCGTCGAGGACAATGTACTTGTCTTTCGGGGAGCGGCCAGTGAAGATGCCAGTATCGACTGATAAGGCACCGGATTTGGTCAAGTAGGCTTTCTCATAGCCAGTGAGGGAAGGGTCGGTCTCGTGCTGGTAAAGCTCGTCGTAGGAGAGGTTGTGGTAGATTTCAACGGGGTCCAACACGCCGAGGTCTTTCAATTGTTCTTTGAGGTCTTTCATAAAGGGTATGTTTTTTGTTATTAAAAAGATGCATTTAGAGGCTGCAAAAATACAAAAAAAGAAGTTGTGTTTTTTTGCATTTTTAACACTTATTGCAGTAAAAAAAATGTATCTTTGCCCCGTTTTTTATGCAAAAATGGCATCAAAGTATTAAAACACGAATAAACTGCAATTTATCACTAACATAACACACAACAATTCAATTATTAACCAACAAAAAACCAAAAAAATGAGGAAATTTTTTACCTTTTGCATTGTCTTCTTGGCAATGAGCATTTGTGCTAATGCACAAACTGTTTTCTCGGAGAATTTCGATTCGGGCATGCCTACTGGCTGGACTCAGATCGATGCCAACAACGATGGTATGGGCTGGGAGCACAGCTCCAATCCCGTTTCCTACTTCGGTTCCGGCGTGGACCTTTCAGGTACTGGCCATAACAGTTCCAATGGCTTTGTCGTCTCCGGATCATACAGCAATGTGACCAACACTGCCATTACACCGGACAACTGGTTGATCACTCCAGCCATCCAGCTGACGGCCAACAGCACCCTTACGTTCTGGGTTTGCGGACAGGATGCCAGCTACGCTGCCGAGCATTACGGTGTGTACATCTCCACCACCAATGCCACCAGCACTTCTGCTTTTACCATGCTGAACCAATGGACGATTGGCTCGTCCAAGGTCCAGACCGCTTGGGAGGAAAAAACGGTTGACCTTTCCGCTTACACGGGACAGACGGTCTATATCGCCTTCCGTCACTTCAATTGCAATGACCAGTTCGTGCTCGACTTAGACGATGTGACCATCACGGCCCAGCCGACAAGTCCCACGATTGTGGCCAATCCCATCACACTTGATTTCGGTACAACTTCTCTGGGTACTACCGTGGATGCTACAGTGGCTGTTACCACCTTCAATCTTACCGCTGGTGTGACTGCTACCACCGCAGCTCCGTTTAGTGTCTCCGCTGATGGTACCACCTACGGCACTACAGCTACCCTCGCTACAGCTGGCGGCACGCTCTATGTGCAGTATGCGCCCACCACTGCCGGCACTGACAACGGTACTGTGACCCTCGCTTCTACCGGTGCCACCAATGTCACCGTCAGCCTGACCGGTTCTGCTATTGACTGCAGCAACATCACCATTCCCTTCACCGAAGGTTTCGAAGGTGGCATCGATTGCTGGACAATGATCAGCGCCGACCCTGCCAATAACGACCGTTTTGGTATCTACGCGGATGCTAATGCATACGACGGCAACTTCGATTTCCGTTTCAGCAGCTTTAGTACGGCATCTGACTATAACCAATATCTCATCACTCCCCAGCTGACCTTGCCTGCTGGCCAGACGTACACGTTGAAATTCTACTACAAAGGTTATAACGCCAACGAGAACTTCAAGGTGCTGTATTCCACTACTGACAACAATCTCAGCAGCTTCACGATGCTGTCCGATTTCACGAATGTGGCCACTTCATGGACACTGGTTGCTCTCGATCTGCCCGCAGGCACCAAATATGTGGCCATTAACTATTATGGCAACTATCAGTATTACCTCTATGTTGACAATATCAACATTGCTCCTCTTTCTGCTCCCGATGTATTTATTTCCGGTCCCACAGAGCTGGAAGTCGGCTCTACAGGCACCTTCTCCGCTACTAGTCCGTTGGCGAATTCTTTTGCTTGGATGGTTGACGGCGTCGCTGCTACTTCTACCACGAATACGCTCACTTATAGCTTTACTACCGCCGGCATCCACAACGTGAAAGTCATCGCCACCAACAACGTCGGCAGTAATGCTGACAGCATGGATGTGGATGTTTACGTTTGCAACGCTATTACTCAATTCCCTTACACTGAAGGATTCGAGAACAGTTTCCGTTGCTGGACTATGATTAGCATGGATCCTGCCAACGACGGCAACTTTGGTGTCCTCAACAATGCCTCATACGCCAACGAAGGCACCCACGCCTTCATGTTCAGCAGCTACAACAGTGCTTCGGATTACAACCAGTACTTGATTACTCCCGAACTTCAGTTCCCTGCTGGTTCCAGCTATTCGTTCGGCTTTTACTATATGGGAAGGTCTGCTGATGACAATTTCAAAGTTTTGTACTCCACTACTGACAACAACCCCAGTAGCTTTACAGTGCTGGCTGACTACACGAATGTTGCCACAGAATGGACGCAAGCAGCAATCGCTCTGCCCGCCGGTACCAAATATGTGGCCATCAATTATTACGGCGACTATGCTTACTATTTGTTCGTGGACAATATCAACATCGCTCAACTGGCTGCTCCCACAGTTACGATCCAAGGACCTGGAGCTATAGAAGTCGGCAATCCTGCCGTGTTTACTGCTGTGAACCAATTGGCTGAGTCCTTCGCATGGACTGTTGACGGTTCTGCTGTCTCCTCTACAACGAACACGCTCACCCACACATTCACGACTACTGGTAACCATACGGTGGGCGTGACTGCCACTAATAGTGTCGGTTCTGCCACTGCCTCCTTTACGGTAAACGTTTATTCCTGCGATCAGGCACAAACTCTGCCGTACTTTGATGGCTTTGAAGGTGGTATGGGCTGCTGGACTCCTTTTGATGAGGACGGCGATGGTTACACATGGGTTGACAACATCAACTCTGATTGGCCGTACCAAGCTTATGATGGTAACGGCTGCATTATGTCCGCTTCCTACATCAACAATGTTGGTGCCCTTGAACCTGACAACTGGGTGGTTTCCCCTGCTATTGTAATACCGAATGAAGGCGCTAAACTGTCGTTCTTCGTTGCCGCACAAGATGCTAACTACGCAGACGAACACTACGGTGTATATGTTTCCACCTCCGGCACGAATCCGTCCAACTTTACTCTCCTCTTCGAGGAAGACCTTGATGCCAATGGTGGTCCTCGCGATCAGGGTGCTTGGAAACAGAAATTTGTCAACTTGAATTATGGCGGCCAGACGGTTTACGTCGCCTTCCGTCACTTCAATGTCACTGACATGTTCTGGATGCTGATTGACAACGTCAGTGTGACACCTGGCGTGGGTGTTGATAATCACGAGCTGAATGCCAAGATTTATCCGAATCCTGCCAACAATGTCCTCAATGTCAATGCCAACAGCAACATCAACAAGGTTGAAGTTTACAACATGCTTGGCCAAAATGTGATGACGGTTGACGTCAACGACACCAACGCCAGCATCAACACCTCCAGCCTTTCCACAGGCATGTACACGCTGAAACTCCATACCGACAACGGTGTTGTCAACCGTAAATTCACGGTGGCCCGCTAATTGAACGGTAATTGCCAAATGACAAAAATCCCCGCCTGAAGGTGGGGATTTTTTTTTGAATTAATAGAGATTCCGCCCAACGCTACCGCTTTGTGCGGAATGGTGCACCGCACGTAGGACAAAAAAGAAAATGGGCGACAAAATCAGAGCACGCGGCTGCTGTAGGGAACGGCGTCGATGTTCACAAACTCTCCTTTCAGGAACTTGAAATAGCCGCACACCGCAATCATCGCGGCATTGTCGGTGGTGAGGTCCAACGTGGGCAGGAAGAGGTTCTTGCGGTAGCGTCGCGCCACGTCGGCGGCAGCATTACGCAATCCCGAGTTGGCGGAGACACCGCCGGCCAGGACAAAATCCTTGCACGGGGTCGACTTCATCGCCTTCACGACCTTGTCCATCAATGATTTCACGATGGCATACTGGATAGAGGCCGCCAAGTCGTGGATGTTCTCCTCTATGAAGTTAGGGTTTTCCTTGAGCTGGTCGCGCACGAAATAGAGGAAAGAGGTCTTCAGCCCGCTGAAGCTGTAGTCGAGGCCCGGCACGTGCGCAATGGCAAATTGGAAACGCTTGGGGTCGCCCTCCTTTGCATATTGGTCGATGACCGGCCCGCCTGGATATGGAAGCCCCAGGATCTTGGCAGCCTTGTCGAAGGCCTCACCCGCCGCGTCGTCAATGGTGCAGCCTAATCGCTGCATATCGAAATAGTCGTTCACCTGCAGCAACAGCGTGTGCCCTCCCGAGACGGTGAGGCAGAGAAACGGGAAAGAGGGGGGTACACGCTCCTCGCCGGGCTTGTCCAAGAAGTTGGCCAAGACATGCGCCTGCAAGTGGTCCACCTCGACCAAGGGCACGTCCAACGAGTATGACATGGCCTTGGCGAAGGAACTTCCCACGAGCAAAGAGCCCAAAAGTCCCGGCCCATTTGTGAATGCAATAGCAGATAATTGATTTTTGTGTATCTTTGCGCGCTTCAATGCCGTGTCTATCACAGGGATGATATTTTGTTGGTGCGCGCGCGATGCCAACTCCGGCACCACGCCCCCATATTCGGCGTGAACTCGCTGTGAGGCAATGACATTGGACAAAATCGTCGTTCCTTCGACAACGGCAGCGGATGTGTCGTCACAAGAGGATTCGATACCTAAAATGTAAACAGACATAACAACGATATTTTGAGCGGCAAAATTAGAAAAAAATTCTGGAAAGCAATCCTATGGATCTTCTTGGGATTCCTGATCCTCGACCTTGCCGTCGTGGGGCTGCTCTTCGTGCCCTCTGTCCAAACGTTTGTGGTCGGCAAAGTCACCGACAAGCTGACCGAACAATGGGGCACCGAAATATCTATCAAAGACATCCACATCACCCCCACCCTCAAACTGGTTGCCCACGACTTCCGCATCTGTGACCACCACCATAACGACATGATCTACGTGGGCACGGTCAAGGGGCGACTGCAATATTTCAGTCTCAAACCCCTCAAACTGGTCTTCCAGGAAATCGACCTTGACAAGGCCAATGTGGTTGTCCGCAAATATTCCGGCGAAAAGTCCGTCAATTTCTCCGTGTGGGCCAAGGTCTTTCCACACAAAAAAGAACCCGGCACATTCCTGCTCACCTCCAAAAAACTCACTCTGTCGAACAGTCGTGTCGCCGTGGTCATGGATGACTCCCGGAAGGTTTTTGAGGTGAAAGACAAGCCCGACATCGACTATGCGTTCTATGAGATCAAAGACCTTAACTGGAAAAGCGAGGAGTTTAAGGTACACCACGAGGGTGTGACTACCGTGGCCACCAAGTTCAAACACTTGGCCTACAACCAGTACAACGGTTTTTCGCTTACTGATGGCAAAGGCGATTTCTCCATTTCCGACACTGCGCTGATTTTCGACAATCTGAAATTCGTGACGCCCAACAGCCGCTTGGATATGGATTTTGCCTTTTATTATCCCAAATGGCACGGGTTGGGAGAGTTCTTGGATTCGGTGTATTTCAAGACGACCATACGTCCCTCGCAGCTGGGCATGCAGGATGTTGTGGCGCATGTGCCCTCGCTCAAGGGCATGGACGAGACGGTGATGATCGAGGCCGACCGCTTTGAGGGGCCGCTGCGCGATTTCCGTCTCATCGGGCTGCACGCCGGCTGGGGCATGGGCACCCGCTTGAACGGCGACCTGGCCATCACGGACATCACAAATTTCAAACATGCCCGCATCACGGCCAACATCGACTCCTCGCAGGTCAACGTCCCCGCATTGGCCAACTTCACCTTGCCGGGAGGCAAAAAAATCCCCATCAACAAGACCATTGCCAAATTGGGGAACACGGGGTTAAAGTGCTTTTTCTCGGGCACGCCTTCTGTGTTCGACGCCACCGTGGACGCCCAAACCGCATTGGGTAATCTATATGCTAATTTAGGAACCTTTGTTGATGATGGCAAATATCTTTTTGAAGGCTCCGTCTCTTCTCCGAATCTTAATCTCGCCAAACTGACCAACACCCCCAAAGTGCTCGGCACCACAGGCGCATACGTCTCCTTCGACGGCGAGATGGACTCCCCCACTCTGTCCGCTGAGAATTTCAAGACCATGCAGGCACATCTGACCGGCGACATCGACCATCTCTCCCTCCTCGGTTACAACCTGCACAACACAAAAGTGGAGGCCGACTACAAAAACAAGTTCTACAACGGCTCCATCGTTGCGAACGACCCCAATTTCAAAGGCGACATCTTGGCGCAACTCGACCTTACTGAGAAGATACCCTTCCTGCAAGGCTCCATTTCCCTCGACAACTTCGATGCCGGTGCCATCGCGAAAAGAATGCCCGCCGTGGACTCCGCGTCCGCCACCGGCTTAAACAAGGTCGTCTATGCCCTGCAAAAGAACCCCAAACTGCGCATCGGTTTCGACAACTTCGCCATCGCCCTGCATGGCAGCAACATTGAGAATGTCAATGGATATGCCGCGTGCGACAATATCCGCATCTATACAGGCGAGGACAGTTTGCTCCATGACCGTATCCGCTTGACGGCCCTCAACAACAATAACACGCATAAATACATCCTCGCATCCGGGATCGCCAACGCGACCCTTGAGACCAACTACCACATCAACAGCATCAAGGACACTCTCCAGAATCTCGCCCATGCCTTCTTCCCGACCTTGATTTCCGCCAAATCCACCATATCTCCGGCCCCTGTTGCAGACAGCGAGGAGATGGGTTTCCTCAATATTAGTGTTACCACTTACCGAACCTGGAACCTCTTGCGGATCATTTTGCCGAATGTTTTTCTGGCTTCCAACTCCACGGTTGACCTCGCCCTCACCTCCGACCACAAATCCGACCGTGTACAGGCTGACATCCCTTTCTTCGGCATTCGGAATAAAATCGCCGTTCATAATCTGACAATGGATGGCAATTCTTCCGATGTTAAAAACTTGAATGTCCATCTCCGTTCAGACTCCATTGTCGCCATTGTTGGAAAGAACAGATTACCTTTAGAGAATATTAATCTTTTGGCAAACGCCCATAACGACTCCGTCTATTACAATTTTGAATGGCAAAACGATTTCAACCATCGTGACAACAGCACGTCACGGCTTTCGGGTAACGCCAATCTGGCAGATGTGGAAGATATATCCTTTAATCTGCGCAATTCCGTTCTCTATATCAACGACATGCCTTGGAAATTCAACAATGACAACGGCATCCGTTTGCAAGAGGGTTCCATCGCCGTCCACGACCTCGTCATCAGCAATGGCAATAGCAACATCACTGTCGATGGGCGCTATGCCAAGGGAACGCGGGAACGCATGAACCTCCAGGTCGAGAAATTCGACATGAACATCCTGAATCCCATCATCGGCAATTTAGGACTGGGTGGTACCATTTCAGCGGATGCGAACCTCATTCAACCTAAAGACAGAGTTATCATTTTCGGCAAAATGTTAGCTGATGAATTTCAGTTTCAAAACACCTCCATCGGTGATGTTTTCGTGGTTGCCGGGCTGGATACGGCAGGCAACGTCGGCTTCAGTGGCGGAGTTTTCCGGGACACTGCCAACAGTCATATCTCGTTGCAGAATTACACTTTCCGCAATTTCCAGAAAGAACCTGCGACCTTGGCATTTCTCAGTGGCCAATACGTCTTGGATGCCAAGGAGTTCGAAGCCCAAGCCAAATTCGACACTTTGGAAGTCGGCTTCATATCCCCGTTCCTCTCTACTTTCAGCAACAAATTCAGCGGTACGGCGTCCGGACAACTCTCCTTCCATGCCAAGCCCAAAAGCACCTACTTGGAAGGTACTGTAAAGGCCATTAATGTGCAGATGGGCATAGCCGCCTTAGGCACGGTATATGATGTCAAAAATCAGGATATCCGATTCAACAAAGAGGGCATCTTTTTCGACAACATGCGCATCACGGACAAAAAGGGCAATAAGGCTTACATGAATGGAAGTGTCAAACACCAGGCGTTTAAAAACATGCTGATTGACCTGGCCATTCATACCGACCGGATCATGGTACTTAACACGCCCAAGAACGTCAATTCGGTCTTTTATGGCGATGGTATTGTTTCCGGCGATGTAACCATAAAAGGCGACGGCAACCGCATTAAGTTCGTTGGGCCGGATCTCTATACTTTGGACGGTTCCCGCATCGTGCTGCAGATCACATCCGCCAACTCGACCTCGCAATCCAATGCCATCCATTTCACGCCCAAGCCGACTGCCAATCTCGAAACTGCCGGGGTGTTCGACGAAAAAACTACAAAGTCGTCCACAGCCTTGGACTTTGACTTCACCTTCAATGTCACCAACGATGCCGACGTGGTGCTGTATCTCGAGTCCATCGGAGGTACGATGAATGCACGCGCCGATGGCAAATTCCAGCTCACCTACAACGAAAATGACGGCATCAACCTCTACGGCAATCTCGGCCTCCATTCCGGTGATTTCAGAATCGCCCTGTTCAATGTCGTCAATTCCCGTTTCACTCTGGTGCCTGGCGGAAGCATCACCTTCGACGGCCCGTTGGAGAACATGACCACACACATCAGCGCCTACAAGACTTCCAAGACCTCCTTGTCGTCCCTCGCCGCTTCCGACTATTTCAATGCCAGCACCAATGTCAATGCCTACATTCATCTCAACGGTCCCATCATGCAGCGCATTGAGCCCACATTCAGCTTTGAATTGCCCAATAGCAGCGCAGAAGTCAACAATGCATTTTTCAATGCCTTGGACACCAACAACAAGGAAAATGTCATGAAACAGTTCGCCTATTTCATGGTCACCAACAACTTCTTGCCAACACAGTCTTTCACCTCAGAACGCAACATAAGTTCCTCCAGCCTGAATGTGTTCAGCAATATCGTCAACAATATGCTGGGCGACCTGTTTGCCAACCAAAAAGGATCTTTCGGCATCACCTACAACCAGGCTACAGAGACCAGCGCCGCCGAATATGGCGTGACCGGCAGTGCCAACTTGCTCAAAGACCGCATGACCGTGGAAACGAGCATCGGTTACTACGACGACAGGAACACCCAAGCCCAATACAACATGTATGGCGACCTTACGATAGGTTACGCCCTCAACAAATCAGGCACCTGGAAGGTCAAGGCTTATACGTATATCGGAGAACGCGACGAGAACTACGATTACCAGAACAACCAAATCAACTACACGGCTGGAGCGGCATTGGTCTATAAACAAGAATTCGACTCCATCCGACGCAAAGGAAAAACGTCGAAAGCAAAGCTCCCCAAGAGACAAAAAGCGGTCCGTAAAGTTAGTCAGGGAAAAAAACAGGACTAAGCATTCGGAGTGTAGATGTCAAAACTTTTATCCTCGTAGAAGAAGATTATTTGTACAATTTTTTTATCGCCCTGAGAATTGGATATTCGATCACGATTCGATTCTCGGGTTGAAATATTTGATTCAGTCTTTCGACCACGCGAACGGGGCGCGCTGACCACCGCAGAAGGTGTTACAGGTTCTATTTGTGGCGTTGCAACCACGCCCGAAGGCGTTTCTGCAGTCGGTGCAACCTCAACTTCCTTTGGCTGGGTGACGACAACAGGCTTGTTTTCAGGCTCTACAACCAAGGGCTGGGGCGCGCCTTGGGGCACAACCGTGCCATTTGATTCGTTCTCCTCTGAAAAAAGTTCTATCTGAGCCGCGGCAAGCGTGTCCTTTGCAGACTCGTTCCCAGGTGTGACCGGTTGTTTCACCTCTTGAAACATGTTGCCAACTCCCATAATCAACCATTCCGTGGAGATTTCAGGGAAGGCCACCAAAATCTTCTTGGCCACATCCAGACTGGGTTGGTTCCGTCCTGTAAAGATGTGCGTCAGACTCGATCTTCCGATGTCAATTTTATCAGCAAATGCCGAAGTTGACATTTGTGCATAATCCATTACTCTTTTAATTCTGTCAACCATGTCTAGTTTAAATAAAATATTTACAAAAGTAAACGACCATGTATTTAATACGATGTTACAAAACTAAATCATAAATACGAACATACTTTGGTAAAGTTACAAATGAAACGTAAAAAAACATATTTTTCAAAAATGTTGATAACATTCAATATCTTTACTTTAGATTATAAATATAACTACTTGTATATATGCATATAATAGTATTCTATTTTAATATTTCAGATATTGTTGGTAAAGTGTGACACTATTCTTAAATACTACTTTATATATGTGGCATAATATATTTAGTAATCAGTATTTTATATTTATTAATTATTTGAATTAAATGGAAGGTGGACATTTATCCTAATTTTCCCTTGCATAATGATGAATGTACATGTATCCGACCTTTTTGTAACACCCTAATACCCGCGTATTGTTACATTTGTAATTATTATGTATTCCTGTTTTTACTGGTGTTGTTTTACTTTTGTAAAATACCATATGGTTTGTTTACATCTGTATTGTATTGCGGGATTTCCCCATTCTTCCTTTTCTGTTTTTATTTTTGATGACACAAGGATGTGGCTCAGCCACACTTGCTATTCTATGTTTTCCCTTGATACAAAACAGAACTGACGATTTGACTGTATTTTGAAAATTCAAAAATTCGATGTAGGATATAACCGTTGTCCGAAAATCACATTCTCGACGCGATATTGAAATTCAGGCAAAAGAGGATGAATGGGGGCGTTCGTCATGTGATATTTTTATATTTTTGCCGCCGCTTTTACCCTACCCTAATTCATATTGAAATGAGAGGATTATACTGTATTCTATTGTTATTATGCTCAAATGTGTTCATGACGGTCGCTTGGTATGGAAACCTCAAGTTGCAGCAATACCCCTGGTTTTCCAAGTTGTCGCTGCCGTTGATCATCCTGCTGAGTTGGTTGTTGGCCGGCATCGAGTACTGCTTCATGATACCCGCCAACCGGATTGGCTTCGTCGATAACGGCGGGCCGTTTGACCTTTGGCAACTCAAAGTCATCCAGGAGGCTATCTCCTTGACCGTGTTCACCATCTTCACGCTGTTGCTGTTCAAGACGGAACCGATGCGCATCAACCATTTGATCGGATTCATCTTCCTGTTGCTGGCCGTCTACTTTTTATTCAAGAAATAGCCAAGCAAAGTGACTGCTGGGCAGTCGTGGCAACATGCTGTTTGTCAGGCGAATGTTTTTTTCCCCGAACTCAAGGGACCGTGTTTGAAAAAAAAATTGCTTGGGGGTATAATAATTGTTGGGGTGGCGACGTTATGTTGGAGTATTTACGAAAGTATTCACCAACACCTATTGCCCATGGAGATTACCTCTACCTCTTTAAAATGCAAAACCGTCAAAAGAGAGAAGCCGTCAAGGCAGATTATTGATAACATCCTGCGGTATTCTCGCACATTGGTCACCATGCCCTGTTCCTGTGGGGCGACATTGACGATCATCAACAATTAACCTTTGAGAATTTGCCTGCTTTGCGGGCATTTTTTTTATCTTTGCAGCCGTTATGATGAGACGTACAGTTATCGGCATGGGCAGCAATGTAGGCGACCGCGCAGGTTATCTCGCGCAGGCCATCATGCTCATGGCGGAGCGCGTGGGGCGCGTCGTGCAGTGTACGCCCGTGACTGAAACTCCCGCGTGGGGGTTCGAGGCGCCCCCCTTCCTGAACCAATCCGTGCTCATGCATACCTGGCTGACACCCATTGAGTTGCTGGATGAACTCCAGGCCATCGAACGCGAACTTGGTCGTTCCGTGAAGACCCGTTACGAAGAGGGCCACGCCGTCTATAGCGACCGCACCATCGACTTGGACATCCTCGACTACGACGGGATTGCCTATCACGACGAGCGACTCACCCTCCCCCACCCGCAAATCCCACACCGCGACTTCGTGCGCCACGAGCTTTCAGAACTCGGCATCCGCATCGTGGAAGAGCTGCCCCCGGGCACCTTCCGTCTCGAATACAATGACCAATGACTTTTCCAAACCATACCATACCCAACTTGAAACATGATACCATATAATTACATAGTCGTCGAAGGCTGCATCGGGGCCGGCAAGACCACGCTCTCCAAGATGCTGGCAGAGGATTTCAATGCCGAGCTTGTCTTGGAACGCTTCGCCGACAACCCTTTCCTGCCCAAGTTCTACAAGGATCCCGTACACTACGCCTTCCCTGTCGAGATGACCTTCCTCATGGACCGATATCAGCAGCTCAAGAACCTGCTCTCTGCCCGCGACCTCTTCACCGAGGCCGTGATTGGCGACTATTTCATCGACAAGTGCATCATTTTCTCAAAAAACAACCTTCTCCCCGACGAATACAACCTTTACAAGAACGTCTTCGACACCATATCTTCCTTCCTGCCCAAGCCCGACATGATTCTCTATCTCTACAACGACACGCAGCAGCTACTCCAAAACATTGCCCGGCGAGGCCGCGAATACGAGAAGGACATCACGGCGGAATACCTGCAGGACATCCAAGAGAGCTACCTCACCTATTTCCGGCAGCATGCCAACATGCCCATCCTGCTGGTGGAAACCGCCCAAATGGACTTCGTCGCGAACCCCGCGGACTACCAGCGCATCCGCCAGTTGACAGAACAAACCTACCCCGTCGGGATCCATCGCATCACTTTCTGATTTGTTGAACAAACCTTGTTAAAAATATTTTTCACAAGCAGTGGAAACATAGAGGATTTTTTACTACTTTTGCCCGCACAATTTACGATAGTAATATAATCTAATAATAAGTTATGAAGACTAGAAAAGTTTTTACCGCATTATTAATCATCGCCGCCGTGGTTCTGGCTATTTTCGCTGCCCGGAGCATCATGCGCCCCGAGAAGTTCAGACAAGTCTACGAACTGCGCAAATCCGCAAATGTCACCAACCTAACCACCATCCGAAGCGCTCAGACTGTCTACAAGACCGTTTACAAGCACTATGCTTCCACCATGGACAGCCTTGTCGATTTCGTCAACAACGGCAAAGTGCAGATTGAGAAAAATGTCGGTAACTTCCCCGACACCATGAGCGAGGCCCAGGCTTTCAAGTTGGGTCTCATCCACAAAGAAGTCGTCGAAGTGCCCGCTTTGGAAAAGATGCTCGAACTCGACAACAAGCTCACCGCCGATAATTTCAAGAACTTCCAGTATATCCCCTTCAGCGACAAGAAACAATATGAGATACAGACGGGTTCCATCGCCTCCAAAACATACGAAATCCCTGTCTATCGCATCGATGTCCCCTTGGACGATATCCTTGTCAATATGGACCGCAGCATCAACCCTGAAGGTGCCGGCGTCTTGAGCAGACTCTGGAACAAGATTTTCTACAACAAACTTTCCGAAGAAAAACAATATAAAGAACAATATGCCGACATGTATATGGGGTCCCTCACCGAAGCCAGCAATGCCGGCAGTTGGGAATAGACTGTCATGAATCCTATATTAAACAACTATTATAAGAAATCCATCCGCCTCATGCCGGATGGATTTTCGCTATATGACCAAGCGGACGACGGGACCTTCCGACAGGCCTCCTACCCCGCGACCGAAAACGCCCTGATCACACTCAAGGCTCCCGAATTCTTCCAACTCGACGCCAACCAGGCGCAAGTCATCGACATTGTGGTCGCCACGCGTCCGCCGCTGCTCGTCCCCGATGTCATCTTCGACGAGAACAAAGTGCTCGACTATCTGCGCATGCAGTTCGACATCTCCCAAATCGGGAAACACTTCTGCGACAAACTGGGTTTCTACCGTTCGCTCTATTTCCTGGAGCAGAACGACTATTCCTCCATCGGCGAACTGCCGTGCACCCCGATTTATCGCAGCGAGGCCTCCCTGCTTTACCAGTTTCTGGTGGAGCAAGAGCCCTCCAATGCCGTCCTGCTGTCCGTCAACGACACCTTCGCGGACATCCTTGCCGTGCAGGGCAAGAACCCCCTGCTCGTCAACCGCACCACCCATGTCGAGAACGTGGACCTGCTCTACTACACCCTCAACAGCGTACAGCAGCTGGGGTTGACAGACCCCACGCTTTTCGTGCATTATTTCAACAAGCCCAACAAGAAGTTGAACGACTTGCTGTCAAAATACGTAGAAAAAATCATCCTGCTATAATGAGAATCATCAGCGGCAAGAACAGAGGCAGGCATATCGTGGCCCCCGACAACCTGCCCGTGCGTCCCACCACGGACCTGGGCAAGGAGAGTTTGTTCAACATCCTGAACAACTACTTCTATTTCGACCGTGTGCGCGTGCTCGACCTGTTCGCCGGCACAGGCAACATCACCTACGAGTTCGCGTCCAGAGGGGCGCAGTCCGTCATCGCGGTGGACATCGAGCCGAAATGCACCCGCTTCATCCAACGCACGTTAGAGCAACTAAACTACCATAACGCCGCCGTTATCCGTCAGGATGCATTCGCCTACACAGAGCGTTGCATCCAGAAATTTGACATTATCTTTGCCGACCCGCCCTACCAGTTGGAAGACATTGACAAAATTATCGACAATGTATTCAACAGAGGACTGCTCAACCCTGACGGCTGGCTCATCATGGAGCATTCCAAGGAACACGATTTCTCTTCGCACCCCCAGTTTTTCCAGCATCGCATTTATGGAAAACTCAATTTCACCTTCTTCGTGAACATGTCCGAAGAGGACGATACCGAAAACAACGAAACAGACGACAATGAACGATAAAAAATACCTTATTGTGGGGCTGGGCAATGCTGAGCAGCAATATGCCGGCACCCGTCACAATTATGGCTTTGAAGTGGTGAATGCCGTTGCCACGGAACTGAAAGCGACGTTTTCCGTGGACCGGCTTGCCTATGTGGCCCGCGCCACCTATAAAGGGCGCACGCTAATACTCGTCATGCCCACCACCTACATGAACCTCAGTGGCAAGGCAGTCAAGTATTGGCTCAATGCCGAAGAGATCACCCCGGACCACTGCATGGTGATATGCGACGACCTCGACTTGCCCTTAGGCGGGCTTAAAATCAAACCCAAGGGCGGCGGCGGCTCCCACAACGGGCTCAACAACATCATCGAGCAGCTCGGCCATGCCAACTTCCCGCGGATGCGCTGCGGTATCGGCAAGGATTTTGCGCAAGGCTATCAGGTCGATTATGTCCTGGGGCGTTTTTCCAGCGAAGAGCTGAAACTCGTGGAGCCGTGCATCCAGCGCGCGGTGCAAGCGGTCAAGTCCTTTGCCACCGCAGGTTTGGAGCGCACCATGAACCAGTTCAACACCACCGTGTCCGAGAGCCCGAACAATCCTCCCCAAAACAATTCAACCCCCGAAAAATGAAAAAAAGACTTTTGCCCCTGCTCGTCCTGATCATGCTGATCGGACAGACGGCCATTGCCCAGAAATGGTATCAATATGGTTTCCGTTTGGGCACATCCTTCTCCATCTCGCGCACCTATTCTACGGAACACCATGAATTGAGCGGCTTGTTTGTCGGAGAATTCGGTGCCTACTTCCGCGCCGGCAAGCACGTCTATGGAGAGATCGGACTTGGCTACGCCTTTTACAAATGCAATTTTTCGAACAGTTACCAAGGTTATTCGGATGAGCGCGTTGAAACACGTCATATCCAAATACCGATCAAAGCCGTGGGACATGTGCCGATCCGGAAAGTGTCGGCATTCCAGCCCTACCTCGGAATCGTCTACCAACCCATCCTGAAAATCACGGAGAACAACATCGGCTTCGACAAGGAGAGTCTCAACACCCAGCAGGTTTTCATGACGACCGGATTTGATTTCAAGTTCGGCCCCATCACCATAGGAGCCAACTACCAACGCAGTTTCCGCAATTATTTCCGCAACATAGCCGGAAAAAAGCCGCAATTTATAGGTATTAGCGCCGGATTGCAATTCTAAGGCACTCATAACCAACGACTAAAGATTTTCATGGAAGCCGTTGCTGCAACAAAAAAAATGCTATCTTTGCACCGCCTTTAACAGGGAGCTTAGCTCAGTCGGTTTAGAGCACCTGCCTTACAAGCAGGGGGTCACTAGTTCGAATCTAGTAGTTCCCACCAGTGGAAACGAAGTGTTATGACACCTCGTTTTTTTTTGTATTTTTGTCGCCTCATACACTTGCAATAGAAAATGAAACTATCCGTCATCATACCCGTCTACAACGAGGCCAAAACCATCACGGCCATTTTGGACAAGGTGCTTGCTGTACATTTGATCAATGGTTTTGACAAGGAACTGGTCTTGGTCAATGATGGTTCATCCGACAACTCCCGCGAGGTCATAGCCGAATATGCCGCAGCCCATCCGGATGCGGAGATCCGCTACTATGACCAGCCTTGCAACATGGGCAAGGGGGCTGCACTTCACCGCGGCATCGCCGACAGCACCGGCGACTACATCATCATCCAAGACGCAGACCTGGAGTACGATCCTGAAGAGTACAACCTGCTGCTGAAGCCTGTCGTGATGGGGTTTGCCGACGTGGTATACGGATCACGCTATTTGGGCGGCACGCCGCACCGTATCCTCTTCTATTGGCATACCAAAGGCAACAAACTGCTCACCCGTGTCTCCAATTGGTTCACCAACCTGAATCTCACCGACATGGAGACCTGCTACAAGATGGCGCGCGCCGACATCTTCAAGAGGCTCCACCTTCAAGAAAAACGCTTCGGCTTCGAGCCGGAAGTCACCGCCAAACTGGCACGCATGGCCAAGAAGGAGCACATCCGCATCTACGAGGTGCCCATCTCCTACTATGGCCGCACCTACGCCGAAGGCAAGAAAATCGGGTGGAAGGACGGTGTGCGGACGCTATACTGCATCCTCAAGTACAACTGTTTTTCAAGAAAACACCTGAAATAACCAGTAAATATGCCCACAAGCGGCAACTGCTTCAACTCATTAATCTCCCCATTCGTATGACCTTAGAAGAAAGAATCTCCCGTTTGGAAAGCATAGAATCCATCCGTCATTTACAAGCCAAATACCAACGATGTCTCGACACCCGTGATTTTGACGGCCTTGCCGAGTGTTTCACCGATGACGTCATTTCTTCATACGGCAACGGTTCGATGTCCTATCAGGGCAAAGAGGCCGTGATGGAATTCCTGTGCAGCGTGATGAAACTGGACATGCCCTCCACACACCTTATCCACGGAGGTGAGATTGACATCCTCACTCCAGACACGGCAACTGCAAAATGGTATTTGGAAGACCATCTTCTCCATGAGAAATTCCTGGTCAAACTGCACGGTGCTGCCATCTACACTGTTCAATATGCAAAGACGGAGGAGGGCTGGCGCATAAAGGACATCGGCTACGAACGCTGCCATGAATATGTGGAGTTCAGAGGTTTGTTGAACATCATCACCCTCCGGAAAAAGACTTTCCTCAAGAGGGTCAAGGAGAGCGACCCTGCCAAACTCGGCCGATACGGACAATACTTTCAGTACAACATCTTGAAAAAAAAGAAATAGCGGTTATGCGCAGTCTGCTCATCTATTTTACCGGAACCTTCAACACCCGCTATGTTTCCCAGCAGTTGAAAAAACGGCTGGAATCGGCCGGATATGAGGTCGATTTGTACGAGATAGACCCCTTGAACACGGAGCGCCTTGACCTGTCGGGGTATGACTTGATCGGATTGGGTTACCCTATCTACGGCTACAACGCGCCCTGGCCGTTTCTCAAATTTATCCGGAAACAGAAGTTCCCCAAAGGCATCCGGACGTTCATCTACAAGAACTCTGGCGAGACAGAGAAGGTCAACGACGCCTCCTCCCTCTTTGTCTGGCGCAAACTCAAGCGCAGCAAGGCCATCATTGAGAACGAGTATCATTTCATGATGCCCTATAACATCCATTTCCGTTTTGACGAACGACTGGTCAAGGAAATCCTGGATATGGATGAGAAACTCTATGACATACTGATTTATGAAATCACGCATCATATTCCCAACATCAAGCGGTACAAACTTTGGCATCGGATTGTGACCCGCGCGGTTTCCATCCAATTTGTGGGCGGCGATGTAAACTCGTTTTTCTACAAAACGGACATGAAAAAATGCACTGGCTGCGGCCTATGCATCCGGCAGTGCCCGATGCACAACATCCGCAAAGACGAGTCCGGAACCGTACAATTCGGCCACCACTGCCTTATGTGCATGCGTTGTTCCTTTTTCTGCCCCACCAATGCCATCCACATCGGCATCTTGCAGGGTTGGTCTGTAAACGGCCGGTACAACTTCAAGGCCATCCGCGAAATGACGTTGGATGAGCCAGTCATCACGCCGGACACACAGGGTTTTTTCCGATGCTATGTCGACACATACGCCTACATCAACAATCGGCACAACGAATTGTTTGGAGAATAAAAAAACGCGGTTTTCACCGCGTTTTTTTTATTGCTCGTAAATACGGTTGATGATACCGGCATACGCCTGCAAGACCTTGTTGCGCTTGATCTTTAGCGTCGGGGTCAGGAAACCGTTGCCTTGCGTCCATTCGTCGGTGATCAGCTCGAATTTCATGATATTTTCAGCCTTTCCCAGTTCCTGGTTGCACTTGTCGATTTCCTTCTTGATGCGCTGAATGATCTGCGGGTTCTGCGCCATCTCTTCCTTGGTCGTGTATTTCACGTCATGGCGTTCACACCAGCATTTGAGGAACTCAAAATCAGGAATAACCAGCGCGGCGGCGAACTTCTGGTTTTCGCCAACCACCACGACCTGTTCTATGAAACGAGAGCGGACAAGCATGTCTTCAATCAGTTGCGGGTTCACATACTTGCCTTGCGAGGTCTTGAACAAATTCTTCTTGCGGCCTGTGAGCACCAATTGTCCCTTGGTGGTGAAACGCCCCAAGTCGCCGGTATGCAGCCAGCCGTCCTTGTCGATGATCTCCTTGGTAAGCTCCTCGTCTTTGTAATAACCCATCATGACATTGTGGCCCCGGCAGATGACTTCACCGTCGGGGGTGATGGCGATTTCAACGCCACCCAGCGGGAAGCCCACCGTGTTGGCCTCACGACCATACTTGTCGCGGCAGGAGACGGCAATCACGGGAGAGGTCTCCGTCATGCCATACCCCTCGAACACGGGCATGCCGATGGCGGAGAAGAAGGAACAGAGCTTCGGCTGCAGGGATGCGGCGCCGGAGACGAAGATATCGAACTTCTCGATACCGAGGCCCTGACGTATCTTGCTGTAAACCAATTTGTCAGCAATCGCATGTTTGCAGTTGTACCACCAAGTGCGCTCGCTGTCCTCAATCACGTACTCGCGCGCCACATTGACGGCCCAGAAGAAAATCTTTTGCGCCAAGCCCTTTTGTGCCTTGCCATTCTTAACGATGCCGTCGTAGAATTTCTCGAACACGCGCGGCACAGCGGACATCATGGTGGGATGGACCTCCTTGATGGAGCTCTGGATGGCAGCCAGGTTCTGCACATAATATACCGTCATTCCCAAATACTGATAAAGGATCACCAGCATGTTCTCGTAGGCATGGCACATCGGCAGGAAGCTGAGGGCTTTCTTGGACCACTTGGCCGGGGTGTGCTTGAGATGCTCGATCTGCTGCATCAAGTTGTAATGCGAGAGCATGACACCCTTGGGTGTGCCCGTTGTGCCGGAGGTGTAGATCATCATGGCACACTGCTTCTCGTCTACCGAATCACGACATTGCTGCAACAACTCGGGGTTCGGGTTTTGACGTCCGAGGTCCAGCAGCTGATCCCAATAAGGGAAATCCTTGCGGTCGATGAAAGTATAGAGATCCAGCAACTCGGGCACCTTGCCACGCACCATTTGGATCTTCTTCATCACTTCCGCGCCTTCCATGATCAGTAACTTGATGCCGCTGTGGTTCAATATATATAAATAGTCGTCGGCAGAGATGGTCGGATAGACGGGGACGAGGATGGCACCGATTTGCGTGACGGCCATTTGGGTGATGGTCCATTCCGGACGATTGGTGGAGATGATGCCCACACGGTCGCCGGGACGGATACCCTTGTATAACAAAGCATAACTTAAGATAGTTGTCGTATCCTTGTATTCCTTAGGGGTATAGTATTTCCATTCGCCGTCGACTTTGCACGAAAGAGCCTTTTGTTGTTCGGGGTGACGTGCTTCATATTGAAGCATGATGTCGAAAATACGTTTCATGTTTTCCATAAGTTAAAATAATTTGATTATCAGTTTGAGGATGCAAAAAAACAACTTTTTCACGAGAGTCTTCATAAAATGTGATTAATGCCACATCCAAAGGGGACTTATCCTGTATTCAGGGACGAAATTCCGCTCCGAGGGGCGAAATTTCGGTTGTGTGGTCAACTTATATCGTTTTTTTTATACCTTTGCACACTTTTTACTGAAGACGATGATAAACAAATATATGCCTGATTATCTTATAGATAGGAACAATGTCATCTCCTATTTGATATTTGTTGCCTTCTTTTCGATAATCTTCATCAACATTTTCACACCGTTTCAAGGTGCGTGGTACAACACGGAGAGTGCGTCGCGCTACGACCTGTTTCTGTTTACGGTATTCTTGGTATTGGGCGGTGTCGTGGTATTGGGATTGAGCCGTTGGCTGATGTCGTTCATCCATCGCAAGTACGGCATTACCATTGTGCAATACTTTTCATGGATTGTGCTGGAGGTCATCCTGATTGCCACGTGTTATACCTGCGGGTGTTATTTCAGTCCGAAAGACGCGCGCCCATTTTCAGAAATATTCACGCGTGCGGTGCTCTATGTGCCTCTGATCATGCTCATTCCCACCATAATCACCTATCTCTACCTTGGCATCAAGGAAAGGGACAAAACAATCGACAGCCTGCTTGCCTTGAAAAACGACCCCCCTGAGATAGAGGCCGAACCTGACGCTGGAGTCAAGAGCAATGAATCTCCTGAAAATGTGGATATTATTAATTTTTTCGATGAGAAAAAGGAGCTAAAACTCTCGGTCAAGACGGAATACATCTACTATGTCGAGGCCTTTGACAACTATGTGCAAATTTATTATAGCACCAAGGACGAGATTGCCCGTTTCACGTTGCGCAGCAGCATGAAAAAGCAGGAGGAGCTGCTGACGCCGCACGGTTTTGTGCGCTGTCACCGCTCATACATCGTCAACTTCGCGAAGGTCACGCTTTTGCGCAAGGACAAGGACGGTCCTTACCTTGACCTTGGCAACAAGGACATTCCTGAAATTCCGGTTTCCAAGACCTACTTGGACAAGGTTACATCCCATCTCACCTATCCGCGATGAAAAAGCGCAAGGACAAAATCAAGTTCATCGTCGATTATTTCGAGGAGCACCAGCCCAATGTACAGTCGGAGCTGCAGTATACGAGTGCCTATCAGCTCTTGGTGGCCACCATGCTGGCAGCGCAGTGCACAGACAAGCGCGTCAATATGGTGACACCCGCGCTGTTCGAGGCCTACCCTACTCCAGCCGCGTTGTCGCAGGCCTCGGTGGAAGAGATTCTGGACTTTGTGAAGTCGGTCTCCTACCCTAACAGCAAGTCCGCGCACCTGTCGGCCATGGCCAAGATGCTGGTGTCGGAATTCGGTGGCGAGGTGCCCGACACGATGACGGGATTGACACGTTTGCCAGGTGTGGGGAACAAGACCGCCAATGTGGTGCTCGCCTTCGCTTTCGGCCAAGCCGCCATGCCCGTCGACACGCACGTCTTCCGCGTGGCGCACCGGCTGGGCCTTGTCAAGGACGCCCCCACGCCCGATGCTGTCGAGAAACAACTCGTCGCCCAATTTCCCCGGGAGGTTCTTTCCAAGGCTCATCACTGGCTCCTGCTGCACGGACGTTACATCTGCACGGCACGCAAGCCGCACTGCAACGAATGCCCTCTTGTCGCAATCTGCGATTCAGCCCCCACCGAGAAACGCATTCATGCGTCCTCTTCCTGCAGTCAATAACCATAGTGAAATAAAATTGCAAATTGTAATATGTCCAATCGAAAAATCTTAGTCATCTATACCGGCGGCACCATCGGCATGACGATGGATCCGGAGAGCAAGGCGCTTGTGCCTTTCGAGTTCAAGAACATTCACCAGCAGCTGCCGATGCTCCGACTCATTGAAGCCGACGTCACCTTCAAGGAACTGTTGCCGCTCATCGACTCCTCCGACACGAACCCTGTCTTTTGGAAACGGCTCTCCCTCATGATCGGGGCTGAATACGAGCACTACGATGGATTTGTCATATTGCACGGCACGGACACAATGGCTTACACAGCCTCGGCACTGAGTTTCCTGTTAGAGGGGCTTGCCAAGCCCGTCATCCTGACCGGCTCACAACTGCCGCTGGGGGTCATCCGCACCGACGGACGCCGCAACATCCTCAACGCCATAGCCATAGCGGCAGACTACATAGACAACAAGCCCATTGTACAAGAGGTGTGCATCTATTTCCAGAACAACCTCTATCGCGGCAACCGCACTTACAAGGACAATGCCTCCCGCTTCAACGCCTTCTACTCCCCCAACTACCCCATTTTGGCTGAAGTCAACACGTACGTGGAATACAAGAAGCCGAACCTCCTACGCGCCGACGGGCGCAAGACGTTCCGAGCGCACACCGAGATGGACGACGACATCGCCATTGTGAAGATTTATCCCGGCATCCGGACCGACATCTTGGAATCCGTATTCAACACACCGGGGCTGAAAGCTGTGGTGTTGGAGACCTTCGGGGTGGGCAACGCACCCACGAACGAGGAATTTACGAATTGCATACGTAAGGCCGTGGAGCGAGGCATCATCATGGTAAACATTACCCAGTGCAAAGGCGGCGGCGGCGTGGAAATGGGACGTTACCTCGCGGGCAAGCACCTCGCCGAGGCCGGCGTGATCAGCGGATATGACATGATTACAGAGGCTGCTGTCACCAAGCTCATGTACCTGCTCGGCCGCAAACTCACCACCGAACAGGTCGTGTATTACATTGGCCAACCTTTAAGAGGAGAACTGACGCGAGATTAAACGATTATACCAGCTGTCGCAACCAGTCTGTGAAACTGCCCTCAACATCCTTTCCAGACTTCCAAATCCCCACCGTCCCTGCAGCATGAGCATACATATTGCGAATCGGGGGCTACCAGTGTTTGGAAATGGTACGGAGAATTCACCAGAAGCCCTTTCAAGTCATTGCGCAAGCCTTCTCCCGTCATTTTCAGGAGGCTTTCCTTCTTTGTCCAAAGCATGGTGAAAGCCAAGGCCGGATTAGGGGCTTGCCGCACGTATGCGAGCTCCTGTTCGTTGAACACGTATGCCGCCAATGTGTCGTTGAACGGGCGAACCCGCTCGATGTCAACGCCGACAGGCCGTGTATCCACAGCACAAGCCACCGCCGTGGCACAGTGGCTCAACGAGAAATGCAGGTCTGGCCTATCGGGGAAATAGGGCTTTCCATGCTCAGCGATGGCCACATCCGGAACGACTGTCAGCCCGAATTCTGTCTGCAATGCTTCGCGCAGCAGCAACCACACAGCCACACATTGCCGACGACCGGTGTCATGCTTGATACGCAGACACTTCTCCCGTCTATCCTCTGGAAGTTCCTGAAGGTGCGCCTCCCAATCCAATGTCTCAATATGGTCGTTGATATAGAGCATTCTATCCCGTTTTTACCAGAATACTGCGTAAATAACCACTAACAACAGACATATTACATACGCGGCGATATGGAAATCGCGCTGCGTCTTGAACATACTTGCGACAAGAGGAATACCCCGCACATCATCTTCGCCCTCACAGGTGCTCAAACTCACCATCACGATGATGGCCATCGTGAGCAGACAGGTGTAGAACATCTGGTCGAGGAAGGGCATCTCTATGGGCATAAACTTGAGGGCCAGTGCAATGGGAATCGAAAGCACCACGCCCGCGATGGCGCCCTTGTTGGTGGTCTTTTTCCAGAAAAGCCCCAACAGGAACAGTGCCAGTATGCCCGGACTCACCAAGCCGGTGTACTCCTGAATATATTGGAACATCTGTCCCACGCTGCCCAGCATCGGGGCAATGAGGCAGGCGATGATGAGGAATACTCCTGCCGAGATCTGCCCCACAGACACCAAGCGCACCTCTTTGCCGGTTTTTTCCTTCACTTTCGGGGCAAAATAGGGCTTGAAGATATCCATCGTGAATATGGTGGAGGCTGAGTTGAGCATCGAGGCCAGGGAGGAGACGATGGCCGCGGCCAACGCGGCAAGTACCAAGCCTTTAAGTCCGGTGGGAATGAACGTGCTGATGAGCCACGGGTAAGCATTATCGTTGTTGAGGGCGCCGCCAGCCTTGGTGAGCGCCTCCACCGCGCCGAAACTGCCTTCGGTGTACATCACGTAGGCGATGATGCCGGGGATGACCACAATGAAAGGGATGATAAGCTTGAGGAAGGCGGCGAAGGCCAGACCTTTCTGCGCCTCCTGCAGCGACTTGGCGGCAAACGCGCGCTGGATAATATATTGGTTGAAACCCCAATAGTAGAGGTTTGCGACCCACAGGCCGCCGATGAGCATCACAATGCCGGGCATGTTGTGGTATTCGGGATTGTCTTTGGGCAAGATCAGATGCAGCCGGTCGCCCGCTGCGTCAGAGAGATGGCGGATGCCCGAGCCAATAGTGCCGTCGGGACTCACATAGTGCAATGCGACCACTGTGGTGATAAGGCCGCCTACCACGAGCAACACCACCTGCAGGATGTCGGTCCACGCCACGGAGGAGAGCCCGCCGGTGATGGAGTACAGTGCCGCGATGAGGCCCAGTCCGAAAATGGCGGGGAGAATGAGCGAGCCGTCGCCCGTGCCGATGATGGTGTCGATGGCCTTGGCGCCGAGGAAGAGCACGGAGGTGAGGTTCACGAAGATGAAAAGTCCCAGCCAGAAGACGGCCAGGATGGTCTTGAGATTCCTCGAATAGCGTTGCTCCACAAACTGCGGGATGGTGTAGATGCCCTGCTTCACGAACACAGGCATAAAATACTTGGCCACGATGATGAGCGTGAGGGCGGCCATAAACTCGTAGGAGGCCACCGCAAAACCACCCGCAAAACCCGACCCCGACATCCCGATGAACTGCTCCGCAGAGATGTTGGCGGCAATCAAAGACGCACCTATCGTCCACCAAGGCAGCGACTTGCCCGCGAGGAAATAGTCCTCTGCAGTCTTGTCCCGGTTCTTCTTGCGATGGGAAATCCAGATGCCCAATCCGACAATCAAGAGCAGATAGGCGGCGAAAATGATGATGTCGATAGTGTGGAATGCGGGGTTCATATTAGGGATCAGGTTTTAGGGATTAGGGGTTAGTGGTTAAGGAATTTGATTGTCGGTTGGAGGCGCGTATGAGATTGAGCATGCGTTGTGCCCAGGCCTCGTCGCCAGGCATTTGGAAACGACAGTTGCCCTCTGGGTCATAGGTAAAATTGGCGTGTCCGTCGGGAGTCAGGGTCAAATGCCCGCGGGGCGAGAGCGCAAAGGTACCCTCCCCTTCAATCTCCTGTATGGGAAGCATCGGATCCCACATCCGCTGGCCTGTGTTGCAGTCGTAGTGCATATACACCTGTTTCAAGGGGTGGGTGTCTGTCCAGTTGATATCGCTGATCACCTGTTCGGGAGTATAATCCACGCCATCCCCGGCCGCACTGGGAGAGAGGATGATGTCAACCTCGTCGGGCCAGAGTTCAAAGAGTGTGCTTGCCGCCTCCGGATGCATCCCGATGTTGTAGCCGATGCTGGCGTTCTGCTCACCGCCCAGTGTCAGTTTGGTGGCCATAAAGTAGAGTCTCTTCACCTTACGACGCACCAATTCCACACCCGAAAGCGGCGAGTACTGGTCAGCACCCGAAGTGAGGAGATTCGCGATTGTCGATGGGATGCCCGTCAGCATAATGGTGACGCTGCCATCGGGCGCCTGGGCCAACAGACGGCGATATAGCACATAGCCGTCAGGGAGGACGGAATAGTCGCTGTAGGTGCGGGCGAACATCAGATTGCCCTCATCATCGGTAAATTGCGCAATGGGGGTATAATTGATGAACGCATAGCGGTTATAAGTGCCGTTGCGTTCCAAAGCGAGCGGCAACTTCGGAAAACCATAATAGTTGTTCATTATGTCGGCCACGACGACGTTGGTGTCGCCCATACGGTCCACCACCACGCCCAACAAGTAGCACCGCCCCTGGGAAGCATAGTTGTAGAGCATTTGCATAGCGAAGAGGTCGTCGGTAGAACTGCCGATATCCGTATCTAATATGATTAGAGGTACGGTTGGAAGTTGCGGTTCCGGTTTGACATTCTCCCTGGTGCAGGCGGACAGCAGAAAAACTGCCATCACGAAAAACAACAATTTTTGTAGTTGTTTCATAATTCCAAATATCAACGCTGCAAAAATACAAAATCTTAGCCCACTGATGGATTGTTCCGCGCCACTATCCATTTTTTATTATTTTTGCGCCTTGTTTGCTGATTGTGGTGTTTTATCTGCACTTCGCACCATGGTCTGCGGCGACACAAAATAGAGCAACCGAAATTCAGCTGCTGTAAACCAAAAAATGCAATGATATGAAAAAGACAATCCCGATACTGCTTGCCGTCATGCTGTTGGCGCAAATGGGGTTGTCGCAGCAGCGTGACCGCCGCGTTGATTTGAAGCCTTGCGACCTGCTCTTCTTCAGCGACACAGCCGGTATGGGCGGCGCGGTGCAGGCATGCACCGGACAATACTCGCACGTGGCTTTAGTGGAGAGCGTCGGCGACACCGTCTGGATCATCGACGCCACCCCACAGTATGGCGTTGCCCGCCGGCCGTTCATATATAACCCCGGCGACAGCCAGCCTTTCCCCGATGTTTACGAGATTGATGGGGCTTTTAATGAGTATAATGTGCTGGAGCGAGCCCGCTCCTTCATCGGCCAACCCTACGATCACGCCTTCCGGCCCAACAACAGGGCCCTCTACTGCTCCGAGCTGATTTACGAATGTTTCCTCAACGACTACAAGGATAAAGGCGACAACCACTTATTCGAGGCCAAGCCTATGAACTGGCGGGATGCGGACGGGGAAATTCCTCTCTATTGGAAAAATCATTTCCAGAACCTTGGCATCCCCGTGCCCGAGTGGGTTCCGGGCACCAACCCCACCGACCTGTCGCGCTCGCCACTGCTGAAGAAGCGTTAAGCGGTGTCTATGGTTGGCTATTGGCCGTTGGCAGTTATTTAATAAGGCAATGATATAGTTGTTGACCCATCGTAATTCACATTTCTTTGTCCGCACTAAAGTGCGGACGCACAAAACTCCCCTTCTATTGTAGAAGGGGTGGCCGTAGGCCAGGGTAGTAATATAAAGAATATGAATACCTTATTAAGAGGAATTTGACAATATCAATGTCATTAATAACAGGACTTCCCCGGCCATAATACATCGGCAATTAAGGAATAAAAATCCATATTAACTACCCCGCCCTTCGGGCACCCCTTCTGGAAACCAGAAGGGGAGTTTGC
>JAFZZK010000009.1 GCA_017615795.1 Bacteroidales bacterium
CCAACATCCAAACTCCAATATCCACCATGATCAACCCCACCATCGAAGAATCCTGGAAACGTGTGCTTTGGGACCAGTTTCAGGCACCCTACTTCAGTGAGCTGAAGAGGTTTTTAGTGGAAGAGAAGAAGCATTATCGCGTCTTCCCGCCGGGCCCGTGCATCTTCAACGCCTTCAACAGCACTCCTTTTGACCAAGTCAAGGTTGTCATTATCGGGCAAGACCCCTATCATGAATACGGGCAAGCGCACGGTTTGTGCTTTTCCGTGCAGGACGGTGTGCCCTTCCCGAAATCGCTCATCAACATCTTCAAAGAACTGACGGATGACGTGGGGTTCCAGACACCTCGCAGCGGAAATCTCCAAAAATGGACCGCGCAGGGTGTATTGTTGCTCAACGCCACCTTGACGGTGCGCGAGCACGCCGCAGGGTCGCACCAAGGCCATGGATGGGAAACATTCACCGACTGTGCCATCCAGCGGTTGTCGGAACGTCGCGAAGGATTGGTGTTCCTGCTTTGGGGCAACTATGCTATCCAAAAAAAGGCACTTATCGACACGGGCAAGCACCATGTGCTCACCGCCCCGCACCCGTCTCCCTTGTCGGCCCACCGCGGATTCTTCGGCTGCCGCCATTTCTCCAAAGCCAACGAATTGCTGGCTCAAATGGGGAAAACGCCCATAAACTGGCAACTGTAATCCAAGCTGCCGTTACCGCGCTGTTTTTCAATCATTTATTTCACACTTCACTGTTCAATTCTTTTTCCATTTCCGGAAAAAAGAACCTTGTTTTACCTTATTTTTGCATTCGTTAAACTGGTATGTTGTGGTTTGGACCCATATATTGTCTTTTTATGCAATATATTGACAAACAATTATTTACAACATCATTAACAGAATGTAAGAATGCCCGCGTCGAAACGAAATGACATGCAACATCCCCTGCGCCTCCTTTTATGGGTGCTGCTTATGCTCTGCTCAACAGCAGCAGGTTACTCTGCGACCTTGAGGATTGCATTGGATGTGCCCGTCGTTGTCGACACCCTGCTCTGCGATGGTGACACGCTGCACTACCACGGCAGGAGCTATAGCACGGCTGGCGTTTACTTCGACACTTTGCTGACCACGGACGGCACACTACAGATTGACACGCTGCGACTGCACAGTCCCGAAATCACAGGAGCCGCATTCTTATGCTTGCACACCGAAGACTCCCTCTTCGCCCCCCCGGGTGCTCCATTTTATCATTGGAACACCGGCGACAGCACACGCGGCATCCGCATCTCGAGTCCTGGATATTACACCGCGGTACTCTCCGATTTCCCAGGCTGTGGCGCCACCCGCATCATCACCCAGTTCTACAACCCCATCCAGTCGATGAACATCCCTGAGATGTGCGTGGGCAACCCTCACAACTTTTCCATCGGCTACGACACCCTGCACAACATTGTTTTGCAAAAGTCCACCGCCGTTGTCGGACATGCGGACACCATCTTCCTGCCTGACGGCACCGACTGCGGCGACGGATGCTCCTACATCTCCCCTGTCACCTTTAGCGGGTTTCCAGAATATGACACCATTTCCTCTGTCAACGACATCCTTTACGTAAAACTCTCCATCGAACACGAATGGATCGGCGACCTGTGGATTCAGCTTACATGCCCCAACGGGCAGCATGCTTCCATCCTAAAGAAATATCCCTACAACTCATCGGGGCAAAGCAGTGCCTGCCTCGACTCCATCCCGACTTCCGAGTTTGGCTGGTCGCTGCCCGGCAACCTATGCAGTCCCGAATACAGATTAGGCATCCCTAACTTCATTGACAACAGCTCGGAATTGTGCATGGCCGAGTTCAACCCCATCGGCGCATGTCGCGACTACTGCTGGTCCGAGGCCAACAACCAAGGATACACATACTCTTCCAGCGGCTACGTCTACAGCAGTTCCAACCGCATGGTTGGATGGAACAATTCGCTGAACAACGGCCATGGCGGGCAGCAAAACCTTTTTTGCA
The DNA here is from genome assembly GCA_017615795.1 of Bacteroidales bacterium. Classification (GTDB taxonomy): domain Bacteria; phylum Bacteroidota; class Bacteroidia; order Bacteroidales; family WCHB1-69; genus F23-D06. The sequence goes on from JAFZZK010000009.1 coordinate 2,014, forward strand.
GGCCCACCGACATGGCCACGATGACGAATGTTTTCCGTCCTGACGGCTCGTTTACCAACCTTATAGGCTGTCCCGTAAACGGAACCTGGAAAATCGAGGTCATGGATGGCTGGAGGCGAGACAACGGCTACCTTTGCGGCTGGGAATTGGCACTTTCAGGAGGCATGCTCTACGAAGGCACCGTGGACTCTGCCGTCATCCAAAGTTCCTGGATGACGCAGAATGGAAGCACCTCCTTCACCATTAACCCGCCCGATTCCATCGTCTCCGACACCATTATCACCTTCCCGCTCACACTTTACGACGACTTTGGCTGCCAATTCGACACCACTTTTGACATCCTTTTCCATCCGACCGCCCACTCCGTCCTCGATACCAGCATCTGCGAAGGAGAGTCTTTCCTTTTCAACGGACAAACCTTCGGAGCCAGCGGCAGCTATCCTGTCTTTTTCCCCAGCACCGAAGAATCCGTCTGCGACTCCGTAGCCACCCTCAACCTCACAGTCCATGCCAACGACCGCACGCCTGTGGACTCCGCCATTTGCGAACGCACTTTGGGAAACGGGCCTTTGTCTTGGAATGGCATCCTCTTTTACGCATCCGGCACCGATTCCGTACACTTGCAAAATGTTCATGGTTGCGACAGTCTCGTGGTGATGACCTTGCATGTCATTCCCACCACATACGCCACCCTCTTCGACACCATTGTAGAGAACGACCTGCCCTACGACACCTTGGACATGCACTTCACCTCTGCCGGCACACTCTCCGACACCATTACCAACGCGGCAGGGTGCGACAGCATCGTCACCATGACACTGCACGTTTGGCCAAACGTCCTAAGTGTCGCCCAGAACACCCTTTGCGAACGCGAGTTGCCCTTGCTTTGGAACGGGGTCACCTTCCATCGAGACAGCACGGCGCGGGTCACGCTCACCGCCCACACCGGTGCCGACAGTTTGCTGACCATGCGCGTACACGTCATCCCCACCATCCACAACAACATATCCGACACGATTGTGGAAAACAGCCTGCCGTTCGACACCTTGGGGTTCCACTTCACGACGGCATGCACGCAATCCGACACACTGCTTGCCGCGACGGGCTGCGACAGTATCGTCACCATGACGCTGCATGTCTGGCCTAACGTTATCGCCACAGCTGACAGCACACTGTGCGAAAACGAGCTGCCCCTATTCTGGAACGGGGTCACCTTCCATGACGACAGCACGGCCACGACCACACTCACCGCCCAAACCGGCGCTGACAGCGTTCTGACCATGAATGTTCACGTCATCCGCACCACCTACGCCACCCTCTTCGACACCATCGTGGAGAACGACCTGCCCTACGATACCTTGGGCATGCATTTCACGCACGCCGGCACGCTCTCCGACACCATTCTCAATGCAGCGGGATGCGACAGCGTCGTCACCATGACACTCCATGTCTGGCCCAACGTCGCAAGTGTCGCCCAGAACACCCTTTGCGAGCGCCAGTTGCCCCTGCTTTGGAACGGCGTCACCTTCCATGGCGACAGCACGGCACGGGTCACGCTCACCGCCCACACCGGCGCCGACAGCGTGCTGACCATGCGCGTGCATGTCATCCCCACCACCTACACCACCCTCTTCGACACCATCGTGGAGAATGACCTGCCCTACGACACCTTGGGCATGCACTTCACACACGCCGGCACGCTCTCCGACACCATCACCAACGCGGCGGGATGCGATAGCATTGTAACCATGTCGTTGCATGTCTGGCCCAACGTGGCAAGTGTCGCCCAAAACACCCTTTGCGAGCGTCAATTGCCACTCATCTGGAACGGCGTCACCTTCCACAACGACAGTTCAGCACGAGTCACACTCACCGCCCACACCGGCGCCGACAGTGTGCTGACCATGCGCGTGCATGTCATCCGAACCACGTATGCCACCCTTTTCGACACCATCGTGGAGAACGACCTGCCCTACGACACCTTGGGCATGCACTTCACCTCTGCCGGCACGCTCTCCGACACCATCCTCAACACGGCAGGTTGCGACAGCATCGTCACCATGACACTGCACGTTTGGCCCAATGTCACTGACTCCGCCGACAGCATGCTGTGCGAAAGCGCGTTGCCCTTGCTTTGGAACGGGGTCATCTTCCCTGGAGACAGCACAGCCAACGTCATGCTTACCGCTCATACAGGTGCCGACAGCCTGCTGACCATGCGCGTGCATGTCATCCCCACCACCTACGCCACTCTCTTCGACACCATCGTGGAGAACGACCTGCCCTACGACACCTTGGACATGCATTTCACGTCCGCCGGCACACTCTCCGATACCATCACCAACGCTGCAGGTTGCGACAGCATCGTCACCATGACGCTGCACGTCTGGCCCAACGTCACAAACATCGTTGACAGCACACTATGCGAAAATGAATTGCCCCTGCTTTGGAACGGCGTCACCTTCCATGGCGACAGCGCGGCCACCGTCACGTTCACAGCTTACACGGGTGCCGACAGTCTGCTGACCATGCGCGTGCACGTCATCCCCACCATTCGCAACAACATCTTCGACACCATTGTGGAAAACAGGTTGCCGTATGACACCCTGGGATTCCATTTCACGGCGGCATGCACGCAGTCCGACACGTTGCCAGCAGCCACGGGTTGCGACAGCATCGTCACCATGACGCTGCACGTCTGGCCCAACGTCGTTGCCACTACAGACAGCACACTATGCGACAACGAGTTGCCCCTGATTTGGAACGGTGCCACCTTCCATGGCGACAGTACAATCAACGTCACACTCATCGCCCACACGGGAGCCGACAGCGTGCTGACCATGAGCGTGCACGTCATCCCCACCACCTACGCCACCCTCTTCGACACCATCGTGGAAAACGGCCTGCCCTACGACACCTTGGACATGCACTTCACAACTGCAGGAACGCTCTCCGACACCATTCCCAATGCCGCAGGTTGTGACAGCATCGTCACCATGACACTGCACGTCTGGCCCAACGTCACGAGCACAGTGGACAGTACGCTATGCGAAAGCGAGTTGCCCCTGCTTTGGAACGGCGTCACCTTCCATGGCGACAGCACGGCAACCGTCACGTTCACCGCCCACACAGGCGCCGACAGTGCACTGACCATGCAAGTACATGTCACCCCCACCATTCGCAACAACATTTTCGACACGATTGTGGAAAACAGGCTGCCGTATGACACCTTGGGGTTCCATTTCACGATGGCATGCACGCAGTCTAACACACTGTTTGCAGCCACGGGTTGCGACAGCATCGTCACCATGGCACTGCACGTCTGGCCAAACGTTACCGCCACCGCTGACAGCACGCTGTGCGACAACGCGTTGCCCCTGCTTTGGAACGGCATTGAATTTTACGGCGACAGCACAGTTGACGTCACGCTCACCGCCCACACGGGCGCCGACAGCACCCTGACGATGCGCGTGCATGTCGGCAGCACCACTTATGCCGCACTTTTCGACACCATTGTGGAGAATGACCTACCCTACGACACCTTGGACATGCATTTCGCGTCAGCCGGCACACTTTCAGACACCATCCTCAACTCAGCAGGTTGCGACAGCATCGTCACCATGACGCTGCACGTCTGGCCCAATGTCACCGCCACCGCCGACAGCACGCTGTGCGAAAGCAGGTTACCTTTGCTTTGGAATGGTATCGAATTTTACGGCGACAGTACAGCCTCCGCAAGGCTCACCGCTCGCACGGGCGCCGACAGCGTGCTGACCATGCACGTCACCGTCATCCCCACCCTGCACAGCATCATCAGAGACACCATCGTGGAAAACGACCTACCCTACGACACTTTGGGACTCACATTCTCCGACGCAGGATGCCAGTCAACGACTTTCGCCGCCAGCACGGGGTGCGACAGCATCGTAACCGTTGAGTTGGAAGTGTTGCGCAACACCTTCTTGAGTTTCGACACTACCGTGTGCGCAGACGCACTGCCATTGACATGGCTCGGGCATCTCTTCACGAATGCCGAAGTGCTACTCGACACCATGCTTAATCCCAACGGGACAAGTTGTTACATCACGACCACCTTAGCCATATACGCTTCGCCATCTTTGTCCATCACCAATGTCGTGCATCCCGTATGCTTCGGGGACAGTACCGGATCGGCAACCGCCACTGTCACGGGCGGCACAACGCCTTACAGCTACCATTGGTTCGGCGAAACCCATCAAAGCCTATCCGCCAACAGCACCCTTCAGAGTCTGCCCGCCGGCACCTACATTGCGACCGTCATCGATGCGAGCGGTTGCACAGCCTCAGACTCCGTGGCCTTGGCCTGTTTGCATGATGAGATGATTCCCGGCACCATCTCCGCCGACCAAGAAGTATGCGCCGGAAACATGGCGTCGCCCTTGAACGGATCCCCGGCCAGCGGTGGCGATAATGCACACTACCAATGGCAGGTTTCATACGACGGCGTGCATTTCAACCCTGTGCCGGGCATCAACAACACCCAAAACCTGTCCCTCGACACCATCGCCCAAATCCTGCGATACCGTCGCGCCTGGATCAGCGTCTCTTGCGGATCAAGATACAGCAACATCGTGACCATCACCCCGCTACCTTCTCCAAAAGACACCATCGTGACAACTTCCTGCCAGGATCATGTCTTCGACTCATCAGGATTCCACCTCAATGCCGACGAAACACACCTCATACAAACCATCACCAGAAGGAGAACGTTACAGACGCTCTATCAATGCGACTCAACCATCACCCTTATTCTCACCATTCTGCCATCGGCATTTGACACTTTGCAAGCGGACATCTGCCAAGACGAGCCCTACCAGGACAACGGGTTCTCTATCCCAAGTGACAGCACCGCCCAGCCGGGCATCTACTATTTTCACAGGAATCTTACGCAATCCAGCTGCGGCTGCGACAGCATCGTCGTGCTCCAGCTCAACGTTTATCCAACATATCTTATTGAATTAGAAGATGATATATGCGAAGGCACTGGATATCAGCTCCATGGATTTCATATCCCGCCCCAAGAGACAATAGGGGCTGGCCAACTGCAGCAACAACTCAACTTTCAAAGCATGCACGGCTGCGACAGCATCGTGTCCATCACGCTCAACATCATGGACACTTCCCTGCGGATCAACACATATCCTGCTGATTTTTGTGAAGAATACATGTTGGAATTGACGGCAGAGAGTCTGCTCCCCGACTATGTTTGGAATACAGGAGAGAGCACCGCGACCATTGAGGTGCACTCACCCGGCAGCTATATCGTGACGGCCACCAACGGCGACTGCTCCGCCACGACGGGCATCACCATCGAGCCGTGCGAAATGACACTCTACCTGCCCAACGCCATCACACCGAGCAACCCCGACGGCCTTAACGACTATTTCCACATCGAGGAGGCCTACCAGCGTCTAATGACAGACTTCAACATCATCATATTTGACCGTTGGGGCAGCATCGTTTTCAACACATCAGACAAGGGATTCCGCTGGAACGGCGAAGTGAATGGTAAAATTGTAACAAATGCAACCTACTCTTACGTGATTAAATACAAAGATTTCTACGGGGACAGTTATATTGCAAAGGGAAGCATCACAGTACTTTAGCAACAATATCACCATTCAACGTTTTTTTGTATCTTCGCGGCTTAATATATGCATGACTATTCTTAGTCATCATGCAACAAAAAACAAAAGACGACGTTTTGCTAATTTGAAAAAAATCATCCTCTAATCATCATATAAACAATGACAACAAAATTGACATTCACATTGCTGGCGCTGCTGACTATTCTTGTCACGCCCAGTCTGGCACAAACCACGACCGTGGACGTACACCTCAGCAGCGGCACAATACAGAGTTACGAGATCGCCAACAACGGCAAGCTCTATTTTGAGAACAACTACCTTCTTATTGAAGATGGCCTCAACGCCCCCTATTCTATCCCGGTATCCGATATCCAGAAACTGCTTTTTTCCTATAATGTCGGAATACAAGACATTGAGACTCCTGAGTGCAAGATTTACCCCAATCCAGCCTCTTCCTATCTTAAGATATCCTCCACTGAAAACAATCAGAATCAATACCAACTCTTTTCCTACGACGGGAAGATGCTCTTGGATGGCAGCTGTGGCAATGATGAATCCATCGACATCCAGGCCTTGCCCAAGGGATTGTATCTGATCAAAGTGAATGGCAGAACCTTCAAAATCACGAAGCTATGAGGAAGATTGTTTTGATTATCATCGCCCTGCTCAGCTTCAATGCAGTAAAGGCACAGGAGCTCCTGCATCTCTACCAAGGAGGCCATGTCGTATTTGAGAAAGCCATTTCGGATATCGACAGCATCTATTTCCAGAACAGCAGTTCCGTTTTCTCCTACGGCAACGACTTCAGGACTTTCGCCACTGCCAGCATCGACAGCGTCACTTTCAGTTCCGACACACTGGCCGCATCCACCGACATCTATATCACCTACAACGGCAACAGCGTCACGGTCATCAACCCTTTGGCCAGCGCCGGGGTCAACATCACCACATCGGGCGCGAATGTCACGGTGGTTTCCACTGCCGGCATCCAGGATGTAGTCTACCACCTATCGGGCAGCACCACGGACGGTTCGCTGTACATCACACCTGACAAGCGTTTCACCCTGTCATTGGAAGGAGTCACCATCACCAACAGTGCCGGTCCGGCCATTGACGTGCTGATAGACAAGGCTGTCAACGTGGTGTTGGCCAACGGCAGCCAGAACTACCTCAACGACGGCACCGGCAATGCCAAGAAGGCTGCCCTGCAAAGCAAAAGCCAGCTCATCTTCAACGGCGGCGGCACCCTCACGGTAAGCGGTGCCGTGCGCAATGGCATCCATAGCGACGACTTTGTGAAAATCAACAGCGGCAACATTGTGGTCACCTCCGCCGTGGCAGACGGCATCCACTGCGACTGGTTTATCATGAACGGCGGCATGGTGGATGTCACCTCCGGTGACGACGGCATCGACGGTGACGAAGGTTTCATAGAAATCAATGGCGGTGAAATCGTCATTCACAGCACCGCAGTCAGTGCCAGAGCGATGAAGTGCGACAGTACCATCACTGTAAACAACGGATCTATCACGATATACAACAGCGGCAACCAGAGCAAAGGCATGAAGAGCGGTTTGGGCACCACCATCAACGGAGGCACCATCCATATTACCTCATCGGGCACCACGGTATTGGAGAGCACCACGGCGGGCAACGACCCCTCCTATTGCTCGGCCATCGTGAGCGATGCTTTCGTCACCATCAACGGCGGCGACATCACCCTTACGCTGCCCACCAGCAACGGCGGCGGGCGCGGTATTTCCAGCGAGGGTCCTGTCACCATCGCAGGCGGCACCGTCAACATTACCACGGCGGGTGCAGGCGCAGCCTACACCGTCAGCGGTTCCACCAAAGATTCCTATTCATGCTGCTGTATCAAGAGCGATTTAAGCATTATCTTGACCGGTGGGCACATCACCTGCACCAGCACCGGCAACGGAGGCAAGGGCATCAACAGTAAAGGCACCATCACTATCGGCGAGACAGGGGCTACAGATTCCTTGCTAACCCTTAACGTCACCACCTCGGGAGCACGCATCACTGTTTCCTCCGGTGGCGGCTGGCCTGGTCCTGGCGGCAGCAGCGGTGACTACTGCAATCCCAAGGGCATCAAGGCTGCGGGCGCGCTCACGGTTAACAGTGGCATCATCACCGTCAACTGCACGCAGAACACCGAGGGCGGCGAATGTCTGGAGAGCAAGACCATCCTGACCATCAACGGCGGGCAGCTAACCCTTGTTTCCAATTATGACGATGCGATGAACGCCTCCAGCCGCCTCAATATCAACGGGGGAACCATCTACGCCGCCTCAAGCAACAATGACGCCATTGACTGCAACGGCTCCATGTACATATCTGGCGGTTTCACCATCGCATCCTCCATCAAGTCTCCGGAAGAGGCTTTCGACTGCGACAACAACACCTTCTCCATCACGGGCGGCACCATCGTGGGTACAGGTGTGTCGGGCAACATGTTCAGCAATCCAACCGCCAGCGCCTGCACGCAGCATTCCCTCAAATATACGGGCAGCAGCAATAAAAATATCCAAATTGTCCGCAACAGTGACAACACCGTGATACTCACCTTCCACATCCCCACGATGAGCGGTGGCGGCGGCTGGCCGGGCGGCAGCAGCAGCAGCAACGCCGTGCTCCTTTTTAGCAGCCCAGAACTCACGCAGGGCTCCTACACCCTCAAGTACAACGGCACCATCAGTGGTGGCTCTGATTTCCACAACTACTACACGGGGGCCACGTACTCGGGAGGCAGCACCAAGACTTTTACTGTCGGTTCCACGTTTAGCATCACCACGGTGCAATAGGTACTGTTAAAAATTTACAACCAAATCAACAAGCCATCAACTATGTACAACGGTTCCACATCGAAAAAAAAGAGCATCGACAAGGGCACTGGCGGCAGATCCAAATGGATAAAACCCTTTTGGGTTTGTTATCTTTCCATCATTGGCTTTCTCGCTCTTCTTTTCATGCTCATATCCTTTGGATGGATTGGATACATGCCTTCCTTCACGGAGTTGGAAAACCCGGCTGCGAACCTGGCCACCGAAGTCATTTCCGCCGACGGTGAGCTTTTAGGCACCTACTATTTGGAAAACCGTTCCAACTGCAAGTACAAAGACTTGTCGCAGCCCCTGAAGGACGCGCTCATCGCCACGGAGGACTCGCGCTTCTACAAGCATTCCGGCGTGGATGCCAAGGCTTTGTTCCGCGTGGGTGTAGGTGTGCTCACGAGACACCACAAGGGTGGTGGCAGTACCATCACGCAACAGCTGGCCAAGAACCTCTTCCCCCGCGACCGTAAGATGAACAAAATCAAACTCGTCTTCTTCAAGTTCAAGGAATGGGTCGTGGCCACCAAGCTGGAGCGCAAATACTCCAAGGACGAAATCTTAGCCATGTACTTCAACACCGTGGACTTCGGCAACAACGCGGTGGGCATCAAGTCGGCAGCCCGTACATATTTCGACAAGAAGCCAATCGAAATCAACGCCGAAGAGGCCGCTTTGCTCGTGGGCATGCTCAAGGCCCCCACGCAGTACAGTCCCCGTCGCCACTACCAGGCCTCCTTGGGCCGCCGCAACGTGGTGCTGTCGCAGATGAACAAATATGGTTTCCTCACGCAAACCGAGACGGACTCTCTCCAGAAAATTCCCATCGACCTTTCCAATTTCCGTTCCCAGGCCCATTATGCCGGTCTTGCCACCTATTTCCGCGAATACCTGCGCCTGTTCCTGAAGGAATGGAGCCGCCAACATCCCAAGCAAGACGGCTCGCACTACGACATCTACTGCGACGGCCTGCGCATCTACACGACCATTGACTCGCGGATGCAGCGACATGCTGAAGCTGCTGTCAAGGAGCACGTCTGCGACTACCTGCAGCCGCTTTTCTTCAACCACATCAAAGGCGCTCAGAACGCCCCGTTCGTCAGGCTTTCTGAAGAGCAGACCGACCGTATCCTCTGGGCTGCTGCCAAGCAGTCGGAACGTTACGACCGCATGAAGGATGCCGGCGCCACCGACGAGCAGATCCGGGCCGCTTTCAACAAGAAAGTGAAAATGACCATCTTCACCTACAAAGGTCCGAAGGATACTGTGATGAGTCCTTTCGACTCCATACGATACCTCAAGTCGTTCCTGCAATGCGGCTTGATGTGTATGGAGGCCAACACAGGACATGTCAAGGCTTACGTAGGCGGCACCAACTACGAGCAGTTCCAGTTCGACCATGTCAAGCTGTCGAAGCGCCAAGTGGGGTCCACTTTCAAGCCATACGTTTACACCGTGGCCATGCAGAGTGGCGAATTCGACCCCTGCACCATGGTGCCCAATGTGCCCGTGACCATCACGACACCGAGTGGTCCCTGGACACCGCGGAACTCCGGCGGCTATCGCGAGGGACAGATGATCCAACTCCGCGAGGCTCTTGCCCACTCCCTCAACCAAGTGTCGGCCTACATCATGAAGCGCTACGGACCGCACGCTGTCATCGAGCTGGTGCGCGCCATGGGCATCACCTCCGACATTCCCGAGGTGCCCTCCATCTGCCTGGGGGCCTGCGAACTTTCCCTCTACGAACAAGTCGGCGCCATCAACTGTTTCCCCAATCAAGGCGTCTACGTGGAACCCGTATTCATCACCAAGATTTGCGACAAAGACGGCAACGTCATCTACAACTACGTGCCCAAGAGCAACGAAGCCATCGACCAAATCACAGCCTTCAAGACTGTGCGCCTGATGCAGGGCGTGGTCGACTACGGTACGGGCGGCCGCCTGCGCAGCCAATACAAGCTCACCTTCCCGTTGGCGGGCAAAACCGGCACAACCGACAACCAGTCCGACGGCTGGTTTGTGGGCTACACCCCGCTGCTGACCTGCGGTGTATGGGTGGGCTGTGAAGACCGTTCCGCACACTTCCGCACCACGGCATTGGGACAAGGTGCCCGCACCGCCCTGCCCGTGTTCGGCCTCTTCATGCAAAAAGTGTACGGCGACCCGAAACTGCCCTACTACGCCGTGGTCAATTCCGAAAACAAGACTGCCAAATCTGGCTACAGCTTCACCATCCCAGAAGCATACATCGGCGACCCCTCCGGCTGTAACGAGACCAAACGAGACTCCGTAATGACCCTCGATTTCGATTAAGCAATGTTCGCATCCAGACCTTTTGCCTGTACACAAGTGCAAAACAAAAGGAAAAAGTTCCTCGTATCCCTCTGTCTGTTACTGATGCTCTCCACTGGCTGCAAGCGGCCGGAGGTGGAGCCCTGCGACGACTATCGGCAGGCGATGCGCGACTTTGTAATCCGTATCAGCGAAACGGCACGGGCGCAGCAGCCCGGGTTTATCGTGATTCCCCAAAACGGCATCGAACTGGTGACCACAGGCGACGATGCGGATGCTGAGCTGGCAGCCTCCTATCTGTCCGCCATCGACGGGCATGGACAGGAGGACCTCTTCTACGGCTATCTGCGCGATGACACCCCTACGCCGGCAGACGCCACCGACTATCTGCTCGCCTACCTCCGCCGCTCGCAGCAGACAGGCAACCGCATCCTGGTGACCGACTACTGCACCCGTCCCGACTATGTGGCCGATGCCCACAGCCGTTGCTACGCGGAGGCATTCGCCTCGTTCACTGCGCCGAGCCGCGAGTTAGACGTCATCCCCGCCGGCGCGCCACCACACGAAAACACACAGAGCATTGTACAATTAAACGAAGCACAGAATTTTCTGTATCTTCTTAACAACGAAAATTTTGACAATAGGAATGCCCTCATAGAGGCTGTTGCTGCCACCAACTATGACCTCGTCATAATGGACCTGTTTTTCGACGACGGCACCGCGTTCACCGCGGCGGAGGTGGAGCGGCTAAAACACAAGGCGAACGGTGGCAAGCGACTGGTGGTCTGCTATATGTCCATCGGTGAAGCCGAGGACTACCGTTACTACTGGCAGCCGTCGTGGAGGCAACACGCGCCCGTATGGCTGGCATGCGAGAACCCTTCGTGGCCGGGCAACTACAAGGTGCGCTATTGGTGTCCCGAATGGCAGGAGATCATCTGCGGCACCGGCGACAGCTATCTGCACCGCATCATCGCCGCCGGTTTCGACGGCGTTTACCTGGACATCGTGGACGCGTTTGAGTATTTTGAGGGGCGGTAGAAGCACGGTTTAACCCATCTGTCCCGGTTTAAAAGAACGTAGAGACGCAATGTGTAAAAACCTGTAGAGACGCACGGCCGTGCGTCTCTACAAAAAAATATGTATTTTTGCAGTTCAATAGTTGAATTCGAATTGATGGTATATGATAGATACTGAGTCTGTTTATAGTTTGCTGAATTGCGGTGAGGGTACCGTAGTGGAGTTCAAAACGGCGCGTGGCGGTTTTCCACATTCTTTTTGGACCACTTTCTCTGCGTTTGCAAACACAGACGGAGGCGTGATTGTGCTGGGGGTGAAAGAGAAGAACAAGCAGGCTATTGTGGACGGTTTGACAAAAGCTGATGTCGTTGTCTTGAAGAAGCAGTTTTGGGACGTGGCTAATAACAAGCAGAAAGTGAGTGTCTCACTGTTAAAGAATGAAGAGGCTCATGAGGAGGAGATCCCCGGAGAAGGTTGGGTGTTGGTGTGTGAAATTCCGAGGGCGCGATACGACCAACGACCCGTGTTCTTGGACGGACAGCCCTACGGGAACACGTATAAGCGCAGGCACGAAGGCGATTATCGTTGTGCTGACGATGAGGTGCGGCAAATGTTCGCGGATGCAAATTTGAAACAAGGTTCGGAGGATGCACGGATTCTGAAAGGATATACTATGGATGACATTGACCTTGCCACCCTACACAAGTATCGCAGGGCTTACGATAACCGGCATGAGAATCATCCTTGGTCGGAAATGTCGGACGAGGAGTTCTTGAAAAAGGTTGAGGCTTGGCGTAAGGATCGTGAAACGGGCGAAGAGGGCTTCACCGTGGCTGGGATTATGATGTTTGGCAAGACACAGAGCGTGACTGACCAGTCTTGCATGCCGTGGTTTTTCCCGGATTACAGGGAACATTTGAATATGATTGAAGGCGAGCGTTGGAGCGATAGGATTTACCCTGACGGAACTTGGGAGGCGAACCTGTACCAGTTCTTCTTGAAGGCGTATCAAAAAATGTCGTTGTTGCTTCCGAAACCGTTTCGTCTGGCAGATGACGGTGTGACCCGTTTGGAGTTCACGCCCGCCCATACGGCATTGCGTGAAGCGTTGGCTAACTCTCTGATTCACGCCCGACACAATTCGATGGGGAATGTGGTGGTGGACAGCTGGATGAACCGTATCGTCATCTGCAATCCCGGCAGTATGTTGGTTAGCATTGACGAATTTTATGAAGGGCAGCACAGCGTATGCAGGAATCCGTTGATTCAGAAAATGTTTGTACTGATTGGTGTAGGTGAGAAAGCCGGCAGTGGTGCGGATGTGATTGTGAAAGGTTGGGAGAAACAGAAGTGGATGAAACCTGTGATTAAGCAGTGCGAAGAGCCAGAAAGGGTGGAGATGGAACTCCGAATAGGTGAAGAAGAACAGAATGGCGAATTAAATGGCGAATTAAATGGCGAATTAAATGGTCAATTAAACAAAGCCCAATTAGGAACTTTGTCGTTTATTAACAGCCACGAAGGATGTAAAGCCCAAGAAATAGCTGCCGGGCTTGGAATCCCATTTAGCACTGTTGACAAGCACATTCGCGTTTTGTTGAAGGCCGGATTGATTGAACGCCGCGGAAGCAAGAAAACCGGCGGCTATTATCCTGTCGGATAGCATAACAATGTCCTTTTCTTGTTTCGGTGCATTTTTTTAGGGTGAAAAATGCACGGGGAAGGTTCATACTGTATTCTTAACATATCAAACCTTAGTGAATGGAGCAACTGATGAGTTCAAAATGGTTTGTCGTTTCTTTATATATTTTTCGAACCAGTTCCTCCTCACTTTTCCTGATAATGCCCTTTGAAATAAGCTCGCCAATGAATGACATCGCATGACTGTGGTTTTCGGATTCTGGAATGTCTAAAAAGAAAGCCCTCACGACCTCTACGGCTATTTTTTGTGCAATATCTTCGTTTATCTTGTGATTTTGCAAGATAAAATTTGTCAGGATTTGTTGATAATCAAAATTGTCCATTATAGCGACGCAACATTTAGTCCAGTTCCCAGCCGTCGGCCACCAATGCCTCGGCTGTGTCGTAGGTGGCCACAACGTCTCCCTCTTTTAGCAACGGTTGAGTGATTTCCTGTATCGGGAGCATACGAATGGTGTAGCGGTATTCCAGTACATCATTGAGGCTGATATAGGCAACCATACCCTCCGATACGCCGTCGTGCGGACGGAATACCGGAGAGTAGTTTGCCTTGCTGAAAATGTCGTTCAGCCACTGTAGTTGTCGTTTCTGTTTAGAATTCATACAATTCTCCGTCCAAGTCAACGATTAGAGAGGCGTTTTTTTCGTCGTAGCTTTCAATGTCGAACATGGCATCTGTATCGTACTCTGCATCTTCATCGTAATATTCGTAGCCAACCTCTATGCGATTCTCAAAACATTGGTCGCCAATTTTCACGCTAACTTTGTTGAAGGTAAAATTGTCTCTGGAATATTCCACATCATAGAGATCAACGGCAAGTTGCCCTGCATACACGTATGCCTTGCGGCAGATGTATCCTCCGTTGATAGTATCATTGTTGTCCGTGAATTCAACATCATTACTGGTGAACTCATCGATAACCTCGTCGCTGTCTGTGTCGATAACCTTGACATAAATAGGGTGGTCTTCTTCAGGAGTATATAACATGAGCTCCTCGCAGTCATCCATATATTCCACCTGGAAAACCTCAAATTCATCCAGATCTTCAATTGCCTCACCTTCCTCTTCAGACTGTTCAATCAAGGGCTTGATGGCATCTTTCCAATCTTCATTGTTCTCAAGAGATGACGGGGAGACAATGTTGAAGATGTTTCCTCTTCCTGAAATTTCAATTCTGATGTTCATTTTTTCTGTGTTGTTTTGATTGTTTGATATGGGTGTATTGTTGTCTGGTACATTTTTTTTGATAGAAGGTCTTGAGTCTTCCCCTATTACAGTATAATCTCCGTCCAGTTTGATGTACAAGCCTTCCTTTTTTTCCGTATAATCATCGCAGGTATTGTAAATCTCAAAATCGGTGAACATTTCATTGAAAAACGCGTCTTCATCAGCGAAATCAAAAGGCACCAATCCTTCCATCATACGGTCTCCAACTTTTACTTTGACTTTCGTGAATGAGAAAACATCTCTCGAATAAACAGTTTTGGCACTGAAATAACTTTTGGCATCTTCACATTTTTTGATGAAGAATATGTCGCCTGCGCTCAATACCACATCATCGCAGGTCTTAAGCGGAACATCGTTCTGGGTGAATTGGTCAACAGTTTCTTCTGTTTCTCTGTCTTGAATTTCAATGTTGACAGGCACATTCTCATCGTAGAGAACAATCATCATTTCGTCATCCCAATGGTCTCTGAATTTATTACCATAGAAATCGACTCTGAAGTCTGTTTTGCCATTCTCTTCGTCACATTCTTTGATCAGTTTTTTGGCGTCTTTTTCCCACTCGTCCTCCATTATGGGCATAGTGATGATGTACGGGGCGCCGGTAATGGTCATTTCGAGAGATCTCGTGGTACCTTCTTCATTTTGGAGAGTTTCAACAGGTTTCTCTTCTTTGGATAACCCAAAAGCCTCTTTCCATAATGCGGTCTTTTTTTCACGACTCAGGGGGAAGGCATTGCTAGTAGAGGGAGCTGTCACGGTTTTCACATTCAGTTTGAAGTGTTTCTTGTATGCATCTTCCGCCTTTTTCCCGTTAAAGATGATTAGGGAGATGGACGGGTTGTCCGCCAACATGCCCTCAATATCGTTATAGGCTGGATCCTTGATGTTCTTGTCTATCGATTTGTCGCGTTTGCAACTGTCAAAGACATCCCAAAGAGCAATGTGATTATCGTGCAGGCACTTGCGTTTTTCGTCGTAGTTCTGAAACGGCTTCCCATCGTTAAACAAACTTCCCAAAATTGCCCAGAAACTGTTGTTTGGGGAAGAATAGTACTCTTTTTTTTCTAAAGATTGACTTCCTGGCATCGTGCCTAGAATGAGAATTTTCGGGTCTTTCCCGACTTCATACTGTAATCCAGTGATTTTTTCCATTTTGATGATATTTTTGTTGAACTAAATTATTGCATAAACAAACAGTGTATGTTGTTGCCTTATGATTATTGTTTGTTGTCATTGATGAAGTCAATGAGTTTGCTGCCTAATTGCTGTGTAGTCCATTCTTTGTCGTATTCAAAGCCGACCTTGGAAGCAATCTCGCGCAACGCCTCCTTTTGCACTTCGTAGGTGCGGTAAGTTTCGATGCTGCCGCTATCCAGAACACGGATTACATAGTCGCCCACAAAGGCGAGTTTGCCGTCTCCGAATTCCTTGCAGAGCTTGCGTCCGAATTGCCTAACATTCCAGTTAAGGTCGTATTCAAAACCCCTTTGTTCCGAAATTTCGCGCAGGGAACCCTTCACATTGTCAAAAATCCGATAAACCACAATGCTCCCGCTCTCTTCTCTTTGGATGATGTATTCACCCGAAATTGCTGATTTTGCTGCCATAACTTTTTTATTAATATAATTTTTATAACTTACTTATGATTAATATGTTAAATATTATTTCAAAGCCTTTAAACAAGCAAAAAAGATGATTGCCCGTATAGTTTCGCCAAAACATAATATAAGGCAGATCCCGAAGAATTAACAAATTGAGACACAAAAATCTTGATACTCAATCCTGGGATTTTTGTATTTAAAAAATGTAATATATTGATTACTATTATTTTACCCCCCCCCCGAGTTGTATAAAGGAGGGACATACGGATATCCCGTCTGCCTTGTTTGTATTCGGCAGACAACTATCGGTATTATATGAAACAGGGGCGTAAATCATTTCGCTATTAGTTCATTACAAATACCTTTCAAAAGAGAAGGCAAAAGTAATAAAATTATACATATGAACGACTGTGTTGTTTTTTGTCTTTCAGGAATTATCAGAAACTAATATTTTGCCATCCCTTCAGCCATATCCGAAAAAGGAATATCTTTGCCGATTGAAAAGAGACAAGATATGGCATTACCTATCAATATAGAAGATCTTCTGAACAAGCTGAAAATCGAGTCGAACAGAGTGGAGTTCAAGAAGGGATGGAATCCTGCGAGCATCTGTCATAGCGTTTGTGCTTTCGCCAACGATATCAACGATCTTGGCGGTGGTTATATTCTTGGCAAAAATACAAAAAATAAAATACAGAGCAAAAAGCATTTGATTTTTGATAAAATACAGAGCAAAACACATTTATTAAATAACAAAAGAAAGAGCATAGGTACAATACTTAGTGACTACTTGTCCCCAAATTATACTCGATCAGCAGCTTCGGTGCATTTTTAGTGCATTTTTTAGGCATAAAAAATCTCATAAGTCTGTTTGTCAATAACTTATGAGACAATATCAGCGGAGAGAGAGGGATTAAATATCCCTTCGCTGCCGCGGGCATTCTTGCAAAAAAAAAACATTGCTGCGCAATGCATTTTTATTTTTCGTCCCTTCTTGCGTCAGCAAGCTGTCGCCGAAGGTCCTCAAAACAAAAAGAGCATGTTTACACATGCTCTTTTTATTGCGGAGAGAGAGGGATTCGAACCCCCGGAGGTGTTACCCTCAACGGTTTTCAAGACCGCCGCAATCGACCGCTCTGCCATCTCTCCAAAAGAGGGTGCAAAAATAACATTTTTTCGCAAAATGAGATTATTGAGACTCCCTTAGAGCGTGTATTATCACAATATTTTGAATATCAGTTAATTATCATACAAGCTTGGCTATATTCCCCCGCAAGTCTATTTCAAAATCGGGACCCAATTGGAAACATCTTCGGATGTTATCGGGTGATAACACCGCACTCGTCACATCATGGCACAGTACTCGTCCCGCCTCCATCAGAATTGCATGCGTGGAATACTGCAACGCTATCGAAAAATCGTGCACAATAATCATTATCAACACATTATGTTCCCTGTTCAGACGTTGCAGTATCTCCATAATCTCGAACTTGTGGGCCACGTCGAGGTTGGAAAGCGGCTCGTCGAGGAGCATCACGGGGGTCTGCTGCGCCATGGCGCGCGCGATGAGGGTGCGCTGCAGCTCGCCACCGCTCAGCTCGCTGGCCATGCGGTCGCGCAGGTGCGTGAGGTTGCAGTGCGCCAACATCTCCTCCACAATGGCGTCGTCCTGCGCGTTGGCCAACTGCCAATGCCGCTGGTAAGGGTTGCGCCCCATCATCACCATGTCGCGGACCGGCAGGTCGAAGATGAGGTCCTGTCGCTGGGGCACGTAGGCCACCTGCGTGGCCAACTCGCGCGTGCCGTACTCGCGCACGCTTCGCCCGTTGACGAACACATCACCGGCTTCGGGCACCAATAACCCTGCCACACATTTGAGCATCGTGGTCTTGCCCGACCCGTTGGGGCCGACAACCGCACACAACTCACCCTCCCCAACCTGCACGCTCAAGTTGCGGAAAAGGGCGTCTTTCCCATAGCCGAAAGTAATGTTCTCCAATTCTATGTGGCTCATGTGACGAATATTTTGGAAAATTACTCGAAATAGCGCTGTAATTCGTCGGGACCGAAAACGTGAAACACCGTCTTGTTGGACGGGGTAATGGCCGGACTTTGGCAGGCAAACAGCTGCAACAGCAGGGCACGCACCTCCTCGAAAGTGATGGGCGGCTTATATCGGCCACGCTTTTGGCGAGCCATGCTGATGGCCATGTTGCGCCGCATGTCGGCCTTGTAAAGGAACTGATTGCTCTTGAAGGCATCCAAGGCATTTTCGATGAGCGTCTGCACATCGCCCTCCTCGCCCTCGTCGTTGGGGGTGCCATTGACGGCAAAATGGGTATTATCCATCTTTTCCAACTCATAGCCAATCTTGAGGAAATCGCCCTTGAGCGATTCTGCGAGGTCGGCTTGCGCGGGCGTGAGCGTGATGGTGGTGGGGAACAGACTCTGCTGCACGCGCACCGGCGTGTTGAGCAGGGCATCCATGTAGCGGTCGTACAGGATGCGCTCGTTGGCGTGGACCACATCGACAACCATTGCGCGGTCCTGCAGACGGCAGAAGATGTAGCGACCGCCTGTCACGAAGTAGTCGAACTGCTCGGGCACCTGGCTCAGAGAGTCCGCATCCGGCTCTGCATCCAACGCCAAGGCTTCCAGTTGCGTGGTCTCAGGAGGCGCAAACTTCTCGGTGTGGATGCCCTTGAGAAACTCCTCCCAGCCCGAGGGACTTGTCTGATCACGGAAGGAACCGCCAAAGGAGTTGAATCCCCCCCGCGGATGCGCAGGCACGGTGTCGAAGGGGTTGTATTGTCGGTTGACACCGACCGTGGGCGGTGCCACCTCATGCTGCGCCGGCATCTCCGGGGGCGTGAGCGACTTGTCCAGGTCGAATTCGAACTGCGGGGTCAGCGACATGGTGCCCAACGACTTGCGCACTGCTGCGTTGAGGAAGCCAAACATCAACTTCTCGTCCTGCAGCTTCACCTCGACCTTGGTGGGACTCACATTAATGTCGATAGCGGCGGGGTCGATGTCGATGGAGATAAAATAGGCGGGGCGATAACCCTGCGGAATCAACTCGGAGTAGGCGGTCTCCACAGCGTAGTTGAGCAGGTTGTGCCGCACATAGCGCCGGTTGATGAACATGTATTGCTCGCTCTTTTTCTTCTTGGCGTTTTCAGGCTTGGCAATGAAGCCGGATATTCTCATAAAGTCGGTTTCCTGCTCCACAGGGTAGAGTTTCTCCTTGAAATGGTTCCCGAAGACGGCGATGATTCGCTGTTTCGGGGTCGAGGCAGTGAGTTGCAGCAGCAGCTTGCCGTTATGATAGATAGAGAAGTTAAGATCGGGATGGATGAGCGCCACGCGGTAGAATTCCTCCTCTATGTGGGTCATTTCGACGTTGTCGGACTTGAGGAAGTTGCGCCGGGCAGGCACGTTGAAGAAGAGGTTCTTGACGGCCACGGAGGTGCCGTCCGGGGCGGCGATGACCTCGTGGGCGCGCACCTCAGCCCCTTCGATGAGCACCAGCGTGCCGGTCTCGCTATCGGCAGGCTTGGTCTTCAGCTCCACGTGGGCGATGGCGGCAATGGAAGCCAAGGCCTCGCCGCGGAAGCCCTTGGTGGTGATGTGGAAGAGGTCGGCAGCGCTGCGCAGCTTGGAAGTGGCATGACGTTCAAAGCAGAGGCGCGCGTCGTTGAACGACATGCCCTTGCCGTTGTCGATGACCTGTATCAGCGTGCGCCCGGCATCCTTGACAATGAGCTGGATGTCGGTGGCGCCGGAATCGACAGCGTTTTCGAGAAGTTCCTTGACCACGGACGCGGGACGCTGTACCACCTCACCGGCGGCAATCTGGTTGGCCACTGCATCGGGCAGGAGTTTGATGATATCCATAGGTTGGTTGTTGGCTGTTGGGGGTTGGGGGTTGGATATTAGTCGTTGGAACTTGGAACTATGACTATGACGATGAACTATGACGATGGACTTTGGCTGTTGGTCTTTGGCTGTTTACAAAAGCCAAAAACCAATATCCAACGTCCAATTTATTTGAAAAACTTGAAATAGAGGATGGCAAGGATAAGGACAAAGAAGAGCATCGTCATAATGGTCAGCCAGGGGGTGTTCTTCTTGTCGTCGCTGTGCCGGCGTTTGGAGGACCACTCGCGGTGCAGCTCCTCGGCGAAATCCCTGCGGCGGTCGCCCGTGGGCTGTTTATCCTCAGGGGTGAAGAAACGGGGCTTATAGTTAAACTCTCTGGGTTCGTGCTTGTTGATATTGATTAGAGCCATGGTGATGGTATTTTAAAAAGAGTGCAAAAGTACGAAGAAAAAATCAAAACTCAAAAACAATTTTGTATTTTTGCCGCCTCTAAACAATCACGATGGAAAAAGTTTATCTTAACGACTACATGGAGGTCGCGGACCGGGAAAAGGCGCTGAAATCCTTGGCGGACCTGCAGCGGCGCTACCCCGCCTCGGCGCTGCTGAACCTCTTCTACCTGAAACTGGAGCCCGCGCGCGTGCAGTCGCGCCACCGCGCCCGACTGCTGCTCACGATTCCCGACCGGCACCGCTTCCACAACCTGCAAGTCGAACTCGAGCCCGTGACCGAGCAACGCCGCGAAGTCCCACGCCCACCCCTCGTCGAAGTGCAAAAGACCGTGGTCGACGACGGCCTCCATCCCGTCTTCGTCAAGCACCCCACCCAAGAGCAGGAAAGCCGCAAGGAACTCATTGACCAACTGATTGAAAAATTCACCAAGAACGCGCCGAAAATCATCTATTCTCCCGAAACCCACGATGCCGAAGCCAATTATGGCGAAGAGAGCTTAGAGGAGGATCCTAACATCGTAAGTGAAACATTGGCAAATATTTACGCCCAACAAGGATACACCGAAAAGGCCATTCAAATGTATGAAATTTTGAGGTTGCATTTTCCAGAAAAAAATCGTTACTTTGCAGCCCAAATTGAAAAACTGAAAAACAGTCCAAACAACGAGGAAAATTAACAAAAGAGTAACTAATAATTAAAATTCAAGAAACAAATGTTCACATTTTGCGTCGTACTCATTATCTTAGCTTGCATCGTATTGGCATTCGTGGTGCTGATTCAGAACTCCAAGGGTGGCGGTCTGGCCTCCAACTTCGCAGCCTCCAACCAAATCATGGGTGTGCGTAAGACCACCGACGTGTTGGAGAAGACCACCTGGGGCCTCGCAGCCTTCATAATGGTGCTCTGTTTCGTCTGTGCCTTCATGTCCAAGAACGAGGTCAACTCCCTCCGCTCCAATCCGGCCCAGACCGAGCAGACCCAATCCGCCAATGCCGACGCCGAGGAATAATCCCATATAAGCCACAAACATTCAGACATGCAATACCATCATTGGCATTGTATGTCTTTTGTTATGAAATAAAACATAGTATACAATATGAATATTAAACACGAAAACGTACCTGGCCAAGTACAAGAGGTTGTACTGGAAATCAACAAGGAAGATTATGCAGCCAACGTGGAGGCTGCCCTCAAGAAACAAAGACGCAACGCCGCGATCCCCGGCTTCCGTCCCGGCAACGCCCCCATGGGCATCATCAAGAAGATGTACGAGAAGTCCATCATCGCCAACGAGGTCGACAAGCTCATTTCCGAGAACATGGACAAGTTCTTCAAGGAGAATGACATCAAAGTCATCTTTGAACCCCTGCCCGTCGACGGCAAGTCCAAGATGGATTTCGAGAACCCCGACAACTTCGTCTTCGCCTTCGAGTACGCTGTCGCGCCCGAAGTCAACATAGACTACACCAAACTGCCCGCCGTCACCGAGTTCAAGATGGTCCCCGCCGACGAGGAACGCCAGAACTATATCAAGCAGCTCCGCACCCGCCACGGCGAATACACCTCCCCTGACACTGTATCCGAAGAAGACGACAGCATCTCCGTCAAGTACGGCGACAACCAGGAGGGATTCCTCTTCCTCCACGACCTCACCGAAGAGGCCCAGAAGGAAGTCATCGGCAAGAAACTGAACGACACCTTCAACCTCGTCCTGCGCAAGGCCATGGTCAACGAGACCACCCTCTCCCGCTTCCTCAAGAAGACCGAGAAGGATCTCGAGGCCGACAACGACTACGCCTACGACCTGACCATCACCCACATCGGCCACATGCAACTGGCTGAAATCAACGACGACTTCTTCAAGAAAGCATTCCCTGACGGCTCCGTCACCACGGAAGAGCAACTCAACGCCGAAGCTGACAAGGCCATCACCGCCCAATACCAGCCCGAGCTCGACCGCCAGTTCATGAACGACGCCATCGAGACCCTCCTCGACAATGTCAGCGTCGAACTTCCCGACGACTTCATGAAACGCTATATCAAAGCCGTCCAGAAGGATATGACTGAGGAAGACCTTGACAAGAAGTTCAACGACTACAAGCGCTCCTTCCAATGGCAGATCCTCGAGAACAAACTCGTGGAAGGCTCTGACATACAAGTCAAGGCCGACGACGTGAGAGGCTATTTCCGCCAGTATTTCATCGACAACTATTTCGGCAACTTCCCTGCCGAAGAGGTCAAAGACCGCCTCGACGAGCTCGTCAACCAGGCCATGACCAACAAGGAGAACGTCAAGAGCGTCTACGACCTGCTCTATGACAAGAAACTCACGGAAGTCATGCGTTCCAAGCTCACCATCGAGCACAAGGAGGGCGACTTCAAGGCTTTCATCGACATGATTGCATCACGCCGCGCCCCGAAGCAAGAGGGTGAGGAGAGCAAGGGCGAGGAGAAGCCCGCCGAGGAGGCTCCCAAGAAAACCACCAAGCGCAAAACCACCACCAAGAAAGCAACCGCTGAAGGCGAGAAAGAGGCGAAGGAAGAGAAGCCCGCCGCTCCCAAGAAACCCCGCGCAAAGAAAACCACCAACCCCGAAAAATAACCCATCATGATGCTCAAAGACGAATTCCGCAACTACGCGCTCAAGCAGCATGGCATCAGCAGCCTGAAAATGGACCGCTATGTCTCCATGACCCGCAACTACATCACCCCCTACATCATCGAAGAACGCCCGATGAACATCACCCAACTCGATGTCTTTTCCCGTTTGATGAAAGACCGCATCATCTTCCTCGGCGTGCCCATCGACGACGACGTGGCCAACATCATCCAAGCGCAGTTGCTCTTCCTCGAGTCGCAGGATCCCGACCGTGACATCCAGATTTACCTGAACAGTCCGGGAGGCATGGTCTATGCCGGCTTGGGCATCTATGACACCATGCAATACCTGAAGCCCGACGTCTCCACCATCTGCACCGGCATGGCCGCATCCATGGCCGCCGTGCTGCTCTGTGCCGGCGCCCAGGGCAAACGCTTCGCCCTCCCCCACTCCCGCGTCATGATCCACCAGCCCATGGGCGGCGCCCAGGGCCAAGCCTCCGACATCGAAATCGAGGCCCAGGAAATCATGAAAATCAAGAAAGAACTCTACGACATCATCGCCAAACACACCGGCAAATCCTTTGAACAGGTGTGGCAAGACAGCGACCGCGACCACTGGATGATCGCCGCCGAAGCCAAGGAATACGGCATGATCGACCAAGTGCTCTCCAAGGAGAACAAATAATGGCCAAAACCCCTAAGCAAGACCGGACCTGCTGCCTCTGCGGCATGCAGATTCCCAATGGCGAATTTCTGCTCACCGGCGCCCAAGGCTCGGTGTGCGGAAATTGCCTTCATATTGCCAACGATTTCCTGCGCGATTACGAGCAACACAACAACATCCGCAACAACAAGGATTTCAAGGTCAAGCTCATAAAGCCGCACGACATCAAGGCCAAGCTCGACGACTACGTCATCGGGCAGGAAGAGGCCAAGAAGGTCATCTCCGTAGCGGTGTACAACCACTACAAGCGCATCATGCAGCCCGACAATGACGAGGTGGACATCGAGAAGTCCAACATCCTGATGATTGGCGAAACCGGAACGGGCAAGACCCTGTTGGCGCGCACCATCGCGAAACTGTTGGACGTGCCCTTCTGCATCGCCGACGCCACCGTCTTCACGGAGGCCGGCTATGTGGGCGAGGATGTGGAAAGCATCCTCAGCCGCCTGTTGCAGGCTGCGGACTACGATGTGGCCAAGGCCGAGCGCGGCATCGTCTTCATCGACGAGATTGACAAGATCGCCCGCAAAGGTGCCGACAACCCCTCCATCACCCGCGACGTGTCCGGCGAGGGCGTGCAGCAGTCGCTGCTCAAGCTGCTGGAAGGCTCCATGGTGAACGTGCCCCCCGAAGGCGGACGCAAGCACCCCGAACAGGAATTCATCCACATCGACACCAAGAACATCCTCTTCATCGCCAGCGGCGCCTTCAACAACCTCGAACGCATCATCAGCGAGCGCATGAACACCAATGCCATAGGCTACAACAAAAAGAACCACGCCATCGACAAGTCCAACATGCTGCAATACGTCTCCGCACAGGATGTCAAGCAGTTCGGGTTGATACCGGAGTTGTGCGGGCGCTTCCCCGTCATCACATCCCTCAACCCCCTCGACGCCACCGCGCTCAAGCAGATTCTGACCCAGCCCAAAAACGCCCTTGTAAAACAGTACACCAAGCTCTTCAAGATGGACGGCATCGACCTCTCCTTCTCGGAAGAGACGCTGGACTACATCGTGCAGAAAGCCATCGAACTGAAGCTGGGCGCACGCGGCCTGCGCGCCATCGTGGAGAAAATCATGACCGACGCCATGTACGACTTCCCGAGCCTCGACCAACACAAAATCGAGGTCACCGCCGACTACGCGAAAGAGCATTTCGAGCGCAGCATCTTCTCCTTCTTAGACAAATAGGTATCAAAATTTGGGGATTTTGTACATAATCTCAAGAATAAATTTGGGGATTTTGTACATATTTCTCAAAAAAATTGGGGGATAAATAAAAGATGTATATCTTTGCAGCCGAAATACATATATCAATATGCCAGAGTATAGAGTATTCAAACGCAAGATTTACAACGAGATGCTTCAATGGAAGCAAAGCAGGCAGGGCAAAACGGCCCTGCTGATTAAGGGTGCTCGCCGTGTGGGGAAATCAACCATAGCCGAGGAGTTCGCCCGTCGCGAATACAAATCCTATATAGTGGTCGATTTCTCCGATGCTCCAGAATCTCTTTGGAATGCAGTTCAACATATTTCCGACCGCGATTACTTTTTTACCCAGCTGCAATTCATTTATGGGGTCACCTTGTACGAGCGCGAATCGGTTATCATATTTGACGAGATACAAAAAAGTCCAGAAACCCGTCAGGCCATCAAGTATCTGGTTAAGGACCATCGTTTCGATTACATTGAAACAGGATCTCTGCTTTCCATCAAAAAGAATGTTCAGAACATCGTCATTCCAAGTGAAGAAACTCGTTTAACCATGTATCCGATGGACTATGAGGAATTTCGATGGGCTTTGGGTGATACTGTTACTGTATCCCTTATGGGTGAAACATTCAAGAAATGTCAGTCTTTAGGTGACGCCGTCACTCGTAAGCTTATGAGGGATTTCCGTCTCTATATGCTTGTCGGTGGTATGCCTCAAGCCGTGAACACATACCTTGACACGCTAAATCTCTCCGAAGTGGATAAGGTGAAGAGAGAGATTATAGAACTATATTTCGACGATTTTTCGAAGATTGATTCCTCCGGTAAGATTTCCCGCCTATTTACCGCCATACCTTCTGAACTTACAAAAAACGCTTCTCGATATCAGGTGTCAAGTGTCCTGGGACGCAGTGAGGGCAGGGATTCCCTGGGCGAATTGCTCCATGACCTTGAAGACAGCCTTACTGTCAATTTCGCCCATCATGTCAACGATCCCAATGTCGGCCTTCCCTTAAATGCCGAATATAGTCAGTACAAAATGTTTGTTGCCGACACGGGTCTTTTCGTTACTCTTGCCTTTTGGGATAAAAAGGTTACCGAGAACATTATCTACCAAAAATTGCTTTCGGATAAACTCTCCGCGAACCTTGGTTATGTCTATGAAAATGTTGTGGCACAAATGCTCATTGCCTCGGGGAATAGGCTTTTCTACCACACATGGCCATCTGAAACTTCCAACCACAACCATGAAATAGATTTCCTTCTTTCAAGAGGGAACAAGATCTGTCCTATCGAAGTGAAGTCGTCAGGATACAAGACCCACGCATCACTCGACGCATTCCAGAAGAAGTTTTCCAAACGTATTGGGAATAGATTTTTGGTATATCCCAAAGACCTGAGAAAAGAGCAGGATTTACTTTATGTTCCAGTCTTTATGACAATGTTCTTGTAAAAGGACTCCACCATTACTATAACTTAATCGCACATACCCCATATATGTGCGATTTCTTTTTGGCTTCCGGCCTGATGCCATCAGCTATATAACTACCTTTTTTTATCATCTCTCAATATTCCCGCTATATCCATTAAAAAAATTAACGTTTATTAACGTTTGTATTTTTTTGCAAATCAAATACATAAAAATAAAAGTTATCAACAATAGGCGAACCATACCATAATAAGTGTACTTTTGCCGCCCAATTTTGAAATAGATATATAGTTGAGAGATAATAGATAATAGTTTTCATGAGAAGCCCCGTAGGGCAAAAGTCTGATAAATACAAACCATACAATATAATATATAAGAAATAAGAAATAAGAAACAACAAACCATAAACCACACGAGGCCGCGAGCCTAAGCCCCCGGTCTCCAATCTCACGATAATAAAAATAAAAAACACCAATATGAAAAAAAGAATTACCTTTTTAAGTGCTTTTATGACACTTGCTACAATCATCACGTTTGGGCAGCAGGAATATCAGTTCCCCAACCCCGATTTTGAAAATTGGGATAATAAAACTGTACCTGTTAATTGGTATACATTTAATTCTGCTACAGGAACTTATGCAAGTAGTCTATTAGGAACCACAACAAATCATCATAGTAGAGTGACGGGTTACAATGATGACTATGCTATTCAGATAGAAGCAAAATATGTATGGGGTAATATAGCAAATGGTGCCATTTCAACCGGTCGTACTTATATGGGTTCTGCGTCGGCTGGAGGTTCCGGCAATTATAATTACGATCCATCTGGATATAGATGGGCTTTTACAGGACGACCAGATTCTATATCCTTTCAATCAAAAAAAGGAGTTGTATCAGGATTTGCCTATCTAAAAGTTTTCTTTCACGATAATGATACATATTACGATAGAGCTGATGGTTCTCACACTGGTTCAGGTGCGTGTTATGGTTCAATGCTCTACGAATTTAATCCTGGTTCATCATGGACTCGTTGTTGCAAAAATGTGACATGGACGTCTGAAACGAATCCATCATATGTTTTAGCATCATTTTCTACAAATACAGTCGCGGGTGGAGGAACTAGCAGTGATAAAGTCACTATTGACCATATACGATGTATCTATGATAAAAGCCTGTCATCCGTTAAAATCAACAATAATGAAGATGCATCTATAAGATCGTATTTTAATGCGGCGGAATATCTTACACACGATAGTCTTTCACCAAATAATAGTGGAAGTATCACCTATAATTATCCTACATCAATATCGTGTAACGCTATCCCTCAAGTTACCGTATCGTTCAAATCAAGCCATATTTCAGCACAGAATGTCACCCAAGCCTCTGCTGACAACAACTACAAGGCCACGATTTATGTGAAACACAACGACAACTCTACCTTTTATTATTATATACAATTCACGCCGAATTTGCCCACCATCACGCTCAGCAATAATGGCTCTTACACTCCTTGTAAGGGATCCACCAATGCCACGATGACGGCTTCGGGTGCATCTTCCTACGTATGGAGCAACAATTTGGCCGTCAGCGGTAACGGCAACGCCACGGCTACCATTCCCACGGCTACAGCAGGCGATGCCCAATACACGGTTACAGGCACGGCTTCCAATGGCTGTACGGCCACAGCCACGGCATACGTTTCCGTAAAACCCCTGCCTGATGTCAAAATCAACAACCAGACCTCGGGCAACCTTTCAGAGTGCGCCTCCCTCACTTTGACAGCAACCGGTGCTGCGACAAACAATGACTATAGCTGGTCAAACGGCACCACATCGACCAATACCATCACGGTTACCCAATCGGGCAACTACACCGTGACGGGCACCAACAGCTATGGCTGTACAGCATCGGCCACGGCCAACGTAACGATCAACCCATTGCCCACGGTGACCATTAGTGGCCCGACGACAGCCTGTAGCACCGACAACCCGACGCTGACCGCCGACGGTGCCGTCTCCTATTCGTGGAACGACCAGTCCACCAACGCCACGCTTCCCGTCACTGTGCCGGGAGGAACATACACCGTTATAGGCACCGACGCCAATGGTTGCACCGGCACCGCCACCCACACCATCACCGTCAACCAATCCCCTACGATAACCATCACGGGCAACACGGCCCTCTGTTCGGGCAACAGCACCACGTTGACCGCCACCAGCGACCCGACGGGCGCCACCTACGAGTGGAATGACCACTCCACCAATGCCTCGCTTCCCGTCTCTGCAGGCGGCTCCTACTCCGTCACCGGAACGCTGAACGGCTGTTCCAGCAACGCCCAGGTGACAGTCACGGTATCGACCACGCCAACTGCACCAGCCCTCACGGGTGGCACACGTTGCGGTGACGGCCAGGTCAACCTCTCCGTCAACAACCCCGACAACAACCTCACTTATAACTGGTATCTCACGGAGAACACCAACGAAATCCTCCATACGGGTACCACCTATGCCCCGAGCGTGAGTGCCACCACCACCTACTACGTGAGTGCGCAGAACGCTCAAGGATGCTCCTCTGCACGTGCCAGTGTCACCGCCACCGTCAACCGCAACAATGATCAGCTGGCCACCACGCCCGTCACCAACTGCGGACCGGCCACCGTCACCCTCACCGCCTCCGGCAACAGCAACGGCACCACCCTGGCTTGGTACAGCGATGCAAATGGCGACACCGCCGTCGCCAACACCGCCGGCATCAACGTGACGCAGACCACCACCTACTACGTGGCCTCCATTGACGGCAACAGCTGCCGCAGCACGCTCGTCCCGATGACCGTCACCATACATGACGTGCCGAACGCGCCCGTCCCCGCTCAGACCGAATACTGCAAGGCCAGCGACGTGACACTGCCCCTGACCGCCACCACCGACAACGGGACCACCCTCACCTGGATCGCCCCGAACGGAAACACTGTAAACGTCTCCGTCAACAATGCCAGCGTGGGCACCTACCGCGTGTTTGCCGTTAGCAGCGACAACTGCCACAGCGATACAGCCAACGTCACCGTTACCGCCTTCCCGGCCGTGCCGGCCGCCAACGATGTCACGCTCTGCGCCCCCGGCTCCGCCACCCTTTCCGTCAACAACCCCACCGACGGCATCACCTATACCTGGTACGCCGACGCCAACCATAACAACACCGCCGGCACCGGCAGCTCCATCTCTGTAGATGCCACCGCCAAC
>JAFZZK010000010.1 GCA_017615795.1 Bacteroidales bacterium
GGGAAGCCCGTCGCGAGCAGCGAAGCGTCGAGGTTCGGGCAGTCGGTGACGCGGATGGGCAGGCCGTTCATATAGGCTTTTCCACCCTTATAGGCATAGAAGCACTCGTCGCGGCCAATCTCATAAACCACCCCGACCACAATCTCCTCATCCTCGCGCAGCGCGATGCTGATGGCCGTCGGGGGCAGGCCGTGAATGAAGTTGGTGGTGCCGTCCAGCGGGTCCACAATCCAGTTGTAATGCTCTGCCAATACGGTCTCCGTCTTCTCCTCGACGATAAAACCGGCCTCGGGCACCAGCTCCTTCAGGCGGGTCACAATGGTTTTCTCCGACTGTTTGTCAAACTGCGTCACATAGTCGTGTACGCCTTTGGACTCCATATTGACGGTGTTCAGCCGCTGGCGCTCGCTCCAGAGCCACACGCCCACCTGACGGGCGAGGCGGCACACCTCTTCGCAAATATTCTGATAATCCATAATCTTTATTTTTCCTCCAAAAAAGCCTGTACCAGGTCGATCATCTCCTGTTGGGCGGTCGCCAAATCGTCGTTCAGCACAATCTTGTCAAACTGCGGGGCAAAGGAGAGTTCGTATTCGGCCTTGTCTATACGTTTTTTCAAAGACTCCTCCGTCTCGGTGCCGCGTTTTTTCAGGCGGTTCATCAGTTCCTCCAGCGTGGGCGGTTCAATGAAGACGGAGAGGGCCTCGTCGCCATAGAACTTCTTGATGTTGAGGCCGCCGAGCACATCCACGTCGAAGATAACCACCTGACCCTCGCTCCAAATGCGCTCCACTTCGCTTTTAAGGGAACCGTAGTATTGGTCTTCATAAACCTCCTGCCATTCCAAGAACTCATCGTTGGCGAGGCGCTCCTTGAATTGCTCGGGGGTGAGGAAATAGTAGTCTTTCCCGTCAATTTCATAGTCGCGCTTATGGCGGGTGGTGGCGGAGATGGAGAACTTGAGTTCGGGCACTTGTTCCAAGAGGTGGCGGACAATGGAGGTCTTGCCAGCGCCGGAGGGGGCGGATACGATGATGACTTTTCCTTGCATAGCGACGATTTTTCAGGCCGCAAAGATACTCCTTTTTTTGCTATTTTTGCCGCCCTTTCTGAAAACGTCTATGCAACACTTAGAGAACACATTCCACAAGCAAATCACCATTGACTCCTATATGGTGGATGAGAAACGCCGCCTGTTCCCCACCTTTTTGTTTTTCCTGATGCAAGACGTGGCCGTGCGGCACGTTGACCACGTCGGGGTCGGGTGGGAATATTTGCACCAGTTCAATATGTTCTGGGCCTTGTCGCGCATCGATGTGGAGATCCTGCGCCGCCCGGAATGGCACGAAACCGTGGAGATCTCCACGTGGGGTAAGAAGCACAACTTCCTCATCCAGCCGCGTGACCATATCGTGGAGGGCTTGGATGGTGAGGTCCTGGTGCGCGCCACCTCCAATTGGGTGTTGCTCGACACAGAAGGGAAACCTCACCAGTTGGATGAGATCGAGTCGCTGTTGCGCAACCAGCACGACCTGCACGCCATCGAGCGCCCGGCCACGCGCCTGCGCACCAGTGCTGTCTCTGAGGACGAGCCCGTTTTCCATCCTGTTCTCTATTCGCATATCGATATGAACAGCCACGTCAACAACTCCTATTACGTGCAATGGGCAATGAACGAGTTCTCGCCGGAATTCCACAACCAGCACGAGCTTTCGCTCATCTCCCTGAACTACCTGCAGCAGATGCGCAGCGACGACAGCTACGGCATCTACCGCAAGGAAATTGCCTCGAACGATTTCCTCCTCTCCATCGTCTCCAAGAGCACCAAAGAGGAAGTCTGCCGCGTGCGGACTGTCTGGAAAGAAAATCTGTAAAAAGCGTTTAGCGCAGCGTGTGCAGATGCCACACAGGGCCGTGCCCGTGCCCGATTTCCATATCGGAGCCTTGGCGGATGGCCTCTGTGACGTAGTTCTTGGCCTGTCGCACCGCTTCTGCCAGCGATTTGCCTTTGCCCAGGAATGTGGCGATGGCCGACGACAGGGTGCAGCCCGTACCGTGGAGATTGTCCGTCTCTATTTTCTCATCCGAGAACCGCGACAACTGCCCGTCGGCGAAAAGGATGTCGCACATCTCGCCGCCCTCCAAATGGCCGCCCTTCACCAGCACACTCGTATGATGTTTCCGGGACAACTCCATCGCCGCCGCTTCCATCTCTTCAACCGTGCCGACTTTTTTGTCCACTAACAGACTCACCTCGTGCAGATTGGGGGTTATCAGCGTGCTGAGCGGGAAGAGTTCCTCCTTGATGATGTCCACGGTTTCCTCGGCCATCAGACGGCAACCGGAAGTGGAGACCATCACTGGGTCATAGACCACGAGGCGCGGCTGGTGGCGGCGCAGGCCGTCGGCAATGGCACGCACGATGTCGGGGTCGTTGACCATCCCGATTTTCACGGCATCCACCGACAAGTCGGTCATCACTGAGTCGATTTGGGCGGTGACCATACTGGGCGACACCGGCATCACACCCTGCACACCGGTGGTGTTCTGGGCCGTGATGGCCGTGATGACGGAGGCTGCGTATGCGCCTAAGGCGGAGATGGTTTTGATGTCAGCCTGGATGCCGGCCCCACCGGAGCAATCAGAGCCTGCAATGGTGAGAATGATGGCGGGATTCTTCATTATTCTGTTATTTGGATTAGATGATTTGCAATAATTGATGGAAATGAGGTAAAAACTCGGCCTCTTCGCGGTTCCACACATCACCCAACAGGGCCACGCCTCCGAAACCGAAGGAATTCACCTCGGGAATATTGTCGGCACAGATGCCGCCGAGGGCAACGACCTTCTCGTCGATGAGACCACACAAACGGGCATCTTGCAGCTGTTCGGCCGTAAAGTGCGCACCGTAACCCTCCTTGGAGATGCTGTCGTAGATGGGACTCAGGAAAACATAATCGCACGAAGGCTTCCACTCCTCCACCTCCTGCAATGAGTGGCACGAGCGGCTGATGTGACCGTGGTATCCATCCGGTGCCACTGGATTACGCGCATTGAGATGGATGCCCTTCAACCCATACTGCTCCACCAGTTCAAAATGTTCGTGCAGGACTATTCGTTTCCTGAAGGGCTCGGACACAGATTGCACCAGCGACTCCACCTCATCTGCTGAAGAATGGGGTTTGCGAAGATGCAGGATCTCCAAACCGGCTTCAAACAGCGCGTTGATGGAGGCGGCTTCATTGTCCGGAAAGACAGGCGATGTGATAACAATCAGTTTCATTGCAGCGTATGACGATTAAAAGGAAAACAGGCTTGTCTCCATCGTGCGCAGGTCGATGGTCCAGAGCTTGCCGACAAGGGGGGTGCCGATACCCGTAATCAGCTTGATGGCTTCGGTGGCTGCCACGCTACCCACGATGGCAGGCGTAGTGCCGAGCACACCCTTGTCGCGAATATCCGTGGGCTGCACCACCGAGTCCTCAGGGTACAGCATACGATACGAGCGGGGATTGTCGCCGGTGCTGAACACGGACACCTGTCCTTCAAAGCCCTTGATGGCACCAAAGACGTAGGGTTTGTGTGCCTCAAGGCAGGCGTCGTTCAGCAGGTAGCGGGTGGCGAAGTTGTCGCAGCCATCCACCACCAGATCGTAGTGGGCCACGATGTCGGCCACATTGTCTTGTGTAAGGCGGAACGGGTAGGTCTCAATCTTCACGTCGCTGTTGAGCGCGTGCAAGCGGCGGGCGGCGCAGGCCACCTTGGGTTGCCCCACCTCCTCTTCGGTGTAGAGGATTTGCCGTTGCAGGTTGCTGATGCTCACCACATCGTCATCCACAAGCCCCAGCGTGCCCACGCCCGCGGCGGTGAGATAGATGGAGACGGGTGAGCCCAAACCGCCCACGCCCACCACGAGCACCTTGGCGTTCATCAGTTTCTGCTGGCCTGGCTCCCCAAGTTCGGGCAGCACAGTTTGTCGGAGGTATCTTTCGGTCATATCCATTTGTGATCAGTTGATAGTTTGCAACAATTCTGTTGTTCCCTAAACGTTCACACCTTTCAAGAATGGTGGAAAAATCAGACAACAACACTCTATCTTACGACGCGGCAAAGATAACATCTTTATCCTTACGTTTCCATTCCCCAAAACCCTGTAACCTTTTGACATTTTCGCATCATATTAATAAAAGATGTATTTTTGCAGCGTTGTATGACCTTCTTGATGTTTAACGGACTTTGCATCAAGGTTGGCGACACCGTAAAGAAGTAGAAAAACAGAAGTCCTCTTTTGTCTTTATGAAAAGAACGACATTCATTTGTATGGTGATACTCGGCATCATCGCTATGAGTGCCTGCAAACCCAGAAACGTGGATCCCGACTTCGAAAAACTAATTGTGGGCAAATGGGAGGTGAAGACCTGTTATCACTGGTATCACGATCTCACCGACGAAATTTGGTCCTCGGAAGAGTCGTACACCTTGCCCGACACCAACTATATCGGCTATGACTCCATCGAATTCAATGCCGACAAAACCTCCCGTTGGCACAGAAGCGACCTTTATGTCCAACAAGGAATGTATGACGATCCGTACGCAACATTCAACTGGCAAATTGTCGATGACACGTTAATTATCGCTTCCGAGTTGAAATATGCGATAAAAGAACTCGACAAAGACAATCTTGTCATCGAGGAATATGCCAACAACGGAGGCGAACAGTATGGCCATCACCACTGGGAACAAATTCACCGCTACACACTCAAACGCGCCCGATAGCTGATTCAAAAACGGCCAACGACGCCGTTTTACAACCCAAAACAGTCAAAAAAAAATCAACCTACTGCAACCTTTTGACATTTTTGTATCATATTAATAAAGTTGTAATTTTGCAGCGTCGTTGTCTCTGTATGATGTTAACGGACTTCGCATCGTCAGCAGGGACGGCGTGAAGAAAGAAATGACAGAAGTCCATAATCAAATGTTATGAAAAAAATCGCAGTTATTACCCTTTGCCTGCTTCTCATGCAAGGCGTGAGCGCGCAGAAGTTCGTCGTGCCGACAATTCCCGGCGACATCGAGAAATCCGAATATGCCCAATATACGCAGGACGCGATGAACTGCATCGATTGGCTGAAAAACCACTCTCCGTCTGATGCGAAGCGCAAGGATGTGGCCTCTTATGCGTTGTGGTGGCTCACAGGAACGCCAGATGTGCACATGGTACTCAACACTGATGTGGTGAAATTCAAAGATGGCAATCTGCTTATTCTCTTCTTGAGTGGCTGGGCCCAGTACGCCATCCAAAACAAGGACGACGACCAGGTGGAGGGTTGCTATGCCGGCGTGGTGACAGCACTCAACTACTACGAGAAGTATAAGAAGGCGCTCCCCAAAGACAAAGGCGCGGATCA
>JAFZZK010000011.1 GCA_017615795.1 Bacteroidales bacterium
CGGGGTGGATGCTGATGGGACCGAAAGTCCAGGAAGGAAAGGCGGTGCCGTCATCAAGGGTGATTTCAGCCCTCGAAAACATCACATGCCCGATGATATGACCGTTTTCTTCCATCACGAAATCCAGTTCCGGAATAAAATCGGGGTTGTTTCTATATTGATTAAGTACATAATGCTCCGTGCACCCCGGACGATAGACGTTCCAGAACGCCTCGCGCGTGAGGTTTTCCACTTCGCGGTAGTCTTGTGGTTGTTCTAATCTGATATTCATTGTTCTGACACAGGATTTTGAGGGTGCAAAAATACAATGTTTTGAGGAGATTTCAAATCATTCGTATCGCCCCCGCGCAATGTATCCGCACCACCGGGTTCGCATCGTTCTCGGCTAACCATTGCAACTCTTCCATATAGGGTATCACCCACTGCGGACGCCGTTTCCCCATCACGCGGAACATCTCCGGCGCTTCCATCCGAACCTTGTCGTCGGTGTCGTGGAGCAGTTCGGCAAACAACGGCAAATGGAACTCGTACACATCGGGAGTGTTGGTGGCAATGTTCTCCGATGCCCAAATGAAAGCCAGTCTGACACGGGGATTGTCGTCCGTGGCCAGCCCGAACATCTTATCCCAATAGGGCTTCACGGTTTCAAATCGAGCCCGACCGATTCTACCCAGTGCGTTCAATGCCCGTTCCCGAAACAAATCCTCCTGCGAATCCAAAAACGAGGCAATCTTCTCAACGTAAAGTGCTGTTTCTTCGGGATATAACAATCCCATTTCGCCGAGCAGCCACAACGCCTTGGCCGTAATCTTCGGCGAATGTTTTTCCAACAGCGACCCGACGTACGCAATGTTTCCCTGCCAATCCTCCTTCCTTTTGGTCAGCGTCCCCATCTCACGATATAGCTCTTTGTCGTTCATTATCTTATTGCAGAATTTTTCAGCGGCAAAAATACATTTTCCCCCGAACTCCTTCTTGTATTGCCGCCATCGCCGCCACCGCACAAACCGCCGCCGCACTATATTGCACATCGATGACAGACAACGTCAACGGAAGGACAAACAGCAACGCGCCGGTGACTTTGTTCAGGATGCTGTGGTCGGACAAGAATTGCTTGCGAACGACATAGCTGTAAATGATATTGAAGACCTTGATGCAGGCGATGATGCCAATCCAGATGTAAATCCAAACTGGGAGGTGCAGGACCGGCAGCAGCTTGACTAAACAAACCACAACAAAGATGATGTCCGCCACAGTGTCTAATTTCGAGCCGAAATCACTGGCCGTGTTCGTCTTGCGCGCGACCCACCCGTCAACCATGTCGGAAACGCCTGCGGTGATGTAGAGCACGTAAAACCACGGGGTGAGCGCCGCGCAGAACAAGAGGGCGATGCTGCAGAGGATGCGGATGGTAGTGACGAGATTAGCCATGGGTTTGGCTATTAGCTTTTGGCTTTTAGCTATTGGCTCGTTGTTTCATACATACTATCGCCGCCACGGCCTCCAGCAGTCCTAGCACGAAATAGAGGTTGCTGATGGCGTTGAAGCCCCAGACCCACCATTCGAGGACGATCCAGAGCATCAGGATGATGCCGCAGGCGAGGACGGCCCACTGCGCGAGCGGGTGCTTCTTGAAGAGCAGGTACGCCGCGACCAACTGGGTGATGCCGTTCAGGAACAGCAGCACGAAGCCCGACGGGATGAAGTTCCGGAAGAAGATATCCGGCCAGGGCATCTTCGCCCGCAACAGCTCTAACAGTGGCTCGCCGCCCCACTTTACGCCCGTAGGGTCAACCCACATCATCACCGCACCGCCAATTGCGCCGATGCCGATGAAAAGGGTCAGGATTTTTTCGAGTTTTGTCATGTTATTTTTTATTTTCTCGCAAATCTCCAGAAACAATATCTCCGCGTATCTCTCGTATCTGCGCGTATAAATGAGGTCGGCTTTGATATACGTGTAGATACGTGTGATCCGTGGAGATAAAAATCAGCAGCACAACCACGCATAAATCCCCGCCCCGATAAGACACGGAATCAGTCCGATCAACATGCCCCACAGCGACTGTACAAAGTGGTATTTTTTCTGATGGTAGGCCGCGTCCATCTGCTCGGTGCCGGGCAGTCGCACGGACTTCATGTTGGCGAAAAGCACCCAGTCGAGGAAGAAACAGTCGTACCAGTCGATGACGAGCCAGATACCGTAGCTCAATGCGAAGGCCGACCAGAAGTTGTATGCGCCGGCCAACTTCATCAGTCCGAGCATCAAGGCAAGGGCGACGAGAAGGGCAAGGCCTTTCTTGATCAACACGGTCTTGGTGAAGAATTTCGACGGCACACGCTCATGTGTCTTGAAATATTCCTCCTGAATGTCTTCCGGGTAGTCGTGGATCCACCACACAGGGTTCTTCACGAGCGGAATCAGAATCATGGCCGTGAACGCGGCGGTCATGACGATGGTTTCGATGATGATAATGGTCCAGTTCATAATAAAAAATGATTCCTACCGCGGTCTAACCGTTGAGCTACCAGAAGTAGGGCAGTTGACGACAGGATGGCACTCGTTCGACACAGTTCCGTAGGTGAGGGTACTGGCGCCGCTGAGTTCCACATTCAGACTGGAACAGACAGTGACATCGGCATCACTGGCGCCGCTCAAATGTCCAGACACGGACTGAGCGTTAAGGTTGGCGGCTTTCAGGGTGCTGGCCCCGCTGAGTTCGATTTCCATCTTGTTCTGGCACACACCGCTGATATGGGCATCAGATGCGCCGGAGAGTTCGACATCCAGTTCGGCGGCGTTAATAGTGCCCCGGTAGGTTGAAGCACCTGAGAGGTCAATATCCACATCTTCGCCATTGAGGTCGCCCGTGAACGACGACGCCCCACTGAGGTCAAGTTCGCGCAAGGTGGATGTGGCGGGAATGATCGCCTTGGCCGTGCCGTTGTATCTTGTATTCGGCTTGAAACCGATTTGCAGCTCACCGTTGATAACCTTCACGATCACTCTGTCGTGAGCCAGTTCGCCCACCGTGACGACCACGTCAGTCACTTGGTCGCTTACTGTCACATCGAAGGCGTCGCTCACGTCAAGGCTGGTGTAAGAACCACTGATGGGGTAGTTCAGTGTTGTGGAAGAACCCCAGTTTTTTGTGCAACCAAAGAGCAAGGCGCACAAAGAAATCATAATCAAAGTCTTTTTCATATCTGCATTATTAATTTGTTATCCTTGTTTTTTTGGCGGCAAAAATACGCAAATACTTCCTTATATCCTCACCGTAATCAGCACCACGGCGATGATGGCAATGGCGAGACCCAGATAGTTCTTCCATGTCAGCTTTTCCTTGAAGAGCAGCCAGCCGATCATGGCGGTGAGGCAGACCACCCCGATGTTGTAGATGGGAAACAGCACCACATTGTCAAAATAGCGCATCGCGTGAAACACGCAGTAGGTGGAGAAGAAGTTGATAACACCCAATGCAATGCCGCCGAGAAGGTTTTTGCCCTGCCATTTGGATTTGCCGGTTATGAGGTCATAAACCACCAAAGCAATACCGAACAGCATGGCAATCAGATAGATGAATGCAATCATGAAACCCATGTTGTCACCAGTGTTGTGTTGCTCGTTGAGTTTCATCAAAACATCGCCGGTTCCCGTGCCGAAGAAAATCAACACAGGCAGCAACCAGTTGATTTTTCTTGTATTGTCGGATATTTTGCCATCTCCTCCCACCACCAAAACCAGAGCTATCAAAGCTAAAACGATCCCTGCCGAGACCATCAGATTCAGTTGTTCATGAAAGATGAGCACACCGGCCAAGGTGGGCAGCACCACCGACAGTTTGCTGGAGAGCGAGGTGACGGTGACGCCGGATGTCTGGGTCGATGCGGTCATCAGCAGATAGGTGAAGATGAACCAGAAACCCGTCAGCAGCGACAAACCGAACCAAGGCTCATGAACCAACTGGGGAAGCGTGTCGTACCGGCCACATATCAGGAATCCGGTGACCGTGGCGAAGACGTAGTTCCACATCAGCGCCTGGTGGTTGTCCAGTTCAAAACGCTTGAAGAAGCGCATGGTGACGAACACGCCGGATGAAAACAGTATGGCTAAAGCAAGGTATAACATTGGACGGCAAAGGTATCTAATTCCGATAAAACTCCCACGTGTCGCTGTGGCCGTCACGGTAGGTGAAACTCCACTGCATCTTCTTGTCCGTCAACGTGTCGAGGTGGAACTTGTACGCGTAGTCGCAACTGCCGCTGATGACTCTGATGATCTCCTGCGCCAGCTTTTCGGCAAGCACCGGATCGCACTTTCCGGCATCCGTTTCCATCAACTCCATACGGAAACTCTCCTTGATGCCGGCGAAGTGGAAGTCCTCGCCCTCAAGGCGCCAGCGACTGGGACTGATGTAGTTGAACACGAAGGTCACCTTGCAGCCATCTTCCATAGTTGCCGTATAGACCTGTCGGGCCGAGTCGAGGGCGCTGCCACCGGAGGCAAAGTCCATAGTGCCGGTCTCGTGTACATCAAGACGGCACTTCATCAAGTCATAGTTAAAGGCGTGCTCATAAGTGTAATGGCCTTCCACCTGCGCGGATTGTGCAAGGACACAACCACTTATGCACACGGTCATAAAAACGAGAGAGCAAAGGATTGTTAGATTCTTCATTGTTGAATTATTGGTTTGTTATCCGTTAGAACATTACCTTGTGACGCGAGGTTTTGCGACGTACGTCTTTACCAGCTGCCACAGATCATAGCCTAGATGCTCGTAAACCCGGACCCGCACCCGACCCGTGCCGGCAGGGAAGTATTGCGTGACAATGGGGTTGTCGTTGGTATAACGAAAACTTTTTTCCCCGCTCGCAATAATCTCGAATTCAACCTTCGTCACCACCTTGTATTTAGGATGTGTTTCCAGCTGTACTGTTATTTTTGGGGAGGGGGAGATGGATCCTTTTTTACTAATGCATTCTAAAGGTGGTCCAAAAGAGGTGCATCTTGGATTCAATCTCACATCCAACAACTTGTCACCACCTGCGATTTCCACGTTAATCATAGTGATTGTCATACAAGTGCTGTCGCCCT
This sequence comes from Bacteroidales bacterium, assembly GCA_017615795.1. Classification (GTDB taxonomy): domain Bacteria; phylum Bacteroidota; class Bacteroidia; order Bacteroidales; family WCHB1-69; genus F23-D06. The sequence goes on from JAFZZK010000011.1 coordinate 5,096, forward strand.
TGTTATTGAACCGTACCGCATATGTGCCCGGAGCAATACCCTCTATCTGATAATAACCCTTTTTATCTGTCAGTGTTTTGGCAACCAATGTTTCAATCTTGTCATCAAAACGGTCGCTATTATTGGTGAAGAGTTCCACAGAAACATTGTGTTCTGCATTCTCATAAGGACTGATGACAATCCCATTGAGGATGCCTTGGGCGGAAAGGCGAACTGTTGCCAACAACAAAAGACAGAAACATAATTTTTTCATTGGGAAAGAATTATGATTTACCATTATCAAAACAATAAAACTTCTTATTTTCAATATTCTACAAAGAAATCAAAATAGTTTTACACATTGTACAAAAATACATTTTTTCAAAAAACAACTTATTCCTTTTTTTATTGTTCCTATACCAGCTCCAAAATAAATGGACAAAAAAATTATCTTTGCAGTCCGTTTAAAAAATCTCTGCAATGAAAAAACTGATTGTCATTTTGATGGCGTTTGTGTTTGTAGAGACGCAATGCATTGCATCTCTACAGGCTCAGGATTTACCCCATTACAAACAGATTGTCAAGGAATTGAGTTCCGCGAAATACCAAGGCCGTGGCTATGCCTACGGCGGGGCCAACAAGGCTGGAAAATATCTGGCAAAAGAATACAAGAAGGCAGGAGTAGATGAGGTGATTTGCCAGCCGTTCACCATTGACATCAACACCTTCCCCAGCAAGGTGGAAATGTCCGTCGATGGCCGCAAACTGACCCCGGGCGTCGATTTCTCGATGCGCGAGTACTCGCCCGGCGTGCAGGGTACCTACAAGCTCTACTATGTGGATACAACCAACTACGATGCCGACAAGATGTTCGCCGACCTCGCGAAGCCCGAGTACAAGGACTGCTTTGTGGTCTGCGACTTCTGGTTCTCCTACAAGCACTATCAGGATTTTAAGAAAATATGGGGCGGCACCGAATGCGCCAACGCGGGGATGATCCAGACGTGGGAACCACTGCTGAAGTTCTATAAGGCATACGGCGAGAAAATTATGGGCAAACCCGTCATCTGGGCCACATCGGATTTCCCGAAAGATGCGCAGAACATCACCGTCAATATTGAGAACAAATTTCTGAAGGATTACGAACTCTTCAATGTCATCGCCAAGGTGGAGGGCAGGCGGCACGACAGCTGCTATGTCTTCACGGCGCACTACGACCACCTCGGCAACCTGGGCAAGAAGTTGTTCTACGCTGGCGCCAACGACAACGCCTCGGGCACTGCCGCCATCGTGACGTTGGCCAAGTATTACGCCCAGAACCGTCCAGAATATGATATGTATTTTATCTCCTTTTCAGGTGAAGATGCCAATCTGCGCGGCTCGGAATACTACATGGAGCATCCCGTCGTGCCGCTGACGCAAATCAAGTACCTCTTCAACATTGACATGATTGGTGACAACAACCCCGTGCAATATTGCGAGGTGAGCGACGAGGGCATGCACGGTTATGCGCTCTTTGAGCAGCTCAACAAGGAAAAGCACTATTTCAAGGACTTGAACCGTGGCGAGTTGGCCGGCAACAGCGACCACTACCCGTTCGCCCAGCGCCACGTGCCCACTATCTTCTTCGAAAACGAGGAGGGCGACGCCTTCAAGTACTACCACACCCCCTACGACAACTACAAGCACGCCATCTTCGACAGCTACGAGCCGATTTTCAGAATTGTGCGGGATTTTGTGGAGCTGTATTAAGAGAGTTCACAACAACAAGCACGCAAAGGTGTAAAATTTTAGTGAAAAGTCAAGAAAGTTGAAGAAATGATAATAGGATAGTAATATTATTCATCAATTATTGCATTACACTAATACTGCGTAAGTGATTAAGTGAAGGTTATAATTCTCCAGAAAACACTTTCAACTAAAAGTCCCAAACCACCCGTTTTCCTGCTGTTTTGTCCACAGGTCGTACTAAGTCTTCAGGCCACAGCAAAAAGATACATATCGAAAGCAAAGAATTTTTCATACTTGACCGACAAATTATAAGCAAAGGCAATAACCTGTCAGACAGATGAATAAGCCTGTCAGCAGGGATTTTATCGGATTACCTTCGTGAACACCGGAGCTTGGTTGTTCTCAACGGTTACAAAAACCCGTATTTCGCCGGCGGGTGGCATATCGGGCTTGTCCTCGCGGGGCAGATCTTCTGCAGTGAACAGGTACTCTTCTCCGTTGGGAAGGGCACGGGTGGCTACGGTTTTAGCTTTCGCGTGCAGCATCGGATAACCATCAATGGCAGCATTGAAAATGGCTGCTTCCTCCTCGCTAACATCGTGTGGTTCGGAAAATGCCTCCAAATGGACCACTTTGCCCTCAAGGAAACCACTGGATTTCAAGAAATTGTCAATCTCCTTAGGCATGGCCTCCAAACGGGCAGCGCGAACACCGTAGCCGGGTAACACTATCGCATCGGGTGCAGCTTGTCTCAAATCTTTCACACTGGATTCTCCCCCTCCGCTGCCGAAGGTACAGAACGGCACGATTTTCTTGCCGCTCAAGTCTGTACTGAGAAGAAACTTTTGCATGGGCGGTGCGTAGGTGCCGAACCAGACAGGAAAGCCTAAAAAGATGACGTCGTAGCTGGCGATGTCGGCTTTGATAGGATGAATGTCAGGAATAATTCCCTGTTCACGTTCCTGCATGCAGCGGTCAATTGTCGCCTGGAAAGCGGTGTCATAGGGATCCACCATCGTGATCTCCTCGATGTCGGCACCGAGCTTTGTGGCAATCTCTTCCGCCACAGCTTTGGTGTTGCCGGTTTGAGAATAATAGAGGACAAGTTTTGATGCATCCTTAAGGGATTTTTCTTTTTTTGGACCGCAAGAGACGGCGATCAGTGTCACGGCCATAAGGACCAAAAGTAATTTCACGTTTTTCATTTTATTATGTTTTTGTTTAACATCAAATTTTGTTTGGACGGCAAAAGTACAAAATTTTGTACTTTTGCCGGGTAAAAATTAAAATCACCCTTATGAAAAATATCCTCTTTATCGTGAGTTCCCTGCGCAAACAATCTTTTAACCGCCAGTTGGCTGGTTTGGCAGAGAAAATGTTAGAAGGCCAGTTTAATATCCAATATCTTGATTTTAAAGATGTTCCATTGATGAATCAGGATTTGGAAGTGGAAACGCCCGCTCCTGTGACGCGTGTGCGGAAGGAGGTCCTCGCCGCCGATGGCATCTGGATCTTCACGCCCGAATACAACTTCAGCTATCCCGGTCTGCTCAAGAACCTGTTGGACTGGCTCTCCCGTCCGATGGACATCAGCAACTTCACAAACCCCACGGCAGCAGTCGGCAAGAAGGTGACCGTGAGCGGTGCTGGTGGCAACAACCAGACACGCTCGTGTCGCGCCAAGCTGAATGATCTGCTGGAGTTCATGAAGATGCAGGTGATGAAAGAGCCGCAGACGGGTATCGCCCTCGGCGTGGAGGCCTGGACCAAAGGTGAGTTCAACCTCACCGACGAGCAGGTGGCCATGCTGAAAGAGCAGGCGGAGAAGTTCTCTGCGTTCGTGAATGAATAGTTTACTTGGCTTTTAGCCTTTAGCTATTGGCTGTTAGCTTTTAAAGCCAATGGCTAATAGCCAACAGCTAACAGCCAAAATTACATTTGCATCCACATCCTCCGTTCCTCGTCATCCATTTGCTCAATGGCGTAGCGGAGGGTGGTGCGGGGCATTTCGTGTGCGTGCAGCTGGAGGAACTCGCGCAGCATATCCATGCTGATGCGTTTGCCCATTTCGCGGAGCATCCAGCCGACCGCCTTTTGCATCAGGTCGTGCGGGTGGCGCAGGTGGACTTCCGCATAGCGCAAGCACCACCAATAGTCGCCCTGCTGCAAGGTTTTCCATGTGCAAACCATGCTCATGCGCTGCTTCCAGAGGCAGGGACTGGCGGCCAACTCGTCCATCACTTTTACCTTGTAGTCCTCGTGCATGGCTAACTCTTCGCCGCCAAGAAAAGTGGGGAGCAACAGCCAGTTGCCCAGTATCTTGTGGGTGGATAAATCCACCAAATCCCAGTTGTTGGCCTGTTCGGCGTATTGCAGGTACATCGTGAGGATTTCATCTCGCCGGCGGGCCGCTTCCGCGTTGTTTGCCAACCGTTTCGTGGCTAATTTCTCGAACTTCGAAACGAGGATCAGCAGTCCGCAGAGCCTTACCTCGTGCCATCGTGACATGAGCAATCCGGGCACCTCGCCGAGCGGGAAATCCTTGGCGACGGCCTTCACCACCTCGCGGGTCTGCGGAACCTTGAGACCGAGAAACTCATCGCCCTCGCCGTACTGTCCCGGCCCTGTCTTGAAGAACCGCATCAGCACGACCCGCTGCTTCTCATTGCGGAGGGATTCGAGGTAGGCGATGGTTTCTTTTGCCGTGAATTGCTGATTCATAATTTGTTGTTTTAAACTATTTTCTGATATGCCAGCCGCTCGTCGCCGTTGACCAAAAGGATGATGCCGCAATAGGAGAAGCCGTGCTTCTGGATATTGTGCTGCATAATGCGGTTGTCGTGGTGCGTGTCGATGCGGATGTTGCGGTCGCGGGCGAAGGCGAACTCCATCACACTCTGGAAGATACCGTGCACATCGGGAAGACTGGCAATGCGGTGGACAACGTGGTAGGGCTGGGTGTCGTCGAGCCACTTGCCGTCGTAGATGGTGCTGTAGGTGGGTTCGGGTGAGGGCAGGAAGGCGAAATAGGCCACGACGTCTTCTTCTTCTACCACGAAGGCGCCGCCCTTCTCCATATCCGCCTGCACAACCTCCAGCGACGGATAGCCGTTGACCCACTGTTTCGTGTTGCCATCTGCCACCATGATGCCCTTGGCGGCTGCGAAAACCTCAAGGATTCTCTCGGCGTCTTGCGGCAAACGTGCGGGGCGGATGGTTCTTTCCTTCATTTCACACTAATTTCAATTCTGCAAAAATACAATTAAAAATTGTTCAGCGAGTTGGCGTAATTTCATTTGGGAACTTGGCAAATTTTTGTTTGGCGAACATGTAAATCACATCATACCATTTTGTATTTTTGCAGTCTGGTAATCACTAAAAAACAATCAATATGTTACAAATAGGAACCAAAGCCCCTTACTTTGAGGGCATTAACGAAAATGGAAATCTCGTGAAACTGACCGACTTCGACGGCAAGAAGCTGGTTTTGTATTTTTACCCCAAAGACAGCACGCCGGGCTGCACCGCCGAAGCCTGCGACTTGCGCGACAACTACCGGCGGTTCATCGCCATGGGTTACGAGGTGCTGGGTGTGAGCCGCGACAGCGCTGCCTCGCACCAAAAGTTCATCGCAAAATACGAGCTGCCTTTCCACCTCATCGCCGATACAGACCTCACCATCCTGAAGGCCTACGAGGCCTGGGGCGAGAAGAAGATGTACGGCAAGGTGACCGAAGGCACACTCAGAACCACTTATGTTATTGACGAACATGGCGTTATTGTCGATGCCATCAGCAAAGTAAATACCAAGGCGCACACGGAACAAATATTGAAATAAGGGAGAACATTCCCTAAAATTTGGACGTTGAAAAAAATATTATGCAGACGTCACCTTTTGCCCCGCTGTTTCGTTTAAAGGTTGAATCGGTTCAGAAAATTTGAATTGTCTAACCTTAAAACTTGAAAATATGGAAACATCAATTTTAGGAATCATTATGATCATTATCATTGTCATTGGATGCTGCGTGGTGCTCCCGATCATGATTGTTTGGATTACGAACAAGCGGAAATCGCATGAAATTGACAAGCAAACGGAACTTCTGATGACACTTATGGAGAAAAAACCCAACCTTGATCCCGCCGAAGTGATGCAAAAACTGAATGTGTCGAGCAAGTCGCATAAGACTATCAAACAGAAACTGTTGGAAAACATGTTCAGTGGCGGTATGATGACACTGATGGGGCTTGCCATCCTTATTCCGCATCTTTGCGGACTGGTGTTTTTCGGAAACCGTGAAAACGGACTCTTCATCGGCGGAGTCATGATGGCCATGGGCATTGCATTCCTCATCCACTATCTTGTATCTAAAAAGCAGTTGCGCGGAGAAATCGAAGCTGAGGAGCAACGTTTGAAAGAACAGTAAGAATCGCACAGATGACGCGAGAACAATTCATAGCCATCGTTTCAGGGGAGCAGGAGTCTTTGCGAAGATTTCTGCTTGCTCTTTGTGGCGGCGACAGGATGGAGGCCGAGGATATTGCGCAGGAAGCCATGATCAAGGCCTACGTTGCCCTGGACCGTTTCATGGAACAGGCAAAGTTCTCCACATGGCTGTTCAAAATCGCCTACAACACCTTCCTTGACCACCAGCGGTCGCCGAAACGACGCGAAGTGGACTTGGAAACAGCCGCACAGTTTGCCGGCACATTCTCCGCTGACGAATCGTTCCAATATCAGGATTTATATGAGGCGCTCGGCACGTTGCCGTCAAAGGAGAAGTCAGCGATACTGCTTTATTACCTTAACGGCTATTCGGTGAAAGAGATTTCCAAAATTACCGGCAACTCCCAGCTGGCAGTAAAAAAGCAACTGTCGAGAGGACGTGATAAACTAAGAAAAACATTGAAACAATGAAAGATAAGGAATTAGAAGATGTTTTTGCCCGATACCAGCCTGCTCTGGGCAACCCAAAGGAGTACATGACCCAGCTATCCAAGAAATTAGAAGCGGTGGAATACGCGAAACAGTACAAGAATGCGCAAGTACGGCGTTATCGTCGGATGCTAGTGGTCGTGTTCATCGCGGGCATCATTACCGGGGGGATAAGCATACTGCTGGCGCTGCTGAGTCCGGCATGGATGGTGGAGACGGAGAATGCAACGTTTTTCGGCGACTTGATGACGATATTCCCGAAAGTGGCTGCCATTCTTGCCCTCTGCTTTGTTAGCTTGGGTTTTACAGGACTGGTGGCGCAACTGGCTGAATTCGGGAAACTTTTTGTACCTTTGCGCTCGAAATAGACATAATGATAGGTATGAATAAATTCCGTGAAATACTTGGCTACGTGTCAGGTTTTATCCTGTTTGTTGTAGTGTTGCCCTGCGTGATGTGGCTTTGCTCATGTAAACCTGTTCTGTGCGAAGCGCCTCTTTGGCGGATAATAGTTGCTGGGGCACTGTGTGCCTGTGGCTTGGCGCTCAGTGTTTGGTCGATAGTTTATATGCGCAAGGTGGGGAACGGCAATCCAATGGATGCCTTCAACTACGAGGTGGCGCCCCGCACGAAGCATCTGATGACCGAAGGGCCGTATCTCCTCAGTCGCAATCCCATGCTGACGGGTACGTTCATCTATCTGATTGGTTTATGTGTGCTGCTGTGGACATGGCAGGCGGTGGTCGTTTTTGTCCTTTTCGTGGTGATCATGTTGATCCAAGTGCGTTCAGAAGAGAAACGTCTCCAAAAAGATTTCGGTGATGAGTACGAATCCTACTGTCGCCGCACCGGACGCTTCCTTCCATTCAACCTGTTTCGCCGCTGAAAGTCAGCGCAAAAGAGCGCCACCTTTAAAAAAGTAGTATGAACGTTAAAGTCAAGGGTTATATTCTTGGTGCCATTGCGGCGGCCTCCTATGGGATGAATCCGTTGTTTGCGCTGCCGCTTTACAAGGCCGGCCTTCAGCCCGATTCGGTGCTGTTTTTCCGATATCTGTGCGCCATTCCTGTCTTGGGCATCATGATCAAGGCACGCGGCAGGAGTTTCAAAATCAACAAGGGCGAGCTGTTTCCCCTGATTGTTCTGGGCATGCTTTTCGCCGTTTCCTCGCTCACATTGTTCAGGAGCTACACTTATATGGATGCGGGCATAGCCTCCACCATCCTATTTGTCTATCCCATCATGGTGGCTGTCATCATGGCGGTCGGCTTCAAGGAGAAGCTGACTTTGCAGACCATCGTGTGCATTGTGGCGGCGCTGGGCGGCATTGCGCTGCTTTACAAGGGTGAGAACGGTGTGACGCTTTCGCCCATCGGGACGTTTTTTGTCCTCCTGTCGGCGCTTTCTTACGCTGTCTATATCGTCGGCATCAACCAGCGGCGGCTTGCGGAGGTGCCGACGCTCAAGATTACATTCTACGCGCTGGTGTTTGGGTGGATCGTGATTGCCATCAGCGCCCTTGCCGGCGATGGCTTGCAGGTGCCGCCCCGCGACCAGTGGTATCTTTGGGGCAACTTGCTCGCCTTGGGGCTCTTGCCGACAGCTGTCTCGCTCTATTGCACCACTACGGCCATCCAATGCATCGGTTCCACACCTACAGCTATCCTCGGAGCATTGGAACCCGCCACGGCCATCTTTTTCGGCATCGTTGTGTTCGGGGAAACCTTGACAGGGCGCGACATCGTCGGGCTGCTGTTGATTATACTCGCCGTCAGTATTGTGGTTGCCGGTGGCAAATTCACACAGGCATTGGTCCGCTTCCGAAAGATGTTCCCCCGCTTGAGGAAGAAATGAGATAATCATTTTTTGTGTACCTTTGCATCTATGAAAAAGTTGTACATCGAAACGTATGGTTGTCAGATGAACTTCGCTGACAGTGAGGTTGTTGCAGCCATTCTTAAAGACATGTTCGCATTGACGGACGACATAGAAAAGGCTGATTTGGTCCTCATTAACACCTGCTCCATCCGCGAAAAGGCGGAGCAGCGCATCCATAAACGTCTCCAGGAACTGGAATCCCTCAAGCGTCGTCATCATGGACTGCAGGTGGGGCTTCTGGGCTGCATGGCCGAGCGCATGAAGGAGGAACTCCTGCGCACGGAGCCAGTGCTCGACTTCATTGCTGGTCCCGATGCCTATCGCTCTCTGCCACAGCTCATCGCCGACTCGCGAGATGCTGGGCCGCGCTTTAATGTCATGCTTTCCGAGGAGGAAACCTACGACAACATCATGCCTGTGCGCTACGATGTGAATGGCGTTTCCGCCTTTGTGTCCATCATGCGCGGCTGCAACAATTTCTGTTCCTACTGTGTGGTGCCCTACACCCGAGGGCGCGAACGCAGCCGCAGCCCCAAGACCATTCTCGCCGAAGTGAAACAACTTCTCCGCGACGGTTTCAAGGAGGTGACCCTCTTGGGACAAAATGTAAATTCTTACTATTGGAAAGATGAGGCTGGCGAGATGACCTTCGCCAAACTCATGGCTGTCGTGGCCGAAATGTCACCCGACCTGCGCGTGCGTTTCGCCACCTCCCATCCCAAGGATATTTCCGACGAACTGATAGAGACAATCGCTCGTTACGATAATATATGCAAGTATATCCACCTGCCGGTGCAGTCGGGCAGCGACGCCGTTCTCAAGCGCATGAACCGCAGCTACACCCGCGATTATTACATGGGGCGAGTCCGCAAAATCAAAGAGCTGATGCCCGAATGTGCCATTTCCACCGACATCATTGCTGGTTTTTGCGGTGAAACGATAGAGGATCACCGGCAGACTTTGGAGGTGATGCGCGAAGTGGGCTATGAGTATGCCTATATGTTCAAGTATTCCGAGCGGGGCGGCACGCTCTCCGCCAAGCGCTACGCCGACGATGTGCCCGATGAAGAAAAGACACGCCGTTTGGAGGAAATCATTGCCCTGCAGGGCGAGCTCTCCATGGTGAGCAACCAGCGCGACGTGGGCAGAACCTTCCGCGTGCTGGTGGAGGGAGCCTCCAAGCGCTCACAGGAACAGTTCTATGGGCGCAACAGCCAAAACAAGGTGATTGTTTTCCCGCATGGTACAGAGCACCCCGGCGACTATATAGAAATTAAGGTCACAGACTGCACGCCTGCGACCTTATTGGGAGTTAGGGTTTAGGATTTGATTTAGGAACTATTGTTCCTCTTGTTCTTGTCCTTTTTCGCGTCTCACAAGCTTATCATCGATAAAAATGCGGCCGCAGGCTTCGCAGACGATGATTTTTTTGTGGAGGGCGATGTCGAGTTGGCGTTGAGGCGGGATTTTGCTGAAGCAGCCGCCGCAGGCATCACGCTCGATCTTGACGATGGCCAAGCCGTTGCGGGCATTTTTGCGGATGCGCTCGAAGGCGGTGAGCAGACGCTCGTCGACAGAAGCCTTTAAGACTTCAGCCTTTTCAAGGAGTTCCAATTCCTCTTTCTTGGTGGACTCCACGATAACATCCAGTTCTGCCTTTTTTTGTGCAAGAATCTCTTCCAATTCGTTGAGCTTGGTTTCGGTTTCGCTTATAAGTTCTTTCTTGTTCGCGATTTCAGCCTCGAATTTGCCCTTGTTCTTGTCTGCGCCTAATATCTCGAGTTGTTGATATTCGATTTCTTTGTTCAAGGATTCATATTCGCGATTATTGCGAACGTGGTTCTGTTGCTCTTGATATTTTTCAATCAGGGCAGCGGCATCTTCCTTGTTTCTGTTTTCGTCAGAAATCTTTTGATTGAGGATGTTGATTTCGTCGTTGAATTTGGCGATACGGGTACGTTTGCCTTCGCATTCATCCTCCTTGTCGCGGATTTCCTCGGGCAATTCTCCGCGGATGACGCGAATTTCGTCAATCTTGGAGCAGATTTGCTGAAGATGGTAGAGGGAAAGCAGTTTTTGTTCGATGGTGATTTCTTCGGTATGTCCCGTGTCCTGCTCATGTTTTTTCACCTCGATGATGCCATTCTGAGTGGTTTCCACGTCCACATCACCCTCGATGTTCTTTTCCACAACGGTGGCTTCTTCGTTTTCCACGATAGGGGTTTCCACAACCTCAGGAGTCTCCACGGCGGGCTTCTTGGCCACTTTCTTGGTGGTTTTCTTGGTGGTGGTTTTCTTGGCGACCGTCTTTTTCGGGGTCACTTTTTTCGTTGTGGAGGTCTTGGTTTCGGCGGCGGTTTCCTCAACAGGGGTGGAAACTTCCTCTTCAGTAACTTTCTTTTTTGCCATAGGAAATATATAACTTTTTAACAGTCAATTTGTTATAAATACATTATTTCCAAAATGTCACTTTTGGAAATTGAGGCGGCAAAGGTAGCAAATTTTTCTTTAAGTGCCTTATAAATAATTTCCTTGATAAAGTATTCGCCTTCGTAGTGTCCGATGTCAACGATGAGCATTTGTCGGTTGGCGCGGAAGAAGTCGTGGTATTTGACGTCGCCGGTGACGTAGGCGTCGGCTTTGGCGGCGAGGGCGTTTTCGATGAAGGAGGCTCCGCCGCCCCCGCACACGGCCACGCGCTGCACGGGGCGCGTCATGTCGCCGTAGTAGCGCAGCGTATGCAGTCCCATGTGTTCCTTGACGTAGTGCAGGAAGTCCATGGCGGACATCGAGGCGGGCAGTGCGCCCACGCGCCCCAAACCGTTCTGCCCGGGCAGGCCGCTTTCGTTGGCAACCAGCACCTCAACGTTTTTCAGCCCAAGGCGTTCCGCGAAAGCGTCGTTGCCCCCGCCCTCCACACTGTCGATGTTGGTGTGCATCGAGTAGAGCACCAGGTCATGGCGCAAAGCCTTGCAGATGATTTTGCCCACCCGATCCTTGGGCTCGATTTTGCAAATGCCGCGACGCAACATCAGCGGGTGGTGCGAAATCACCAGGTTGGCGCCCAGCTCGATGGCTTCGTCGATGACTTTGTCGGACATCTCGAAACAGACCAGCGCGCCCGTGATTTCCTGTTCCACGTCGCCACATTGCACACCGCAGTTGTCAAAATCCTCCTGCAACCGCAACGGAAATCTTTCCTCCAAATAATGGGTTACGTCAATAATCTTCATATTTCTCTTTTTTTGAGGCGCAAAAATACAAATTTTTGTACTTTTGCACGGTTTTAAAGACAAAAGGAAATGAAAAGAATTGTTCTTTTTAATATGTTGGTAATGTTTGCGTTAGCATCTTTTGCGCAAACGGGTGACATCAAAAATGTCATCCTGATGATTACCGACGGCACCTCCACCAGCCTGCTTTCAGCAGCTCGTTGGTACAAAACCTATCACAATCCTTCCGAGAATTATCTTTATCTGGACGCATTTGTCACGGGATTGACGCGTACGTACTCCTCCGATGCGCCGATCGGGGATTCTGCGCCCACCACCTCATGCTATATGACGGGATACCCTTCCCAAACGGGTTTTGTCTCCACCTATCCAGTGAAGACGGATCACGACCTGGTGCCCGTGGATGCCGCCCGCGCCTACCAGCCGCTGACCACACTGTTGGAGGCGGCCAAGCGCTTACAGGGCAAGTCCACTGGTCTGGTGGTCACGTGCGAGTTTCCGCACGCCACGCCCGCCGACTGCGCCGCGCACTCCTACGACAGGGGCAAATATGGCATTATCGCACCGCAAGTTGTGCATAACAAGGTGGATGTGCTCATCGGCGGCGGCACCGCCTGTCTGTATCCGAATGATTCGTTGTTTCTCAAGGAAAATGGCTACTCCCTCTATTATAACGACTATGCCGGGATGCAACAATGCCGCAAAGCGCCGATGTGGGCCTTATATGGACGTTATTCCATGCCCTACGACTTGGAGCGCGACCCCAAGACGACCCCGTCCTTGGCTGAAATGACGCAAAAAGCCCTTGAACTGCTTTCGTCCGACCCCGACGGATTCTTCCTGATGATCGAGGGCAGCAAGGTGGACTGGGCTTCCCACGACAACGATGCCAAGTCCGCCATTCTCGACTTCATCGCGTTCGACAATGCCTTCCATGTGGCCCAGCAGTTTGCCGAAAAGGATGGCCATACCCTCATCGTGGTGCTTCCCGACCATGGCAACAGCGCGCTTACCATCGGCAATGCCAAGTCCAATCACGGATACGACAAGCTCTCGCTCCAACAAATCATGGAGCCGCTCGATGCTTACAGAATCTCCACGGCCACCATGTCTTCCAAGATGAAAGAGGTGGAAACCGACCAATGGCCCGCGCTTTTCAAGGAGTATTTCGACATCGACCTTCAAGATGCAGAAATCGAGTATTTGCAGACTGCCAAAGATTACAAGAAATCGCCCATCGACAAGGAGCAGCGCAAGAACAACCTGTCGCTTACCAAGATGTTGTCGCAGGTGATTTACGGTCGCACCTATTTTGGCTTCACGACGTTCGGACACACGGCGGAGGATGTCTTCACGGCCATGTACCATCCTATGGGCAGGGAGATGCGCGGCGTACACACGAACATCGAAATCCATGAGTATATCCGTGGCCAGATGGGCCTTGCCGACGATGCGCTCGAAAAGCTCACGCGCGATAATTTTGCCGACTACCGCGAAGTTTTCGATGGATTTGCCTGTACCATAGACAGTCTTGGCCCCTACGAATACCGTTTGACTGTCAAAAACAAGAAAAACGTGCTCGTTGCCGACAGTTACACCAACTTTGTGACCGTCAACAAGCAAAAGTGCGAGATGAAATCCGTCATCATCTATTTCCCCATCAACAAAACTTTTTACGTGCCCAAGGAATTGCGCGACTATTTGTTGACAAAATAGTGTGAAAAACAATTTTAAGGTCTCAAGTTCGTTATTGTAAATCCAGAAATCAATAAAAAACATCATAATGGAAACCACAAGCAATTATTCAAGAAACACTGAAATGCAGAATTCAGAAACCAATCCGTTGAAGAAATGGGTCATCATTTTGGGAGCTCTTGCAGGATTGTTCCTGCTGACCACGCTCTACTTCGGCTTTTTCGCTAAGCCGGTGATGAACAAGGAGTATGTCAAGATTGAAAATTCCAACTATGAGTTGCAGGGCGAACTTGATGCCTTGTTGGCCGAACACGAGCGCATCAAGGCGCAGTATGGCGACCTTTCAGAGCAGTTGAGTGAGAAGGACAGCATCATCATGGCCAATGCCGCCGAGATCGAGCACCTCATCAACTCGCAGGCCGACTACAACAAAATCAAAAAGCAACTCGCCCGCCTGCAGAATATTTCGCAAGAGTATGTGCAGGAGATGGATAAGCTTTATCAGGAGAACCAGGCTCTGAAGACTGAGAACACGCAGGTGAAGGCCGATTTGGAGCAGGAACGCCAAGATAAGGCCAACATTCAGAAATCCAACGAGGACTTGACCAGCAAAATCATCAACGCTGCCGTTTATACCGCCTACAGCATCCATAGCGCCGGCTACAATGTCAAGGCTAAGGGTCAGGAGGAGGTTACGGACAAGGCCGCCCGCGTGAAACGCATCAAAACCTCCTTTGTGTTGGGCGAAAATGCCCTCATCGAACCGGGTCCCGTCAATGTCTATTGCCGCATCGCCATTCCGGGCACGGGCAAGGTGCTCACCCCGGGGTCCTCCGATTCGTTCTCTTTTGTGCATAAAGGCCAGCGTCTCCAATATTCCTCCAAGACTGTCGTCAATTACAACAACAAGGCGCAAAACGTCACACTCAACTGGGATCTCATGTCGGACGACAAGGCCATCAAGGGCAAGTACATCGTCCAAATCTTCACCGACGACCAACTGCTCGGCGAAAGCTCCTTCACGTTGAAATAATCGTCCCTGTTTGAACACAAAAGACCATGATAAGTCGTAGATTTCTCAGAACAAAGACGATGCAGGCACTTTTTGCGCACAGTCTCAAGCCATTCGAGACGGTGGAAGCAGCCGAGGCGGATTTGGTGAAGACGGTCAAGAATTGCTACCCGCTTTTCGTATGGCTCTTCTCCATCCTTCCGGAAGTCGTCTATTACCGGAGCAACAAGCTCGAAGACCTCAAAGGAAAACATTTTCCCACGGAGGAAGACCTTAACCCGAACACGAAATTCGTGGACAACAAGGTCATTGCGCAAATCGAAAACAACGTCACGTTAAAAAAACTTATCCCGCAATTTCGCATCAACTGGTCGGAAGACACGGATTTCATTGTGAAATTGTTTCACGCCATTGAAGAGACGGATGAGTATAAAAAATACATGACCACAAGAGAAGGCACGTATGATGAAGACAAAAAATTAGTGCTCAGCATTATACAAAACATCTTCTTGGAGGATGACCACATGCGTTGGTTCTTCGGCGAGAAGGATGCCAATTGGTTGGATGACTACGACGAAGCCTTGACGATGCTGTACATGAACATCAGCGATTTCAAGGAAAACAAAGGTGACGACTGCAAAATATTAACGCTTTTTAAGAATGACAGGGAAGAGGAACGTTTTTGTCGCAGATTGTTCACGAAGACCTTGGAACATTCCGCCGAGTATGAGCAGATGATTGAGGCCAAGCTCCAGAACTACGAGTTGGATCGTGTGATTGGCATGGACATGCTGTTGATGAAAATGGCCATTTGCGAGTTGACGGAATTTCCCGACATTCCGGTAAAAGTGACGCTGAACGAATACATCGATTTGTCAAAATACTATTCGTCAGAAAAGAGCAAGTTGTTCATCAACGGCATTTTGGATAAGATTATAGTAGATTTGCGCGACCAGGGGAAACTCAACAAGTCTGGGCGCGGATTGTATCAGAATTAAAGGAAAAGCATGAAGAAAACAGCAGTTGTAGTTATCATATTGGGTCTTTTGACCATTTGTTCCTGCCATCGGAAGCCGGCGCAAGAGGGCGACTTCAAGGTCAGCGACGTACACAATCCGGCGACGGCGAGCGGCATGTCGAAGAAAGAGGCCGAGAAGCTGCCGGTCATCACGTTTGATGTCACGAATTACGATTTCGGCAACGTCATCCAGGGCGAAAAGCTCTCCTATTCATTCAAGTTCAAGAACACGGGCAAGTCGAACCTCATCATCTATTCCTCGGAGGCCACCTGTGGCTGCACGACCTCCACACCGCCCAAGGCGCCTATTCGTCCGGGAGAAAGCGGCGAAATCACGGTGACGTTCGACTCGAAATCGCAAAAGGGCAAGGTGACGAAGCGCATTCTTGTCGCCGCCAACACCTATCCAACGGAAAACATCCTTACCATCACCGCAAACGTGTCGACACCCAAATAAAGTCATCAGTCATTACAAATCATTAAATAATTTTAACATGAATCAACTATTTACACTCTTACAGGCCGCACCGGCAGAAGCCCCCAAAGGCGGCGGCAGCATGACCCTGATTTTCATCCTGCTCATTATCCTCATTTTCTACTTCTTCATGATCAGACCGCAGCAGAAGAGACAAAAGCAGGTGGAGGAATTCCGCAAAAATCTGCAAAAAGGCGACAAAGTCACCACCATTGGTGGCATCCATGGCAAAATCCGTGAAATCAAGGAATCCACTTTCGTCATTGAAATTGCGCACGATGTGTGCGTTGAGGTTGAAAAGGCAGCCATCAATGTGGATGAGAATGCAGCCAAGGCCAAGGCACCGGCTACATCTGAAAATTCAGAAAATTAGAAAAAATGCCCACAAATCGTCCGAAACTCAAGTTACCCTCCTTTGCATTTCTGCTTTGTCTGGCGATAGCGACTGCCGGATGGCTCATCGTGACCTTTTCCAAGGACTATCGCGTGACCATGGACTATAAGATTAAATGCTATAATTTGCCCGAAGGCAAAAAGAGCGTGACGGTTTCAGACAGTGTCATATCCTTGACTTTTAACCAAAAAGGCCTTCGGTATCTGATGAAACCCTTTTCTGACAAGGAAAAGGTCGTTTATATTTCGGTGGCCGACTTGGTGAAGCCGAAAAACAAGGTTACGGTATATTCATTTTCCAATCGCGACATGCGGGATTATCTCATGCACCACACGTTCGGATCAGAATTGGTGGCTGTGGAGTCGCCGGAAGTAATCACTTTCTATGTACACTAAGTACAAGATAGCCCTCACGGGCGGCATCGGCACGGGCAAGACCTACCTTTCCCGCCACTTTGTGGAGATGGGCATTCCCGTCTTTTATTCTGATGTGGAGGCCAAGAAGCTCTATCAGGAGCCGCAATTCAAGGAGGCTTTGTGCCAAGAATTCGGCGCAGGCATTTTTGCGCTTGATGGTTCGGTGGATTTTGTCAAGATGGGGGCGTTGGTGTTCAACGATGTGCAGCAGTTGCGCAAGCTGGAGGCCATGGTTCATCCTCGGGTCATGGAGATGTTTGAAGAGTGGGCCGGGCGCCAGACCGCACCTGCCGTGATAATGGAAACGGCCATCGTTTTTGAGGCTGGCCTTACAGGCTACTTTGACAAAATCATCGTGGCAGACGCTCCGTTGGAGTTGCGCATCCATCGCATCCGGCAGCGCGACCCGCACCTGACGCGCGAGGATGTCCTCCAACGCATGGCTCGCCAGATGCCGCAGGAGGAGAAGTGCGCCCGTGCAGACTTGGTGGTCTGTACGGGAGAAACGTATGCTGAAGGCAAGGGATTTTTCGAACGTGGCTGAAAGTGTCTGTCTCCTGCGCATAATCCTGTCAAACGGCACCACGCAGACTGTAAGGGTGGTGAAGAAGTGAAAAAAGCTATAATCCTTTTACCATGCGTATCGTAATACAACGTGTCCTATCTGCATCAGTGGCCATTGAAGGTCGGGTTGTTTCCGCCATCGGGCCGGGTTTACTCGTCTTGGTGGGCGTGGAAAACGGCGACGGCGAGTCTGATGCAGCATGGTTGACCGCCAAGACATCCAATCTGCGTATTTTTGACGATGAAAATGGTGTGATGAACCGTTCCGTCAAAGACGTTGGCGGCGAGTTGCTGGCCGTGTCCCAGTTTACGCTCACGGCTTCCACCAAGAAGGGCAACCGTCCGGCGTACATACGTGCTGCCGGGCACGAGTTGGCCATACCGCTCTATGAGAAATACTGCGAACTCCTCGCCACCGAATGCGGCAAGCCTGTCCTCAAGGGTGTATTCGGAGCCAATATGCAAGTACAATTGATTAACGATGGTCCGGTGACCATCATCATCGATTCCAAGTTGAAAGAGTAAAATATCTAAGAAAGGGAGATTGTCACTCTGCTTTCAATAAAGTCAACAAACACCACTATTTTTTGTTTTGCTCTTTTTGCTTGAGCCATCGTTCGCGGGCGTAGGCCTGCATGTCGGGAGCGACATCGTTCTCGTCGATGATTTCAGAGCCGAGCAGGGTTTCAATGACATCTTCAAAGGAGAGGATACCCTCAAAGCATCCATATTCGTCAATGATGCAGCATATTTGTTCGTTCTTGGTGAGCATGGCATCCCAAATTTCGCCGAGAGGGGTCTCTTCATTGAATAGTTCGATATCGCGACGGATGCTGCCGAGCGTCCGGTCAAACTTGTCTTCCGCGAGCAGCTGCAGGGCGTCCATACGGAGGATATAGCCCGTGATGTATTCGTCATTGTCGGCGTACACGGGGATACGGCTATGGTGGCGGAAACTCTTGTCGCGGTAGAAGGCGCTGACGGTCATCGATTCAGGAGCGATGGCGGCGACCACGCGGGGAGTCATAGCCTCCGATGCGGGGATATCGTCCATCTTGATGAGGTTCTGGATGACGGCATTCTCATCCTCGTCAAGGACTTCCTCCTCTTCGGCCACGTTTGCCATGGCACTCACCTCTTCACGCGAGACAGACGCCTCCTCCTTATCAGGTGCTATGAGTTTGGAGAACCACTCGAAAACGATGACCAATGGAAAGAGCACAATAACCAAGATACTGATGCAGCGGGTGGTCAGTCCCATGAGATGTTTCCACTGGGTGGTGCCGATAGTCTTGGGGATGATTTCCGAAAAGACAAGAATGAGGATGGTGGTGATGGCGCTGACCAATCCAAACCATTCATTTCCGAAGACTATCGCACATTGGCGTCCCACTCCGGCGGCACCGATAGTGTTAGCAATGGTGTTCAATGACAAAATCGCCGCAATAGGACGACTTGACTCTTGCTTGAAATGCTTAAATTTAGTGGCCGGTTTGTAGCCCTCCTCCTCGCGCATCGTGATGTAAGACAAAGGGGTGGACATCAGCGTTGCCTCCAATATGGAGCAGAGGAATGAAATGGATATTGCTCCAAGCAGAAAGACTAATAATAGACCCATTATGCTCTATTTCTACGGTTAATGATTTCAGGCTGCAAACATACATAAAAAAATGGTATCAATCTTCACATTTTTATTGTATTTTTGCCGACGCAATGTTAATAACGAATCAATCCAAAAAAAATACAAGAACATGAAAAAATTCCTCTTGAGTGCAATGTGTGCACTTCTCCTTCTTCCCGCCTTTGCACAATACAAGTCAGGGCTTCATGTAGAGAACCTCGACACTTCGGTGGATCCTGGTGACAATTTTTTCCAATACGCCACGGGCAATTGGATCACCCACAACCCCCAGCCGCCCATTTATCCCATGTGGGGTTCGTTCACCAAATTGGACGATGACAACACCAAGGCGGTGGCGGGCATCATCCAAAACATCTCGGGTCGCCGCAACAAGCCCGGCACCGTGGAACAGAAAATCGGCGATCTCTACAAATTGGCCATGGACAGTGTCCGCCTTAACAGGGAGGGAGCAGAGCCCGTCTTGGCAGAGGTCCGCAAAATCAAAGCCATCTCCACCCGTGAAGAACTGCTCAAATATTTGACCCGTGAACACGACAACCTTCTCTGGTCGCTCTATATCGGCGTGGACGACAAAAATGCCACCGAACATATCGTCTCCATCTACCAAGGCGGCCTCTCCATGGGCAACCGTGACTACTACATCTCCAAGGATCCAGAAGTCGCCAAGATCCGCAACGCTGCCATCAAGCATTACGAGAACCTCTTCAAGCTCTGCGGCTACAGTCCGAAACAGGCCAAGAAGTTCGTCAAGACCATCTGGCAAATGGAGACCAAACTTGCCAAGGTTAGTTACTCCATCGAGCAAATGCGCGACCCGGAGGCCAACTACCACAAGATGAGCGTGGCCGATCTTTCCAAGATTTGCCACAACTTTGACTGGGCCGCATATCTCCGCGACTATGGCTATGACAAGACCACGGAGGTGCTGCTCGGCCAACCCGAACCCGTGGCCCTCGCTTGCGACATGATGATGAAGGAACCCCTTGAAAACCTCAAACTCCTCTATGTTTTCCGCACCATTAAAAGTGCCGCCCCTTATCTTTCGGATGACTTCATCGCCGAGAATTTTGATTTTAACCGCAAGATCTCCGGTGCCCAGGAGATGACCCCCCGCTGGCAACGCTCCGTGGACCTCGTCAGCAGCCTGCTAAACGATGCGGTTGGACAAATGTATGTCAAAAAATATTTCTCGCCTGAGGCCAAGACCCGCATGCTCGAATTGGTCAAAAACCTCCAAATCAGCCTCGGCGAGCGCATCAAGGCACAAACCTGGATGAGCGAAGAGACCAAGAAGGTTGCCCTTGACAAACTCAATGCTTTCTATGTGAAAGTCGGCTATCCCGACAAATGGGAAGACCTTTCCAAACTCATCATTGACCCTAAAAAAAACCTGTACGAAAATGTAGTGGAGGCATGGCGCTTCTATTTCGAATTGGACAAACAAAAGAACTATAACAAACCCGTGGACCGTGACGAATGGCAGATGCCCGCTCAGATGGTCAACGCCTACTACAACCCCACCACCAACGAGATTTGCTTCCCTGCCGGCATCCTGCAACCGCCCTTCTTCGACATTGCTGCCGATGATGCCGTCAACTACGGTGCCATTGGTGTGGTTATCGGCCACGAAATGACCCATGGCTTCGACGACCAAGGCAGCCAGTATGACAAGGATGGCAACCTGAAGACCTGGTGGGCCGAATCGGATATCAACGCCTTCAAACTCGCCACGGAGCAGATGGCCGTCTATTTCGACTCCCTGTGGGTGATTCCCGGCGAACTGCGCAGCAACGGACGTCAATGTCTGGGCGAAAATATTGCCGACCATGGTGGCCTCAACATCGCCTACGACGCCTTGCAGATGTCGATGAAAAAACATGGTCGCCTGCCCGACGATAACGGTTTTACGCCCGAACAGCGCTTTTTCCTCTCTTTCGCCAACGTGTGGGCCGGCGTCGCCTCCGACCAGATTCTCCGCTATCTCACCATTAACGATGTACACTCTGCAAGCCACCTTCGCGTGAACGGCGGCCTGTCGCAGTGCGAATATTGGTACAAAGCCTTCGACATCAAGCCCGACAACAAGCTCTATGTTGACCCCAAAAAGAGAGTGAACATCTGGTAAAAGAGATCCCTAAAGAAGTTAAAAAGCTAATATTTTAATCCCTGAGAAAATGCAGTTTTCTCGGGGATTAAAAATATTGCCTGTTTTCAAAAAAATTCATACTTTTGTGGGCTTTTTTAAAGAAGAGAAAAATAATCTAAAAAACTATAATTATGAAAAAACACTTACTACTTTTTGTGGCCTTGTTTTTGGGCCTGTTGTCTTTGCAAGGGCAGACCACATGCCCGTCGCCGACCAATATGCACGCTGTGATGCACTATCCGGCATGGAGCAACGTAAACCTGCAGTGGGAGGCGGCTCCGGATCCCACCCAACAAGAATTAAAATGGTCGACCACCACGATGGGCACCCGTATTGGACTCTCTTCGGGTCCTGTGAACCTGACGGGTGCAGTGCGGTTTGAGGTCAGCGACCTTACAGCTCTCACACACCACTCCCTCACCGCCGTGAGATTCGTGCCCGGTGAGGATATGGTCAAATGCCAGTACACCCTCAAGATATGGCGTGGTGGTAGCCATAGTTCTTCCTACAACGCAGGCACTCTTGTCTATAGCAAGCCTATCACAGAAGATTTGGTCATCAACAGCCTCAACACCATCATGCTTGACAGCGCAGTGGCCATAAACTCCGACCAGGAGCTGTGGATAGGTGTCCAGTGCGTGAGCAACAGCACGGAGGAGTGCTACCCGCTTGGTGCCAGTAGTGGCGGTGCCGTCGCCGGCAAGGGCGAACTCATCACCCTCGGCGGCAGCTGGTCAACTTTGACCCAAGGGTCTCTGACCGACTACAACTGGATGATTATCGGCATCGTGACCGACAACGACCACATCGTCGACGGATACAAGGTTTACCGTGACAACACCCTGCTGACTTCTTCGCCTTTGACCACTTTTAGCTATGTTGACAACGTGACCAACGGCACATACCAGTATGGTGTCACAGCCCAATACCGTAATGGCTGCGAGTCTGACCCTGCCGTCGCTACCGTCACGATGGGCGACAACCCCTGCCTCGGCTGTATGGACAGCGTCTTTGTCAGCAACGGCAATACGGAAAATTACCGTCTGCCGACCACCACCTACTATCCCTACTCCTATAGCCAGCAAATCTATACGGCCAATGAAATCAGCCACATCAACGGCATGATCAACTGTGTTTCGTTCCAATATTTTCAGTCCAGTGCCCAATATCGTCACCTGAAAATATATCTCGGTCATACTACCAAAAACAATTTTGCCAGCACCACCGATTGGGTGCCCCTCAACAACATGACTCTCGTTTTTGATGGAGATATCTTCCTTCACAACGGAGGTCCCAACTATTGGCTGAACATCCCGTTGGATCAGCCTTTCGAATGGAACGGTACCGACAATCTGGTTGTTGCAGTGCTCGACAACACGGGTGTTGCCAGTGGTTCTTTCAATACCTTCTATGCCCATGCCGCCACCAATCAATCCCTTTATTACCAAAACTCTTCCACGCCCATTACACCGGAGAGCGGCTCCTACAGTGGCACAAGAGGCACTATCCGCAGCAACATCCGCTTCATGATCGGCGACCCCATTGTCTGTCCGACCCCGTCACAGGTCCAAATCACAGGAATTACGGAAAACAGTGCCTCGGCCAGTTGGGTTCCCCGCGGCAGTGCCTCAATCTTCGATGTGGTGATTGTGCCCGAAGGCAGCACCTTGGCGGCTGAACCCATGCAAACGGTCACCGACACATTTTTTGACATGCAGGGCTTGACCGATAATACGAGCTACACCTTCTACTTGCGCGCCAATTGCGGCAGTGACCTGAGTTCTTGGGTGACTCGCCCATTTAATACCAACTGCCTGCCTTTCAGTCAGATGCCCTATACGGTCGATTTTGAGAGCATAACAGCAGGTTCCAATGTTATTCCCGATTGCTGGATTAAGGAGACCACGCTGAACAGTTCCGTCTATGTAAGCCAGTCGACAACCACAACCCCAAGTAACAACTACCTCTACATGTACTCTTACGCCAACGCGCCTGCTCTGGCGGTGTTGCCGGCAGTGGATGATGCTATCGACCTTAACACGCTGCAACTGCGTTTCAAACTGCTCAAAACCTCCAATTCTTATGGAAACATTGAAATCGGCGTGATGAGCGACCCCCGCGATGCTTCCACTTTCACTTTGGTGAAGAGCATAGACGGCTCCATGTTGGATGCGACCAACACTTGGTATGATTTCATCACCTATTTCACCAACTACACAGGCACAGGACGTTATATAGCCTTGCGCTCACCAGGTTATTTCACCAACTATGTCCAAGTGGACGACTTGGAGGTCAACTATATCTTAGGTTGCGGTTCACCGGGGCATCTCCGCGTGACCTCAACCACCGGGTCTTTGGCGCATCTCATCTGGCAGACCAGCGAACTGCCCGACGCCAGTGATGTCTATACCATCGAATATTCTGAACAAGGTTTGGACAACTGGCAATCCGTCACCACGACAAACACCCAGGTTTTCCTTACGGGACTCAATCCGCTGACCGCCTACGAGGTGCGTCTCTACGTCCTCTGTGACAACGGGAACAGCGACACTCTGACCACCACATTCAACACCCATTGCATTTCCGGTGGCGACATCAGCATCGGCACGGGTACCTCCACCACGTCATACCTTCCTTCCTATAGTTTCTATAATTACAGTTATACACAACAAGTCTTTTTGGCCAGCGAATTGGGTGGTGAGAATACATTCCACACCATCGCCTTCGACTGTAGCGCATTGGCTTCCAACCCGACCCGCAGCTACAAGTTCTACCTGATGCACACCACGGAAAATGGTGCCAGCACAGGCTGGCTGCCCGCCGACTCCGCCAAGTTGGTCTATACGGGCAATATCACGTGGCAGGTTGGCTGGAACACGATCTCGCTCGACACCATGTTCCATTACGATGGCGTGCGCAACTTGGCCTTGTTGGTGTTGGACAACACGGGCGTTTACTACAGTGGCAACACTTTCCGTGCCCATGCCTCTACCACGACTTCCCGCTATGTCTATCAGGATGGATCAGCATATGACCCCATGAACATCACTTCGACGGGTAGCACCACGACCAATCGCGACAACATCATCTTCGGTGGAACGTGCGACAGCTTGGTCGATTGCGTGCCTCCGATGGTCGTTGTGGGTGATGTCACCCCCCACACCGCAAGGATTAACTGGGCTCCCGGCTATCAGGAGACCAATTGGGATTTGGAATATCGTTTGGAAAGCGATAGCGTGTGGACCTCCGTGGTTCTTCAGGCGAACAACACATACGAGTTTACCAACCTGTTGGCTTCCAACGACTATAGAGTCCGCATGCGCAGCATTTGCGACGATTCCACCAGCAACTATACGCAAGTCAGCTTCCATACGGGTTGCGATTACTTGGACACCCTGCCGTTTGCGGAGAATTTCGACGCTTACACCTCTACAGGAACCTCCGTGTTTCCTGACTGTTGGACAAGATTGCATACATCCAACACGGCTTATCCCTACGTGAGTTCCTCCTATTCCATGTCAGGATCCAAATCCCTTTATCTCTACAATGGAGGAACCAGCTATTACGCCATCGGTCTCTTGCCGCGTTTCAGCGACAACATCGAAATGGACAGCTTGGTAGTTTCCTTCAACTCCTATACAACTTCCCTCAATGGCATCATGGAGGTGGGTGTGATGGAGAATCCAACAGATGCCTCCACGTTCACATCCTTGGCCACCATCCGTCCTGTTGTTGCCTCTCAATGGGAGAATCAGGAGGTTGTCACCCGCTCCTATCATGGCAACGGCCATTATGTCGCCTTCCGTCTTCCGATGGGTACGTCTGTCAGTTTCTACCTTGACGACATCAACATTGAATATCTGCCGGAATGCATGCATGTCACGCAGTTGTCCGCTACAGAGGTGGACTCCGCCAGCGCCCGGATTGTATGGACACCGGGTCGTGATGAGGTTGACTGGGAACTCATCGTCATCCCCACCCCGACCGACAGTGTGGACTTCGACACCTGCGTCGTCTTTTATCCGACAGAGAACTCCTATTTTATGGATATGTTGACACCAATGACCGACTACACGGCATACGTGCGCGCCAACTGCGGCAGCAGTTACAGCGAATGGCAGAGCGTGCAGTTCCAGACCACCCAGACCCCGCTGATTGCGCCTTTCGTTTGCACATTCGAGGATCCAGCCGAACATTGGCTCTTCGCCAACGGCACCAGCACCAACAAATGGTATATTGACACAGCAGCGCACAATGGCGGCAGCCGCGGGTTGTACATCTCCGACGACAATGGTGTGAGCAACCACTACACCTCCACCAGCTGCTATGTTTGGGCTTATCGCGACATCTATCTCCCCGCCAACCCGTCCGGATACGACCTCAGTTTCGACTGGAGATGTGCGGGAGAAGGCAGTTACGACTATTTGGTCGCCTATATGGGCAATCCTTCAACCCCCACCGCCGGCACCTCGTTGGTCACGCCTCCCGGTGTGGAAGAGGTAGCTTCAAGATTGAATCTGAGCACAACTTTCCAGACTTATACGTATTCCTTGCCCGGCAGAACCACGAGCGGTGTGCAGCGCCTCTATTTCCTCTGGCATAATGACGGCACTGTCGACAACCAGCCGCCCATTGCCATCGACAATGTCGCTGTTTCGCTGCATGCACAACAACAGAACACATGCTCCCAGCCTGTGAATATTTATGCCTACAACATCACCCCCAATTCTGCCACCGTTATTTGGCACGAGACAGGTGAGGCTACCAGTTGGAATCTCTATTACAAAGAGACAAACGCATCTACATGGACGATCATTACCGACGCTCCCAAGCCCTGTACACTCACCAATCTTGCAGAGGGCACCACTTACGACATCTATGTTGAATCTGTATGTGATCCCACCAACAACACAACCAGCCAACCCTCCTTCCCCAACACCTTTACCACAGATGTGACGTGTGCGCAACCTGTCGGCATTGTTGTGTCAAACATCACCTACAACAGCTTCACTGTAAACTGGACACCCGTTGGCAATGAGACGAACTGGACGGTGAGTTATCGTGTCAACACTGCTTCAACCTGGACGGACATTCCCGTCACTAACCATCCCTACACGGTGACAGGCCTTTCAGGCTCCACCACTTACAACTTGCGTGTCAAGGCCAACTGCAACGCTGTGGACGAAAGTGCTTGGATGGAATACAACAATTCCATCGTGACCCCCGAGGCACCGTGTCCCATGCCGACATCTCTTTCTGTAACCAACATTGGTCCTCATTCAGCCACCGTCTCTTGGGTCCAGGCCGACAACGCCATAACCCAGTGGCGTGTGACCTACCGTAAAATCGGTGGTTCGTGGGATACTGTTATGGTGAACACGCCTTCATATAATCTTACAGGTTTAGAACCCGCCACTCGCTATATGGTCAGGGTCTCCGCTTACTGTGGTCCTAACAATTTCAGCACTTTTAATACCATCAATTTCTATACGGTGGAAGATACAACAGGAATTGCAGAATACCTCAATCAAGCGATAACGGTTTATCCAAACCCGACGGAAGGAAATGTCACCATTCGCAATTCTCAATTTACAATACATAATGTGGATGTTTACAATGCTTTCGGACAATTGTTGTATTCGGTGAGTGTTAATGATAGAAATGTTGTGATTGACATGACGGATTACTCGGCAGGATTGTATTTTGCACGGATTACGACAAGTGAGGGCATTGTGACCAAGCGTTTTGTAAAGAAGTAAAACCATAGAACCTTTTACATGAAATATGTAATCATCGGCGGTGTGGCCGGAGGCGCGTCTGCGGCCGCCCGCCTTAAGAGAATCAACGAAGACGCCGAAATCGTCCTGTTCGAAAAGGGCGAGCACATCTCATACGCCAACTGCGGATTACCTTATTACATAGGTGACACTATTGGGGAGCGCAAAAGCCTCTTTGTACAGACGCCGGTCTCCTTTGGCAACCGTTATGATGTGGACGTGCGTACCCTTAGCGAAGTCACGGCCATCCATCGGGATCGCAAGTGTGTCACGGTTAAGAATTTGCACAGTGGCAAGGAGTATGAGGAAAAGTACGATATCCTTCTGCTCTCACCAGGAGCAGAGCCAATAATTCCGCCTGTGCCCGGCCATGATCTTCCCCGCATCTTCACGCTGCGCAACGTGGCCGACTGCGACCGTATCAAGGCGAATGCCGTCGAAAACCTTAAGCCTGATGCTGCGGCGGTTGTCATTGGCGGCGGCTTCATCGGCTTGGAGATGGCTGAAAATCTGCAGAAGATCGGCTACAAAGTGACAATCGTGGAGAAGGCGCCCCATGTGCTCATGCCGTTGGATACTCCGATGGCCGCCATTGTACAGCAGCACTTGAAAGACAAAGGAGTGCAGGTCGTTACAGGTAACGGGTTGGTCGCTTTTGAGGAAAAGGATGGGCAGATGTTCGTGCATTTGGAAGACGGCACGCAGTTGCCCGCAGCCATAGTCATCCTCAGCATCGGGGTGCGTCCCAACAGCAAGCTGGCGCGCGAAGCCGGCTTGGCCGTTGGCGAAAGTGGCGGCATCACTGTGAATGAGTATTTGCAGACTTCTGATGAGAGCATTTATGCGGTCGGCGACGCCATTGAATTCCCGCACCCGGTCACAGGCAAGCCCTACTGCAACTTCTTGGCGGGTCCCGCCAACCTGCAGGCGCGCATTGTGGCTATGAACATGGTCTATCCGGAAAGCACGCCCTACAGCGGGTCCGTCACCACCGCCATCGCGAAGGTTTTCGACCTCGCGGCGGCCAGCACAGGCCTTTCGGAAGTGGCTTTGCAAAAGGCGGGCATTCCGTTCCAGACTGTCATTGTGCACCCCGCGGCGCACGCCAACTACTACCCGGGTGGCGCGCCCCTGTCCTTGAAACTCAACTTCTCGCCCGAAGACGGCAAAGTGCTCGGCGCACAAGCCGTGGGCAAGATGAACGTGGACAAGCAAATCGACGCTGTCTCCCTGTTGATCAAGCATGAGGGCACCATTTACGACCTCATATACAGCGAACATGCCTACGCGCCGCCCTACGCCTCAGCCAAGAGCCCCGTGATGTTTGCCGGTATGGTGGCCGAGAATGTCATGGCGCATCTGATGAATCCCATCCAGGCCGCAGAGTTGGATCAACTCATCAAGAGCGGTGAAGAGTTTCAGCTGCTCGATGTGCGCGAAATTAAGGAGTATAGGAACGGCACCATCCAGGGGGCGGAAAACTACCCCGTGGACGAGCTGCGTGAGTTTCTTGAAGATATCCCTTGCGACAAGAAGACTGTCGTTTTTTGCGAGGTCGGACTCCGGGGCTACGTGGCCTCACGCATCTTGATGCAGTCGGGTTTCGACCAAGTTTACAATCTCATTGGCGGTATGCGCACTTACCGTCTGATTGGTGAATATAACGTTAAACCTCAATAACCGGCACCATGATCCTGCTTACAAAACATTTTGATTTTGAGATGGCGCACGCGCTGATGGACTATCCCGGCAAGTGCCGCAACATTCATGGACACTCCTACAAGATGGAGGTCACGGTGGTCGGCGAGACGCAGCCCGACACGGGCATGGTGATGGATTTCAAGGCACTCAAGGACTTGGTGAACGAGGCAATCGTCAACAAGTTGGACCATGCCCTCGTGCTTTCCGATGCCACCGATGCTGCGCTGGTCACCGCTTTGCGGGCCCATTATGAGAAAGTAATCCTTTTCCCCTTTCAACCCTCTGCTGAGAATATGCTGGAGCATTTCGCCGCGCAGCTGAAACCACATCTTCCAGCGCATGTGCGCCTTTATTCAATACGGTTGCACGAGACGGAGACGTCGTATGCGGAATGGCGGGAAGACCAACAATAGAAGCCCCCCAAGTTCGTTTCATCATTTACTAAAAAGTAATCAATAACACACATAGAAACATGAATCCCTTATTCGAAAAAAGCGTTTACCAAAACCGCCGCGAGCGCCTCACCCAGCTGGTGGGCCACGGCATCGCCGTCTTTCTGGGCAACCACGAAGCCCCGATGAACTATCCCGACAACACCTATAATTTCCGTCAGGACAGTGATTTTTTATATTTCTTCGGCCTCTCCGCCGCAGACTTGGCTGCCGTCATCGACTTCGACGCGCACAAATCCATCATTTTCGGCAACGATTTCACTATCGACGATATCATCTGGATGGGCGACCAGCCCACCATCGCATCCTTGGCCGAGAAAGTTGGCGTGACCGAGACGCGTCCTCTCGCCGAATTGGAAACGATGATCCACGAAGCCCAGCAAAAAGGCCGCACGGTCCACTTCATCCCGCAATATCGCGGTGACAACCAAATCTGGCTCTCCAACATGACGGGCATCAATGTCAACAAAATTCGCGAAGCCGCTTCCATAGAGCTCATCAAGGGCATCGTGGAGTTGCGCTCCGCCAAGGAGGCTTGTGAGATCGAGGAGATGGAAAAGGCTTGTGAGGTGGGTGTCAAGATGCACACCGCCGTCATGCGCCGTTGTGTGGAAGGCGCCTCCGAGCGCGAATTGGCCGGCCTTGCCGAGGGCATTGCGCTCTCCTACGGCAACGGCATCTCCTTCCCCGTCATTCTGTCGCAACACGGCGAAACGCTGCACAACCACCTGCACAACGGCATCCTCCAAAAGGGCAACATGCTGCTCATGGACGCCGGCGCAGAGGGCCTCATGAACTACTGCTCCGACTATACCCGCACACTGCCCGTGGGCGGTCGTTTCACCACCAAGCAGCAGGAGATTTACGAGATTGTGCTCAAGGCCAACCTCGACGCCATCGACGCTGCCCACCCTGGCATGTACAACAAGGAACTCCATCGCCTCTCCTGCGAGGTTATCGCACAGGGTCTCAAGGACCTCGGCCTCATGAAGGGCGATGTCAAGGAAGCTGTTGAACTCGGCGCACACGCCCTCTTCATGGTCCATGGACTCGGCCACCAAATCGGTCTCGATGTCCATGACATGGAAGGCCTCGGCCAGATCTATGTGGGCTACGACGACACGGTGCGTCCCAGCAAAATCTTCGGTTGGGCCTCCCTCCGCATGGCCCGCGAACTGCGTCCCGGCTTCGTCGTCTCCATCGAACCCGGCATCTACTTCATCCCGCATCTCATCGACATCTGGAAGAGGGAGAACAAATTCGCCGATTTCATCAACTATGATGTGGTGGAGAAATACCGCGACTTCGGCGGCATCCGCATCGAGGATGATCTTCTCATCACCGAAACCGGACATCATGTGCTCGGACCGCATCTGCCTAAGGGCGTCGATGAATTGGCTGAAATCATCGGTCGGTAGAGACGCCTTGCAAGGCGTCTCTACAATGCCAACATCAACCCCAACATGAAAACCGCCATTGTCTCGGTAATCAACGACTTGGTCACCGACCAGCGTGTCAACAAGAACTGCATGGCCCTGCAAAAGGCGGGCTATGCAGTTCTTTTGGTGGGCCGCAAGCAGCGCAAAAGCCCGCCCATGGACACGCGTCCTTACAAGACCCGCCGCATGCGGCTGCTTTTCGAGAGAGGGCCGCTCTTCTATGCCGAGTACAATATCCGCCTTTTCCTTTTTCTGCTGTTTCACCGCGCTGACATGCTCTTCTCCAACGATTTGGACACGGTGTTGCCCAACTATTTCGTCTCGCGAATCAAGCGATGCAAGATGATATTGGACAGTCACGAGTATTTCACGGAGACGCCAGAGGTGGTGCATCGCCCCCGCGTGCAACGTGTGTGGAAGCGCATCGAGGGATTCGCTGTGCCGCGCCTCGGACGGCTCATCACGGTGAACGAGTCCATTGCGGAGCTGTTTCGCGACAAGTACAACGTTGAGGTCGCCGTGGTGCGCAACATACCCATGCGCCGCGCACTGCCCCCCGCCGGCGACCGCGCCCAGTTGGGATTGCCCGCCGACAAGCACCTGCTCGTGCTCCAAGGCTCCGGCATCAACATCCAGCGCGGTGCCGAAGAGTTGGTGCAGGCCATGGCCTTGCTTGACGACTGCCACCTCATGATCATCGGGGGCGGCGATGTGCTCCCTCTCCTCAAGGAGATGGCGCGGGATCTGCACATCGAAGAGCGTATCAGCTTCCTGCCCCGCATGCCCTACGCCGACATGATGGCACACACTCAGCTCGCCGAAGTGGGCTTCACCCTTGACAAGGACACCAATCTGAATTATCGCTTCAGCCTTCCCAACAAGCTCTTCGACTACATCCAGGCCGGTGTGCCCATCGTGGCCTCACACTTGGTGGAAATCGAGAAAATCATCCGGCAATACGACCTTGGCCTCTTCATTGACGAGCATACTCCAGAGTGTATCGCGAGCACCGTGCGCGATGCTTTGGCCAACGAAAACCGTCGTCGCCAATGGAAAGAGAACCTTGCCAAGGCTGCCCAGGAACTCTGTTGGGAGAATGAAGAACAAAACCTGCTCGCCTTTATCCAAGCCACATGAACGATCAGCACTTGCACATAATAGCCTTCAACGTGCCATGGCCTGCCAACTATGGAGGGGTCATTGATGTCTTTTACCGCGCCCGCGCCCTCTCGGAGGCAGGCGTGAAGGTGCATCTGCACTGCTTTGAATATGGGCGGGGCAAGCAAGAAGTCTTGGATTTCTGCCATGAATTACATTATTACAAACGCGACACATCGCCTTTGCGGCAGCTTGGACGGCGTCCCTACATTGTAGCTTCAAGACGTTCCAAGGAGCTTGTAAACAGGCTGTTGCAAGACGATTACCCTATTCTTTGCGAAGGCATCCATACCGCGGCATTGTTGGAAGAAGAGTCCTTGAAGGGGCGCCGGATTTTCGTGCGGATGCACAACATCGAGCAGGACTACTACCGCCAGTTGGGACGGGCAGAGAAAAAATGGTGGAAGCGTTGCTACTACTTTGCGGAAGCCCGCAAGTTGGAGCGTTATGAGCCGATTTTGGAACGAGCTTCGGGAATCTTGGCCATCACGGAGAAGGATGCCGCCGCCCTTTCGGCACGCTATGCCAACGTGACGCTGCTGTCGCCCTCCTGCGCCACCGACAAGGTTACGGCGCAAACGGGTAGGGGAGAGTTTGTACTCTACCACGGCAACCTCTCGGTGCGCGAAAACGATGAGGCCGCCAACTGGCTGTTGGACAATGTGTTTTCAAAGTTGTCCATACCTTGTGTCATCGCGGGGCTCAACCCCTCGCAGCAACTTTGCGACCGTATCGACAAGATGCCTTTCGTGACACTCCATGCCAACTTGACGGAGGAGAAGATGAGAGAAATGATACGGAACGCCCAAGTCAACGTGTTGGTCACACACCAGCCCACAGGGTTGAAACTCAAGTTGTTGAATTCTCTTTACCAAGGGCGGCATTGTGTGGTGAACAACGATATGGTGAGAGGCACAGACTTGGGTGCGCTTTGCACATTGGCTGACAACGGCCCCGAAATGATGACCGCCATCGCAAAACTTTGGGACAAGCCTTTCACGGAAAAAGACGTCCAACGGCGGCAAGAGGCATTGTCTGCCCTCTACGATAACAGGGCCAATGCGATGAAGGTGCTGGATTTATTGTAAAGGTTCAGCAGGAAAATACCGCAGTTCATATTTTTTTTGCTATGATATAGAATTTGACCTAAAGAGACAAATACAACGTGCGCGGTATCCCCATAAACACCTGTGGCACGTTCGTGCCACAAGGCACCAACTCCCCTTCTGATTTTCAGAAGGGGTGCCCGAAGGGCGGGGTAGTTAATATGAGAGATTGGCCGTTAGGCCATCCTTATTATTTACCTTGTAGTACTTCCGACAGATTTTTGTTCAAAGAAAAATTCCAGACATTGTGGCCTTTGGTTTAGATGCCATTGATGATGTTTTTTCATAAGGTATTATGATGCTTTATGTTACTACCCCGGCCTGCGGCCACCCCTTCTAAAATAGAAGGGGAGTTGTAGGATGTCCGCACGAGTGTGCGGACCAGGAAAATAATGTGTATCTGATCATAACAAAGCATGTGATCTGCTATGACAAGTGTTAATCCATAATAACCAATAAAACTGCGGGTCAACAGCTATATCATTGCCTATTTTTTGGTAGTTAAATACATGAGGTCACAAGGCCGGCATTCAAGCGACGCTTTTATCCAACTCAACTCCTTCCTTTCGCGGCGAGCAAGTTTCATGCATTTTGGATGTTGACTCCCGCATCGCGCGAGCACCAGACCCCGAAGCACAATACTATCTCGGTGCGAAAGAGAAAAACTCAATAATTGAAAAAATTCACTATTTTAGTGAATATATGGAAATATTTAGTATTTTTGCCGCGTTATCGAAATGACGATATGACAATACAGTTTGACAAGAAATATTTATCTGAGCTATACTACACAGGAAAATGTTCTGATAAGAAGCATCGATTTCAGCCTAAAGTGATCCGCAATTATGTGAAGCGAATTATCACTTTGGCAGATGCTCCTAATGTTGAAGCCCTGTACGTGTTAAACTCACTAAACTATGAAGTTCTTTCAGGAGACAAGGCAGGCATATCGTCAATAAGAATTGACTTGAAATACAGATTGGAATTCAAGGTGGAGAAAGAAGAGGAACCTGTCATAACAGTATGTAACATTCTTGACATCACGAATCATTATAAATAAGAAAAGTAATTATGAGCAGCATCGGATTTTCATACACAGCCATCCATCCTGGCGAAATATTAAAAGAGGAGTTGGAATCAAGAGGTATATCCCAAAAGGATTTTGCCAGTGCCATTTCTGTCTCATACACTATGTTGAACGAGATCTTGAATGGGAAGAGATCCATAACCACAGATTTTGCCATCCTTGTTGAGGCGGCATTAGGAACGCCTGCGGAACATTGGCTCAATATGCAGGCAAGATATAATCTTCAAACAGCGAAATCCAAAGAATCCGTTATGTCAAGGTTCAAAACCATACGTACCCACACACCGTGGTTTGACCCGAAGCAGACAGCGAATGCCTTAACTGTATAAAGAGCTGCCGCTCAGAGGTTCTCTTGCGTTATCGCCTATGCGGTTTTGGGCAGTCTGTCCAACAAATCGGCCGTAAAGTCTCTTATTTCATTCAATAGTTTCGATTTTTTTTTTTGCCATATCAGAATTATTTGTAATTTGTTATGGAAAATAATTATCTTTGCAGTCTAAATCTAAACTTTATTTAATATGAAAAAAATACTCGCATTAGTTCTTTTAATAGCTGTTTGTGCTATATCTTATTCTCAAGATCTAAACGCGGAGTTGGATAAAATAAAGACAAATTTGAACACTCTTCCTTTTAAGTATACTGTAGAGGACGGATCACTTAAATTTCAAAAAATCTATGAAATGCCAATGAATATTTCAAAAGATCAGCTCTATTACATTGCTAAAGATTACATTATCAAGAGTTATGGTGATGCTAATCGCGTGATTCAATTAGATGATAAAGAAGCGGGAAAGATAACAGTGAAAGGGTTGTATGCTGATATTTATTGTGATTGTGGCGACTTGGTATTCATAGGATCCGCAATGAGTTATACTGCAACCCATATTCTTCAGATTGATTTGAAGGATAATAGAGTAAGAATAACCATTACAGTCACCCAAATCAAGCAAAAATCAGGTGGTACGGGAACAGGCTTCAGCTATATTCCATTGAAATATCTTGATTTTTCGCCTACTGATTTCTATCCGTTTAGAAATGATTGTATGGTTTGGTCGTGTAATCATGATGGTGGATGGTTCCCTAAAGAAGGGTCTATCAAGCAATATAAAGGTAATTACCATGAAGGTATGATAATTTACAACACCGCTTTTAGAGCAAATGCTACTATTGAAGCACTTTATAATGCTTTTACCACTCAAAAGCAGGTGGGGTCAACTTCAGATGATTGGTAATTTTACTCGTGCCGTTCTGACGACATACTGGAGCCACCGTTTCGCGGCGAGCACGTAGCCGGCCTTGTGGCACGCGGCACCCTCGCCGCGAGGATGTCGGGGGCGCGTCTCGCCCCCCACACTGCGCTCCTTCGTCGCTGGTGCGGGGTTACTGGAATGTTGTCCCTCCGGGACACAGCCCGTGAATGGTAAGGACAACGGAATTTTTTGTACTTTTGCCACCCTTGTAATAAAGTGGCAATAAACATCAATAAACCTGTATTATATTATGGCAGAATGTAATCACGATTGCTCACATTGCAGTCAACAGAATTGCGAGAAGAAAGACTTGCACGAAAAGCCGAACGCCCATAGCAACATTAACAAAGTCATTGGCATTGTCAGTGGCAAGGGCGGTGTGGGCAAAAGTTCCGTCACATCCTTATTGGCCGTGCAACTGCGCCGCAAGGGATACCGCGTGGGCATCCTCGACGCAGACATTACCGGTCCTTCCATTCCCAAGATGTTCAACCTCCATGAAATAGTCAAGGGCAATGAGGATGGTGTGTTCCCTGCGGAGACAGAAAAAGGCATCCACGTGATGTCCGCCAACCTCCTCACCGACGACGAGAAGACGCCAGTCATCTGGCGCGGTCCCCTCGTGGCCGGCATGGTCAAGCAGTTCTGGACCGAAGTGATCTGGGACAATATAGACTTCTTGCTGGTCGACATGCCTCCGGGCACGGGCGACGTGCCCCTCACAGTCTTCCAGACGATGGCTGTGGACGGCATCATCATGGTCACCTCCCCGCAAGACCTCGTCTCTCTCATCGTCAGCAAGGCCGTCAATATGGCCGGGATGATGAACATCCCCATTTTGGGACTGGTGGAGAACTACAGCTATGTGCTTTGCCCGCACTGTGGCGAGAAGATTCCCGTGTTTGGCGAGAGCCACACCGCAGAGGTGGCCAAGGAGTTCAACCTGCCGCTGCTGGCCCAGATGCCCATCGACACCCGCATCGCCCAACTGGCCGACAAAGGCGAGATGGAGAAGGCGGAAGTGGACTATTTAGACCCCGTCCTCGACATGCTTGAGAGTCTCGACGCGAAATAAGATAGCATATAACTTTTTATGAAACAATACCTTGACCTTCTTGACACCATCCTGACCAAAGGTGCGTTCAAGTCCGACCGCACCGGCACCGGCACCTACAGCATCTTTGGCCACCAGATGCGCTTTGACCTGTCGGAGGGCTTTCCGCTGCTGACGACCAAGAAGCTGCATCTGCGTTCCATCATCTACGAGCTGCTCTGGTTTTTGCAGGGCGACACCAACATCCGCTATCTGAAGGAGCACGGTGTCTCCATCTGGGACGAGTGGGCGGACCCCAACGGCGACCTCGGTCCCATCTACGGGCACCAGTGGCGCTCGTGGGGCACCCCTGACGGCGGCAAGGTGGACCAGATCAGCCAGCTCATCCGGCAGATTCAAGAGACGCCCGACTCGCGCCGGCTGATGGTGTGCGCCTGGAACGTGGGCGAAATTGACAAGATGGCTTTGCCCCCTTGCCACGTGCTTTTCCAGTTCTATGTTAATAATGGTGAAATTTCCCTGCAGCTCTACCAGCGCAGCGCGGACGTGTTTTTGGGCGTGCCCTTCAACATTGCCTCCTACACGCTGTTACTGATGATGGTGGCGCAGGTTTGCCACCTCAAGCCCAAGGAGTTCATCCACACGCTTGGCGATGCCCATATCTACTCCAACCACGTGGAGCAGGCCAAGCTGCAGCTTACCCGTGATCCGAGGCCGCTGCCTACCATGCGCATCAACCCCGATGTCAAGGACATCTTCTCCTTCCAATACGAGGACTTCCAACTCGAGAATTACGACCCGCACCCCCACATCAAAGCTGATGTGGCGGTGTAAAAAAGGATGCTTTTACAGGTTTTATTGGACAACCACTCTTTTTTCTTCGTCGTTCAAACTCATACCAATACAATTGCGTCGTCCATAACATTTTTATAAAAGGGGGTGAAATGTTTTTGTTTCCATTCTTCTCT
The DNA here is from genome assembly GCA_017615795.1 of Bacteroidales bacterium. Lineage (GTDB taxonomy): Bacteria > Bacteroidota > Bacteroidia > Bacteroidales > WCHB1-69 > F23-D06. Next base: position 42,204 of record JAFZZK010000011.1, read on the forward strand.
GGTTTGGATGATGGTATTCACATCTTGTCCAAGATTCCAGAAAAGCATATTCAAAGGATACCCGACATTGTCATAATCCTCCCACGTGGAACGTCCTTCACGGTTCAGTAGCACCAGCAAATCCCAGTCGGAGTCAGGACGATGTGTACCGCGAGCTCTGGAGCCGAACAGCAACACACTCGCACCTGCAGGAAGCAGCGCGATGATGTCCCGCTTGAGGGCATCTAGCATTGTTTCTTGGGTCATAACCGTTTGATTATCCGTGGTGACGTTCATTTTTCTACTTTAAATCAATTCGCAAAAATACACAATTATTTCAATCATCTAGAAAAAAGATGTGGCCCCCCCAAAAAAAAACACCCGATCACCATCTTCCTCACGTCTCTACTCTACGGGCAATGATTTAGACCTTTCGCCTATTGTAAGGCTTTTGGCATTTTGCGAGGACACAATCGAATGTCCGAGTTCCTTTTCAATCACTTTGCGGGCACCACGAGCTGCTTTTCCTCCACGTTCCGCAATGCCTGCGCTTTCTGTGAACGGCTCTGCCTTGGGTGAAGGTATGGACTGAATAATACGAAGAAGATGTTCTGTATCAGCCACATCGGTGTTGTATTTTTTTCCATCGGAGGCTAATAGTTTCAGTTGGTTACAATTTGTAACCGACTCATCCCCTTCTTTGATTAGCCGATGTTTCAATACTTTCCAATAATTTCTCGGGTTTGGACTGTCGGTAAGTGCCCCCACCGCGTCAACCACAGAGAAATACCATTTTTCCGTTTCGTCGTCCCAAGCGGTACGGATTCTTTTTTCATCAAAGATTTGTAATGATTGTGTCTGAGTCATAGTTTGTTACAAGTATTAGTTCATAATTCGTTTTTCGGCAAACGATACTACTTTTTTCATTCTGATTAGGTATTGGATTATTATTTCTGGTAATGATATAGAAGTTGATCTGATAAAAGCAAAGACAATCATTCTCCCATCGCTTACAATGCCCGTGGCACGGTAGTGCCGCGAGGCGTCAACACCCCTTCTGAGAATCAGAAGGGGAATTTTGCGGTGCCCGCACTTCAGTGCGGACAAAGAAATGTGGATTACGATGGGTCAACAACTATATCATTGCCTTATTTCTTCTCTCCCCGATAATCTTCTTTATGCAAACAATGCTTAGTAAGGATATTTTGTGTAATTTTGCAGCCCTAAATTTTGTTTCAAATATTAATTTTATTAAACATAACACAATGAAATCAATAGACTCATTTAATTTTGCAAACCAGAAGGCCCTCATCCGCGTGGACTACAATGTTCCCTTGGACGATAATTTCAACGTGACCGATGTCACCCGCATAGTTCGTACCAAAGAGACTGTTTCCAAAATCCTGAACGACGGCGGCACCATCATCCTGATGTCGCACCTCGGCCGCCCGAAAGGCGAGGCCAACGACAAGTATTCGTTGCGCCACATCGTGGGCAAGGTGTCCGAAATATTAGGCCAGGAGGTCGTCTTTGCCGGCGACGTGCTGGATCCGAAAACGGCAGATGTCATTGCCGGTCTGAAGCCCGGTTCCATCGCCTTGTTGGAAAACCTCCGTTTCCACGCCGAGGAGGAGAAGGGCGACCCCGATTTTGCCAAGGCCATTGCACGCTTGGGTGATGTCTATGTAAACGACGCTTTCGGCACGGCGCACCGCGAGCATGCCTCCACGGCCACCATCGCCCGCTGTTTCCCGGGCAAGGCCTTCGCCGGTTACCTGCTCTACAACGAGGTGATGAGCCTCGAAACCGTGCTCAACGGTGGCGACAAGCCTTTCACGGCCATCATCGGCGGATCTAAGGTTTCCACCAAGATCAACATCATTACCAACCTGTTGCCCAAGGTTGACAACCTCATCGTGGGCGGCGGTCTCAGCTATACGTTCCTCGCCGCTATGGGCTATACCATTGGCAACTCACTCTTCGAGCCTGACATGCTGCCCGTGGCCAAGGAAATCCTGGAACAGGTGAAGAAGTCCGGCAAGAACTTCTACTGCCGTCTCGACACCATCTGCGGCGACAAGTTCGGCGACGATGCCAATATTCTCATTACCGAAGACAACAACATTCCCGACAACTGGGAAGGCCTCGACATCGGCCCGAAGACCCAAAAGAGCTTCGCCCAAGTGCTGCGCGACTCCAAGACCATCCTCTGGAACGGTCCTGTGGGCGTGTTCGAGTTGGAGAAGTTCAGCAAGGGCACCAAGGCTGTGGCCATCAGCGTGGCCGCTTCCACCCTCGCAGGCGCATACTCCGTCATCGGCGGCGGCGACTCCATCGCAGCCATCAACAAGTACGATCTCGGTGACTTTGTCTCCTACATCAGCACCGGCGGCGGCGCTATGCTCGAATATCTCGAAGGCAAGGAATTGCCCGGCGTCAAGGCCCTGAATGAGAATTAACCCGCATTATGGCAGGCACGGGTCACGACCTATGGTACGGGTCGCGACCCGTACCTACACAATAACGCAAATAAAAATAATTTTAAAATATGGTAAACCCCAATTACTACTGTGTCATCATGGCAGGTGGCGTTGGTACACGCTTCTGGCCCCTCAGCAATAGTGCAACCCCCAAGCAATTCCTTGATATCCTCGGCGAAGGACAGACCCTCATCCAAAAGACATATAATCGTTTTACCAAGATTTGTCCTCCGGAGAACATCTATATTGTCACCAGCAAGGCATACAAGGAGATCACGCGCAATCAGTTGCCCGACTTGAAAGACGAGCAAATCATCCTCGAACCCCATCGTCGCAACACGGCACCCTGCATTGCCTACGCCAACTATAAAATCAAGACACACAATCCAGAGGCCACCATCGTTGTCGCCCCTTCCGATCACGTGATTCTCAAGGAGGATGTCTTTGTCTCTGTCATCCAAGAAGGCCTTCAGGCTGCTGCCGAAAACGATTGGCTGCTCACCCTTGGCATCAGGCCCTCCTCACCCAACACCGGCTACGGTTACATCCAATACGACGAGGACAAGTCTTATGCCAAAAACCCCTCCATCTACGATGTGAAGACTTTCACCGAGAAACCGGAATTGGAGATGGCCAAGAGCTTCATCGAGAGCGGCGACTTCCTGTGGAACGCAGGCATCTTTATGTGGTCGCTGCCTACCATCCAAAAGGCTTTTGAGATGTTCCTTCCCGAAATCGACGACCTCTTCAAACAGGGCGAAGGTCTGTACAACACCGACAGGGAAGAGGAATTTATTGACCAGATCTATCAGATTTGCAAGAAGATATCTGTCGACTACGGCATCATGGAGAAGGCTAAGAATGTCAAGGTTTTCGCCACTGATTTCGGATGGTCCGACCTCGGCACATGGGGCTCTTTGTATGAATTGCGCAAAAAGGATGCCAATAAGAACGTTGTCACAGGCAATCATGTCAAGATTTATGACTCCAGCAAGTGCATCGTGAACATGCCTCAAAACAAGGTGGTCGTCATCCAAGGTTTGGAGGACTACATTGTCGTTGAGAACAACGACGTACTCCTCATTTGCAAGAAATCCGATGAACAGCAGATTCGCCAGTATGTGGCGGACGTTCAGGTGGATTTTGGCAATAAATACGTATAATGCCCTGTTTTTTAGCATATTGGATCAAACAACAATGTAGAGACGGTGTACACACTGTCTCTACATTGTTGTTGTTATTGTGGTTTGCCACGCCATTGTTTGCCCAGAATGCCGACAGCGTGCAGCAGCGTCAGCTGAACGAGGTGATCATTGCCACGGAACAGCCCGTGCGCATTGCGGCGGATGCTGCTGTGGTGCAGCAGCTCACCCCCAAGCAGTTGGAGGCACTCCCCACGTTGCAGCTCTCCGACGCGCTCAAGTACATGTCGGGATTGGTCATCAAGGACTATGGTGGCACAGGAGGCATGAAAACTGTCTCTGTGCGCGGCCTCGGTTCCCAGCATACGGGCGTCATTTACGACGGCATTCCCCTCACCGACTGCCAGACCGGTCAGATAGACCTTGGCAAACTGTCCCTCGAAAACGTCCGCTCCATCGCCTTGGAAATCGGCATGAGTTCCAGCATCTTTGTGCCCGCCAGATTTTTTTCATATAGCAATATGTTAAAAATCAACACATTGTCACGGATTCCAAACAAACCTTTCGGAGTGAAGGTCGGATTTTTGGCCGGCTCATATGGTTTGTATAGTCCGCAGATCTATTTGGAGAATCTTATTAAGAGCCGCAAGCGGGACGATCGTTTCTTGGTGTGGAACATCTCCGCCTCCTATCTCACTTCCCGGGGCGACTATCCCTACATTCTGCATTATGGCGGCATCACGGACAGCATTTCGCACGAGCGCCGCCAAAACTCGGATGTCACGGTCTGGAACGCCGAAGCCAATATATGCTTCACCATCGACCGCAAGCAGCAGTTGAACATCAAGTGGTACTATTACGACTCAGAGCGAGGACTGCCATCGGCCACCACATTTTACAGTCTCAACTCCTCGCAGCGGCTGTGGAACCGCAACACTTTCGGGCAACTCAGTTACCGCAACTTTTTCAACACCCACTGGGCCTACCAGCTCAATGCCAAGTTCAACTACGACCACACGCACTATCTCGACCCTGAATTCCTCAACTCCGCGAGGCGTCTCGAAAACGATTATAAGCAGACAGAAGGTTACCTCTCCAATACGGTGATGTACTCGTTGCCTTTTGTCAGCAAGAAGGGGCGTGACCAGTGGTTACAAATAGCCCTTTCCCACGACCTGTTCCACAATTTTTTGAAATCCAATGCGCTTGATTACGATGATCCCTCGCGTATCACCTCGCTTGCGGCGCTCTCGCTGCTCTACAAGGGCCAGATTGTAAAAGTACATGGAAACTTATTGTTCACAGCCGTTCGTGATTGGGCGCAAGGGACGCAGGCCGACAACTTCTTCCATCTCTCCCCAACGGTGGGCGTGGCAGTGGCCGCCACCAGGGACTTGTCGTTCAGGGCTTTCTACAAGAACATCTTCCGGATGCCCACCTTCAACGACCTCTATTACCGTGAGGTGGGCAATCTCAACCTGAATCCCGAGAAGACCCAGCAATGGGATGTGGGTGCTGTGTACAATCGCGACAACCTCGCGCACGGGCGTGTGGCGTTGTCCGCCTCTTTGGACGGCTATTTCAACATTGTGAAGGACAAGATTGTGGCCTTTCCCGCTCGTAACCTCTTCTCGTGGACCATGCTGAACTACGGCAAGGTGTTCATCGGGGGCGCGGAGGTCAACGCCAACGTGCAGTATCAATTCGCAAAAGGCTATTTCCTGCGTTTCAACGGCAACTGCACGTACCAGAAGGCGGTCGATCGCACCAATCCGACGGGCAAGACTTACAATCATCAGATTCCGTACACGCCGGTCTGGTCTGGATCCACGGGCCTGAGTGTGGAACTGCCGTGGATCACCCTCTCGTACTCGCTGTTGCTGGCGGGTGAGCGTTACGCCTTGGGGCAGAATATCCCCATCAACCGCGTGGCGGGCTATGCGGACCACAGCATTACCATCGGGCACCAATACAAGATCATGGCTGGCCAAGTGCACAAGGCTGTCAAAGAAGGGGATGGAACACGGCCACTCACCACTAAAACCACCACGCATATCCTCGGGTTCAAGTGCGAACTGCTCAACCTCGCCAACAAGAACTATGAGATCATCCGCAACTATCCCATGCAGGGGTTTGGGTTCAGGTTAAAGGTGTTTTACGAATACTGATTTTTCCATATCAAATTTTTGATAACTTTGCGCCCTCAAATTTAGACCGACATTTTATGGAGAAAATCATCATTCTTGACTTCGGTTCACAAACCACACAACTCATCGGCCGCCGGGTCCGCGAACTCGATATGTTCTGCGAAATCGTGCCTTATAACAAATTCCCGCACGATGACCCCGACGTCATCGGCGTCATACTCAGCGGCTCACCCTTCAGCGTGTATGACGAGAAGGCCTTCAAGGTCGATCTCTCCGCCATCCGCGGACGCCTGCCCATTTTGGGCATCTGCTACGGCGCGCAATATATGGCCTACACCAACGGCGGAAGCGTGGAACCCGCCGGCAGCCGCGAGTACGGCCGCGCCAACCTTTCCTCCTTTGAGCACGACAACCCTCTGCTGCTCGGTTTGGATGAGAACACCCAAGTCTGGATGAGCCACGGCGACACCATTACCCGTCTGCCTGAACACTGCCACGCTATTGCCTCCACCGACAAGGTGGAGTTTGCCGCCTACCAGTTTGAGGGAGAACAGGTGTGGGGCGTGCAGTTCCACCCCGAAGTGTTCCACACCACCCAGGGCACGCAGCTGCTCAAGAACTTCGTGGTGGGCATCTGCGGCGGTCACCAGACCTGGAGCCCGGCCTCATTTGTGGAAACTACAGTAGCCGAACTCAAACAACAGATTGGCAACGACCGCGTCATCCTCGGCCTCTCCGGCGGCGTGGATTCCTCCGTATGCGCCGTGCTTCTGCACAAGGCCATCGGCCCCAACCTCACCTGCATCTTCGTTGACCACGGACTGCTCCGCAAAAACGAGTTCGAGAACGTGATGCGCGACTACGAGGGACTCGGCCTCAACGTCATTGGCGTGGACGCCAGCGAGAAGTTCTTCAAGGAATTGGAGGGAGTCACCGAGCCGGAACGCAAGCGCAAGATCATCGGCGCGGGCTTCATCGATGTGTTCAACGCCGAAGCGCAGAAGATTACCGACGCCAAGTGGCTGGCCCAAGGAACCATATACCCTGACCGCATCGAGAGTCTTAGCATCACCGGGATGGTCATCAAAAGCCATCACAACGTGGGCGGACTGCCCGAGAAAATGCACCTCAAGCTCTGCGAACCGCTCAAGTGGCTCTTCAAGGATGAGGTGCGCCGCGTGGGACGCCAACTGGGTATGCCCGAGCACCTCATCACGCGACATCCCTTCCCGGGTCCCGGCCTCGCCGTGCGCATCCTCGGCGACATCACCCGCGACAAGGTGCGCATCCTCCAAGACGCCGACAACATCTTCATCCAAGGGCTGCGCGACTGGAAGGTCAAGCTCTCCGGCGAAGAGGCCCGCAAGGTGCTCGCCGCCGGTGTGCCCGCCAATATGACCAACGGTGAGATTGAGGTCTCCCTCTACGACCAGATCTGGCAGGCCGGCGTCATCTTGCTGCCCATCAAGAGCGTGGGCGTGATGGGCGACGAGCGCACTTACGAGCGCGCCGTGGCCCTGCGCGCCGTCACCAGCACCGACGCGATGACCGCCGACTGGGCGCACCTGCCCTACGACTTTATGGCCAAGGTCTCCAACGACATCATCAACAAAGTGAAGGGCGTCAACCGCGTCTGCTACGACATCAGCTCCAAACCACCCGCCACGATAGAATGGGAATAAAAACGGGTACTTTTGCCGAAAAAATTAAAAATGTCCGTGTGAGGTCTAACAATCAACCAATGGAGCCTTTCAAAAGCCAGTCAACGACATTGAGTTTTTGTACTCCGTCAATGTTGGTATTGTCAAAATCCATTGTGAGGAGAATTTTCGGATGAGAGTCTCGGATTTCCTTTAATGACGACAATTCTCTCAGAAGCGTTTTTTCGTCATTAACAGAATAGGCGACTTGGTAATATTCAGTGACATTGCCTGGCTTCTGCACAACGAAGTCCACCTCCCCTTTTTGCGACCTTCCGGCAAAAACCTCTCCGCCACGGCGCAGCAGCTCAAAAAAGACCACATTCTCCAATTTGTGGCCCAAATCGGAAAATGGGGCGTTGCTCTGCAAAATGTTCCTCAAACCCGAATCAACAACATAGTACTTGTAGTTGCTCTCCAAAAGGCGTTTCCCTTTGATATTATACAGTCTGACGGGGTAGATGAGATAAGATTCAGTAAAAAATCTCAGATATTTCTGCACTGTATTGTGTGAGAGTTTCTCCGCGGAATACTTGCGCAGTTTTTCAGCGATATTGTTGGGAGACACAACACTCCCAACACTGTCAAAAAGGAAATCAACCACGTGTTGCAGTGTGTCGAACTTCCGAAGATGATGGCGCTGAACGATGTCTTTCACGACAACCGTGTCGTAAAGCGATTTCAAATATGCATTTACGGCATCCGGGGCGGTTTTTTGCATGTTAACCGCCTGCGGGAAGCTACTGCTGTTCATATACTGACGGAAAAGTCGGTCAGTATTCGATACATCTGGGAAAGCGGAGACATATTCAGAAAAAGAGAACGGGTGCATGTTGATGGCAATATACCGACCCGACAGAAAAGTGCCTAACTCGCTTGACAGCAGATGTGCGTTTGACCCCGTAACATAAAGGTCAATGTCGGGTTTGACAAACAAGGCATCAATGAGTTTCTCGAATGAGGGAACTACCTGCACCTCGTCCAAAAACACATATCGGAGGCCTGTCGAAGGCAAGATTCCGATAATATGGTCATATACCGCTTTCCAATCTTCAAAGACGGCATTCTCGCGCTCCTCAAAATTAAGGGAGACGATATTTTCAGGTTTGACCCCGGATGTCTTTAGCCAATCTTGAAACTGGAGCATCAAGGTTGACTTGCCACATCGTCTAATACCTGTGACCACTTTTATCAAATGCTCATTTTTTAGCTGTATCAATTGCCTTAGGTATGTTTTACGTTCTATCATATCCGATTTTTTGTGCGGCAAAGATACAAAAAAGATAATGACGAAAATTTGCAAAAAATCAAAATTTCGTCATTAAGGCGTGTTGGCTGGCTTGACAAACCCATCAACTTCAACAAACACAGAAAGGTTGATATAGCGCAGTCGGTTGTAAAAAATGTATTTTTGCACTTGAAAACCGTTTGTTATGTCATCAGCGAAAGAGGTCATATTGAATTCCAGCAGGAAATTGGGGCTGAAAGTGCTGCCGAAAGGTGCGCGCTTGCTGAAAAAGGGCTACAGCCTGGCCAATGTCTCCAAACTCACCGGCACGAGCGTCAATACGCTCCGTAAGGTAAAGAAGATAGCGTGACATTTATTATTCAAGGACAAACGAAAAAGTTGTATCTTTGCAGAAAACAAAAACAAGGGAAATCGAATGGGAATGGCAGACAACACCAAACAGGACATCGGCACCCTCTTCAACCGCATCGCGGGCACCTACGACCGGCTCAACCACCTGCTCTCGTTCAACACTGACCGACGGTGGCGCAGGCGTGCCGTGCGCAAGTTGTCCCCCTGCCAAAATGTCCTCGACGTGGCCACCGGCACCGCCGACCTCGCCATCGAAATGGTGCGCCAGAACAAGGTGCAGCAGGTCACCGGCATCGACCTCGCCGACGAGATGCTGCGCCTCGGAAACGAGAAAATCCGGGAAGCCGGACTCTCTTCCCGCATCACGCTCCAGCAGGGCAGCGCCCTCGCCCTCCCTTACCCTGACGGCCATTTCGACGCCGTGACCTGCGCATACGGGGTGCGCAATTTCTCCGACCTCGACCTCGGACTGCAGGAGATGCGGCGCGTGCTCCGCGAGGAGGGACAGCTCCTGATCCTCGAATTCTCCTACCCGGACAACAAAATCATCCGTTTTTTCTACGATATATATTTTTCCAAAATAATGCCCGCCATCGGACGGAAGGTCAGCAAAGACTCCACCGCCTACTCTTATCTCAACCACAGTGTCAAGGGGTTTGTGTGGGGCGAGGCGATGGCCCAGCAACTTCGTGCCATCGGCTTCAGCAACGTCACCTTCCACCCGATGACCGTCGGCATCACAACCCTTTATTTAGCCCAAAAATGAAAAAGATTCTCTTCTGGATCCGCGTTATCCGTGCTTACTCCCTATTGGCCTCCCTTTGTCCGGTGCTCATCGGACTGTTTGTCAGCACCAGCGTGAACGTTCCCATCGGAATCTGCACAGCGATATGCGCAATGTCGCTGCAGACATTGTCGAACCTCATCAACGACTACTACGATTTCAAGCGGGGTGCCGACAAGGCCGGGCGTGAGGGGTTCAAGCGGCCCCTCGCTGAGGGCGAGGTTTCCTGCAGGCAAATCCTTCGTGCCATCTATGTCTCTTTGGCCATAGCCGTGATCACAGGAGCTATATTGTTGGTGCATGCCGGCATGGTGCGTCATGAGTGCATAGTGACCTTCAACTTCCTGTACTGCCTTCCCATCCTGCTCATCGGGCTCACCGCGCTGCTGTTCGCGTGGCTCTACACCGCCACCGACCACTCGCTTTCCTATTTGGGCATTGCCGACATCTTCGTATTCCTTTATTACGGCGTGGTGGCTTCCACGGGCACTACCTACCTGCAGACGCATGCTTTTTCGGCCACCTCTTTTTGGGCGGGCGGCGTGTGCGGCCTTATCTCCATGTGTCTGTTGATAGCCAACAATTTGCGGGATATTGAGGATGACCGGGAGGTGGGCAAGCGCACCTTCCCCGTGCGGTTCGGCAAGCGTGCCGGTGAAATAGGGTTGTTCATCGTGGTGCTGCTGATGCCCGTGATGGCCTGGCTGGCCTTCGGCTGGAGCCTCCCGATGCTCATCGGCATTCCCGGATTGGTATTGTTTTACTTCATCTATCGCGCCCAAGGGGCACAATACAACAAGTGTATGCTCACCATTGGCTTCCTGAACCTGCTGTACGTGCTGTTGGCAGCCATTCCGTGACCACCCCTTAATCCCCTCCTTCAGGAGGGGTGCCCCGGAGGGGCGGGGTGGTGGAATCCCCTCCTGGGCTGCGGATGCATGAACGACCACCCCGGCCTTCGGCCACCCCTCCTGGGAGGAGGGGAAGAAAAGGGTGCCCCGGAGGGGCGGGGTGGTGGGCAACTTCAGAACTTCTGACCCTCTAAATACTGACCCTCTAAATACCAAACAAACATTATGATCACTATTGACAACATTAAAATCCAAGAGCTTCGCACACCGGACATCCCGAGGAACCGCAATCTGTTGGCATTTGCCCGCAAGAACAGAAAAGGCTACAACCTTGCCGAGGTTGTATTTTGGAAACAGGTGCATAAGAATATGTTCTATGGCATAGATTTCCATCGCCAATTCGTCATAGGCAACTATATCGTCGACTTTTACGTCCGGAAATTAAGCCTCGTGGTGGAAATTGACGGCGGTTCGCATAACGACAAGCAGGAGTACGACCACAAAAGGGATGATTTTTTCGCCTCTCTCGGTCTGAAAGTCTTTCATACGACCGATTATGAAGTTCTGAACTATACAGACTTTGTTTTGAATGACTTAAAGCAGTTTATCCTTGACAATTACCAGCATTGCTGACCACCCCTTAATCCCCTTCTTCAGGAGGGGTGCCCCGGAGGGGCGGGGTGGTGGAATCCCCTCCTGGTGTGGTGTGTGCATGAACGACCACCCCGGCCTTTGGCCACCCCTCCTGGTGTGGTGTGTGCATGAACGACCACCCCGGCCTTCGGCCACCCCTCCTGGTGTGGTGTGTGCATGAACGACCACCCTGGCCTTCGGCCACCCCTCCTGGGAGGAGGGGAATAGGGGGGTGAAAAATATCAACTTTATCAACAGTCCATTGTTTGTAAAAGAATAAGTTTGTACGTTTGCAATCCTATTTAATTGCACTATATGGTATTATTTCTACGGAATGTAAAACTTTATAAAACAGATAATTATTACAAAAAAAAGCGCACGCGACAGACATTTTTGTGTAAGTCGGCGGTGCGTTTTTTGTCCTGAACGAAAAGGAAATGAGATAAATATTAATTATAAAAACACATTACTATGAAAAAAAATCTACTGTTTTTCCTTTTGCTTTGCATTGGAGCGTTGACTCTTCCAACGCCGGCAAACGCACAATTAGATCTTACAGTAGCCGATGGCACAAGCACCAACTCTAATGTGCCGATTTACGGTCTTTGGGCAGATTCATATCTGCGTTGTCAGGTGGTTTATCCGGCCGCTGACTTGGCAGATATGAATGGTGGCACCATCACAAGTCTGACCTACTATTTGAGTTCAGCAGCCCAGGCGGCTTGGACGGGAACTTGGGAGGTTAAGATGATGGAAGTCGCGGCTTCCACGTTGTTGGCCTTTGTTGACATGACCAATGCCACGACGGTTTATACCGGTGCTTTAGATGGTACATCCTCAACGTTGACCATCACTTTCACCACGCCTTACACTTATCAAGGAGGAAACCTCCTCATTGAGGTCAGCGAAACCGCCAAAGGCAATTGGAAGAGTGCAACATTCTATGGTGTATCTGCCACTGGCGCCAGTTGGCAGGGCAACAACAGTTCAGCTTGGTCCAGTATCACAGGCTCTGTTCAGAACTTTATCCCCAAGACAACGTTTACATACACACCTGGCGGCAGCGGTCCGATGTGTTTCGACCCCACGGGTTTGACATCCTCTGTAACGGCCAGCGAAGCTACCATCTCCTGGAACGCGCCTACAGCCGGCGACAGCCCGCAAGGTTATCAAGTGTGCTGCCTGCCCTCTACGGATGTTTTTGATGCCGCCACCGCCACGTGGACAAATGCCACAGGCACATCCCATACATTCACTGGCCTCACCGCTGGCACCGCCTACACTGCCCACGTGCGCAGCGTGTGCGGTACAGACTTCTATAGCAACGGCAATGCTTCGGTGGAGTTCACACCGGGTATCTTCTGTGCCTATACCTTTGACTTGAATGATTCATACGGTGACGGATGGAATGGTGGAGCCGGGATAGAAGTTAGTGTCAACGGCAGTGTGTTGACCACCCTGACATTGAGTAGTGGTTCTTCCGGAACAGAAACAGTAATGTTGATAGATGGCGGAAATATTGAACTGACGTGGAATTCGGGTAGTTGGGATGGTGAGATTTCCTTCACGGTGACAGACCCGTATGGAGTGCAACTGTATAATTGTACAGATGGCAGCACGTTGGCCGATGGCACTGTCTTCTATTCTGGCACGGTCTCCTGTACGCCCATTACCTGCTTCCCGCCCACTGGCCTGCACGCGTCTGTCACGACTAATGAAGCCACTATTGGATGGGATGAGGTTGCTGAAAACCACATAGGATACCAAGCGGAATGGAATGGTTCCGTTCTCCCGGGTATGTCAGGCAATCCATTTTCTTTCACTGGGTTGACGCCTGGTGGATCTTATTCCGTCAGGGTGCGCACGATTTGTGCCGCGGGCGACACCAGTGCCTGGAGCAATGTCTATACCTTCAATACCTACTGCAATCCCATTACGACCTTCCCCTACATTCAAGGTTTTGAGGACGGAGACATACCGGCTTGTTGGGGAACCATAGACGGCGACGGCGACGGATATAACTGGATCATTTTGTCGAATGCCAGTGATGGAGCATATTCTCATACAGGCAATTATAATATAACATCATTTTCCTATGATGTTAATGCAGAAGAGGACGAGGGATTGACCCCGAATAACTGGCTGATTTCGCCGTCATTCACGTTGCCAACTCCCTGCAACCTCTCTTTGGTTTGGTATGCCCAATCGATGGCTTCTAACTGGCCCGATCCTTTGGACGTTCTGCTCTCCACCACAGGAAGAGATACGGCTGCTTTTACCACCACCATATTGTCTTTAGACACTGTTCCGAGCGTGTATACCCAATATACTTATTCTCTTGCCAACTATGCAGGACAAACGGTAACGTTTGCCTTTGTACATAGAAACGTGGAGGATATGTTAGGAGTGAACCTGGATGATATGGGCATCGTGGAAACTCCAGAAGTGGTCACCAATGACGCCACAGCCATTGCCACCACCACTGCCACGTTGAACGGCTTTGTGAACGGCAACAACTTGTCAGCTTACGGATTCGAGTGGAAGGCTGCGGCAGATGCCGGTTATACAGTCGACACATTATCTACAGGAACCCAAACAGGTGCGATAGGCTTTAACCTTGCCAATTTGACCCCTAACACGACCTACACCTTCCGCACTTTTGCCAACGATGCAAACGGCTTTGTATTCTATGGTGACGAAAAGACCTTCACCACCGAACAACTGCCCTGTCCGGCACCCGCCAATCTTGAGGTTGCCGATCTTTATTACATCTCGGCCACGCTGAATTGGGTCTCCCAACTTCCCACTACGGGCAGTTACAATGTCTATTTAAACAACACGCTTCTCACAACAACTCCGATCTCGGCACTCACTTATCCCTTGACAGGCTTGAACCCGAATAGCGACTACGAGGTTAGGGTTACGACAGTTTGCAATGACGAAGAAGGCGCATCTGCCACGGCCACCTTCAGCACTCCATGTTTGGCTTCCAGCACGGTGGACATCGGCGAAGGAACAACGACAGTTAATTACATTCCCGTAAACAATTACTTCAATTATACTTATTCCCAACAAATTTACACAGCGACGGAGTTGGGTGGAGCCAAAGACATCAACAGCATCGCCTTCCAATATGCATATAGCCAGGCATCCACTAATAAAAACAATGTGGATATCTACTTGGGTCATACCACAAAAGAATCTTTTACGTCCACCACTGACTATATCCCCGTTTCGGATCTCACGTTGGTCTATTCCGGAAACCTCAACTGCACACAAGGATGGAACACCTTTGAGCTCACGACACCGTTCCCATACAATGGCACGGACAACCTTGTGGTGGCCGTTGACGACAACAGTGGAGCTTATAATAGTAATTCATATAATTTTTACGTTCATACGGCTAATAGCAACATGACGCTGCACTACCGTAGCGACAGCAACAACCCCGACATAACGTCTGACATGTCCTCTTACACTGGCAATCTCACTACGTACCGCAACAACATCAAGTTCGGTTACTGCGACCCAAGTATTACGTGCATTCCTCCGACCATCGACTCTGTGACGCATATTACCGCCAACAGCGCGATGGTGCATTGGACACAAGGCTTCCAAGAGGATGCGTGGGTTTTGCAGTACAAGGGTGAAAACGACAATGATTGGACAACCGTGACATTGACCCCCAACTCCACAAATCCCTACTCATTGCCGAATCTCACAACCAACACTGGTTACACCGTACGAATGTGGTCTATCTGCGGCAATGACCTGAGCGACACAACACAGACCACTTTCACCACTCCCGTTTCTTGTCCTGCTCCGACGAGCCCCGTTATTTCCAACGTGACGGCCAACTCCGTCAGTTTCTCTTGGACACCCGGCGGCAACGAGAGCGAGTGGGATGTTTACTACTCTTGGCAGTCGACTACAGACCCGACTCTTACAGAGGGATCCATAACATATACCGTTACCGCGACATCCTACACTTTCACGGGCTTGAATCCCAACACTACTTATACGGCTCACGTGCGTGCTGTTTGTGGCGATAACGACGTGAGCGACTATGCGGAAGCGTCATTCACCACGCTGTGCGGTACAGAGACGATGCCGTGGAGTGAGAACTTTGATAACTGGACCTCCAAATCCACTTGCTGGTCTTTCTTGAGCGGAGCTTTCAGCGGCACACCCACTGTCGCTAGTTGGGCTTGGACACTCTACAGCTCTTATGGCAACTACATCACCATCAGCGGCAAGGCCTTGGCGATGAATGTGTGCTACAATTATAATTATTGGGCCGTTACCCCGCCCATTAACATTACAAGCAACACCGCCATGTTGAACGTTGATGTGGCCGTGTCGGCTTGGAGTAGTGCTACGACCAACTACGATGCTAATGATACTCTGGCATTTGCCATCACTACTGACGATGGAACTACCTATACTACCCTGCAAGTGTTTAACAACACAGAGCTTAATGCCCTTGGCAACGCTTACACCACCCTCTCTGTTCCCGTTTCTGGATATAACGGCCAAACCGTGCGTTTTGCCATCTTTGCCGGCAGTGCTGCTTCTGGTGGCGATAACCGCATTGTCATAGACAATGTTTCAGTGGACGAGGCACCCAGCTGTCCGGTCCCGACGGGTGTTGATGTCAACAGCGTGACGGCTACCACGGCTACGCTGACGTGGACGCCTGGTGGCAACGAGAGCGCTTGGGATATCTATGTTCCCAGCACGTCTGCCGATGTGCCTGGTGTTAACCCGGATAATATGTACTCTATTACAGCAACCTCCTACACCGTTACAAACTTGCCATCTAACTCAATCTGCACGCTCTATGTGCGCGCCAACTGCGGTAACGAAAAGAGTAACTGGGTGAGCAAAACCTTCACCACGCCGTGCGGTACGATTAATGTTCCTTATACGGAGAATTTCGACAGCTATAGCTCAAGTGAATATCCGGCTTGCTGGAGCAGATATCCCAATTATTCCAACACTAGTTATCCATCTGTTAATACCAACAGCGGGCATTTGAGTAGCAACAGTCTCTACTTCTACAGTGGCACAGCATCTTCCTATATGGCAATCTTGCCCGAATTGAGTCTTGGGCAAGACACGGCGATGAGCGACCTTTGGGTGACGTTCTATTATAGTTTCAACCCTGCGTACAATAGTTCTAATGGCAAGATGATTGTAGGTGTGATGACGGATCCGACGGATCCAACCTCTTTCTATCCCGTGGATACGGTGCAACACACAGCTCCTACCACTTGGGAGTTCCAAAAAGTGCGCCTGACCAACTACACTGGTAATGGCAAGTATATAGCATTCAAGAACCTCACCACTGCTTCCTACGCAGGATACTTCATTGACGATGTGACGGTGGAACTGATGCCTTCTTGTATGGAACCGGAAAATCTTGCCATTTCCGCTGTAACCTCCACCTCCACCACGCTGACTTGGACGCCGGGCAACACGGAGACCTCGTGGGAGGTTAGCTACGTTCAGTCCGATGTGGAGCCTGTCGCCATTCCGACGAATTGGGAGAGTACAACCACGCCTTCCTATACCTTCACGAACTTGACCCCGCGCACGACCTACACTGCCTACGTGCGTTCCAACTGTGGCAATGATGGCATGAGTGATCCAGTGAGCTTTAATTTTACGGCAGGGACTTACAATATGCATTCCTCTGGTTGGGACACGCTGCGCACGTGTGATATGGTGATTTACGATAACGGCGGTGCCAATGGCGATTATTCTGCAAATTGCAATTCATATTTGGTCATCTTCCCCGATGTACCTGGCAAATTGGCTCAGGTGAGCGGTTCCCTCGATGGCGAGGCCGGTTATGATTATCTGATCATATATGACGGTGTCGGCACGGATAACATACTGCTTGACTTGAGCGAGGAAGAGGATGATATTTCCAATATCTCGCCCATCACCTCCACTACAGGACCGTTGACGATATATTTCCAATCAGATAATTCTGGTCAATATGAAGGCTTTGAGTTGACAGTGAGTTGTGTGGATGCACCCTCTTGTCTTGTCACTTCCACCCCGACGGCTTCTGACGTGACGGTAGACGGCGCCACGCTGACATGGACATCCAACGGCAACGAGACGCAATGGGATCTCTACGTGGCTGATGTCACGGTTGATCCTACGGACGAGCCCAGCGCGAACAGCAACCCGACTTACACGGTCCAAAACAACCCGCACACGCTGACGGGCCTTACCACCGCCCATATCTACAAGGCATACGTGCGTGCCAACTGCGGCAACGACGGTGTGAGCGAGTGGAGTGCCCCGGCAACCTTTGTGCCCGGCTCCTACAATATGGGCTCCGTACGTACCCTCACCACTTGCTCCGCCATCATCTACGATGACGGCGGTGTTGACGGAGACTATGGCAACAACCGGAACGACACCCTGACCATCTATCCCGCCGTGCAGGGCAACCTGGTGCAGGTGAGCGGCAGCATCTCCGTGGAAGGCAACACGTATGATTATTTGCGTATTTATGACGGTGCAGGCACTACAGACCTGTTGTTGTATGATAACTCTACCGATCGTCCGCACACTATTCAAACCACAATTTCCACCACGGGACCGTTGACCCTCTGCTTCCGCTCCGACGTTAGTTACCAGTATGCCGGTCTCGAATTGTTCGTGACCTGTGTGCCGCCGTGCGAGGCTCCGAGCGAAGTGGTGGGAACAACCATCAGCAATAACCAATCCGAATTGACATTCGGGTATGACCCACAGGCTCAGGGCATCAACCTGGAGCTGCAATACAAGGCTACCGATGCCACCAACTGGTCTTCCTCCATCCCGGTGCAGGACATTTCCTACACCCTTACGGGCTTGGACAACAACACGACCTACGATGTGCGTGTGCGCAGCGTGTGCGGCAATGCGGACGCTCCTTACTACTCCGAATGGGTGACCGGCACGCTTGACGTGGCTTGCCCCGCTCCGACCATCCCCGACGCCTCTTACTATGATTATGACGCCACCACAATTATGCTTTCTTGGGATTACAATGGACCGGATTATTTCCATGTCATGAGGATTGAGGGAACGGACACCACAGTTATCGACATGCGAAATGAAGACGACCCGGAGAACTATTATGCTGAAGACTTGACACCCAACACAACTTACACCTTCTATGTGCGCGGTATCTGTAACAATGATGCGGACACCAGCGCTTGGTCGAATGCCATCACCATCACAACACCAGAAACCTGTCCCACCCCGACGGGTTTGACTGCTTCTGATGAGACGACCAATAGCGCCACGCTGACGTGGACGGCTACCGGCACGCCTGACGGCTTTGAAGTCGAATACGGCCCGGCTGGCTTTGTCCATGGCGACGGCAGCACTGTAACTGTGCCGGCTGTTGCAACCACCTCGACGCAAACAACCCCTCTCACAAACCTCACCTCCAATACCTCTTACGAAGTCTATGTGCGTGCTGTCTGTGGCAACGACCACAGTGACTGGAGCTTGGTGGCTTCCTTCACCACGCTGTGCGATGCCGTCACCTTGCCCTATACTGAAACCTTTGAATCCAACAGCAGCGCCATTAACTGCTGGAGTACTGAGGGTCCCGGCTCTTGGACTATTGGTACGGGCGACTACTCCACCTCCACAGGTTCCTATCAAGGAACTCGAAATGCTTTAATCAAGCACGCAACCACTAACAATGTAACCAAATTTATCTCACCGGTTCTTGATGGCGTTCAAAATGGCTTGAGGCTTGATTTTGCATACGTGATGCGTTCTTGGGGCGGCGACCTCGACGAACTCCGTATTTACTCCCGTTCTGCTGCTGGTGGCACTTGGCAGTTGCAGGCTACCTATACGGCTGCGGCTTCAACTTGGACGGAAGAGAGCATAACTATCCCGGGAGCCGTCTATCAAGTTGCCTTCGAGCATACTGACAAGTATGGCTTTGGTCTCGGTATCGACAGTGTGGTCTTCACTCCTATGTCCGCGGACTTCTGCTATGCCGTCACCAACCTTGCTGCAGACAGTGTCACGGCCCACACTGCCAGGATTTCCTGGGTGGGTGATGCCAACACTTACACCATCCTCAACATGGCTGACGGTTCTGTCGTGACCACACAGGCCGACACCACTTACAAATTCACTAATCTTACGCCCGAGACACAATACACCTTTGGTGTTGTTGCCAACTGCACCAGTAGTAACAGTGACACGGTCACCGTGACATTTACTACGCTGATTTCTTGTCCCGCCCCGACGGGCCTGACCGCAGAGTTAGTTGAGTCTACTGAGATGATGTTCTCCGTTAATGGTGGAGGCAATGCCCAGGGTTATCAGGTCGAGTATGGCGAGACGGGCTTTACCCAAGGCCAGGGTTCGTTTGTTTATGAGCCGGCTGCCGCTACAAGTCAGACGCTTATTGCCATCGACAACCTTAACGCCAACACCGTTTACGACTTCTACGTGCGCGCCATCTGCGGCGTGGGCGACACCAGTGTCTGGAGCGGCGTGACCACCGAGGCAACGGCTTGCGGTGCCATCACTTTGCCCTATACTGAAACCTTTGAGAGCACCAGTGGCACTCGCGACTGTTGGGAGCTTGTAGCTTCAGCCAACATTGGCGGCAGCAACGGTATGGGCTTTGTCACAGTGAACGGTCGTCCAGCCCTGCGTTTCAGCTCTTTCAGCTCTGCCTCCGACTACAACCAATATGGGTTCTCTCCCTTGATGAATGTCAGCAGCAGCGCCACCAACCTTAAAGTCAAAGTGACCTATGCCACGTATGGTTCCAGTGATATACTGAACTTCGGTTATGTAACCTCCACCGACACTGTTTGGGATTCTGCCGATTACACCACAAACGACAATAGCGACTGGCAAACTGCCGAATTCATCATCCCTGCAACGGCTACCCAAGTGGCCATCCACTATTATGGCTCCTGGAGCTATTATGGATGGATTGACACGGTGGCCGTCACGGAATTGACTGGCGAATACTGCTATGCAGTCACCAACCTTGCTGTTGACAGTGTCACCGCCCACACTGCCAGGATTTCTTGGGTGGGTAATGCCAACACCTACACCATCATCAACATGGCTGACGGTTCTGTCGTAACCACACAGGCCGACACCACGTACAAACTCACCAACCTTACGCCTGAGACGCAATACACCTTTGGTGTTGTTGCCAACTGCACCAGTAGTAACAGTGACGCGGTCTATGTGACATTCACTACGCTGATCTCTTGTCCCGCCCCGACAGGCTTGACTGCTGAAATTGTTGAGACAGACGGGATCATGTTCTCCGTTAATGGTGGAGGCAATGCCGAGGGCTATCAAGTGGAATACGGCGAAACGGGCTTTGCACAAGGCCAAGGCACGATTGTTTATGAGTCGGCTGACGCTACAAGTCAGACGCTTATTGCCATCGACAACCTTAACGCCAACACCGTTTACGACTTCTACGTGCGTGCCATCTGCGGCGTGGGCGACACCAGTGTCTGGAGCGGCGTAACCACCGAGACAACGGCTTGCGATGCGGCTTCTGTTCCTTATACAGAGAACTTCAACAGCTACACGGGAACGATTAGTACAAGCACAACGACACCCACAGGATATCCCGCCGTTGAAATGCCATCCTGCTGGAACTTCCTGAACCGTTCCACCTCCTCCTACAGATATCCGCAGGCGTTCCTTACTTCATACTCTAATTACGCAGTGGACGGCAACTGCTTGTTCTTCGCGTCCAGCAGTGCCACTCCGCTCTATGCGGTGTTGCCTTTGATGTCGGAGGACATCGACAACCTGCAGGTAACCTTCACCTACCTCAACGAGGGCACCAACTCTTCAAACGGCACGCTTCACGTGGGCTACATGACGGATCCTATGGATGCAAACACGTATGTGGATGTATATACATGTGAGCAAACCACCACAAAGACGGAGAAAACGGTGCGCTACAATACGGTGACGCCCTCTCAGAACACTACTTATTACATTGCTTTCAAATATGAGGGAGGCAGTGCCAACAAATATTATTTGGGTATCGACGATGTCACTGTTGACCTTATCCCGTCTTGTCCCGCCCCGACAGGCTTGACGGCAGAATTAGTTGAAACTACCGAGATTATGTTCTCTGTCAATGGTGGCGGCAATGCCGAGGGCTATCAAGTGGAATACGGTGAAACGGGCTTTACACAAGGCCAAGGCACGATTGTTTATGAGCAGGCTAACGCTACAAGCCAGACGCTCATCGTTGTTGACGGCCTCAGCGCTGCCACCGTTTACGACTTCTATGTGCGCGCCATCTGTGGCGCGGGTGACACTAGTGTCTGGAGCAGCGTGACCACCGAGACAACGGCTTGCAATGTTATCAGCACATTCCCCTATACGGAGAACTTTGACGCTGTAGCCACCGGTACTTTGCCTGTTTGCTGGATCAACACCAACGACGTGGGTGAGACTGACTGGGAAGTTTCCGACAATCCGCATGGCAGTGTCGGCACCCACTCGGGTGACAATGTGATGAATTTCTTCCAAAACTCCAACGGTGACCAAACCTCTTTGCAGATGCCGACCTTCGACCTCACATCCTTGACCAATCCCATGCTCGGTTTTTGGTACACCAATAAGGCGTGGGCAGGAGACTATGACGAGCTGAATATCTACTACCGCGCCTCTTCAAGCGATGCGTGGACACAGCTTGCCTCCTACACTACCAACATGGACACCTGGACTTACGACTCTCTGGCACTGCCCAACTCGAGTGCTACCTATCAAATCAAGTTTGAAGGACTTTCCAATTGGGGCCATGGCATCAACTTGGACGACATCGTCGTCAAGGAGATGCCCGTTGCCGGTTGCATTGCCCCGACAGACTTGGCTGTTTCCTACATCACGGCCAACTCCGCTGACGTGAGCTGGACAGACAATGCCAACTATACCTATGAGTTGCAATATAGAGAGGCCAATGCGGGTCTGCAACAGGTGGATACCACCATCACAGTCGCGGCACTTGCTATTGCCAACAACCTCTCTAACGATAACAATATCGGTACAGGCAGCATAGATGCCAACATCTCCTACACCGGCATCCAAAATGGCGGCAGCAATGCACCTAAATACTATACTTCTGGTCAAAACATCCGTCTTTATTCTAACACCAGTGGTAACGGCAACGGCGGCTCCATTAAGCTGACTCCTTCCAACGGCGCTGTCATTACCGGTTTGGATCTTACGACATCCGGCAGCAGCTATACTCCGCCTGTGTCCTATTCAGTGGATGGCGGCACCTCCGCCGAGGCAACGCGCAACGGCCTAGTTTATACTATCTCCGGCATCTCCGCTGCCACCAGTTTGGAATTCCAAAACACCAACACCAACTCATCGAACACCCAGTTGCGTGTCACGCAACTGAAGGTCCAGTACACCCTTCCCGGCACGGAGAATACTTGGACGGCGATTTTGCCTGCTACGTCCACGACGACACTTGACAACCTCACGCCGGAGACCGACTACGAAGTGCGCGTGCGCACTATCTGTGCCGCGGGCGACACCAGCGACTGGACCAATGCCGTTCCGTTCACTACGGAAGAGTTTATATGCCCAGCACCCGTCAAGATGTCAGTAGACAATATCACCATGAATTCTGCCGAGGTGATTTGGTCGGACGACGGCACCTATCCTACGGAACTGCAATATAAGCTTCCCGACACCCCAGCTCAATCTGTGGACACCACCTTTGTTTTCTCACAGCATGGATTTACAAATGCGCAGAGTATGGATGGAGTGACGGTCAACATCGACAACAACATCACTTTTGTGGCCTACAAGAATGCGGGAACCACCAATCCTGCATATTACGATAGTGATGAAACTTTCCGTATTTATGCGAAGAATAGTTTCGACATAACAGCTGCCAATGGCGTGGTCATCACAGGCATTGAGATTGACGCCCCCTCGAATCATCCTAATATCAACTGGAGTGCTGATGGTGGTCAATCCACCAGCATCAATGGCACCAGTTCGCATTACGATATCCCTGTCACAGCTGCCAACACTGTTACCATTACCAATCCGGCATCCTCAGGTAATTCAGGTAATCAGTTGCGTATGGAGAGCTTGACGGTCCACTACACCATTCTCGGCACAGAGGGTTCTTGGATATCCATGGCCAATGTCACCTCTCCGGTACAGTTGACAGGTCTTACACCCAACACTACCTACAGTGTGCGTTTGCGCAACATCTGTGCTGCGGGCGACACCAGCGTCTGGGAGAGCACCGAGTTCACCACCTTGAATTGCGCAACTGCCGCTTCCGACACCTTTGCCACGGCTTGCAACAGTTTCACTTGGAAAGGCACCGCCTATACGGCTACTGGCGAGTACACACACACCATCCCGTTGGCCAACGGCTGTGACAGCGTGGTGACCCTGCACCTGACCATCAACGAACCTGTTCGGGATACCATCACGGCAGTGGCTTGCAACAGCTACACTTGGGACGGCACCAGCTACACCGCCTCTGGCGACTATGAGAAGACCTACACTGCCGCCAATGGCTGCGACAGCATAGTGACTTTGCGCTTGACCATCAATGTCCCGCAGAATGCCAGCACCACTGTGGTTGCCTGCGGCGAATACACATGGACGGAAGGTACCGGCCAAACCTACACGGTGAGCGGTCCTTACTACTTCAGCCATACGGATGCCAACGGTTGCACGCAGGTTGACACGTTGCGCTTGACCGTACAGCCGGCCACAAATGTTAGCATCTTGGCTACCCAGACAGATATCCTGCTGCATGAAAGCGTCACATTGACGGCTTCCGGTGCCGCCCAATATGCTTGGAACACCTATGAACAGACCGCAACTATCACGGTTACCCCGACTGCCATGGGCAACTACACCTACATCGTGACAGGTACGAATGTTTTGGGTACTTGCCCGAGTTCTGATACCATCACCATCCATGTGGATGAGTGCATGCCGGCTCGTTCCACCGAAACCGTCGTCGCTTGCGACAGCTTCACATGGCATGGTACCACCTACACGCAGAGCATTACCACCCCGACCTACACCATCCCGAACGGTGCTGTTTCCGGTTGCGACAGTATTATCACCCTGAACCTGACCATCAACCACACTGTGACGAATACCATCACAGAAGTGGCTTGCGACAGCTTCGTCTGGGACGGCACCAAATACACCGCTTCCGGTATTTACGAGAAGACCTACACCGCCGCCAACAACTGCGACAGTGTGGTGACGCTGAACCTGACCATCAACAACACTGTAACCAACTCCGTTACGGCAGTGGCTTGCGACAGCTTCGTCTGGGACGGCACCACCTACACTGCTTCCGGCGACTATGTGAAGACTTACACCGCCGCCAACAACTGCGACAGCATCGTGACGCTGCACCTGACCATCAACTTCCCGTCGAACGTTGCCATCACGGAGACGGCTTGCGGAAGCTACACTTGGGTGGACAACAACAACACGGTCTACACAGAA
Organism: Bacteroidales bacterium; assembly: GCA_017615795.1. Taxonomy (GTDB): domain Bacteria; phylum Bacteroidota; class Bacteroidia; order Bacteroidales; family WCHB1-69; genus F23-D06. The sequence goes on from JAFZZK010000011.1 coordinate 67,056, forward strand.
AGCGGCACATACACCTATTCTCATACCGACCAGAACGGTTGCACGCAAGTTGATACGCTGTACTTGACCATCAACGCCATCCCGACGGTGACGGTCAATGGTGACGACGCCATCGCCCTGTACGAGAGCGCCACGCTGACAGCTTCCGGTGCTGACAGCTATACGTGGAACACTGGCGACCAGACGGCCACCATCACGGTTACGCCGACAGCTATCGGTACGGCCACCTACACGGTGGTGGGCACCACAAACAATTGTGCAAGCGAACCGGTCACCTTCAACGTCGTTGTGGGCAGATGCAGACCTGCCACTCATATTGAGACCGTCGTGGCATGCGACAGCTACACATGGCACGGCACCACGTTCACGGCCTCCACGGATACCGCCACCTATACTGTGGTTGACGGAGCCGCTTCGGGTTGCGACAGCATCGTGACGCTGCACCTGACCATCAACAACACTGTGACCAACGCCATCAACGAAGTGGCTTGCGACAGCTACACTTGGGACGGCACCACCTACACCGCCAGCGGCGACTATGTAAAGACTTACACCGCCGCCAACGGCTGCGACAGCACGGTCACCCTGACCCTGACCATCAACAACTCCGTGACCAACACCATTACCGAGGTGGCTTGCGACAGCTACACGTGGAACGACAGCCTCTACACGGTGAGTGGCGACTATGTGCAGACCTTGCAAACGGCTGCCGGCTGCGACAGCGTGGTTACCCTGCATCTGACCGTGAACAGCTCTGTAACGAGCGAGTTCACCGAGAATGTTTGCGGCAGCTACACCTGGAACAATGTCAATTACACGCAATCCGGCAACTTCACGCAAATCTTCACTGCCGCCAACGGCTGCGACAGCACGGTGACGCTGCACCTGACGGTGCGTCCGATCCCGCAGGTGTATGTTACCGGCAACACGGCCATCAGCCGTTACCAGAGCACGACCCTTACCGCTCATGGTGCTGACAATTACTTGTGGAATAATCAGGCCACAACCGCCGCCATTACGGTTACCCCGCTGAATAGTGCTTCCTACTCTGTCATCGGTACCACGGACGGTTGTTCTTCCGCCCCGGCCATCGTGACAGTCTATGTGGGCGACTGCATACCTGCTCAAGGCGCGGAGACGGTCTCTGCCTGCGAAAGCTATGTGTGGCATGGTGTCACCTACACGCACAACACGACGCTTGCCAACGCCCCGACCTACACCATCAGAGGCGGTGCTGCCAATGGCTGCGACAGTGTGGTGTCCTTGGTGTTGACCATCTACACCCCGACGCATACCGCCACCACGTTAACGGAGTGTAACTCCTACAACTGGCATGGCACCGTCTATACGGAGAGCGGCACCTACACGTATGCTCATCCCGATGCCCATGGCTGTACACAAGTGGATACCCTGCACCTGAATATCATCAAACCGCAAAATCTTGCTTACGAAGTCAGTTCCTGCGGCACCTACTATTGGCACAACCAGCCGCGTCGTCGTACGGGTACCTACATGTACACGTATGCTGACGAAAACGGTTGTTCGAAGACCGATACGCTGTACCTGACCGTTTACAACCCGGTACACCAAGGCTACACCGTGACGGCTTGTGACAACTATGAGTGGTTTGGCCATTCCTATAACCGTACGGGTACGTACATCTACACTCATTCCGACGAACATGGTTGCGAGCAAGTCGATACCTTGCACCTGACCATCAACCATTCGGTGGCTACCGACATTACGGAAACGGGTTGTGGTTCCTATACTTGGAACGATAGCGTCTATACGCAGAATGGCAGCTACACGCAGACCTTCACGACTGCTGCTGGTTGTGACAGCGTGGTGACCCTGCACCTGACGCTGTATCCGGTCGTCACGATGAACAGCATCACGGGCGACACCCTTATCCACGAGTACGAGAGCGCTACGCTCGTTGCCCATGCCACGGGTGCCACGAGTTATGAATGGGTTGATGCATCCACTTCGCAGGTTGTCGGCACAACAGCTTCCATCACGGTGTCCCCGATGACGACCACCACCTATTCCGTGGTAGCTTCCAACGGACATTGCGCAAGCCCGAGCACATCTGTCACAGTGCGCGTGCTGCCGTGCATCCCGGCACAGGGTATCGAGGATGTCACCGCTTGCGGCTCCTACGAGTGGCACGGTGTCACCTACACGCAAAGCACCAACACCCCGACCTTCACCATCAATCGTCAAGGTATGTGCGACAGCGTGGTGACCTTAAACCTGACCATCAACAATCCTGTTGCCAACGAGTTGACGTTAGTCGAGTGCAACGCCTACGCGTGGAACAATGTCGAGTACACGACGAGCGGTGACTACACACAAACCTTCACCGCCGCCAATGGTTGCGACAGCGTGGTAACGCTCCATCTGACCATCAACAACTCGGTTGTCAACGAGTTCTCTGCCACTGGTTGCGGCCAGTACACATGGGACAACACCACCTATAACCAAAGCGGCGACTATGTGAAGACCTTCACCGCTGCCAATGGTTGCGACAGCGTGGTAACGCTCCATCTGACCATCTACCCGACTCCTGTCATTACGGGTGTCACAGGCAACACGAACATTTACGAGTATGAGAGTACAACCCTCACCGCAAATGGCGTGAACGTTGCCGAATACACTTGGGTGGGACAAGGCGTCGGCCAGACATTGACCGTCTCCCCGATGCACACCACCACCTACACGGTGATCGGCACCTCCGCCGACCAGTGTGTCAGCGCCGGATACGAAGTAACAGTACACGTACTGCCTTGCATCCCGGCACAGGGTGTTGAGGATGTTACCGCTTGCGGCTCCTACGAGTGGCACGGTGTCACTTACACGCAAAGCACCAACACCCCGACCTTCACTATCAATCGTCAAGGTATGTGCGACAGCGTGGTGACCTTGCACCTGACCATTAACAATCCGGTTGCCAACGAGTTTGCCGTTGTCAATTGCAACGCCTACACGTGGAACAATGTTGAGTATGTTGAGAGTGGTGACTACACGCAGACCTTCACGGCTGCCAACGGTTGCGACAGCGTGGTGACTCTGCACCTGACCATCAACAACTCCATGGCTACCGAGTTCTCCGACACGGGTTGCGGCCAGTATGTTTGGGACAACACCGTTTACACCCAGAGCGGTAACTATGTGAAGCATTACACAACCGCCGCCGGTTGCGACAGCATGGTGACCCTGCACTTGACCATCTATCCGATTGCTGTCATCACCAACGTCACGGGCAACACCGTCATCCGCGAGTATGAGAGCACAACCCTCACTGCACAAGGTGTAAATGTGGTCGAATACACATGGTTGGGACAAGGCGTCGGCCAGACATTGACGGTTGCTCCGATGCAGACCACCACCTACACGGTAATCGGTACGTCTGCCAACAACTGTGCAAGCGCCGAGTACCAGGTGACGGTTCACGTCCTGCCTTGCATACCCGTCCAGAGTGTTGAAAACGTGACGGCTTGCGGTTCTTACGAGTGGCACGGCGTCACCTATACGCAGAGCACCAACACCCCGACCTACACGTATGAACGTCAGGGTATGTGTGACAGCGTGGTGACGTTGCACCTGACCATCTACAACCCGCAGAACAGTTCTGTGAATGCTCAGGCTTGCGACAGCTACGAGTGGAATGGCACGACCTACACGCAGAGCGGCACTTACACCTACGAGCACCAAGACAACCATGGCTGCACGGTGGTTGACACACTGCGCCTGACCATCATGACCCCGCAGCACGCCTCCCTGACGGCTTCTGCTTGCAGCAGCTATTGGTGGAATGGACAGAATTACACGCAGAGCGGCACCTACACCTACTCCTTCGTCAATCAGAACGGTTGTACGCAGGTTGACACGCTGCACCTGACCATCAACCAACCCGCCGTGTCTGAGTTCACTGCCGTCGCATGCGAGGAATACGCTTGGGGCAACAGTGTCTACAACCATAGCGGCGATTATGTGAAGCACTTCACGACAGTGAATGGTTGCGATAGCATGGTGACCCTGCACCTGACCATCAACAATCCTGTCTATAAGGAATTCACTGCTACAGCTTGCGGCAACTATAATTGGAACAATGTTTTCTATGCTCAGAGCGGTGACTACACGCAAACCTTCACGATGGTTAACGGTTGCGACAGTGTGGTGACCTTGCACCTGACCATCAACAACCCGCAACCTCGCGCGTACACGGCCTTCAATTGTGGCTCATACACTTGGAATGGCATGACCTTCGTGCAGAGCGGCACTTACACTTACGAACATCCTGACCAGAACGGCTGTACGCAGGTCGATACGCTGCACCTGACCATCGGTTATCCGGTGGCAACGGAATTCAACGCTACCGGATGCGAGTCCTACACTTGGAACAACCAGACTTACCACGCAAGCGGCACTTACATGCAGACCTTGCACACCGTAGATGGTTGCGACAGCGTGGTGACCCTGCACTTGACCATTTTCACCCCGGATCTCACAGTCGTGAACGAAACGGCTTGCGACAGCTACACGTGGAACGGTCAAACCTATACGCAGAGCGGCAGATACACGGCCAACCTGCACAATGTGAACGGTTGCGACAGCACGGTGGTCTTGAACTTGACCATCAACAACACCATCGAGCAAGATGTCTACGAAACGGCTTGTGGCAATTATGCATGGAACAATGTCTTCTATGTACAAACCGGCACTTACACGCAGACCTTCACGGCCGCTAATGGTTGCGACAGCGTGGTGACCCTGCACTTGACCATCCACAACCCGACGCACCAAGCCATCACGGCCGGTGAATGTGGCGCTTACTTGTGGCACAACACCCTGTACACGCAGAGCGGCACGTACACTTATGCGTTCCTCGACCAGAATGGATGTACCCAAGTTGACACGTTGCACCTGACCATCTACAATCCGGTCAACGAGATCGTCACGATTAATGCATGCGATAGCTACACTTGGTTTGGCACCACGTACACGCAGAGCGGTGTTTACGCCCACCAGCATGTCGATGCTCACGGTTGCACGCAGTTCGACACGTTGAATCTGACTATCTATAGTACCGCACCTGTCACCATCAATGTGGATGCATGCGGCACGTACCTCTGGCACGGCATGCTCTACACACAGAGCGGCACCTATACCTATCGTTACTTCAACAATGCCGGTTGTGAGCAGACGGAAGTGATGAACCTGACGATCCACACTCCGCAGCACCAGTCCATCACGGTCAGCGAGTGCGGCTCCTATCTCTGGAACAACACTTTGTACACGCAGAGCGGCACGTACACCTTCGCACACTTCGACAACAATGGCTGCACGCAGGTCGACACGCTGCACTTGACCATCTTCGCCCCGCAGCATACTGCTGTCACGGTGACAGAATGCAATGCCTACACATGGCATAACACTTTGTACACGCAGAGCGGCACGTACACCTACGCACACACCGACAATCATGGTTGCACGCAGGTTGACACGCTGCACCTGACCATCCTGCCGACGCCTGCCGGCCACGTGGTCACAGTAAGCGAATGCGGCAGCTACACTTGGTATGGCCAGACCCACACGCAGAGCGGCACCTACTATCACAACTTCACGGACAACAACGGTTGTGTTGGTGTCGACACGCTGCACCTGACCATCTACACCCCGCAGCACACGGCTGTCACCGTCGTGGAGTGCGAATCTTACATCTGGAACAACACTTTGTACATGCAAAGCGGCACGTACACCTACGCTCATCTCGACCAGAACGGTTGTACGCAGGTTGACACGCTGCACCTGACTCTCGGCCACTCCCAAAATGTTGACCTCACCGTAACGGAGTGCGGCAGCTACACATGGCATGGCCAGACCTACACGCAGAGCGGCACGTACACCTACACGCAGAACGGCACGGCCGGTTGCATCCACACCGAGACGCTGCACCTGGTCATCTTCCACCCGCAGCACGAGTCCTTCACTGCCGGTGACTGTAACAGCTACACGTGGCATGGCACGACCTACATGCAGAGCGGTACCTACTTCTACTCTCATCTCGATGCCAATGGTTGTACGCAGGTCGACACACTGCACCTGACCATCTACGGCTCTCAGCCTCAGACGTTCAATGTGAGCGAGTGCGAATCCTATACATGGCACGGCACGACCTACACGCAGAGCGGTACCTACACCTACACCACGTATACTGTCAACGGTTGCGAACAAATCGAGACGCTGCACCTGACCATCCACAACCCGGTTCACCAGTCCTACACGGCTGAAGACTGCGAGTACTACACCTGGCATGGTGTGACGTATGGCCAGAGCGGTGTTTACACCTACGCTCATGTCGACAACTTCGGATGTATGCAGGTTGACACGCTGCACTTGACCATCCATCAGCCGCAACACTACGACTTCCATGTCGCAGATCCCGGTAGCAGCTACACATGGAACGGCGTTGTCTATGGCCAGAGCGGCACCTACACCCAGGTGTTTACCGACCAGTTCGGTTGCGACTCCACGGTTGTGTTGCACTTGAGCCTGCACACCATCGGTGTTGAGGAATACACGCTTGACAACGATGTGACGGTTTACCCGAACCCGACCCGCAACAGAGTCACCATCGGCACGACAAACCTGTCGGTTGAGAAACTCGACATCTACGATGCTTACGGCAAGTTGCTGGCTACTGTCAATGTGAACGATGCTGACGCCGAGGTAGACCTCTCCATGTACGCTGCCGGCACCTACTTCATCCGCATCACGACCGACAAGGGTGTTGTGACCAAACGCGTGGTGAAACAGCAATAAAAGGGGATTTTTCCCATACGCAACGGACGGCGAATTTCGCCGTCCGTTTTTTTTATTCGCAAGATTAGGATATTTTGCACTTTACATTTTGCATTTTAAAAATTTTTATGTATGTTTGCAGCCTTAAAAAAAGTTAAAACAATCTATGGCTGATAACGAATTTGCGCCCATACTTCCGCGAAGCAAAAAAACCCGCCTGCGTTACCGTGTGGCGGTGTTGGGCAGCGGCAGTTGGGCCACCGCCATCATCAAGATCATATCCTCCAATTTGGAGCATATTCATTGGTGGATTCGCTCTCCGGAAGTGGCGGAGGATGTGGTGAAGTATGGCCATAACCCCAAATATCTCAGTTCCGTTTTCATCAACCCCGAAGATGTCAAGGTGAACACCGACATCAAGGCGGTGGTGAGCAAGGCCGACTATGTGATCATCGTGACGCCGTCGGCTTATTTGCAGCAATCGCTGGCTCCCCTGAAACGCAGTCAGTTGAGCCGCAAGAAGATCATCCTTGCCGTCAAGGGCATTGTGCCGGAGACCCTCCAGCTCATCAGCGACTACATGCAGACGGAGTTCAAGGTGCCTTTGGAGAACCTCTCCATTATCAGCGGTCCCTCGCACGCTGAGGAGATCGCACAGGAGAAGCTCACATACCTGACCGCATGCTCCACCAACCAGGAATTGGCGGAGACCGTGGCCCGCTTTTTCACCAACCGCTATTGCCGCACCTCTGTCTCCAACGATATGATGGGGGCCGAGTTGGCCATTGTGCTCAAGAATATCTACGCCCTCGGCGCAGGTATCTATAGCGGCTTGGGGTATGGTGACAACTTCATCGCCGCCTACGTCGCCAACTGCCTCAAGGAGATGAAATACTTCGTTTCCAAGGTTTATCCCAACGAAGACCGGCACATTTCCGATTCCATCTACCTTGGCGACCTCTTGGTGACCGCCTACTCCACCTACAGCCGCAACCGTCTTTTCGGCATTATGATTGGCCACGGCCTTTCCGTGCGCGTCTCCCTGCTCGAACTGCGCATGGTGTCGGAGGGGTACACCGCCTGCCGCACAGTCCACGAAATCAACAAGAAGTATCAGGCTGACATCCCCATCGTGGAAACAATCTACGGCATTCTCTACGAAAACAACAATGTCTCTTCTGAAATGAAGCGCATTGCCGAGCATTTTATATAATGATACATTTTCTCAAACACGAGGACATTGACGCCGAGCGATGGGACGAGACCGTCCGGTCGTCGGGCTTTCGCACGCTTTTCTGCACCTATCGGATGCTGGATGCCTTGGTGGGCGATGCGACCTGGAATGCCCTTGTGTTGGACGATTATAAGTATGTGATGCCCCTGCCGGAACGCTCGCGCCTCGGCATCCATTATGTTTACCCGCCCTTCTTTGTCTCCCAGATGGGCATCTTCTCCGCCCATCCTGTCACCGCGCAAATCACCTCCGACTTTTTCAACGCCTTGCCATCCTCTGACAAGCATGTGGACTTCCTGTTCAACAGCTCCAACAACACCGACCTGATTGATAATTACACGGTTTCGTTGGTCACGTACCAGATGGCGTTAGACAAGCCATACGAAGAGATCAGGGCCGGGTATTCGCAGAACACACGCCGCAACATCAAGTCCGCCGCCAATTTCAATCTTGAATGGAAAGAGGACAGCAAGGCCGTGGGCGACATCATCCGCCTGTTCCGCGAGAACAAAGGGAAAGGCAAGGAGGTGCATTTCAAAGAGCGGGATTATGAAATTTTAACGCATACCGCCATCCTCTTGGAGGAGCTTGGGTGCCTGGAGCCGCTCGTGGTACACGATGGTGACGGCAACCTCCTGGCCGGTGCCTTGATGGTGCGCGACTTCGACACCTATCGTTTCTGGTTTTCGGGCCGCGACGAGCGTTACACCGACCGTAAGGCGATGTTTTTCCTTTTGGACAACTTTATACGCCAACACGCCGAAAAGCCCTTTACGCTTGATTTCAACGGCTCCATGAATGAGAATGTGGCGCGTCTGTACAAAGGTTTCGGAGGCCAGCCTGTGCCTGTCAAAATGGTCAGCTACACACGGCAGTTGCATTGGGAACTGCTGTTGAAGTTGTATCGGTTGGTAAGGAAGTAACCGGATTGTATGCGACGGAAGAGGTGATGGTACGATCGTGGGGTTGTCCCTATGCATTCAAACTCACCCTCGGGTCGAGCCACCCGTAAATCACGTCCACCACGATGTTGATGATAATCAATACGATGGAAACATAGAGCAGCGACCCCATCACCACGGGGAAGTCGTATTTGTCGAGGGCGTCCACGATGACGACGCCCATGCCTTTCCAGTCGAAGATGTATTCCACGAAGACGGCGCCCGCCAGCAGGCCGGCCAGCCAGCCGGATATGGCAGTGACCACCGGGTTGAGGGCGTTTTTCAGAGCATGGTGCGTCACGATGCGCGCCTTGCCTAACCCTTTGGCCTTGGCGGTGCGGATGTAATCCTGCGACAGCACGTCGAGCAGTGAGTTTTTGGTCAGTTCCACGACCACGGCCAGCGGGCGGATGCCCAACGTGATGGCGGGCAGGATGAGGTTCTTGAGGTCCAAATATTGTCCCGTGCCGTAGTCATCGACCGTGTAGAGGCTGCCGAACATGCTGAGTCCGGTCACGTCCGAGAGCAGGAAGGCAAACACCCAGGCGAAGAGGATGGCCGCGAAAAAAGAAGGCACGGACATGCCCAATACGGAGAACACCAATGCCACGTGGTCGAACCAGGTGTCCTTGAAAAGGGCGCAGAAGATGCCGATGATAATGCCCACGATGAGGGCGAAGACGATGGAGACAATCGCTAACAGGACGGTTTTCGGGAAGGCTTCGGTGATAATCTCACCCACGGGGCGTTTGCTTTGGTAGGAGCGCCGCAGGTAGGGCGCTTTCAGCACAATCGCAGACTTGCCCATGGGCAGGATTTTCACATAGTGGTAGTCGTTGTCATCAAGATAGAAGAAGGATTCCGTGTCTTGGGTCTTGTGCCAGGAGACAGGGGAGACGTCGTTAAGGTAGGCCAGGTATTGCACGCCGAGGGGCAGATCTAAGCCCATCTCCTTGCGGATGGCTTCTTCTGTCTGAAGGTCACTGCGCTGGCCCATCATCATTCGGGCCGGGTCGGAAGGCAACACGGTGAACAGGAAGAACACCAAGGTCACCACACCTAACATCAGCAGCAGGCCATAACCGATTTTTTTTACTATATAACGAAACACGGCGGCAAAGATACAATATATAATTCACAAATAACGGTTAAAAATATTATTATGAATTGAATTGTTGTTTTTGAAAAAAACTTATTTTTGCAAGTGTGGTGTAATGTTTTTTTTTTGAAATGTTACCGAAAAAAATGTGTCTTTTTTTAAGAATCATAGTATAAATATAGTATTAATATAAAACAAGTGAAAATGAAACACGCACAACTTTTTAACGAAAAAAAAGGCGGTTTGATTCAGAAAACTGTCATGATGTTGGTTGTTATGCTCTGCATGAGCCTGAGCGTGACCAACCTCCAAGCGCAAAATGTGGCGACACTCGATGGCACCGGCTATACAACACTGCAAGCGGCATTGACCGCAGCGCAAAGTATGACGGGTGACAAAACCATTACTTTGATCGCTAACACCACGGAGGAGGTTAATTTTCGCCAGCAAACAAACCTCAACTTAACCATTAATGGTGGTGGGAAGACACTTACAGGTAAAATCGTCATTCATGGTGATACCCGTTACGAGGGTACGGATGAATTGATTATTACCAATCTGAATTTTGAGTATAGTCCTACTTCGGATCCAAAAGGCTTTGTTTGTGTGAACGGCACAAATAATAATGCCCACAATATTACGGTGAGCAATTGCACTTTTGATGGCGGCGGTCCAGCAAATGGAATGGCAGCCTATCGTGGTCCCAATGGTGCTCCTGCTTTTAATGTCGTTTTGGATCACCTTGTTGTTAAGAATGCTCATAGTTTGGCAATGGTATATGGAACCACAGGGTTAACGATAACAAATTGCAAAGCAGTTGACAATATCAAAAATGGTATCAATATCAGTGGTGGTAAAGGCACATACACCATTGAAAATGATACGTTGACTTGTAATACAGACGGAGAATACGCATTCCGCTTCCAAAATCAGTCAAATGCTACAACAGCTAATCTTTCCGGCAATGTGTTCACCGGGCCCAAGGCCATTATTACAAAGGCCAATTCAAATACAGCCGCAGCTCTTAATGTTTCCAGCGGATTGTATGAGGGCATTCTTTCGTCCGAAGGCACGGATAACACTGTTTTCGGTTTTACCGGCGGCACCTTCACGGAGACTTATACCACGGTGCAGAATTACTGCGCAACTAATTATTTCGCATACGATGAGGATCCTGCCCCAGGTTATTGTACGATACGCAAGAACATCCCGATTTTGAGGATGGATTCCACCGACGTGATTTGCTATGATGACAACAATGGTACCGACACCGTGAGAATCCAGGGTGGAACCCCTCCATTCCAACTGGTGTTGTCAAGTTCCGTTTTGGCTAAAAATGATACGGTGAACCTTACCGGCAGACTTCACATTTATACGGATCTCAAACCGGGTTCTTACTTGGTGAGTTTGACGGATAATGAGGGTGAGACCGCGAGCGGCACGTTTACAATCAAGAGACCCGACAGCCCCTTGGAGATTACCGCGTTGAGTGTTCCTCAAAGACCTTGTCCTTTGATGGGTTCTGGCAGCTATGACGTTTCCGTAACGGCCCAAGGTGGTCATACGGGTGCCTATACCTATACTTGGAGCGGGGCTGTTCAGAACAATGCCAGCACCACCACAGTGGCCTCCGGTATCGATGACCGCGACAGCACCTATACGGTTTCCGTGACGGTGACCGACAGCAAGAATTGTTCCGTCACCACGACGGGAAATTTCACTGTCAGTGCAGTTATAGCCAACGACGGTACCGTCCACAGCAACTCCAAGCTGACTATTGACACTATCCGCCAGGGTATCATGACTGGTTGCGACACCATTATCCGGGATTTTGGCACGCCTGTGTTCACCACCACCATTCCTGAAGGATATCCCGAAAATCGTCTGATTATCGTCAACAATATACCCGCCCAATATCCTGACAGTGTCTTCGCCTTGGGCGAGAGCAAGATCATCTGGACAGCCACCGATACTTGCGGCCACTCCATCACCGGCGTACAGGTAATTATTATTTACCACTACCCGTGTCCTGACATGACCGATCAAGACGGCAATGTGTATTCTTCCGTAAGAATAGCTTGTGACTGTTGGACAACTGAGAATCTGAAAACAACGACAGATAACAATGGAAACACGATCAGCAACCTGATGAGTTACCAGTCGCCCATGCACCCTGACGCTGCAGCCAATGCTGCAACTTACGGATATCTGTATGATTGGAATACCGCCCTTGATGCCGACGGTGGTGTAACAGTTGATGCAGAAGGAAACGTACAGGGCATTTGTCCTACGGGCTGGCATCTGCCGACTCAGGATAATTATATGAGCATTACAGGCGGCATCTCATCTACGGATATGACAGACCTGCGCTATAACAATTACTGGCTCGATGGCGGTGGTAACAACAGTACGGGATTTTCCTTGCTTCCCGGAGGTTTATACAATGATAACACCGGTCGTTATGAGAACCTTCTGGAAGAGGCATACTTGTGGAGTGTGAATACAGTCAATGTGAACGAGCCCAAAGTGTTCTGGGCTGACTGCCATTGCTACATGTGGCGTGTTTATGATGCCACGACCAACACGGGTTGCAGCGTAAGATGCATTAAGGACTAATAAGGATTATAGCTACAAAAAAATAGGGTGCTTCAAGCACCCTATTTTTTTTGCAATATATTGAATAAAATATTTATTCTTCGTCTTTGTTCTCCTCTTCGTACTTCTTGATGATTTCGTTCTGGAGGTCAACGGGAACTTGTTGGTATTCGGCGAATTTCATGCTATAGGAAGCGCGGCCGGAGGTGATGGAACTCAGCGTGGTGGAGTACTTGTTGAGTTCTGCCAAAGGAATCTTCGCGTGGATGATCTGGAAGGCGCCTTCATTGTCCATGCCCATCATGATGCCACGGCGGCCTTGGAGGTCGGTCATCACGTCGCCCATACGGTCGGAAGGAACGAAGATGTCAACGTCATAGATGGGTTCGAGGATCTTCGGGCCGGCGTTCTTGAAGGCTTCCTTGAAGGCGTTACGGCCGGCGAGTTTGAATGCCAACTCGTTGGAGTCGACGGGGTGCATTTTACCGTCGTAGATGTTGACCACGATGTCACGGGCGTAGGAACCTGTGAGCGGGCCCTCTTCCATCTTCTCCATGATACCCTTGAGGATGGCAGGCATGAAGCGTGCGTCGATGGCACCGCCGACGATACAGTTGTTGTAGATCAGCTTGCCGCCCCACGGGAGGTCGTAGGTTTCAGTGGCACGAATCGGATACTTGGTTTGGGTGGGCATGCCGTCGTAGTAGGACTCGATGAGCATGTGAACCTCGCCGAATTGACCGGAACCACCGGATTGTTTTTTATGGCGATACATAGCCTCGGCGGAACGGGTGATGGTTTCGCGATACGGGATCTTCGGGGCATAGTATTCGATGTCGATCTTGTTGAGTTTCTCAATCATCCATTTCACGATGTTGAGGTGTTGCTCGCCCTGGCCGGAGATGATCATCTGCTTGAGTTCCTTGGACTGTTCCATGAGGAAAGTCGGGTCCACTTTGCGGATTTCGTTGAGGGCGGCACCCAATTTCTCGTCGTCAGCGCTGTTCTTGGCGCGGACAGCCGTGCGGAACTTGGGATCGGGATAGGTGGTCGGCTCGATGACATCCTCGCCCTTGGCCACGAGTGTGGTGTTGGTGGGGGTGGACTTGAGCTTGATGGTGGCCACGATGTCGCCAGCCACAGCCTTTTCGACTTCGACGCGGTTCTTGCCGGCGAAAGCGAGCAGCTGGGAGATTCTCTCTTTGGTGTTGGTATTGGTGTTGAGCAGGTCGGCGGCCTTGACGACTTCGCCGTCGCAAATCTTGATGAAGGCAACTTCGCCGAGGTGTTGCTCGATGGCGGTCTTGAAGACGAAGCCGACGAACGGGTTGGCGGCGTTGCACTTGTGTTCGTTGCCGTTGGTGGCCTTCATGGCGGGAGCCTCGTCAGGGGCGGGGCAGTTCTTGAGGATGAGGTCCATGAGGCGCTCGATGCCCTGGTCGTTGCGGGCGGAGGTGCAGATCACGGGGAAGGTGCCGCGGTTGGCGATACCGAGTTTAAGACCCTTGATCATGTCTTCCTCGGAGAGGGTGCCTTCTTCGAAGAACTTGTCCATGAGGGACTCTTCGTTCTCAGCGGCAGCCTCAATGAGGGCGTTGTGCATCTCCTCAGCCTTGTCGGCGAGGTTGGCGGGAATGTCTTCCACCACCATCTTGCCGCCGTTGGCGGGGAACTTGAGGAGCTTCATTTGAAGCAGGTCGATGACGGAGTCGAAGCCGACGCCGGCGTTGACCGGGAACTGGAAGGGCATGACGCTGCCGCCGAAATACTCCTTGAGCTGGTGGAGGGTCTCGTCGAAGTTGGCCTTCTCGTGGTCGAGTTGGTTGACGACGAACATGACGGGCACGTTCATGGCCTTGGTGCGGCGCCATTGGATTTCTGCGCCCACGTCCACGCCGTTCTGGCTGTTGATAACCATCAGGGCGGTGTCGGTCACGCGCAGCGCGCCGATGGTCTCACCAATGAAATCATCAAAACCCGGGCAGTCAATCATGTTGATCTTGGAGCCTTGGTATTCGGCATACATCACGGTGCTTTGGATGGACTGTTGTCTTTCCAATTCAACCTCGCGGTAGTCGGAGATGGTGTTCTTGTCTTCCACGGTGCCTCTTCTGCTCACAACGCCGCCGTGAAAAGCCATAGCTTCGGCTAACGTTGTCTTACCTACGCGGTTACCGCCGATGATGGCAACGTTCCTTATTTCTTTGGTTTGATAAACTTTCATTGGGGATTTTGGATTATAAGTTTGATAATGTAATAGTTAAATAAACTTTGGGAGTACTGCGTACGAGAATCGAACTCGTATTGCAAGATTGAGAATCTTGATTCCTAACCGTTAGAAGAACGCAGCATTAGGGGTGCTTTCAAAAAGCGTGCAAAAATATAAAAATTTTGCTTTGGTCGGCAAAAGTCGTAATTATTTTGCAAATTCCTGTAACATAGATATTTCCATCGGCCATAGTTTTTCATCGGGCGTTTCGAGGATGATGGGAATATCGTCAAATCGGGGGTCTTGCATAAATCGTTTGAAAAAATCGATGCCCAAGAGTCCCTTCCCGATACTGTCGTGACGGTCAACGCGCGAAGCAAATGCCTTTTTGGTGTCGTTCAGGTGTATGGCGCGCAGATAATGTGCCCCGATGGTCTCGTCGAATTCCTTGAATGTCTGGGCGTAGCCCTCTTCGGTCTTGATGTCGTAGCCGGCGGAGTAGGTGTGGCAGGTGTCGATGCAGACGCCCACGCGCGTTTTGTCCTCCACCTTGCCGATGATGTGCGCTATATGCTGGAAGCTGAAACCGACGTTGGTGCCCTGCCCCGCGGTGTTCTCGATGACCGCCGTGACGCCCCGGGTCTTGTCGAGGGCTATGTTGATGCTCTCGGCGATGCGGTCGAGGCACTGCTCCAAGGTGATGAGCTTGAGATGGCTGCCCGGGTGGAAATTCAGCATTGTCAGTCCTAATTGTTCGCAGCGTTGCATCTCGTCGAGGAAGGAGTTCCGAGACTTCTCGAGCGCCTCGGCCTCGGGTTGCCCAAGGTTGATAAGGTAACTGTCGTGGGGCAGGATGTGGTCGGCGGTGATGCCCACCTGCGCGCAGTTGGCCTTGAAAGCGTTGATTGACTTGTCAGTGAGGGGTGCGGAGAACCATTGCCGCTGGTTTTTGGTGAAGAGGGCGAAGGCCGTGGCTCCCACCGAAGCGGCGTTCAGAGGGGCGTTTTCTACCCCGCCTGTGGCACTCACGTGCGGTCCGATGTATTTCATGCCGTGTACAATTTAATTAATAGTGTATCCGAAGTTCAGTTGCAGGCTGAAGTTGCGTTCCGCGAACTGATTGCCGAAAAATTCTTTTCTGGCCATGTTGAGCAGCCCGATGTTTCCGCCTATGCCCACGTAAAATTGCGAGATCTGGTAGCCGATTTCCAGGTTCAGGCCCACGTCGAAGCGCTTAAGCATCTGTCCCGTGTAGAGGTCGTAGGTCTTGACGAAGTCGTCTTTGTTTTCGGTGTAGTAGAGGCGGTGGCGTTCGTTTTTGTAGGGATGCAGTTCGCCACTGGCGAAAAAGTTGTTGATCTCGGTGCCTTGTTCGGTGGTCGTGGTGACGATGGCTGAGGCATCGTATGCCAGCGTGCCGCCTAATGTGCCGTCTGCATAAAGGCCAAGGCCGATGATCAGGTGGTTGGGAGTGGTGTTTATGTGATAGTTTATCATCACGGGCAATCGCAGGTGGTGCGAGGTGTAGGCGTTCGTGCTGCCGATGGAGTAGGATGAAAGCTCCTTGACATATTTGGAGCTTTGCTCCTGTCCGGTGCGCTGCCATGCATAGATTAGACCGGTCTGAAAAGTCCATTTTTCCTTGAAGCGGAAATTGACGGTGAAGCCGGCCTGCGCCCCGAGTTTCAGCTTTTGGGTGGAGGAGTAGCCCTTGTCGTAGGACAGGGAGTTTTTGTTGACGAGAATCGAGGAGCCGTTCAAGCCTGCCCGAACCCCGATCGCGACCTTTGGAATGGAGTTTTCCTGCGCCATGAGGCCGAAGCCCAGGCAAAGAACTAATAATAAAAAGGTTATTTTTTTCATATTGGTGTCGTTTATGGGGTGAGCGCGAGCGCTGCCCCCTTGTTGTCAAGTGTTTAATGTTTTTGTCGCAACCACCGTGCATCCGTACACTCCGGCGGTTTCAGTGCGCAGGCGGCGGTTGCCCAACTTCACCTCTTTGTATCCGGCGTTGCGGGCGGCGGCGATTTCTTTCTCACTGAAATCCCCTTCCGGACCGATGAGCAGTATCACGCGGTCGGTGGAGAAACGCTCGGCGGCGAATTGGCGTTGGTTGTGGTCGTCGCACCAGGCGATGTAGCGGTCGGCGACCCACTCGCGCTGCTGCTCCATGAAGTCTTGGAAAGAGCAAACCTCCATAGTGGGCAGCCAGGTGGTCTGGCATTGCTTGAGGGCGGAGACGGCCACGCGGCGCAGGCGCTCCAGGTTGACGCGCGGGCGTTCCGAGTGGTCGCAAATCAGGAAGGTGATGGCCTCGACGCCGATTTCAACACCCTTTTCGACAAACCATTCGATGCGGTCGGCGTTTTTCGTGGGGGCGATGGCGACGTGCAGCTGCAACGGGCGCGTGCCCACATCCTCGCGCACCTCCCGTATTTCAAGCACACAAGCCTTGGGATTGGCGGTCACGACAACCGCCGCCGCCTCCCGTCCCCGGCCGTCGGTGAGCAATACCTCGTCGCCCTCGCGGTGGCGCAAGGCCCTGCAGCAATGTTCCGACTCCTCCGCACTCAGCGTGACGAGTGGATTCAACAGGTCGGGATGGTAGAAGTATTGGTTGAAAATCATAGTCTTTATTTTTGTTAAAAAACAGGGTGGGGCAATCACTCCCCGATTTCGGACAACTCTAACCAGCGGTCGCCCTTTTCCTCCAACAGCGTGTTGATTTCCGTGTATCGGCGGCCCCATTCCGCAAACTCCGCAGGTGTGCCTTGACCCAAGGTCATCTTGCCCTCCACCTCGCTCTTCTCTTTTTCCAAGTCCGAAATTTCCTGCTCCAACTGCTCTAATTCGCGTTGCTCTTTATAAGAGCGTTTTTTCTTGACATTCTCTTTTGCGGGCTTTTCCTCCACGACAGGTCGGTTGGCTTTCTCGATTTTCTTCTGGATGCGCATTTCGCGGTCCTTAGCCTGGCGGTACTCCGTGTAGTTGCCGTAGTAATCCTTGATTTTGCCGTCGCCCTCGAAGACAAAGATGTGGTCCACCAGCTTGTTCATGAGCCATCGGTCGTGGGAGACGATGATGAGGCAGCCGCCGAAGTTGAGCAGGAAGTCCTCCAACAAGTTCAGCGTGTCGATGTCAAAGTCGTTGGTCGGCTCGTCTAAGATGAGGAAATTAGGTTTTTTTAACAGGGTGATGAGAAGGTGCAGCTTGCGTTTCTCGCCACCGCTGAGGTCTTCATAATAGGTATATTGTTGGCTGAAGGGGAAGCCGAAGTGGTTGATGAACTGCGAGGCGCTGATGTAGTTGCCATTGTCCATCCGGATAACCTCGGCGTGCTCCTTGACCAACTCGAGCACGATTTTGTTGCCGGCATAGATCATGCCCTCTTGTGAGAAATAGCCGAACTTGATGGTGAGTCCCGGGGTGATTTTCCCGCCGTCGGGGCGCACCTCGCCCATGATCATTTTCAGGAAAGTGCTCTTGCCCGTGCCGTTTTTGCCCACGATGCCGCATTTCTCGCCTCGCTTGAAGATGTAGGAGAAGTCCTTGATGATGGTCTGGTCGGGGTAGGCGAAGTCGAGGTGGCTGATCTCCAGAATTTTGTGGCCAATACGTTCCGACTGTACCCGAAATGCTTCGGGGGCTTGTTCCACTTTGCGCTCCATCTGCTCCTGCAGTTTCTCAAACTGGTTGATGCGGGCGCGTGCCTTGGAGGTGCGGGCCTGCGGCGAGGTGTGTACCCATTCCAGCTCGCGGCGGTAGAGGTTGCGCAGGCGGTCGTGCTCCGCGGCCTCGTTGGCCAGGCGCTCGGCCTTCTTTTCCACGAAATAGTCGTACTTGCCGCGATAGTGGTAGAGCGAGCCGTTGCTCAGCTCGAAGATATCGCTGCACACGCGGTCGAGAAACGCACGGTCGTGGGTCACCATCAGCAGGGTGATGTTGGCGGAGGAGAGGTAGTTTTCCAACCACTCGATCATCTCGACGTCGAGATGGTTGGTCGGTTCGTCGAGGATGAGCAGGTCGGTGTCGGCGATGAGCGTCTTGGCGAGGGCGGCCTTCTTGCGCTGGCCGCCGGAAAGCTGGTTGACGTTCTTGAAGATGTCGTGGATGCCGAACTTGGACAATATCTCCTTGATGCGTGCCTCGTAGTCCCATGCGTTGAGTCGGTCGATTTCGAGGATGGCGTTGTCCATGCGCGACTGCGGCACTCTGTCGGCGAGGCCTTGTTCGAGGAGGGTGACGCAGCTTTCGTACTCCTTGATGGCGCGCACCACGGGAGTCTCCTCGTCGAAGAGGGCGTTGAGTACAGAGTCGTCGCCGTTGAAACTATCCATTTGGGGCAGGTAGGAGACGACGATGTCATTGCGGATGACAACGTCGCCCTCGTCGGGCGTTTCGCGCCCGGCGATGATGTTGAGGAGGGTGCTCTTGCCCGTGCCATTGCGGGCGATGAGCGCACTCTTTTGTCCCTTTTCCAGTCCGAAGGTGATGTTCCGGAACAGAAGCTTCTCCCCAACCGTTTTGGACAGGTTGTTGACGGCGA
The DNA here is from genome assembly GCA_017615795.1 of Bacteroidales bacterium. Taxonomy (GTDB): domain Bacteria; phylum Bacteroidota; class Bacteroidia; order Bacteroidales; family WCHB1-69; genus F23-D06. The sequence continues at coordinate 86,484 of JAFZZK010000011.1, forward strand.
GATAATTCATTGGCAATTGGCAATTGGCTATTAGCTGTTAGCAATTAGCTATTGGCTATTAGTGTAATAGCTAATGGCCAATGGCAAACGGCTAATGGCTAACAGCAAACGGCTAACAGCTACTTCACAGCGATGGCCTCGATTTCGACCATGACACCCTTGGGCAGGTCGCGCACAGCGAAGGCGGCGCGGGCCGGCGGGTTGGCGGTGAAGCTCTTGGCGTACACCTCGTTCATGGCGCCGAAGTTGGCAATGTCGCTCAACAGGCAGGTGGTCTTCACCACGTTGTCAAACGTGTAACCTGCTTCCGTGAGGATGGCGTTGAGGTTCTTCATCACTTGCTCGGTCTGGGCCGTGATACCCTCGGGCACGTTGCCCGTTGCGGGGTCGACGGGGATTTGGCCGGAGACAAACAACATGCCGTTGGCCTCGATGGCTTGGCTGTAGGGCCCGATGGCGGCGGGCGCATTATGCGTGTGGACGACTTTCTTCATGTTATAAAATCTTGATAGTGAAACAAATGGTTTTTACAAAAATGAATTTGCAAAAATAATGATTTTCCCATTCCGATTTTCCCTCTTTTTTTATATTTTTGCACGAAAATAAAATAGAGAAAAAATGTCCTTTATTACTGATAGAATATCCCTTGACGGCCTGACGTTCGACGATGTCTTGTTGATACCTGCCTACTCGGACGTGCTGCCTAAAGAGGTGAGCCTGAAAACGCGCTTCACCCGCAATATTAACCTGAACCTGCCTTTCGTTTCTGCTGCTATGGACACGGTGACCGAGGCGAAGATGGCGATCTCCATCGCCCGCGAGGGCGGCATCGGGGTGATCCATAAGAACATGTCGGTTGCCGAGCAGGCGAGGCAGGTGGCTTCCGTGAAACGCGCCGAAAACGGCATGATCAACGCACCTGTTGTCATCACCCCGGACAAAACCGTGGGCGACGCGCTGCGCATCATGGCCGAATACAAAATCGGCGGCATTCCCGTCGTGGATGAAAAGAACATCCTCATCGGCATCGTGACCAACCGCGACCTGCGCTTCGAGAAGGATTTCAACAAGAAAATAGACCAGGTGATGACGCGCGAGAACCTCATCACGACCACGCGTGACACCGACCTCAACGGAGCCACGGAAATCCTGCAACGCCACAAGATCGAAAAGCTGCCGGTTGTGGGCGAGGACGGCACGCTGTTGGGACTCATCACATACAAGGACATCACCAAGGCCAAGGACAAGCCTTTCGCCTGCAAGGACGCACAGGGCCGCTTGCGTGTGGCTGCGGGTGTGGGCATCACCGCCGATGCTGTGGAACGCGCCGCCGCCCTCGTGGAGGCCGGTGTGGATGCCCTTGTGCTCGACAGCGCACACGGTCACTCCATGAATGTGGTCAAAACCCTCCAGGCGGTGAAGGCGCAATTCCCGAGTGTCGACATCGTGGTGGGCAACGTGGCTACCGGCGAGGCTGCCAGGATGCTGGCCGATGCCGGCGCAGATGCCGTCAAGGTCGGCATAGGCCCCGGTTCCATCTGCACCACCCGCATCGTGGCCGGCGTGGGTGTGCCCCAACTGAGCGCGGTTTATGACGTTTATAAAGCCCTCCAGGCCTATGACATTCCCCTCATTGCCGACGGCGGCATCCGCTACTCCGGCGACATCGTCAAGGCGCTCGCCGCAGGCGGCAGCTCCGTGATGCTCGGCGGCCTCCTCGCCGGCGTGGAGGAATCGCCCGGCACCACCATCCTCTTCAATGGACGTAAATTCAAGACCTACCGTGGCATGGGTTCCCTCGAAGCTATGCAGCACGGTTCCAAAGACCGCTATATGCAAAACGATGTCGACGATGTCAAGAAACTCGTTCCCGAAGGCATCGTGGGCCGCGTGCCCTACAAGGGTGACCTGTATGAGGTGGTTTACCAAATGGCCGGCGGACTGCGTGCCGGCATGGGCTATATCGGCGCCCACAACATCGACGAGATGCACCAGGCCAAGTTCTGCCGCATCACCAATGCCGGCGTGCTCGAAAGCCATCCCCACGACATTACCATCACTTCCGAGGCCCCCAACTACTCGAGTGACGCAAAATAATCTTTTAACAATCTTAAACACACTGCTATGAAAAATATAATCGTCGGTATCGACTTCTCCAACAGCGCCATGACCGCCATGCGCCACGCCGTGGCCATCGCCATCCGCTCCAAAGCAGCCCTGCATCTTGTATGGGTGAAGACACCGGGAGCCTCCAATATCGGCATCGAGACAGAGGAAGAAGGTAAAAGCTACATGAGCCATATTCAGGAGAAAATGCAGCAATGGGCAGCCTTGTGCAAGGACGAGGCCCCTGACTGCACCGTGAACAGTGTCTATCTCGAAGGCAAACCTCATATTGAGGTGAACACCTATGCAGCCAAATTCCCCGAATCCATCATCGTCATCGGAGCCCACGGCGCCTCCGGCTTTGAAGAGGGCTATATCGGCAACAACGCCTTCCGCATGATCAACGGCGCCTCTGTGCCCGTTCTCATCATGCGCGAAAACATCCAGATCAACCGCGACCTCACAAAGATTTTCGTGCCCATTGACATCAGCTTTGAGACCCTGCAGAAGATGAAAATGTCCATCTACTTGGCCAAGATCTTCGCCGCCCAGGTCTATCTCTTCGGTGTCATCTATCCCAACAGTCCTGAGACACGCCACGTCATCAATGTGCAGCTGCGCAATGCCATGGAGATGTGTGACGATGCCAATGTCCGCAACGTCGCCGAGGCCCATACCGTCGGAAACAACGATGTGTGCAACACCATCCTTAAATCCGCCAAGGAACTTGATGCCAACCTCATCACCATCATGCGCGAGGAGCAGGAAACCGATTTCACCGCCTCCCGCAACATGCGCCAGATACTGAGTACCTCCTCCATGCCGCTGCTCATCATCCCCAATCGAAACACCTTCTCCGCCGCAAGATAACATATTTAGTGTTTCAGGTTTCAAGATTCAGGTTTCAAGTTACTAACTCTAAAACCTGAAACTTGAAACTTGAAACTTGAAACCAACTGATTGATAAGAACGTGCGAAGCTCGAATGAATAATGTATGATGAAAAAAAACGGCAAGCGCGTGATGCGCGCGGGCAATATGCTCAACCCGGAACCGGCTGTGATGGTCAGTTGCGGCAACTCCATCGACGAATACAATATTATAACTATCGGCTGGACCGGAACGATTTGTTCCGATCCGCCGATGTGTTATGTCTCAATCCGTCCTGAACGGCATTCGCACGACATTATCCAACGCACGGGCGAGTTTGTCATCAACTTGGTGAGCCGTGACCTGACGACCGCCGCCGACTGGTGCGGGGTGCGCTCCGGAGCCAAGTTCAACAAGTTCTTGGAGACAGGCCTCACCCCCGTGCGCGCCACGCAGGTCAAGGCCCCGCTGATCCACGAGGCGCCCGTAAACTTGGAGTGCCGCGTCAAGCAGGTGGTGCCGCTCGGCTCCCATGACATGTTCATCGCCGACATTCTCGCTGTTCACGCAGCCGAAAAGCTCTTCAACCCCAAAACCGATGCCCTGGAGTTGTGGCGCGCCCATCTGATTGCCTACTCCCACGGCCACTACTATGAGTTGGGTAAAATTCTCGGTAAATTCGGGTTCTCCGTCGAAAAGAAATAGGGAATAATCGTCGAATCCACGGTCTTCTCCATGGATGTGTTGAAGACACCTACTAATCCATTAAAGTAAAAGAGGGTAGTTGTTAAACTATTGGTTTAACAGACAACAGACATACCTCTTTTAAAAACCATCAAGGTTTCAATCCCAAAAAACGGTAACCCACTATAATCCCTATGGTGCTGGAATTCCATTCAACCCAACCGTTTGTGAATAAATCAACAGGAAAATCCTGGTTCTCACGGGTGTCATAGGAAATGGACATTCTCTTCACAAACGACAGGTACCCACAGAAGCCGACCACAAAGTTGTTCTGCGGACGTTTGCGCGTGTGAAGAAGGAATAGGACTGAAGCCGAAGCGTCTGGAATCAGGTAGGCTCTGGAGAAGACCTGAAAGGAAATGATATCGGAATGCGGAGTCTCGTAGCTTTTTTCATCCCAATGGTATGACGGATGGATGAAGGGCATAAAACGCAGTCCTGCTTCCGCCTGAAGAATGCATCTCTCCCTCAAAGGGAGAGCATATATGAGTTTTGGAGAGAAACCTGCATAGAAGGAGCCCTCCTGGAACGGAATAACCTCTTCCATGCCGTATGGTCGCAAATCGAAAGACGCGCTTCGCTGAAAAATGCCAAAGGGTATTTCTATAGCGAACCCGAAACGGTTGGGGAAGAGGCAGGTGTATTGAAAGGAAAACTCTGGCACATGGATAACGACGGGCATGTGGGGTACGAGGAGCTCCATGCCCGTAACTAGGGGCTTCGGGGAAAAGGCAAGGGCCGACTGGTATGTGAACCCTATCGAATGAATGGGTTGGGTGTAGTCTATGGGTAAGGTTCCTAAGCGAACTTTCCAGGGTTCTGTATTTTGCGAAAAACAGATGCTTCCCATCACAAGGAGCGGGAGTAACAGTCTGGTTGACTTTTTCATAATGAGGTTTTTTAAAATTTGCCGGCAATGCCGAATCTAAAATTGATGTTACTGTCGGTGAAAAAAGGAAAATATGAGAAGTTTCCCACTGCCCATTCCCCAAACAAGCCAACTTTGTTTTTAAAATAGTAGGCCACACCTGCTCCGACACCGTACTCTTGGCGGTATTTGTGAAAGAGGTGCTCTAATCCGGAATTTTCAATTTCAAGGAAGGGTAGTACACATCCTCCATATCGGGCGAACAGGTACAAATCCCATCGGCAGGCGTCCGACTTGACGAAAAGAGGCAGCAGCTGAAAAGTGACGTTAGCTCCGAAAGTGGGCGCAATCGTGTTGTATAATTCGCCATAAACAAAACCCGGTTGGAGGGATTCTCTATATGCAAGGTACTGATAATGTTGGAAACCCAAAAACAGGCCGACCTCGAGATGGCGGGTGAAGGCATAACTAGCCTCTGCTCTGAAATTGAAACGTTGTAATCCCACCGCACCATTGTCGCGCGTCCCGGTTCCAAACACGGTGGGACCAGTATCCCAAGTCCTGTAAAGCGAGATGCTTGTCTTGACCACCCATCTACCCTTTACGGAATAGGTTGCAGAGTCGGTCCCCATTCCCTGCGCTGAGACAGGAACAAGAAGGAAGGCGAACAAGGCCGCGAGCAGTGCTTCTGTCAATAAGTTTTTCATTGTGCTGCCTTTCTATTGGAAATCGTATTCTGCTATAGCTGCAGGGGTCCTGCCGTCACCTACAGCATATCTGATGTAATATTGAGGCAAATAATATTGAGGAGTGACCACATTAGTAATCCATATAGGATAAACTTCTCGCTTATAACCATAAGAAAAACCTTGCTTTGAATTATAATAGCTTATATTATTTATAGATATTCCACAATTAATATTATTAGACAAAATTCTTTTGACAGGCCAAAATATACCACAGAATTTTCTGAACCCCTTGATCTTAAAAGAGAGACAAAAGTGACTTATTGTATTCCCATTATAACTAAACCGGTATATTTCAGTAAGAACAAGAAAAGTTTTTACCTTTTCCTTTCCGATAACACATTCTTTATCTATGGATTTACCATAATTGGTTTTGGCATCTTCTTGATAGTAAAGAACGATGTAATCCTCACTTCCTTCAATTTCGGGCAAACCATCTTCATCTAAAGAAGTAAGGTCTTCGATATTGGCAATATCGGTTATGACAAGGCAGTTGTCAAAAACCTTGTAAACGCTATCCCCGACTATAAACATTCTGTTCTCATTCATTATGAAAGAAAAAGGGGTGTTGTCGTATCTGACATCTACAAGAAAATCTGTGTCTTCTTCAAGAATCACAAAATATTGTGAGTAATATTGCTCTATTTGTTCAAGCATTTCCGCGGAAAGAAGGGTTGTGTCGTTTGTGAGTTCCTCTAAAAGAATATAGGCGGTTTTACCGTATGAGTTAAAACTCAATTCACCTTCATATTCTAACAGTTCGTCAAAATCCATGTCGGCAATGTTATCCATTTCGGATTTGAGTTCCAGAACGTTTTCGAAATGCCGAATAGACATACCGTTTTTGATTGTGGTGTTGGGATTAACGTCCTTTTTTTCGCATCCGAAAAGAGTTAAGCCAATAAAGGAAACGATGATAAGAAAAGAAAGAAACTTTTTCATAATTAATTGCTCTAAGAATTGTTATTTTTTTGATTTGAAAAAAAGAATGATTGCATATGATATTATAAGGTATTGAATAATAAATGTTTTTGAATCTATTTATGGTGGTAAAATCCATTTTCAGATAAAAACAATTAGAATTAATCGTTGTTATATGCCGCTGTTTGACTGAAGTAGAGCCCGGTGAAGGTGAACTGCAGGGTCGTGTTGTCGCGATAGACCATCTGGCCGGGGATGTTCAGATAGAGGTGGTTCTCCTTTTCATCCACGTATTCCAGCGAGCGGTCTGGCATAAGGAAGAAATTCTCGGAGGTGAGGTCGAATGTGTCGGTCGTGGTGGCGTTGATGGTGGAACCTGCCTGCTGAAGCTGCACAGCAGTTGCGGTTGCACAATAGTTTCCTTCGCCCATACAGTTTATGTGATATAATTTACCATCCTCCCAAACACATCCGTTACATCCATTACCATCATGTCCTATACATATAGCCAATAGTAGTGTTGTATTTCCTGTTTTCCCATTATCGGGCAGTGTTATCACACGGTTGCGTGTTTGTTTATGTGTTGCTGTCAGCTTGTTCTCTTTCTCGCACGCGCCAAGCAACAAGACGGCGAGCAAGGTCAATGTCATTATCTTTTTCAGTGCTTTGATTTTTTGGTTATTTTTTTTTACAACAAAAATACAATTTGTTTGTGTTTTAAAGAATCCCTCACATCAGAAATGTGAATCCATGCTGTAAAAATATGAACCCATAGTCAAAATAAACCTTCATGATAGCTGCAATGCGTTGATGTTTTGTAATTTGTGAAATTTGGATATTTCCTGTTGTGAGAGGGAATGTGTGGTTTTATGTGTGAGGGGTTGTTTTATTTGGTGAGGATCGATTTGAATAATTTCGTATTTTTGCTGCCATTCAAAACTATGTCCTTATGAAACCCCAGAACAAAATTGTCGTCATTTTACTAAATATACTTTTCTGTGCAGTGTTGCTTTGGTTCTTTACTCGCAATGCATTCCTGCGCCCATACGCGGGAAGTCCACTTAAGGAAGTTTTTGCAGGACTTTTACTGTTGGGGTCACTGTATGCCAATTATTTTCTGCTTTATCCTATGCTATATCAGAAGTGCTCGCATATTATTTATTGGTTACTGTTCGTTTTCATTGCATTGGTGACTGGATTCATAGATTTGGCCATTGCATACCCTAATATATCAGTATCTTGTGTAAGTGTTATACAATCCGTTGGATTCTTTAGTTTTTTTTCAAAACGATTATTATTTATTTTTGGGCGCAATTTTGCTTTCAATGTGTTTCCCTTCCTCTTCCGGGAGCGGCAACACTTCCAGCAAGCATTAGAGAAAGAGGTGAAGGTTGTTTACAGGGATGTCAGAAAACTTGATGTGACGGACAAGGACAGCAACATTCATTTGGTTAACATTGAAGAAATTTTCTATTGTCGTCAGCAACGAAACTTCACCGATATCTATATGGTGCAAAACAGGAAATACACGCGGCTCGGTTCCATGAAGCACCTTGAGCAACTGTTCGGAGAGGATTTCATCCGCATCACGAAAACCGAATTGGTGCCGTTTCGGTACATCAAGGAGAGCAGTGGGGATAGGGTAACTATGAAAAAAATGCCATGGGAAAGTGAGCCTACTACCTTCAAATTGGAACCCAAGAACAAGAATGAGTTTACTAAAAAGATAGCGGATGGTCTTCAAAGAAATAAAGTGGCAACGAACGGAAAAAATATATCAAAGAGACAAGTCCAACGAAAAGTCAAACGGAAACAGGCAATACCTTCAGATGAGAAACTCAGAATGGTTTTTTCTTATATAGAAAAGCATCCAAATTGCAATTCGGTGGACATTGTCGCCGAAACAAAATTCTCACTGAGCACTGTCGAACGTTGCATCTTTGCACTCAAGAAACAGAGTCTTGTCAAACACATTGGCAGCAAAATGAAAGGCGGCTACCAAGTGGTCAACAGTCCGACAGAGAATAGAGATAATGTTTGATAGTTAAATAGTTGAAGTGCTAATAGCCAATTGCTAATGGCTATCAGCTAACGGTCAATGGCCACGGCTATATCATTTTCTGAAATCAATAAATCAACCCCAACTCCAATTTCGCCGCTTCCGACATCTTGTCCATGTCCCAGGGCGGGTCGAAGGTAATGTCCACCACCACGTTGCCCACGCCGGGGATGGCAGCCACGTTATTGCGGACTTCCACGGGCAGGGATTCTGCCACGGGGCAGTTCGGAGCCGTGAGCGTCATGAGGATGTAAACGTCGTTGTTCTCGTTCAGCTCCAATTTATAAATAAACCCCAGTTCCCAAATGTTCACGGGAATTTCAGGGTCGTAAATTTTGCATAATACGTCGATGACTTGTTCTTTGGTCATGGTTGTTGAATCGTTAGTGATTTGTGGTGACAGAGTTTGGTCTTTGAATTTTGGACATTAATTCAGCGCTTTTTCCCGGAGGGAGGAGAATCCGTTGCCGAGGGTTTCGGAGGCATCGAGGATGGAGACAAAGGCCTTGGGGTCGATTTCGTGGACAAAGTTTACGAGCACAGGCAGTTGTTTGCGGGAGATGGAGGTGAAGATGATTTTCTTCTCGTCGTTGTTGTACATGCCTTCGCCGTTGAGGAAGGTGCCGCCGCGGTCGAGCTCGTCGAAGATGTGCTGCCGGATTTCGTCGTAGTAGTCAGAGACGATGAGCACCACCTTGTTGGAGTGGAAACCGACGATGACTCTGTCCATGACGATGCCGGTGACGTAGATGATGAGCCAGGAGTAGAGGGGGATGGTCCAGTCCTTGAAGGCGGCGAGGGCTGCCAGCACGATGGTGGAGTCCACGATGATGAGCAGTGTGCCGAGCGGAATGTGTTTGAGGTATTTGCCTATGATCATGGCGATGATGTCGCTGCCGCCCGAGGTGGCGCGGGTTTTGAAAATCAGGCCTAACCCGATGCCGATGATGACCCCGCCGCAGAGCGCGACGATGAAGTTGGCCGCCGGGTCGGGGGTCATGGGCTGTCCGGGCAGGGAGATGAGCGGCTCATAGCCGTAGATTTTTTCCCACAGGGAGATGAATGCCGGCAGCGTGATCACACCCACGATGGTCTTGGCGCCAAACTTGGGTCCGAGCCATAGCGTGCCGATGATCAATAGCGGGATGTCGAGGCAGATGCCCGACAAGCCGATGGGGAAATTGAAGAGGTGGTGCAGGATGATGGCGATGCCGTATACCCCGCCGGGTGCTAACTTCAACGGCGAGACAAATATCACATATCCGATGGACATAATGAAAGTTCCCAAAACAATCAATGAATATGTCTTGAAAAAATCTTTCCAGTCAATGTTTTTCCAGTCTATTTTCTTGAATATTGCCATAAAGGAGAATTACACAATTCAAAAATCAGGTTGTTATATTTTTTTTAATTCATAAATGCCAACTATTGGCTCACTACGCGGTTTAGGCGTTCTGAAATGTTTTTCCGGCATTTCACCAGCAGGTTGATGTGGGCTAAAATCAGGATTTGGTCCTCTTCGCCATACTCTTTTTGCTTTATTTCGTTTCTTAAAAACGCAATTCTCTCTTCAACAATCCGCAATTTTAGGGACAGCACGGTGTCTTGCACCTCTTGTTGCAGGTTTTGGATGTTGTTTTCGGTGGAATGGGTGACCATATCGTACTTTTTTTTCCAGTTTGGGCTGTACGGCTGGTCTGTTTCAAGGTTGTCGATGGCGAACTTGTACTCATCCTCGTCTTCGCTATAGACAAGAGTGCGTTGCATGGAGACGGGATCTTGCAGGATGGCGGCCCGTTCTGCGTAGTTATCGTAAATTTTGCGCAATGTGGGGTCCTGAATGGTGATTTCATCGTTATGAAGTTCGTTGAAAATGAATTGGTCCACCCGTTGTTGGATGAAACCATCTTCGTTTTCAGCTTCCACGGATATTTCATAGAACCCATATTTGTAGAGTAGCTTGACAAGATTCTTCTCGGATTCGAGGCGAAGGTTGGTCTGCGGCCTAAGTTGCTGTTCCACTTGCCGTTGTTCGCGGATCTGCACCTCTTGCAACGGGGTTTGTTCGGTGGGAACGCTATTTTCGGCCTTTCTTTTGTCGGTGTTGGCTTTCCAGAGCATCGTGCGGATTTTGCTGCCGAGGGTGGCTTCCGGCAACTCGAACAGTCGGGCACACTCCTTGATATAGAAGGATTGCACGATGTTGTCCTGGATTTTGGCGATGCTTTCGAGGATATTGTTGACCACGTTGGCGCGTTTCAGGGGGTCGTTGCCAGCCTCTTCGAGCAAGATTTGCACTTTGAAGAGGATAAAGTCCGTGGTGTTTTGCGTGAGATACTCTTGTAATTCGCTGTCGCGGTGTTTCTTTGCAAAAGAGTCGGGGTCTTCGCCGTCGGGAAGCAGGCAGACACGCACGTTCATGCCCTTTTCGAGGAGCATGTCGATACCGCGCAGGGATGCCTTGATGCCGGCGGCGTCACCGTCGTACAGCACCGTGATGTTTTTGGTGAGCGAATAGAGTAGTTTCACCTGCCCGTCGGTCAGGGAGGTGCCGGAGGAGGCGACAACGTTCTCCACGCCCGACTCGAACATCGAGATCACATCGGTGTAGCCCTCCACCAAGTAGACGTTGTCCATCTGCCGGATGGCCTTCTTCGCCAAGTAGAGGTCGTAGAGCGTGTCGCTCTTGTGGTAGATTTCGTTTTCCGGGGAGTTGAAGTACTTGGCGATTTTCTCATCCTTCTTGAGGATGCGGCCGCCAAAGCCTATGACACGCCCCACCGTGTTGTGGATGGGGAAGATGACGCGCCCGCGGTAAAAGTCGTAGAGTTTGTTCTTTTCGCTCTTCTTTGTAAGCCCGAGCTTGATCAGAAATTCTTCTTTATAACCCTGTTTGAGAGCCTCTTGGGTAAAGGAATCCCAGCCGCCGGGGCAGTAGCCGAGGTGAAACTTGTCGAGGGTGGCATCCTTGAAGCCGCGCTCTTTGAAATAGGTGAGCCCCAACATTTGGCCCTCCTCGCTGTTGCGGAGTTGTTCCATGAAGTACTTCTCTGCGAACTCGTTGACGATGAAAAGGCTGTCGCGTTCGCTGCGCAGGGCCTTCTCCTCGTCGGTCTCGGGCCGGTCGTACTCAATTTCGATGTTGTATTTTTTGGCCAAGTATTCCAAAGCCTCCGGATAGGTCATCTTGGCGTGCTCCATCAGGAAATGCACGGCGTTGCCCTTGGCGTCGCATACAAAGCACTTGTAGATGCCCAAGCGCGGCGTGACGTGCAACGAGGGGTTCTTGTCGTTGTGGAACGGACACACTCCCACGAAGCTCTGTCCCTGCCGCCGCAAGGTGACAAAGTCGCCCACCACATCTTCGATTTTCGTGGCGAACATTATCTCATCTATGGTTTTCTTGGAGATCACGAGGCTTTATTCTTCTTCTTCTTCGTCTTTGTCTTTCCGATTGTTGCTTTTACCAGAATAGACCTTGAATTTCTTGAACAGCTTCTTGTCATGCATGATTTTGAGTGCCTGTTGGAAGGTGTCGTCGGTTTCGAGGAAAATGCGGTAAGCCTCGCCGTAACCATAGAGACCGCGTGCGATTTCGAAGCGCAGGTAGTCCTTGATGTACTCGTTGGCGTGTGCTTCGTTGCGCAGGCGCATGGCTTCGTTGTAGTTCTTGGTCACATAATTGGTGAACATGGTGTCAAGAACACGCGTGTCGATATGTCGGGCCGAAGTGAACAGGGAGTCCAGTTTTTCCTTGTTGGCGTTCAAAAATGAGGTTGCATAGTTGGAGAACTTGAAGGCTGCGCTGTCGCTGACCCCCTCTTTCTTGGCAAAAGCCATGAACTCATTATATTGCTTGTTCGAAATCTTGTATTTTTTTTCAAAATCTTCGAAAGTGGGATAGGTCTTTTTGAGATTTTCACGGTTATCTTCCAAATAGTCCATCACGTAGTTGCCGAAGACGCCCTTGCGGACGATTTCGTTATAGAGAGTTGAATATTTGGTGGTGTCGAGGGGGATGAAGATGTCGGGCATGATGCCGCCACCGCCGTAGACGATTCTGCCATGCGGGGTTTTGAATTTGAGTGAGTCGGGGAACTGGATCTTGTCGGCGGTGTAGAGTTCGCCGTTGTTGGCGCGGGTTTGGAGGTCTTTATAGTAGGCGTCGAGGCCGTCGTTGTAAGGTTTCTGGATGCAACGTCCCGTTGGGGTATAGTAATGGGAGATGGTGAGACGCACTTCCGATTGGTCAACGAGTCGCAGCGGTTTTTGCACGAGGCCTTTGCCGAAGGTGCGGCGACCCACCACGAGGCCGCGGTCCCAGTCTTGGATGCAGCCGGAGGTGATTTCGGAGGCTGACGCGGAATTCTCGTCCACCAGCACGATGAGTTTGCCATCCTCGAAGAGGCCGGCATTGCCGGAGTAGAAACTTTCGCCGGTCTTGCGGAAATTGTCGGTGTAGACAATCATCTTCTTGCCGCTGATGAATTGGTCGCAGACTTCGAAGGCCACGTTGAGGTAGCCGCCGCCGTTGCCGCGAAGGTCAAGGATGAGGTCTTGCATGCCCCGGGCTTTGAGGCGCCGCAGGGCATCGGTCAGTTCCTTGGTGGAGGTGGCTGCAAAACGCTCCAATTTGATGTAGCCGGTGGTCTCGTCGGCCATGAAGGCCACGTTGATGCTGTACATGGGGATGGCGCCGCGCGTGATGGTGAAGTCGATGAGCTCGGGGTTGCGCCCGCGCTTGACGGAGACCTTGACTTTGGAACCTTTGGCACCGCGCAGATGCTTGCGCACCCAGTCGTTGGTGATCTTGTCACCGCAAGCCAGGGTGTCGTCCACCTTCACGATCTTGTCGCCCGCCAGCAGGCCAACTTTCTCGGACGGGCCGTTGATGATGACCTCGATGACGTTGATGGTGTCCTTGATAAGCTGGAAAGTCACGCCGATGCCATCGAAGGTGCCTTGCAGCGGCTCGGTCATTGCCTGCACATCCTTCTTGGGGATGAAGGTGGAGTGCGGGTCCAGCTCTTTGAGGAGAGTCACGATGGACTTGTCCACCATGGGGTCAAAATCCACGGAATCCACATACATTTGGTTGATGGAGTTGATCACTTGGTCCATCTTGGTGCGTGACGACTGGTAGTTTTTGTTCTGTGCCAGGAGGGGCATAGACAACAAACTTATAATCAATGCAATGAAAGCAAATTTTTTCATGATGTCTTATTTCATTAAGGGGCGCAAAGATACAAAAATTGTTGGTAGAGCCAATGTGTGGCTGCTATTAGCCCAACACCGGGAACCACTCCCGAATAGTGGCGAGGGAATGCAGGGGCAGGGTGGCGGTGACGATTTGCTCGCGGTCGTTTTCGGCGGCGGCGAGTATGCGTCCGTCAGGGTCGAACACGGCGGTGCCGCCACGGTGTATGTGTCCTTTTCCGTCGCGTCCCACGCGGTTGACGACGGCCACGTAGGCTTGGTTCTCGATGGCGCGGGCAGCGGCCAGCTTTTGCAAGACCTTCTCGCGCGGGGCGGGGAAATTGGCTGTATAAAGAAGGCAATCGTAATCGTAGCACTCACCTGTGCGGTGGTTGCGACTCCACTCCGGGAAGCGCACGTCAAAGCAGATCAGTGGAAGGAATTTATAGCCGAAAGCCTCCACGACAGTGCGTTCGGTGCCAGGCGTGCACTGCTCGCGCTCCTCCCCGAAGAAGAGGTTGTGCTTGTCGTAGGTGGCGCGCACACCCTCGGGCGACATCCAGAAAAGGCGGTTATATATGTTCCCGCCCTCCTCTACGGGTAGCGAGGCCACCACGTCGCAATGATACTCTTGGGCAAGGTGTTGCAGGAATATGACAGACGGCCCGTCGCCATGTTCGGCATACGCCCTCAAGTCCGGACCGAAGCCGCAAGCAAACATCTCTGGTAACACCAATAAATGTACCGGAGCACTCAGCTGTTCCCGTAAAAGCATCTCGTAATGCCCGAAATTCTTATCGGGCGCGGCATATTGGATGTCAGACTGCACTAATCCTATGGTGATCATGTTATCCTTTATTGTTGATGGAATACAAAAAAACCCCGGAATAATCTCGGGGTTTGTGTGGTGCTGACGGGAATTGAACCAGTGACACACGGATTTTCAGTCCGTTGCTCTACCAACTGAGCTACAGCACCATCTCAGTTTTTGAGGTTGCAAAAATACACTTTTTTTCAATACCTCGGCTTGCAGCCTTACATTTTTTCTAAAATCTTGATTATAAATATAATACTTATAGTCTAGAGACTTTGAAGGTTTGTGTTCCGCCGTTTTGGAGGTGGGCTTTTCCCATATAAATCCCGTTTGGAAGTTCATTAACGCGGATTTTTATCAAATATTCGCCCTGATTATGGACACGTTTCACCAATTTGCCGGAGGCATCAAACAGGTCGATGGTTTCGATTTGGAGTTGGCCGTTGGGAACTTGCAGGAAGTCGGTGCAGGGGTTGGGGAAGACGGAGAGGGTGGGGTTGCCGTATTCTGTGATGCCGACGTGTTGGGAATAAGCGGCGTAGAAGTCGGGGATGCCGTAGCCGAGGGAGTCGTTGGGGTTGTTGTAGCAGGAGCCGCTTTCGCGGATGTACTGCATCACTTGGGAGGAGCTGGCGAGGGGCAGGGCTTGCCAGAGGCAGGCACAGAGGCCGGCGGCGACGGGTCCGGCGAGGCTGGTGCCGTCGGCAGTACCCAAGTAGTCGCCAGGATAGACGCAGGTGGTGCTGACGCCCACGGAAGTGATGTCGGGTTTCACGCGCCCGTCGTAGGAGGGACCGCGGGAGGAAAAATAGGCGATGTTGCCGAATATGTCGGCGGCTCCGACCGCCAAGATGTCGTATGCATCGGCGGGGTGTCCGATGTAATGCCATTCGTTGGCTCCGTCGTTACCTGCACTGACACAAACAATTACGCCTTTTTGTCCCAAGATGGTGGCGGCACGTGAAGAGATGCCGGTCACGCCGTCCACACCGGCGTATGTGCTTTCAAACTGCGGGAAGTTGGGGAAGGTGGTATAGCCCAAGGAGGAGTTGATGACATCAGCGCCGATACTGTCGGCGATACAGGCGGCTTGTGCCCAGAAATCTTCCTCAATGGGTTGCTCGCTATCCGGTTCTTCGGAGCGGATGAGGAAATAGCTGGCCCGGGGTGCCGTGCCCACCAGTACTTGCTCGGTCAAGCCTGCCATTGTGGAAGTGACGATGGTGCCGTGGTGATGTCCGTCATAGACATTGTTGCGGAAAGGGATGAGGTCGCGGGTGCCCAACAGTCGTCCCTCGTCGAACAGGATATGGAAGAAGTCGCTCGTGTCCACGCCGTTCCAGCCTGCGTCGAAAACGGCGATGAGCATGCCGTCGCCGCGGAAGCCTTCGTTGTGGAGAAGCTGGCCGTTATGGACGGCGATTTGTCCGAGGGCATAACCGTAGTCGTAGGGAATCACACTGTCACGCAGTGAGTTGTACACCCAAGGACTGTTTTCGGGTTCGGGCGCTGTCGCTGGGGATGTCATGTTCTCGAGGTCGTAGTTGGCCACGGGCAGGATGTCTGTCACGAAGGGCAGAGCCGTGAGCTGGGAAAGTTTGGTGCTGTCGGGGCAGTAGATGGTCAACGTGTTGAGCCACTTGCAGCTACAGAGCACGCGGATGCGGGAGTCCACACTTTGCACCTGTTGCACATATTGAGGATTGACGGGAAAGTCTTGCTCGGTGATGGCAATGTTGAAGCGGGCGCGCTTCTCCAAGGCACGCGAAGACAAATATTCAGACGGATTGTCAATGGAGTAGGGAGAGTTTGCCTTGTCGCTGAAAGTCAGACGATAACATGTTGCCGGCAACTGTGCATACAGCGTTCCGCCCAATAGCAGGCAAGTAAAAAAAGAGAGGATGATTTTGAAATATTTCTTCATGACAGTCGTTGTAAACGTGATATTCCTATAGATTTTAAACGGCTGCAAAAATACCGTTTTTTTCGTACTTTTGCCGCTCCTTTATGATAAAGTTATGAAGACGAAAGTGAAAATCATCCTGTTGGCTGTCGGCGTGGCACTTTTTATGAGTTCCGCTTGCTCCAGAAAAATCAACGGAGCCACGCCACACCGTCGCGACCGCAACTGCGGCTGTGAAAACGTCACAACTCCTGACAACACATCTGCGGCAACCTGCACCATTGTCGCTCCCGAACAACCCAAAGAGAACCAAATATGAAGCGTTGTTTTTACATATTATTGGCATTCAGTTTTTTGTTGTCAGCCTGTCGAAATCAGGACAACGACATTGTCTTTGAAGGCGACTTTCAGGGCGGCGGCAACGCCCTCGTCCGGCTGTGCTGGGTGGGTGTAAACGAGACCGTTGCCTTGGACTCTATGCACATGAAAAACGGACACTTTGCCTTTACGGTCAAGGCCAACAATGAGGAGAGCGAAAAGCGCGCTTCGACTCCCATGTTATATCAGTTGCAACTTTCTGAAAACAACACACTTAAAACCATTGCAAAGGGAGGTGATCATCTCTATTTCACGGCAAATGCCGATAAAATAGCCTCCTTCTATCATGCGAAAGGGAGTGAAGATGCGGTTCTCTGTGCCCAGTTGGACAGTGCCTTGTCGGTGTTTATCCAAAAAGCGGAGGAGTGGTATGTTGTTTATCAGCAGAATATGGAGAATGATGAAGTTCGCGCCGGCATTGACTCCAACTACATGCAGGCGGTGGAGGCCCATACTGCCTATTTGAGGGACTTTATCCAAAAGCACCCGGAAAGCCTGTCCACGTTTATGGCTTTTTACCAAAGCTATAACCGGAGATTTTTCCTCAACACGGAAGACAACTTCGGCATGTTGTCGGAGATCACCCAAAAATTGAAACAACGATATCCTGACAACCCATACGTGGTTTTCATGCAGGAACGCATAAACTTGATAAAATTCAAAAAAGCACAAGAGAAAAGACATGATACTCATTAACATAGGAGATGAACTCCTGATTGGGCAGGTGGTGAACACCAATGCCGCATTTGTCGGTCGCCAATTTTCGGCTGCCGGTTTTGAACTCACCGAGGTGATCACCATCGGGGATAGTGGCGATGCTATTCGCGCAGCTTTGGAGGAGGCCTTCCGCAAGACGGACACCGTGATCATGACGGGTGGCCTGGGCCCCACGAAGGACGACATCACCAAGAAGGTGGTGTGCGACCTCTTCCGTCGGGAGTTGGTGATGGACGAAGGTGTGTTGAAGCACGTCACGGAAATCTTCGCGGCGCGCGGCATGTCGCTGACGGACACCAATCGCGAACAGGCGCTCGTACCCGCGGGTTGCACGGTGCTGCCCAACATGTTGGGGACAGCCCCGGGTCTCTGGCTCGAAGAGGAGGGAAAAGTGCTAGTCATGCTTCCGGGTGTGCCCTTTGAGATGGAGCGGCTCCTCAACGAGGAGGTGCTGCCTCGCCTGAAAAAACGCGATACACAACATCATGCCATTATTTATAAGGTGTTGCAATGCACCAACATCACAGAGAGCGGACTCTCTGATCTTTTGGAACCTTACGAGCAACAGCTGCCCTCTGAGTTCAAGCTGGCATACTTGCCCGTGCCGGGCATCATCCGTCTGCGTCTCACGGCGCAAGGCGATGATAAAGAGAGACTTGCCATCCAGCTGGACGAGCAATTTGCCAAACTCAAGGAGGCGGTGGGCACGTATGCCTTTACCGACGAAGACCTGCCCATGGAGGCAGTGGTCGGCCAATTGCTGGTGCGTGTCAACGGCAAGGTGGCCACAGCCGAGAGCTGCACGGGCGGGCGCATCGCCAACCTCATCACCTCCGTGCCGGGCAGTTCGCGTTACTTCGAAGGGGCGATGGTCTCCTACAGCAATGAGGTGAAGCGCGACCTGCTCAATGTGCGCGAGGACAACCTCAAGCGCCGCGGGGCTGTGAGCGAAGAAGTGGTTAGCGACATGGCTCTCAACACCATGGGACTGTTCGATGTCGACTATGCGGTCGCCACGTCGGGCATCGCCGGCCCTGACGGGGGCACGGAGCAGAAGCCTGTGGGCACGGTCTGGATTGCCGTGGCCACGCCCGTGCGTTTGACGACCCACGAGTTCCACTTTGGCAGCCGCACGGGGCGTGCCCAAATTGTGGAACGCGCCGCCCATGCCGCCCTCAACATGCTCCGCATCGAAATTGAGAAAGACTTGAAATAGCAGGTTATGCCCGAAAACCCTTGTGTCGCCCATTTCCGGCAGTATTTGGTCTATGAAAAGGCTCTTAGCCCCAAGAGCGTGGAGGCCTATATGCACGATGTGCGACTTTTGCAGGAATTTTTGGGTGAGAAACCGATAGAGACTGCCACATTGGAGGATTTGCAGGCCTTTGTGAAGAGTCTTTACCAGCATGACATGGCCACTCGTTCGCAGGCTCGCATCATTTCGGGACTGAAATCCTTTTATGGTTTCTTGCTCTATGACGGCACGCTGAAGGAAGACCCCACGGAATTGCTCGATGCGCCCAAAATAGGTCTGCACCTGCCCGACGTGCTCACGTTACCGGAAATCGAGGCCATCTTTGACAGCATAGATCTCAGCACCCCCGAGGGGCACCGCAACCGGGCCATGGCGGAAATACTGTATGGTTGTGGTCTGCGTGTCAGCGAGTTGGTGACGCTGCGCCTCTCGAATCTCTTTTTTGATGAAGGTTTTCTGAAAGTGGTGGGCAAGGGCAACAAGGAACGTTTCGTGCCCGTCGGTTCGATGGCGCAAAAGATGGTGAACTTGTATGTCGAGGGGAAACGCAAAGAGGTGAAGGTCAAGAAGGGCGAGGAGGACTATGTGTTCCTGAACCGCCGTGGCAGCCATCTTACCCGCGAAATGGTGTTCATGTTGGTCAAGCAGTGGGCCAAGGATGCCGGCATTGAGAAGCATATCAGTCCGCACACTTTCCGCCATTCGTTTGCCACGCACTTGGTGGAGGGCGGTGCCGACCTGCGCGCCGTGCAACAGATGCTTGGCCATGAAAGTATCACGACCACCGAAATTTACACGCATTTGGACAAGGATTACATCCGCAGCAACATCGCTCAGTTCCACCCGCGGTACTGATTCCCGCTACCGCTTACGCACTAACCCAACCGCCTTCTGAATCAGGTTGTTGATTTCTGGAGATATTTTCCAATAATAGATGGCGGTGATTCCTATGAGCACCAGGATACCCGTTTTGACAGCGCCGTCCAAAATTGCTGAATAAACCTCTTTGACAGGCAAGGAGGCAAACAGGGGTGTCACCGTACGCACCCACAGCAGGTTCAACCCGAACATCACCACCACCACCACCAGGGATTTTAGTTGCGCCCATGAGAAGATGGAAATGTGGAGTTTCCATTTCACCAATGTCAACAAGCACAGGAAATAGATAAGGTTAGAACCGAAATTGGCGAAAGCCGAGCCGTTCATCCCATACGTGGGTATCAACCATAGATTCAAAAGAATGGCCAATGTGGTCAATAAAACCGTGAGCGGCAGCGACATATAGTAATATTTCGAGTAGGCCAACGGACTGGTACCCGGACTGAGCACGGAACTGGAGAGACGGGCCATACCAAGGATAAAGATGACGCTCTTGCCCGCCACATAGTCATCCCCGTTTTTCAACACCATAAACAAAAGATCCACATTTATCCATATCATAAAGAAGATAAAAAGACTGGATATGAACAGATGCAGCGACACATTCTTGCACAAATCCTCGGCCCTCTTCCAGTCCTCGTTCTTGACCGCCTCTGAAATCTTGGGATTGGCGATGGCGTTAAGCGAGCGATTGGGAATCTCAACAACGTTGGCGACATAATTGGCGATAGCATATACACCCGTGAAAGTCAGTCCCATTTTTGCGCTGACGAGAAACGAACTGAGCAGCGGCGTGACAGTTCCGGCAATGGCGGCCAACACCAAAAAGAGCGTGTAAAAGAGAAAATCGCGGGCCAAGGGCTTGGTGATGAACTTCAGGTCCGGCTTCAGCGAAATCTTTTGCAGGGTAAACAGATAGATGATATTGACGAGCGCAGCCAAGAAGTAGGTGATGCAAAACCCGACCACCAGACCATCCAAGTCGATGTAATGATAGCCAAAGAGAAGATAGATGATGAGCAATCCCACGCGCACACCCACCTCCCTGACGAATTTGGGCACAACAATGCGCATCAGCACATTGGCGTTTGCCTCGAACACCGACTGGTAGAGCATAAACAGTCCCAAAGGTATTACAAAACGGAAGTAATTGACAAACAGTGGTGATTTTTTCGAAAAAAGGTCAACAATCGGTTGTTTCAACAACAAAAACACCAGCAAGAACACCAAAAAACCCACCACGGGCACCACCAACGTCCAGAAGAAAAAGCCGTGGTTTTTCCCCTCTTCATCCTTGAAGTAAGGGAAAAATCGAAGAATGGACGAACTAGTCCCAATCTGGGCGAAACTGGAGAATAGGATGGCGGCGTCAACCAGCACACGCGTCAGCCCCACCTCTTCCGTGTTCAGGTAACTGGTAAGCACAAAAAAGGTGGTGACAAAACCGATGGCGACTCCCAAGTAGTTCACCAGCGTGCCTTTGATGCTCTGTCGAATGATAACTCCCATATCGGTAAATCAGCGCGCAAAAATAGAAAAAAAACGCTATGACTTCTTTTTGGGCAGACTCACGGCTTGCTACCACATCCCATCGAAGACGGTCCAGATGTGGTCGCCGAGTTTCCAGGCCTGGTTCACGGCGCGGTTGCCGCATTCGTTGGAGTAGTCGGTGAGGGTCTTGATGGCGCCGTCGCGGTTGCCGTCGCGCAGCTGTCGCAACGCTTCCTGCTCAATCTGGGCGCTGCTTTCACGGAACTCCTTTTCCAAAGGTTGCCACACGTTGTCGATGACGATGTGCATGTCGCCCCAGCGTTGTGCCGCGATGGTACCCACGCGGTTGAAGGCCCACCACGCCGCGTCCTTGCTGAAGCCGGTCTCGCGCCCGTCGGTCTTGTAGGTGACCGGCAGGTCTGTGACGTTGGCGTACAGCGGCACGTAAACGGAGGAGGCCACGTTGTCGAGGGCAAACCAGCAGAGCGCACCCACCTCGTCGGGCATCTTCGCCCGGCATTGGATGATGGTGCCATACACGGTGAAATGCACCGCGATGTTGCGCTCCCCGCGCTCGTCCCATCCGCCGTTGATCTTGTGGAGCTTCAACTCATCGGCCTTCATGAAAGGATTGGCCATCGGCGAGATGACGCTCTTGCCATCCTTGTCGGTGACGGTGAGGTTCTTGCGCATGTCGTAAGGGGTGCCTTCGTAATAGTCGCGGAAGAGACTCATCATCTTTTCAACGGTCACGAGGGTGTCGGGCTTGACGGAGAAGGGGTAGTTTTCGGAGTTGGGGTCCAAGTGCAGGGAGGGGGCGAGCAGGTCGAAGACACGCCATTCGCGGCGACGGCAGGCGATCATGGTGCGGGTGGCGGGTGCGTAAGCGTAGGCGAACTGGAAAGTGGACTTGCCGTCCCACCAGCCCATCTCCTTGGCCAAGGTGTACACGTTGTCGGAGGCCATGAAGTAGTCTTTGTTCTTGAGGTCTATCTCCCGGATGGTGGAGGCGTTGGCGTTGACGGCCACGTGGTCGTCGGGCACGCGTTGCGCAGCCCAGACGGCTCCTACCTTGTCTTTTCCCGGACCCAAAATCTCGAGGTGCCAGACTTCATTCTTGTCAGCGATGGTGAGGCACTCGCCGGCATCGATCCAGCCGTATTGCTTGAGCAGTTCGCCGGCAGTGCGGATGGCGTCACGCGCGGTGGCGCAGCGCTGCAGCAGCAACATGCAGAGGCGCTGGCAGTCGATGAGTCCCTTGTCGGACTTCAGCTCTGCGCGTCCCCCGAAGGTCGATTCGCCGATGGCCAACTGTTTCTCGTTCACGCAAGGGTATGCCGTGTTGAAGAACTGGTATGTGTGCGGGGCTTGGTCGATTTCGCCCACGGGCACGTCTTCGTAGCGGGCCATCTTGCCCGGTTCGTTCTTGGCCCAGACTCTTTTGTACAAGGTCTGCTTGGTGCCTTGTGGATGGTCTTTGGCGGGTTCCACCATGATGTTGGTGCGCGAGCGGTGGCTGTCGTCGGTGTGCGAGGTCATCACAGAGCCGTCTGCCGAGGCGCGCTTGCCGATGGTGATGGAGGTACATTCCATGTTGCCGGTGACGGGGTCGACTTCAAATTGGGCGCGGGCCGTGCCTATCAAAAGCAGGGCGGACGTCAGGAGGAGGAAAGTTTTTCTCATATCGGTGATGTTATTTTTTTCTGATGGGGTCGCAGGTGAGGCCGATGCCTAATTTCTTGAAAATCTTGTGGTCCACTTCGCTGAGCATGACGGTGGAGTGAGCCTGGCAGTCTTTGAGCTGCGGCAGGCATTCGAGTGCGCGGCGGCAGTTTTCGTCATGCAGGCTGAGCATGGAGAGAGCCACGAGCACCTCGTCGGTGTGGAGGCGCGGGTTGTGGCCGTGCAGCAGGGCGACTTTCGTCTTCTGGATGGGCTCGATCATCTCCTGCGGGATGAGCTTGATGTCATGGTCGATGCCGGCAAGATGCTTGGTGGCGTTGAGCAGCAGGGCGGCGCTCGGGCCTAACAGCGGACTGGTCTTGGCGGTGATGAGTGTGCCGTCGGCCAGCTCGATGGCGGCGGTGGCGACGCCATCCCGTTCCTTGCGCTCGCGCGCGGCCACGGTGGCTTGGCGGTCTTCCGGCTTGATCTTCGCCTGTTTCATCAGCAACGAAATCTTGTTGACCTCGTTTTCGGAGGCCTTGCCGTTGGCCAGATTGCACAGCGCCGTGAAATAACGGCGGATAATTTCGGCATAGGAGGCCTTGCAGCACACCTCGTCGTCGGAGATGCAGAACCCCGCCATGTTGACACCCATGTCGGTGGGCGACTTGTAGGGGTTTTCGCCATAGATGCCTTCGAAGATGGCGTTCAGCACAGGGAAAATCTCGATGTCGCGGTTGTAATTGACCGCCGTCTTGTTGTATGCCTCCAAGTGGAACGGGTCGATCATGTTGACGTCGTTGAGGTCGGCGGTGGCGGCTTCGTAGGCCACGTTGACAGGATGCTTGAGGGGGATGCTCCAGATGGGGAAGGTTTCGAACTTGGCATATCCGGCTTTAAGCCCGCGGCGGTTCTCCTGATAGAGCTGGCTGAGGCAGACGGCCATCTTGCCGCTGCCCGGTCCCGGCGCGGTGACCACCACCAACGGTCGGGTGGTCTCCACGTAGTCGTTCTTGCCAAAGCCCTCTTCGGAGTCGATGAGGTCGACGTTGGTAGGGTAGCCCTCGATGGTATAGTGGTAGTAGACACGGATGCCCATGCGCTCAAGACGCTCGCGGTAGGCCGCCGCGCTCGCCTGGCCGTTGCAGTGCGTGATGACCACCGAGCTGACGTAAAGCCCGCGGCTCTGGAAGACCTCGCGCAGACGCAACACGTCCTCGTCGTAGGTGATGCCGATGTCGCCACGCACCTTGTTCTTCTCAATGTCGATGGCACTGATGACAATGACGATTTCCGCATCGTCCTTCAGCTGCATCAACATGCGCAGCTTGCTGTCCGGTTGGAAACCGGGCAACACACGACTGGCGTGAAAGTCGTCGAAAAGCTTGCCGCCGAACTCAAGATAAAGCTTGTCCCCGAATTTTGAAATACGTTCCTTAATGTGCTCCGATTGGATTCTTAAGTACTTGTCGTTGTCGAAACCGTTTTTCATAAATTTGGCATTTGAAATACGGGGTGCAAAGATACAAAAAAAGTGTATTTTTGCCGCCGGAAAATCGTGGACAGATTTGTAATGATTGCAACCACTTGAAAAAATGCTAAAACCATTCCAGACGAGCCCATGTTTTTCCGTGTAATTCATTTATTATCAAAAATTTAAAAACGTTAGACATGAGCTATCTATTCACATCTGAATCAGTATCTGAAGGACACCCGGACAAACTGAGTGATCAAATTTCAGACGCTTTGCTGGACGCTTTTTTGACAGACGATCCAGAGTCCAAAGTGGCTTGCGAAACTTTGGTGACCACCGGACTGGTGGTCTGCGCGGGCGAGGTCAAGACCAAGACCTACGTTTCCGTGGATGAAATCGTAAGAAAAGTAATCAAGGAGGTGGGCTACACCAAGAGCGAGTATCAGTTCGACAGCCAGTCGTGCGGTATCGTGTCCACCATCCATGGCCAATCCAGCGACATCAACCAGGGTGTGGTGCGTGAAGCCAAAGAGGCCCAAGGCGCCGGCGACCAAGGCATGATGTTCGGTTATGCCTGCGACGAGATGGACAACTACATGCCCCTCACCATCGAGCTGGCACACATGCTGGTGCAAGAACTCGCCGCCATCCGCAAGGAGGGCAAGGTGATGACCTATTTGCGTCCTGACTCCAAGTCGCAGGTGACCGTCCGCTACTCCGACGACAACGTTCCGGAAGGAATCGACACCATCGTGCTCTCCACCCAGCACGACGAGGATGCCAGTCAAGAGGACATCAAGCGTGATGTGCGTGACATCCTCATCCCGCGCGTCATCAAGAACTGTCCGGAGACGGTGCAGCGTCTGTTCGACCATTTCGACTATGACAAGAATCTTTTGGTCAATCCTACGGGCAAGTTCGTCATTGGCGGTCCGCACGGCGACACCGGTCTCACAGGGCGCAAGATCATCGTCGACACCTACGGTGGCCACGGTGCCCATGGTGGCGGTGCCTTTTCCGGCAAGGACCCCTCCAAGGTGGACCGTTCCGCTGCTTATGCCGCCCGGCACATCGCCAAGAATATGGTCGCTGCCGGACTCTGCAGCAAAGCGTTGGTGCAAGTGGCATACGCCATCGGTGAAGCAAAACCGGTGGGCCTCTATGTCAACACGTATGGCACGGCGACCGTCAAGATGCAC
Organism: Bacteroidales bacterium; assembly: GCA_017615795.1. GTDB lineage: Bacteria > Bacteroidota > Bacteroidia > Bacteroidales > WCHB1-69 > F23-D06. The sequence continues at coordinate 111,768 of JAFZZK010000011.1, forward strand.
GACGGAGCCATCGCCGAAGCCATCAAGGGTATCTTCGACATGACCCCATACGGCATCATCGAGCGCTTCCAGCTCAAGAACCCTATCTACAAACCCACCGCCTCATACGGACATTTTGGCCGCGACTCTTACGAAAAAACCTTGGAGAACGGACGTACCGTCACGTTCTTCCCGTGGGAAAAGTTGGACTATGTGGATAAAATCAAGGAGGCTTTTAATCTCTAATGTACGATTAACATGAAAGAAGCACATGTTTTCCCTGGCCAAGGCGCCCAGTTTTCGGGTATGGGGAAAGAATTGTACGAACAGTTTCCGCTTGCACAACAGTTGTTTGTGCAGGCGGATGCCGTTCTGGGATTTCCTTTGTCGGAAATCATGTTCACCGGCAGCGACGAGGAGTTGAAGCAAACCAAGGTCACTCAGCCGGCGGTTTTCCTGCACGCGTACGTCGCACACCGGTGTCTCGCCGACAGGGAACCCGACATGGTGGCGGGTCACTCGTTGGGCGAGTTGACGGCCTTGGTGGTCAATGGGTGTCTCTCTTTTGAGGAGGGTCTTGTCTTGGTGTCGCACCGTGCCCATGCCATGCAGCGGGCCTGCGAGGCGCAAGCGTCCGGCATGGTGGCCGTTCTGAAGTTCGATGACCAAGTGACCGAGCAGGTGTGTGCAGATATTACCGATGAGGTCGTGGTGCCTGCCAACTACAACAGTCCCCAGCAGCTGGTGATTTCCGGCAGCTTGCGCGGGCTGGAGATGGCCCAGGAGCGTCTGCGCGAAGCGGGAGCCAAGCGGCTGCTGCCCCTAAATGTGGGTGGAGCATTCCACTCCCCGCTCATGCGCCCCGCCCAGGACGAGCTGGCCGAGGCCATCGAACAGTGCCACTTCCGCCAGCCTTCCTGCCCCATCTACCAGAATGCCACGGCACAGCCGTCCTCCGACCCCGAGACTATCAAGCGCAACCTGCTGGTGCAACTCACCAGCCCTGTGCGTTGGGCTCAGTCTGTGCGGCAGATGATCGCCGACGGTGCCACCCGCTTCGTTGAATTCGGTCCGGGCAACGCGCTACAAGGCCTTATCAAACGCATCGACCCCGATGTGGAAATCGAAGGAAAATAAGGCTGATTTTTTTCTCGAAAAAAATTTTTTTTTCAAACACACTTAGTATCAAGAAGAAAAAATATCAACCACTTTTTGTTGATAATAATTGCCGCCGTACAGAAAAAGTATGGTGGCAATTTTATATTTTAGCAACCTTGAAGAAAAAGCCGCAAGGAAGACGTAACCCTTTTTAACACAAAGCAATCGTGTTTTACATGACGTTTGGTTTTGCGTAAAAAGGTCTTTTTCGGGCAGACTTGGGTGAAACAACGATGTGCAATACCATTAACTAAAGTGTCTTATGAATAATGAGTTATCCCTTTTCGACAATTCTGAAGATGAAAAATCTTCGGTAATGCAAGATGTTCGAACAACGATGGAGAAGGAATCCCACCTTTTGCAGTCTCGGGTGCAAGCCATGCAGGGCTTGTCCGACAAACTTGAGGAAGAGGTGCGAGAACCGATGGAAGAAAAAGTTGAGGTGGAAAAACAATCTCAAGACACGAAGCTTGACGGCCCCACATTCTACACGAAGGAAGAGATTTTCCCGGATGTGGTGAAATACTTCGGGGGCGACGAGCTGGCTGCAGGCGTTTGGATCGACAAGTATGCGCTGAAGAACCGCAATGGCAAGTTGATGGAGCGCACCCCCGAAGATATGCATCACAGGATGGCACGCGAATTTGCCCGCATCGAGAAACGCTACGTACACCCGATGGACGAAGAGAAGATTTTCCAACTCTTCGACCACTTCAAGTACATTATCCCGCAGGGCAGCCCCATGGCCGGCATCGGCAATACCGACCAGGTGGTCTCTCTGTCCAACTGCTTCGTCATTGGCAATGAGGGCGGTGCCGACTCCTACGGTGGCATCATGAAACTCGACGAGGAGCAGGTGCAGCTGATGAAACGCCGTGGCGGCGTGGGACACGACTTGTCCGACATCCGCCCCTCCGGCAGCCACGTGCAGAACTGCGCCCTCACCTCCACCGGTGTCGTGCCCTTCATGGAACGCTACTCCAACTCCACCCGCGAGGTGGCCCAGGATGGCCGCCGTGGCGCCCTCATGCTCACCATCTCCATCAAACACCCCGACTCTGAGAAGTTCATCGACGCCAAGATGACGGAGAACAAGGTCACTGGCGCCAACGTCTCCGTCAAGATTGACGACGACTTCATGAAAAGCGTCCAGAACAACACCCCCTATAACCAGCAATATCCCATCGTCTCCGACAACCCGCAGTACCACCAGGAAATCGATGCCCAGAAGCTGTGGAAGAAAATCATCCACAACGCCTGGAAATCCGCAGAACCTGGCGTGTTGTTCTGGGACACCATCCGACGCGAGTCGGTGCCCGACTGCTACGCCGACGAGGGATTCACCACTGTTTCAACCAACCCGTGCGGTGAGATCCCGCTCTGTCCCTACGACAGCTGCCGTCTCATCGCCATTAACCTGTACAGCTATGTCGAAAATCCATTCACGGACAAGGCGTACTTCAACATGCCCCTCTTCAGGGAACATGTGCAGTACGCCCAACGCCTGATGGACGACATCATCGACCTCGAATTGGAGAAGATTGACCAGATCCTCGCCAAGATCGAGAGCGACCCCGAGAGCGACAGCGTGAAACGCGTGGAACGCGAGCTGTGGCTCAAAATCCGCCGGCAGTCCACCAAAGGCCGCCGCACCGGCCTGGGCATCACCGCCGAAGGCGACATGCTCGCCGCCCTCAACATCCGCTACGGCTCCGACGAAGGGAATGCCTTCTCCACGGAAGTCCACAAACAACTCGCCCTCGCCGCCTACCGCTCCTCCGTGACCATGGCCCGCGAGCGCGGCGCCTTCCCCATCTACAGCTGCATCAAGGAGGGAAGAAACCCCTTCGTGCAACGCCTCCGCCAAGCCGACCCCAAACTCTATGAGGACATGATCCGCTATGGACGACGCAACATCGCCCTCCTCACCATCGCCCCCACCGGCTCCGTCAGCATCTGCACCCAAACCACCTCCGGCCTCGAACCCGCCTTCAACGTGGTCTATAAACGCAGACGCAAGGTTAATCCCAATGACATGAACATCAAGAAAAATGTCATCAAGGATGTCGTGGGCGACACCTTCGAAGAATATCTCGTCTTCCACCAAAAGTTCGTCACATGGGCCGAAGCCAACGGCTACACCTACGAACAGATGACCACGATGTCGGAGAAGGAAATCCAACAGCTGGTGGAGAAATCCCCCTACTACAAGTCCACCGCCGCCGACACCGACTACATCAAGAAAGTCGAACTGCAAGGCTCCGTGCAGAAATGGGTTGACCACTCCATCTCCGTTACCGTCAACCTGCCCTCCGATGTCTCCGAACAGGTGGTCGCAGACCTCTATATGAAGGCCTGGCAGGTGGGCTGCAAAGGCATGACCGTCTATCGCGAAGGCTCGCGCAACGGCGTGCTTGAATCCCTCAACAGCGACAAGAAAAAGGCGGAGAAGGAACAGGCACCAGCCCCCAAGAATTTCAAACGCCCCAAGGAACTGCAGGCCGATGTCATCCATTTCAAGAACAACAGCGAAGACTGGGTGGCCTACATCGGGCTCTATAACGGGAAACCTTACGAAATCTTCACGGGAAAGACCGGTGACGAGAGTTTCCTGTTGCCCAAGTGGGTTGAGCACGGCATCATCATCAAGAACCGCCATGAGGACGGAACCAAATCCTACGATTTCAAGTACTACGACAAGGCCGGCTATGAGGTCCGTCTCTGCGGCCTCGACCGCTGCTTCGACCAGGAGTTCTGGAACTATGCCAAGTTGACGTCCGCGCTCCTGCGCAACGACATTCCTGTCCAGCAGATTGTCAACATCATCTCCAGCCTCAATTTCCGTCAGGACAGCATCAACTCCTGGCGTAACGGCGTGAGCCGCGCCCTCAAGAAGTTCATTCAGGATGGCACCAAGCTGAAAAACCAGGAGTGCCCCAACTGCCACGAAACCGGCACTATGGAGTTCAAGGAGGGTTGCCTCGTTTGCACCAAGTGCGGTTACTCCAAGTGCGGCAACTAACCATCAATACCCATGGAAGAGCAGAGCAGCAACATAGTCAACGTATTCATACCCTGCCAGATGGACATGTTCCAGCCGAACACCGCGTACAGCGTGATGACTGTGCTGGAGCGGCTCGGGCTGCGCTGCCAGTATTTTGACACACCCACCTGCTGCGGCCGCCGCTTCCATTGGGAGGGCGAAATGGATTGCGCCAAGGCGCTCGGCATAGAGATGCTCGACACTTTCGGACAGAACCGACTCCCCTTCATCGTGCCCGACAGCGCCTGCGCCGGCTACATGAAACGGTATTACCGGCAGCTGCTTGAAAACTCCTTCTCCCCGCCGGAACTGCGCTCCTTCACCCAGCAAGTGTATGAGATGTGCGACTACATCGTGAACGTCAAGCATATTGAAAGCCTCGGGAACACGTTTTCCCATAGGGTGTTCTATTTCCAGTCGTGCTCTGCCCGCAATCTCTATCCCCAAAACGACGCGGCTGAAATACTGTTGCGCAACACGATTGGACTCGACCTGCTCCTCGACCCCGACCTTCACGGTTGTTGCGGTGCCAACGGACGGTTCGCCCTCGCCAACCCCGTCGTTGCTGAGACAATGACTGGCGAAATCGTACAACGAATCTATAACAAAGGAGCCGAGTATGTCACCTCCACAGACATCCACTGTCTTCAAATGATCGACGCATACAAGGAGGCCCATCAAATCGGCATAGAAGTCATCCATATAGCCGACATTCTTAAAGGTACGTGATCGGGATTATTCCCTCTGTCCTGAAGCCCGACTGAGATCTCTTTTTGAGCCCTCAGAGGGGTGGTCTGTCCAGATATCAACAATTTTTTCACGTCGCTGTTAATTAAATGTGCATATCTTTTTTGAAAAAAAGTCTATGCGTGTTGTATATTTTTATTAGTTTTGCACACACATAATTGTATAACCAAGATTATAATTTATTGAAATAAAATCTACCATAATGAAAAATTTATTTATCACACTGTTTTTCAGTGTTTTGGCAACAGCAATGTTTGCCCAAAGCGCCATTGTTCCAGTGGGCGGAACAGCCTCTGGAAGTGGTGGATCTGCCACTTATACGGTAGGCCAAATCGCAGTGCAGCGTGCCAGTAACGGCTCCTACTTCATCATCGAGGGTGTGCAACAGCCCTACGAGATACAGGTTGTGGGCATTAACGAATATCCAGGCATCGCGCTTCAGGCCATCGTTTATCCTAACCCCACCCAGCATTTCGTGCAGCTGCGTATTACCAACTACGAAATACCGGCAGAGGGACTCACCGCACAACTCTTTGACGCCAACGGCAAATTCCTGCACGAGTACAGGATTACCGACATGGAGACAAAGATGGATCTCGAGATTTACCCTACCGCAACCTACCAGTTGCGTGTCATGAACGGCAGCACTCTGCTCAAGACTTTCAAGGTGATCAAGCACAATTTTTAATATATACAATATTAATTGATAGATTGGCTTGACGTTGTGCGATATCAAAATCAGCACGGCACTTTATTTTTGAAAAATCATTATTAATTAAAAATAACAGTTATGAAAAAAGCTCTTTACTCTTTGTTTGCTTTGATTCTCTCGGTTACTGCCTTGTTTGCGCAGGCACCGCAGAAGATGAGCTATCAGGCAGTGGTCCGCAACAGCCAGAACCAGTTGGTGGCGGAACAAAATGTCTCGGTCAGAATCTCCATCTTGCAGGGCAGTGCCACGGGCGCGGCTGTGTACACGGAGACTCATCAGGCCACGACGAACGTGAACGGTTTGCTCACCGTGGAGGTGGGCGGCGGCACGTCCAGTAACAATTTCTCCCAGATCGCCTGGGGCAACGGTCCCTTCTTCTTGAAGTCGGAGATTGACCCTACAGGCGGCGTGAACTACAGCATTGAGAGCGTGCAGCAGCTGCTGAGCGTTCCGTATGCTTTGTATGCAAGCAATGCGGGCAATGTGCCGGCCTTCGCCATCACGCCGACTGACAGCGGCTACGTTATGGTGATGACCATGCCTAACGGCAACACGCAGTCCTATTTCCTGCGCCACGGCCAGCAAGGTCCTGCCGGTCCTGCCGGTCCTGCCGGTTCCACCGGTCCGCAAGGTCCTACGGGTCCGCAAGGTCCTGCCGGTACGAATGGTACAGACGGGCAGGACGGACAAGACGGTTTTTCTCCCACGGTGACCACCACCCCTACCGCCACGGGCACGCTGCTAACCATCACCGATGCCAATGGCTCCAACACTATTAATATCCTGAACGGAACGAACGGCATCGACGGTCGCGGCATCCTGACCATCACCGGACCGGTGTCCAGCGGCTTGAACGACACCTATACGATCAATTACACCGATGGCAACCAATCCACCTTTGTGGTGCACAATGGTGCAGACGGAGCTCCTGGCGCTCCCGGCGCCCCTGGTAATGACGGTGCTCCCGGCGCCCCCGGACGCGGCATCGTCAACATCATCGGACCTGTCACCACAGGCCTCACAGACCAATACACCATCATGTATAGCGACAACACGATTTCGACCTTCAATGTGCAAAATGGTGCTGCCGGCCAGCCCGGCCAGCCTGGTTTTTCCCCCACGGTGACCACTACCAGCAACTCCGCGGGCACTGTGGTGACTATCGTGGATGCCAACGGTCCCCATACGTTCGTCATAGAAAACGGCGCGCAAGGTCCTGCCGGTGATAACGGTTTGGACGGCGACGACGGTTTTTCTCCCACGGTGACCGCCACCACCACTCCCACGGGTACGGAGGTGACCATCACCGATGCGAACGGTCCCCATACTTTCACCATCCTGAACGGCACACAGGGTCCCGCAGGTAATGCCGGCGCTCCCGGTTTTTCGCCTGTTGTGACCACCACCACAAACGCCACAGGTACGGATGTAACCATCACGGATGCCAACGGCCCCCATACGTTCACTATCCTGAATGGCGCGCAAGGCCCTGCCGGAAATAACGGTACTAACGGCCAAAACGGCGCCGACGGTATTTCTCCCACGGTGACCGCCACCAGTGCTGGCGACAGCACCGTGGTGACTATCACCGATGTGAACGGCCCCCATACGTTCACCATCCTGAACGGTGCGCAGGGCCCTGCCGGTAACGACGGCACCAACGGCACCAATGGCAACGACGGATTCTCCCCCGTGGTGACCACTGTTAGTGCCGGCGACAGCACGGTGGTGACCATCACCGATGCCGCAGGTCCCCACACTTTTGTGTTGCATAACGGCGCAGAAGGCGCCCAAGGCCCTATCGGACCTGCCGGCTCCAGTGGCTCGAATGGTAACGACGGTCGCGGCATCACCTCTATCACGGGTCCGGAGAGTAATGGCAATGTGGACACCTACACCATCCACTATACGGACAACAGCATCAGCACCTTCACGGTGACCAACGGTTTGGACGGCACTGCCGCCGCTGCCGGTGTCGGCATCGAGAGCATTGCCAAGACCAGCACCAATGGTTTGGAAGACACCTACACCATCACCTATACCAACGGCAATACCACCACATTCGTGGTGACCAACGGTGCTGCCGGTAACGATGGCACGAATGGTCAGGATGGCATTTCGCCTACGGTGACCACGGTCAGTGCCGGCGACAGCACGGTGGTGACCATCACCGATGCCACCGGCCCCCACGCCTTTGTGGTGCATAATGGCGCACAAGGTGCCCAAGGCCCTATCGGTCAGACGGGTCCCACGGGTAACACTGGCGCTACGGGTAATGGCATCCAGAATATCACCGGCCCGGTGACAGCTGGATTAAACGACACTTATACCATTCATTATACCAATGGCGACAGCACCACCTTCGTTGTGAAGAACGGTGAACAAGGCCCCATTGGACCTACCGGCGGTACGGGTGCCACCGGAGCCACGGGCAACGGCATCCAGTCCATTGCCAAGACCGGCTCCAATGGTTTGGTGGACACCTACACGGTTACCTACACGGACGGTACTACCTATAACTATGATGTGACCAACGGTGCGGACGGTGTCTCCCCGACGGTGAGTGCCGCCGCTGCCGGTTCCAACATCATCATCACGGTGGTTGACGGCACAGGCACGCACAACTATCCCATACCCACCACCAGCGGTGATGTGACACAGGTGCCTGTTGACTGGAACGCCACATCTGGTGTGACCATGATTCTCAACAAGCCTGAAAATGTAAGCGCTTTCAACAACGATGCCGGTTACATTACGATTGCTGAAGTGCCAGCCCAGGTGCAGTCCAATTGGACCGAGTCTGACATCACCTCCAAGGCTTATATCCAGAACAAGCCGACCCTCGCTCCTGTGGCCACCTCCGGCCAATACAGTGACCTGACCGGCACTCCGACCCTCGCTCCTGTGGCCACCTCCGGCCAATACAGCGACCTGACCGGCACCCCGACCCTCGCTCCTGTGGCCACCTCCGGCCAATACAGCGACTTGACCGGCACGCCGACGATCCCTGCCGAGCAGGTGCAGTCCAACTGGACAGAGTCTGACAACACCTCCAAGGCTTATATCCAAAACAAACCGACCCTCGCTCCTGTAGCCACCTCCGGCCAATACAGCGACTTGACCGGCACGCCGACCCTCCCGACGGTGAACGACGCCACCATCACCATTCAGAAGAATGGCGCTGATGTGGAGAGCTTCACGGCCAACCAGGCCACCAACAAGACGGTGAACATCACTGTCCCGACTACCGTGGCCGAGATGACCGATGCCGCCCAATATGCGAAGACGACAGATATTCCGACGGTAAACGACGCCACCATCACCATTCAGAAGAATGGCACTAATGTGGAGAGCTTCACGGCCAACCAGGCCACCAACAAGACGGTGAACATCACTGTTCCGACCACCGTGGCTGAGATGACCGATGCCGCCCAGTATGCGAAGACGACCGACATCCCGACGGTGAACGACGCTACACTGACCATCAAGCAGAACGGCACGGAAATAGGCACCTTCACGGCCAACCAGGCCACCAACCAGGAAATCAACATCACCCCCGAATACCAGATTCTGAGCATCAGCAACGACACCATCTTCCTGACCAACGGCGGTTTTGTGAAGGTGAATGTGAACTGGGACAATGTTTCTGACAAGCCCGCTTTCAGTACGATGGCTTTCTCCAACGACTACAACGACCTCACCAACAAACCGGAAAACTTGAGTGATTTCAACAATGACCGGGGCTTTATAACCGCTGCGGACGTTCCGGCCCAACAACAGGCCGATTGGAACGAAACAGACTCCACGGCTGTCTCCTTCATCCAGAACAAGCCGACTATTCCGACGATACCGACCGACGTGAGCGCTTTCAACAATGACCAGGGCTATATCACGGCTCTCGACGTTCCCGAACAGGTACAGTCCGATTGGGAAGAGACAGATGCCACTTCCAAGGCTTACATCAAGAGAAAACCTGATATGAGCCAATATCTCACCACCGCCGACATGAGCAACTATGTGACCAAGACCGATGACGAGACCATTGGTGGCGACAAGACCTTTACCGGTAACACTACGATTACCGCCACCGGTAGCATAGAGGTCCCCTCCGTGCTCGACAACGTGGGCACCGACGGCGCCCTCAACCTCTCCACCACCACCGGTACTGGCGACTGCGAGCAGGCGGTGAACTTCTGCGACTTGCAAAACGTTTATAACAATATCCTCGCCAAGTTCCAGGATTTGAACGACCAGATTGACGACCTTCTCGACAGCATCAAGGATCTCAACAAGGAGTTGAACACCCCGAAGGACGGCGAGGCTTGTCCTACTACCCCGACGGTATCCGACTACAACGGAAAAACATACAATACTGTCAAAATCGGCAACCAATGTTGGATGAAAGAAAGTTTGAGAAGTACCACTTTTCCTGATGGTACAAGCATTCCTCTATATTCGACTGATTTCAAAACAGATGGTTCTTATGCAAGATACAACCCCAACAAAACAGCTTCTTTAGCTAATCAATATGGTTATTTGTACAACTGGTATGCTGTGATGTACAATGGAACCAATCCAGCTTCCAGCAATGCCAAGCCAAGTGGAGTGCAGGGTATTTGTCCTAACGGATGGCATGTGCCCAGTGAGGCTGAATGGGAAGAATTACAAAATTATGTAGATGCCAAGTATGGTAATTCCAGTCATGAGTTAGCGTCTGCCAGTAATGCTTTGTGGAGTTCTGCTAATAGTACTTGGAATAAATTGGGATTTTCAGCCCAACCGTTAGGAGACATTATTGACAGTTCAGTTCACGGCAAACAGGCTACTGAATATTTTCTTAGTTATGCTGATTTCTGGTCAAGCACGGAATATGCAAGTGGAGCGTCGTATGCTCCTTATATTTCAAGTTCTTTAACTACAGATTATACTTCGTCAAAATATACTGGATTGCAGGTGCGTTGTGTGCGTGATGAAGATGCCTCCACTTCCTCCGAGTTGCCGAAGGTGAACGCTCCCAAGGTGGAGACCATCGACAGCACCAAGAATGTCACTCAGAACAGTGCTTGGATCTTGGGCGGCAAGATTACCGATGACGGCGGCATGCCGATTACCCGCTACGGTGTGATTGTGGGCACTTCCAGCAGTGTAACCTGGAGTACCAAGGTGAAAGAATCCGGAACAAGCCCCTATTCTCTCACCTTGCCCTATACTATGTCGGGCTATAACATAACAGGTCTCACCACCAACACCCAGTACTACTATCGTGCTTACGCCATCAATGCTGTTGACACGGCCTACGGTGTGGCCAAGGCCTTCCACACGGTGGAAGACGGAAAGCCCTGCCCGGGCTTGGACAGCATCACCGACATCAACGGCAACACCTACCACACTGTGATGATCGGTTCCCAGTGTTGGCTCAAGGAGAACTTGAAAGTGACCAAGGCTGCCGACAATACAGAGATTACCTACAGCACACCCACAGCCAATGCCTCCGATGCAGGAAAATCCTATACCTGGACAGTGGCTATGAACGGAGCCTCTGCCACTTCGGCCAATCCGAGCGGTGTGAGAGGCATCTGCCCAGTGGGTTGGCATATTCCGAGCACTGCGGAATGGAGTGAGTTGATCACATACGCCGGAACGGGTTCCGCCAAGAAATTGGCTGCCACCTCCGGATGGACTTCCTCTTCCACCACCAACACACCTGGTAATAGCCAAGGTACCAACAACGGATCAGGCTTGAATTTCTTAGCCTATCAAAATTCCAGTGATGGTTGGGCTCGAATGTGGGCGACAAACGCCGATGGTGCCCGTATTTATATAGGGAATAGTCAGACTGAAGCTCTAGTGACTAATTCTGGTGGTAGCATGGGTTCTCAAGGTGTCCGCTGCTTGAAGGATGCTTCCACCACGGCCTCCTCACCGACGCTGCCCACGGTAGAAATCACCAATGTGGCCGCCTCCACGGATGTTTCCTATCAAAAGAGGATTACGGCACGGGTCACCAATACGGGAGGTGCCTCTATTTCATACCGCCGTATTTACTACTCCAAGACTCCTCATCCGTCCCCGTCTAATTATATCAGCTATGGCTCCTTCACCGACAATACAGCCGGCAACTTTATTGCCAGCTCCAATTTGGAGGCCAATACCACCTATTATTTCCGTGCGGCGGCCCAAAACAGCGTGGGTTGGTCATACAGTGACGAAATTTCGTTCACCACTCCGGCGGATGGCGGTGGTTTGAAGTGTCCTGGCACCCCCACAGTTTCCGACCAGAACGGCAACAGCTATAACACCGTGCAGATTGGCACGCAGTGCTGGACGGCCCAAAACCTGCGCAGCACAAGTTACCCGGGCGGCGGCACCATTTCCAAATACAGCCCCACAACATACAAGACCTACACGGGCTATCTTTACACCTTTGCAGCCTCTACCCGCAATATGACTTCCACGGCTGGTGTGCAGGGAATCTGTCCTACCGGTTGGCATTTGCCTTCTTCGGCAGAGTATACAACCATGAAGAACTATGTCTCCAGCCAGACCAGTTATCAGTGTGGTGGCAGCAGCACCAGCATAGCCAAGGCTTTGGCTAGCACTTCCGACAATGAAACCTATGGTTGGGCTGATAATTCCACGAATTGTGCTCCAGGAAACACCCGGTCCACGAACAATGCCACCGGATTCAACGCATATCCGGCAGGCTATTATTCGGGAAGTGCCCAGGGGCAAACAGTATCTACTATTTTCAGAACATCTGATGACAATCGCTGTGTTTTAAGAAATGATAATAGCGAGTTCCAAATTCTCAGCGGTGCCTTCGCCACTTCCGGTTATTCTGTCCGTTGCGTGAAGGGTGCCACCCCGCCGTCTGTGGCCACGGGAACACACTCTGATGTCGCTTTCTCTACCGCCACCATCACCGGCACGCTGTACACCGACGGTGTCAGCAGCACCTTCAGCGCCTCCAATGTGACGGAAATGGGTATCTGCTATGCCAAGGCCTCTGAAACGAGCACCCCGACCATTTCCAACAGCACGAAGACTGTGACCGTTTCTTCCACAGGATCGTTCACTGCCTCCCTCACAAGCCTCTCCCAGAACACCACCTACTACTACCGCGCATACGCCAAGAATGCCAACGGCACCCAGTATGGCGAGGTGAAGAGCTTCTCTACCATGAAGGGCGCCCGTGTGAACACGTATGACCCCTATAACATGGCCACCACTTCTTGCAAATTCAAAGCATACTGCTATAAGAATGGTGCGGACTCTGTCACCAACTACGGTTTCTACCTCTACAAAAAGAATGGAAGTACTTGGGATTATGTCGGAAATTTCACCAGAACGACCCTTGGAACTACAACCAAAAATGGTGTTTCTGCCAACCTTACATCAATGCCTTCCAGCGGCACTTACTCTGGTGCATGGTATTACTATACGCTTTCCGGTTTGGAATCCGGCGCAACGTATAAGATCAAAGCCGAAGTAAGGTATATGCTCAACGGTCAAGGCTATTGGACAACCTATTGCCAGAATGCCGACACGACCATTGAGAAGATATTCACCACCTATGCTGATGCGACGCTTACCACCGGCACCCCCACGTGGAATGGCACGAACACGAGCGATGGAGCCAGTTACCTGTTTACGGGCACTGTGACCAACACGCCCAATCCTGCAATCACGGAAAGAGGTTTTGTGATTGGTGAAACGGCCAATCCGACCATCACCAGTTATTATGACAAAAAGTCCATCACAAATGCGAGCGATGCGTTTTCTTGGAGTAGAGGCTCATGGCGTACTCCGAGCAAGACATGGCATGTCCGCGCTTACGTGATACAGGATGGCGTTCCAAGATACGGGAACGATGTACCCTTCACCACGCCTAGCACTCCGACCATGACGTGGACCTCCGTCAATGATTATCAATATGAAGCTCCTTATTATTACAGTGCCAATGTCACCAAGAATTCTATCAAAATCCGCTCGAACTGTACTTACTATGGCGCTTCTTATTTGAGTGGTTTGGTAAGAAGAGGTGTGATTTACACCACCAATGCCACGTTGGCGGCCAAATCATCTCCGGATACCATTAGAAAGTATATCACTACTAATACCAGCGACACCGCAACGAAGTGGGTCAAGGTGACCGCATCTTCCGCTTCCGACCTGGATTTCACCATCACCGGCTTGAGCCCTAACACCACGTACTACATCCGCCAATTCGGCACCAATGTTAGTAATGTCTATGATGGTTACAGTAGTTCATACAAGACTATCACGACCCAGATTAACTGTGCCTCCGGTTCCTCCAGTGACGCAGCCAGAACACTCACAGACCAGAATGGCCGTACCTACGAAACGGTCAAGATCGGCAGCTATTGCTGGACAAAGGGCAACTTGAGAGCTTGGAAATTCGACAATTCGAGTGAAATGGGCAGCGGCGATGCGATTTCGCTGAAGACATCAAGCGGTTCCTCCAATGTGTCCACTACCACCCCGTACCGTTATTATCCTTCACACAATAGCAGTAATTTAGATAATTATGGCTATATGTACAATTGGTCTGCCGCTTCCGGTTACAACAAGACAAACTACCCGACCGGATCCAATATGACCACCTCGCAAGGCAAGAACCAAGGTATCTGTCCGCGTGGCTGGCATCTTCCGACCAAGACGGAATTTGATAATTTGAAGAGTTTTGGACAGGATATTCTTACAGGCACCTTCAATGCCCAATATGCCGGACGAATTGATGGAAACAACGGAGCCGCATCTGGTTTGGGTTCGTATGTGTATTACTGGAGTTCCACAACCAGCGGTACCACCCATGCGTATCATTTGTATGTCGGTTCATCATCACCCAGTGTGGGATACTTCGCTGCTGATTACGACAAAGCCTTTGGTTGTGCCGTGCGTTGTGTGCAGGATGTCACCTACTAATCTGGATTTCTACATTAATACGTTATAATAAAACGGCTTCCCAAAAGGGAGGCCGTTTTTTGTGAGGCTTGTGGGTTATATTTTGGGGTTCCGCCAAGGGCTAATATGTGGGTTATATTTTGAGGTTCCGCCAGCGGCTAATATGTGGGTTATATTATGAGGTTCCGCCAGCGGAGCTGGCGGAATGGTGGGGGGCGCGCGTGGGGAAAAAGATGGGCGGCGGCGGGTTGCGAGTGCAAACAGGATTGCTTTTCCGGCCGCCGCCCATA
>JAFZZK010000012.1 GCA_017615795.1 Bacteroidales bacterium
AAAGACCACCGTCAGAAGACAGGAGTCCTTCGTTTGGGCTATTTCCATCTCAAAAAGACCCTTTTGGTTCGTTAACGTACCGGCAATCACGCTGTCGTGCTTTGAGATATAAACGGAAGCATACGGCAGGGTGTGGTCGTTCGCCGCAGAAACGATGCCCGACACCTTGCAGCGGTTCTGCTGCGCGGAAAGGGGCAAAAAGGCAATTGTGAGAAGCATGACAAGGACAACGATGATATTTTTTTTCATAAGGTTTTATTCGTTTATTTTACAGAACGGGCACCCATTCACGGTCTGAGTGATTGTTTCCTTTCCCTCTCGCAAAACGAGACATGCACAATGTCGCCGAAGCTCTTGCCAATCTGTTGGCGGATGGCCTTCCTTATTCCAATGATATAGCATGGCGTTCCCATTTTCACGATCTGGCCGTCGTAGGTCACACCGTCGAAAGTGGCGTGCACTAACAGCCGGCCTTTTCCGAACAACGCCTTGATGTCGAACGGCACCTCCACGTAGGCGGCATCCATGTCTTCGTTTTGCAGGATCACTGCATCGAATTCCAATATGCGAGTTTCTTCAGAGTTCATTTTTTTCAAGCTTTTCGTATGTGTTTTGCGGTACTCGTCAGGAAGATGATCTTTGTGGTTGGCCTGTCGCATTGCGGCAGCTCTACGGCATGGACTTATTCACTGTAATTATGGTCGATCACGACACTTACCTCCATGTCGGGCAAGAGCGGTTTCAACTCGGCAACAAGCTGTTGACAGAAGGTCTTCTCGTCACGGACCGAGAGGTCGGGGACGACATCCACCGAGACAAGGTTCTCCTTCTCGAAATAGTAGAAACCATGCACTTGGGTGATGTCTTTGTGTCGGCTAAGCGCCTTCATGACAGTACTCTGCAATTCCGCGCGTTTGTTTACGCCCGTGGCAATCGCATACACACCAATCGTCATGATGATGCCATGCTGCATGTACATCCGCCCTGAGATGCGGCGCGTGAGACCGTGGATCTGATAGGCATCCATCGTGTCATTGACGCTGATATGCAACGAACCTATCATCACCTCATGCCCGTAGTTGTGCAGGATGATGTCGTAAACGCCGTGTACGTCTTCGAAAGCCATCACCTCCTCTTTGATACTGTGTACCAGCTCTTCCGAAACCCGTGCGCCCAACAACTCGTTGACAGGTGAAGCCAGCATCTCGATACCAGCCTTAATGATGACCAATGAGATCAGTGCGCCAAGGTAGCCGTCAATCGAAACATTCCAAAGCAGCATGATGCCTGCGGAGACGAGCGTCGCCAACGTGATAATGGCATCAAAGAGGGCGTCTGAGCCTGAGGCAATCAGCGCATCGCTCTTCAGTTGCTTTCCTTGTCTTTTCACGTATAGCCCCAGCAGCAGCTTCACCACGATGGCCACAATGATGACCACAAGCGTCACGGTGGTGTATTCCGGCGTTGTGGGCGCAAATATCTTCTTCACCGACTCTATCAGCGAGGTGATGCCCGCCGAAAGGACAATGATAGCAATGAGGATGGCGCTGAAATACTCGACACGCCCGAAGCCAAAGGGGTGCTTGCGGTCGGCGGGACGCGCGGCAAGCTTTGTGCCGACGATGGTGATGACACTCGACAACGCGTCACTGAGGTTGTTCACCGCGTCCATCACGATGGCCACGGAGCTGGCCAACAGTCCCACCGTAGCCTTGAACGCCGCCAGCAGTACATTGGCCACAATGCCAATGACGCTTGTACGGATGATGTTCCGGAAACGGTCGGCAGTTTGATTGATTGTTTCAGGACCAGACATGTGACATTGTTAAGTTCTGGCGGCAAAAGTACAAAATATTTCAAGTTCCTGACAATATCGGCCCAAGCATTCACGTCTCCATGCAAAAGTGTTCAGGACAAAAAGTCGACAAAAAATCACATAATTATTTTGAGTTTCAAAAAACTTTGCTAATTTTGCAATTTCATTGATGATATTTGAATCATCCGCATTCTCTTTGAAAAGCACATATGTTAGAGGAGTATTCATCAAAAGACTATTCATCATTCGGCCCGGCTTATCGGAATTTCAAGGTCGGGGAAGGGGTGTTTGTCCCCGAACCGGAAGTGGAGTTCCCTGGCGACAATCCGTTCACAAGGATGACCCCCATACGCGGGAAAACCAAAGACATAAAGTTTGACGGCACCTACGACTACCTTGACAAATCGCTGAAATTCAAGATATGGCATTTGCTCATCTATCTCACGACCTGGTTTGTGACCTTCCCGCTGAACCGCATCCGGTTTGGCCTCAAGATTGAAGGCCGTAAAAAGATCCGTCAATACCGAAGGCTCTTTGCCAACGGGATGATGACCGTCTGCAATCACGTCCACCGATGGGATATGCTCTGCGTGTTGCAGGCGATGCGCTACCGCCAGGCCTGGATTCCGATGTACGCCCAGGCCTTCAACGGCAAGGATGGATTCCTGATGAAAAACATCGGTGGCATTGCCATTCCCGACAACTACAGCGGGCTCCGGAAGTTCGACCAGGCGTTGGATGAGCTGCATTCCAAAAAACAATGGATACACATCTTCCCCGAGAGTTGCAGCTGGTACAACTATGCCCCACTCCGCCCTTTCAAGGCGGGCGCTTTCAACATGGCTTATAAATATGCCCTCCCTATAATCCCAATGGTCATCACTTTCAGGCCCCGCACCGGATGGCGCAAGCTGTTCGCCGACAGCGGTCCCCTGCTCACCATCCACGTGGGCGACCCTATCGTGCCCGACCTTGGTGCGCCCCGGAAGGAAGAGACGGCGCGGCTGCGCGACCTTGCCCACAAAACCATGCTGGAAATGGCGGGCATTATCTCCAACCCCTGGCCATCCCATATCGATTGACCTGAAACCTGAAACCTGAAACTTGAAACTTGAAACCTAACACTATATGAATTCCATCATCGACCCCGTCCCCGTTAAACTGCTCAAAGCAGAACTCACCAAATCCAAAAAGCTGGAAGACACGAACAAAGGACACAATGAGCTTTACGTCGTCACCTGGCAAGATTCCCCCAATGTGGTCACCGAAATCGGCAGATTGCGCGAAATGACTTTCCGCGCCGCCGGCGGCTCCACAGGCAATGCGGTGGACCTCGACGAATACGACAAGATGGAGAAGCCTTATAAGCAGTTGATTGTCTGGGATCCTGATAACGAGGCCATTGTCGGCGGCTATCGTTTCTTCTTCGGCGCAGATGCGACATTTGACGAAAAAGGGCAGCCCGTTATGGCCAGTTCCCACCAGTTCCACTTCTCGCAGAAGTTCATTGACGAGTACCTGCCGCACGTGCTGGAACTCGGACGCAATTTTGTGGCTCCGGCATACCAAAGCTCCAAGAATGGCGCCAAGTCGATATTTGCCCTGGACAACCTGTGGGACGGTCTGGTGGCCCTCATCATGAAGAACCAGAATCTCCTGTATTTCTTTGGCAAGATTACCATTTATCCCTCCTACGACCATATTTCCAGAGACTTGATCTACCATTTCCTTTGGAAGCACTACGGAGACAAGGATGAACTCGTCCGTCCGTGGGACGACCTGGCGGTTATGCCTGATTCCGACCCCGATTTGATGAATCTGATTGTGAAAAGGGATGACCTGGCGGAAGACTACAAGTTGCTCCGGGAGGCGGCCCGGCTGAGAGGGGTGAATGTCCCGCCAAATGTGACCGCCTATATATCCATCACTTCCGAGATGCTGATGTTCGGCACGGCGGTCAACCGCCTGATGCACAACATCGAGGACACCGCTGTGCTCATTCCGTTCGACACCATCTACCACGAGAAGAAGATGCGTCACATCGGGGCATACCTCCGGTTTATGAACGCGCGGAAGCGCAAGAAAGAGAACCCCGAGGTTCCCGAAACGGAGAATGAGAAGATAGAGAACTGGCTGATCAAGCGGCACCGCAAGGTGATGCGACTACTCAAGAAGGCCAGCCGCAAATAATGGCAAAGCCCCAAGACTCCAGAAAAAAATGTATTTTTGCAGTTTGCTTTTTGCAAAGCAACAATTAGGTTACTCGACAAGTAAAAGTAACAATATGAAAATGAGACTAATACAATGGGGATGCCTGTTCAGCCTGATGGTCGGATTAGCGTCCTGTGGCGTGGATATGCCCAAGGAAACAAAGTCATCGTACGAGACGATGATCGTGGAGAAACAAGACATCTCGGTGCCGGTGAAGTTCAGTGCCAAACTGAAAGGGCAGGCAGACGTGACCATCTCGCCGCAGGTGAGCGGTCAGTTGATGAAGATCTGCGTAAGTGAAGGCCAGCAGGTGAAGAAGGGCACGACGCTGTTTGTCATCGACTCGCGCAACGCACAGTTAGAACTGGAGGCGGCACAGGCCAACCTGCAGGCTGCCGAGGCCTCAGCGAGAAGCGCGAAGTTAGAGTATGAATCAAACAAGAACCTGTTTGAGAAGAACATCGTGAGCCGCTACATGTTAGACAATTCAGAGAACTCATACAAACAGGCGCAGGCTGCCGTGAGCCAAGCCCGCGCAGCTGTGAGTCGTGCTAAGGTCAACCTGGGCTTCTGCACCATCACCTCGCCCGTTAATGGCATCATCGGCGAGATTCCCGTCTCCGAGGGCATCCAGGTGACGCCTGGCACCCATCTCACGATTGTCAGTGGCAACACTTTGATGGACGCCGTGTTCTCCGTGCCTGAGTCTGTGCTGGAACAAGCCGTTGCCAGTGGTTATGAGGGAAAGATAGAGGATGCGTTGAAAAAATTCCCGGACGTGACCTTCGTGATGAAGAACGGCACCGAATATCCGCACAAGGGACGTGTCTCCAGCGCGACCGGTGTGGTAAACGCCGCCACGGGCTCCATCGCCTGCAAGGCCACCTTCCCGAACCCTGACGGCCAGTTGTACAGCGGCATTCAGGGTTCCATCATCCTGCCCGCCGACAAGAAAGACGTAATGGTAATCCCGCAAAACGCCGTGGTGCGGCTGCAGGACAAGTCAATCGTCTACAAGGTCAAGTCCGACAGCACCGCCACCGCCGTCACGGTTACGACGCAAGACGCCGGCAATGGCAAGGATTTCATCGTGACAAGCGGTCTCAACGTCGGAGACAAGATTGTGACCGTTGGGGCGAACAACGTGCAGGAAGGAGAAAAAGTGTTATTCCCCGCAGCACCGAAAAACTAGAAGTAGGCTATGAAGGGAAACATTTTCATCAACAAACACGTGATGGCATGTGCTATAGCAATTGTCATCACATTAGTGGGCTTCATTTGCATCACCACCCTGCCCATCGAGCAATACCCGAACATTGCGCCGCCAACCGTGCGCGTTTCGACATCATACACTGGCGCCGACGCGAACACCATCATGAAGTCGGTGGTGCAGCCGTTGGAGGAGAGCATCAACGGCGTGCCCGGCATGACCTACATCACCAGCTCGGCATCGGCGTCGGGCGACGTCTCCATCCAAGTCTATTTTGAGCAAGGCACCGACCCCGACCTCGCCGCTGTGAACGTCCAAAACCGCGTCAGCAAGGCCACGGCGCTGCTGCCCTCGGAAGTGACAAAAGTGGGTGTGCAGGTCATGAAGCAGCAGAGCAACATCCTTCACATCGGCGCCCTGAAGAGTGTCGACGGCAAGTACGACGCCGACTTCATCGCCAATTACATCGACATCAACGTGCGTCCCCGCCTGATGCGTATCACCGGCGTGGGCGACGTGATGGCACTCGGCAACACCTACGCCCTGCGCATCTGGCTGAAACCCGACGTGATGGCGCAATACGGCTTGGAGCCGAACGACGTGTTCGCCGCCATCGGAGGACAGAGTTTTGTCGCCGCGACAGGCTCCTTAGGCGAGCAGAGTGAAAATGCCTACCAATACTCGATGGAGTACAAGGGCACACTCAAGACCGTTGAAGAATTCAACGACATCATACTGCGGACAAGCGACGGCGGGCACATGCTGCACCTGAACGATGTGGCAGATGTGGAGATTGGCGCTGTAAGCTACAATTTCACATCCAACATTGATGGAAAACCGGGCACTATCTACATGGTATTCCAGGCCCCGGGCGCCAACGCGACAGAGGTGAACGCCCGCATCAACAAACTATACGAGGAGTTGAAGCCGACAATGCCGGCAGGATTGGAATTCGAGATATTGGAAACTTCCGACGACTTCCTCTTTGCCGCCATCCACAACGTGGTGGAGACGCTCATCATCGCCATCATCCTCGTCATTCTGGTGGTCTATTTCTTCTTGCAAAGCTTCAAGGCCACCATCATCCCATCCATCTCGATCATCGTGTCGCTATTAGGCACTTTCGCCATTGTTTGGCTTGCAGGATTCTCACTAAACATATTGACGCTATTCGCCTTGGTGCTGGCCATCGGAACGGTGGTGGATGATGCCATTGTGGTGGTGGAAGCGGTGATGGCAAAGATGGAGGGAGGAATAACGGATGCCCGCGAAGCCACGCGTCAGGCCATGAGCGATGTCTCCATAGCGGTCATCTCGTGCACGCTGGTCTTCATGGCCGTGTTCATTCCTGTGGCTTTCATGCCTGGCACGTCTGGCAGCTTCTTCCTGCAGTTCGGTGTCACGTTAGCCTCGGCCGTCGGTTTGTCATGCGTGTCAGCATTGACGCTGTGTCCGGCTTTGTGCGGCCTTATGATGCGCTACTCGAAGGACGAGCAGGAGAAGAAGAGCCTGAACTATTACGTCAAGAAAGCCTATACCGTCAGCTATAACGCCATTCTCAACAAGTACAAGGTGGGGGTCGGCAAGTTCATCAAACGCCCGTGGGTTGCAGCCGTGCTGCTTGCGGGTGCTGCCGTATTGCTCATCTTCGCCATGCGCGGACTGCCATCGGGTCTCGTGCCGCAAGAAGACCAGGGCGTGTTCTTCGCCGAGGTGCGTGCGCCGGAAGGCTGCACCCTGCACGAGACGGAGGAGATTGTGAAGAAGGTGGAGGAAAAGGTGAAGAAGATTCCGGAATTGGAAAACTACGCCGTCGTCAGCGGCTATGGCATGATGGCCGGCCGTTCGGGAAGTTGCTATGCCACACTCATCATCCGACTAAAGAACTGGGACGACCGCCCGGGTATGAACCATAACATCATGCTCGTCTATGCCCGTTTCGCCATGGACTGTCAGGACATCAAGAATGCCAAAGTGATTCCTTTCCAGATGCCGCAGGTGCCGGGCTATGGCTCCAACAGCAGCGTCAACCTCGTGTTACAGGACATGCAGGACCGCTCGATGTCTGAATTCAACGCTGATGCCTCGAAGTTCCTGGCCAAACTCAACGAACGACCGGAGATCATGATGGCGATGTCCACCTACTCCGAACGTTTCCCGAAATATCAGGTCAGTGTGGACGCAACCCAATGTGACCGCGCCAGTGTAACGCCCGCCGCCGTACTCAAGACGCTGGGTTCCTACTGCGGTGGATCGTATGTGGGCAACTTCAACCAATTTGGCAAGGTGTATCGCATCATGGCCAACGCCGCCCCCGAGTACCGTCTTGACCCGTCGTCACTGAACAACATCTTCGTCCGCGTGCGCGGCGGCAAAATGGCGCCTCTCTCTGAGTTCGTCACGCTGAAAGAGATCGTCGGCTCCGCCTCTGTAGACCATTTCAACCTGTACCAGAGCATCACCTGCGGCGTGATGACCGCCAGCGGTTTTTCCGAGGGCGACGCACATCAGGCCATTGCCGAGGTGTTCAAGGAGACCATGCCCTCAGGCTATGGCTTCGAATACGGCGGCATGTCGCGAGAGGTGGAAGAGGCATCCGGCAGCAACGCCACAGCCCTTATCTATGTCATCTGCGCCATTCTCATTTATCTTATTCTGGCCTCGCTCTATAACTCATGGTTCACGCCGTGGGCCGTGTTGCTCTCCGTGCCTTTCGGTCTGATGGGCTCGTTCGGTGCCACGTGGCTGGTTTCACGGCTCCACCTGCCGGGAATGGAGAACAACATATACTTGCAGACGGGTGTCATCATGCTCATCGGTCTATTAGCCAAGACAGCCATTCTCATCACCGAGTTCGCCTCAGAGAGACGTGCTCAGGGCATGAGCATCCGCGACGCAGCTTTTGCCGCCTGTGAAGAGCGTCTGCGCCCCATTCTCATGACCGTCGTCACCATGATCGCGGGTATGATCCCGCTCATCATCGCAGGTGGCGCAGGTGCTAATGGAAACCGCGTGCTCGCCCTCGGTGTCACCGCGGGCATGGCCGTCGGCACCTTGGCCCTGGTCTTTGTTGTGCCCGCCTTCTTCATCGTATTCCAGAAACTGCACGAGAAGGTCTATGGCTCACCTGTGCCAGTGTCAGTGGAAGCGGCCGGTGACGCACCGATGGAAACTGAAGAGACAACAGCGGTGGAAGAGACAGTCGATAACGAGAAAGTTGAGAAAGAAGAAACAGACAACGAAAACAACCCCGAAAAATGAAAAGAGCATTCATTATCATAGCCGTTGGCATAATGACCTTAGCGTTCACGGGCTGCGGCATCTATAACAAATACACCTCACAAACACAAATCTCCCCGGATGCGTTTGGGACATCGGAGGATGTGGTGGCGGCACAGACCGACAAATCCATCGCGTACCTATCGCGGAATGAGTTCTTCAGGGATCCTTTGCTGCTGCAACTTATCGACTCCGTGTTGGCTCGCAATACGGATGCCAACTCTGCCCGAATTGCCGTGGAACAGGCGCAGATTTCCCTCCGCACCACGAAATTGGGCTACCTGCCGTCCGTCACCTTTGCGCCCTCTGTCGGTGTGAACTCATACTTGAGTGAGGGTAGTTTGAAGCCCACCTTGACCTACAACCTACCCTTGCAAATAAACTGGGATCTTGATTTATTTGCTGTCAACACCAATCAGAAGCGCAAAGCTCAGGCCGTTCTTTGGCAGGCGGAGGCACGTGAACAGGTGGTGAAAGCCAATCTGATTTCTGCCGTGGCACAACAATACTATATGCTGCAACTCCTTGACCGACAGCTGGAGATCCTGCTCTTTACCGACTCACTTTGGAATGCCTCCTTGGAGACCCAGCACTCGCTCTGGGAAAACGGCAAGTCTTATTCCACCGCCGTCAACCAGATGGAGTCCTCCTACTTGAATGTCAAGACGCAGATTGTGGATGTGCGTCGAAGCATCCGCAGCGTGGAAAACGCCATTTGCCAAATGCTTGCCATCACACCACAGCATATCAACCGCAGTGGCTGGAGCAATTACGAACTGCCGCAACGTATCAGCACGGGTGTGCCCGCTCAAATGCTTGAAAACCGTCCCGACATCAAGATGGCCGATCATGTGCTGGAAGAGGCGTTCTATAACACACAGGCTGCCCGCGCAGCATTCTATCCCAAACTTTCGCTGCAAGGCTTATTGGGATGGGGGAACAACTCCGGAATGGTACCAAACCCTGGTACACTGATATTGAATGCTCTTGCGTCTCTAACGCAACCCATTTTTGCCCAAGGAAAACTAAAAGCCAATCTCAAGATCAGCAAGTTGTCGCAGGAAGACATTACACAACAGTATGTGCAGACGGTCATCAATGCCGGCAATCAGGTGAATGAGGCGTTGGCCGACTGTCAAGCCGCGCGTGAAAAAGACGTGTACTACAAGCGTCAAGTGAAAGTGCTACAAGATGCCTACACGGGCACGCACGAGCTTATGGACAATGGCAAGGCCAATTATTTGGAGGTCTTGTCCGCGCAAGAGGGACTCCTCGGTGCGCAAATCAGTGAGGCCACCAACCTTTACAATGGATACCGTGCCCTCATCGCCCTCTACATCGCCTTGGGTGGCGGCGCAAAATAAATTTCAGGGATATTGTATTACCTCTACTGTTCCACCACGAACTGCACGGTGGCACGGCTGGTTTGTCGCATCAGCAACTTCTTGGTGCCTACAGCCTTCTCTATAGCCTCTGGCGTATAATGACGGATGGTGATGAGTTGCACCGGAGCATTGTACTTGACCTTGTAATTATTCTTGCGCAATTCTGCCATGCATTTTTTCAAGCGGTCGCCCACATTATCCGTGCAAATGGAGAGGCTGAGAGCAGAGTTTTGCATCATATTGATTTTGATGCGGTATTTTGCTAACGAGGCAAAAATATTGGAGAGGTTGTCCACTCCCATAAAAGAGAAGTCCTTCGGAAAAAGCGTGATCAGGACCTGGTTGTCTTTTACGATATAGGAGGGGATAACTGTGGAGAGCCGGCAGTTTGTAATGACGCTACCCTCGTTATCGGGGCTGGCAAACGACTTGACATACAATGGAATCTGTTTATTCTGCAACGGCTTGAGCGTCTTCGGATGAATGATGGACGCACCGTAGAAGGTAAGCTCCAAGGCTTCTTCGTATGGAATACGTTCCAGTTTGACGGCATCGTCAAAACGCTTGGGGTCGGCATTGAGCAGACCAGGCACATCCTTCCAGATGGTGACGCTTTCGGCATCCAAGACATGAGCGAAGATTGCGGCTGAAAAGTCTGAGCCTTCACGTCCCAACGTGGTAGTGAGATTTTCCGCTGTGCCGCCGATAAAACCCTGGGTCAGCACTATCCCACCCTGTGTCAGGCCTGCCTCCACCCCTTCCCGCACCTGACGGGCCGTAATTTCCCAATCGATGCGGCCCTCGCGATAAGTGGAGTCGGTGCGCACCAACCGACGGGCATCCAACCACGTGTTGGGGATGCCGGCATGGTTGAGGTAGCCCGAAATCAGCGTCGTGGACAGCAGTTCCCCGAAGCTAACAATCTGGTCATAGTCAAAGTCATAGTTCTGCGAAGGGCTGACAGTCAGTCGTTCACGAAGCTGCGTGATCAATTTGCCTATGGCATCGACCACACTGCCCGGGTCGGGCAGCAACTGCTCTGCCACATCGACATGTTGCCGCTGCAACTCGTCCACCAATACAGACACGTCCGCCGAGTTGTCATGGTAGGCGGCGAGCACCTTCTCCAAAAAGTTGGTAGTCTTGCCCATGGCGGAGATTACCACAACAATCTTGTCGTCGGGATAGCGACGCAATATGGATTGCAAATTCTCTATTGCAGGAGCATCCTTCACGGAGGCACCGCCGAACTTAAAGACTTTGATGTTCATCATTTTTCATTTTGAATCACTTGAAGCAACGTAGTGCCAACCACGCCGAGCGTGGTCTTGTCTATGGCGCTGATATTATCGTTCAGCGTATGCCATACTGGAGAAAAGCCTGTTCCCGTGGCGGCATCGTAGTGGATGATGTCAATCATGGGGATACCGGCAATGGTGTTCACATAGTAGTGGTCATCGGTGATGATGCCGCCTGGCGAATTCCTGAAATAGCTGCCATGTCCCAGCTCGTAGGCGGTGCTCCAGACCTTGGCGACCACGTGCTGTGCATAGCGGACAGAGAAGCTCTCCTGCATAAAGCACGCATTGGCAGTGCCCACCATATCGAGCAGGATGCCATAGCGAGCCTTATACCCCGGCACATGCGGGGTTTTGGCCCAATATTGGGCGCCGAGGCCCCACCATTCGCCGCGCGGGGAGGAATCGCCCTCCTTAGGACCGTAATCCTCAGCATCGAAAAGCACAATATCGACTCCGATGTCAGGGTTGTGCTGACGGAGCTGCCGGGCCACCTCCAAGAGCACTCCCACTCCGGAAGCACCGTCGTTGGCGCCGTCAATGGCCTTATCTCGATTGGCCGGATTGGGGTCATGATCGGCAAAAGGACGCGAATCCCAATGTGAAGACAACAAAACGCGTTCGCTCTTCTCAGGCGCAATGACACCCACGATGTTGGATGCATTCCAACTCTTGCCATCGTATGTCTGAGTAATGAAAGGCTGCGCGAACGCCGTATCGCAAAATTCAGCCAGCTTGCGGACAAGATAATCGCGGCACGCATCATGCGCGGAGCTGCCCAACGTGCGCGGCCCGAAATCGGTTTGCGCTTTCACAAACAGGTAGGCTGAATCCACATCAAACGCCGGCGGTGTCACCGTCGGCGTCTGGGTATTCGTTTTTTTATCATTTTTCTTGTCACATCCCACCTGCCCGAGACAGCACAAAACGAACAGCAGGCAGATTGTCAATCTAATCTTCTTCATTATAAATTCTTTTGGGTTCGACTTGCTGTCCGAGCTCAGGAGAGTGCCGTCCTACAAGACCAACACCGTACCCTTGTACATAGAGGATTGGTTGTTGTAGTCCTTCACCCGGAGCACATAGACATACATCACGTTCGTGTATAACTTGCCATCAACCTTGCCATCCCAACAGAAATCCTTGTCGGTAGTATGGTAAACCACCTCGCCTTCGCGGGTATAGACGGTAAATTCAAGGGACTCAAGCAGATCGCGTTGAACCACCTCGATACAGTCATTCAAGCCGTCGGGTTTGGATGGGGTGATAGTATTGGGCATATTGATAAAGGGCTTGCACGGGGCGATCGTGATCTCTGCAGAGGCCGTGCATCCGGATGTGTCACCAATAGTCAACGTATACGTACCTGGCTTGGTGATGGTGATACGTTCAGCTGTAGGATCCACCGTCTCCTCAAAAGTGGTGTCGCCCTGATAGCTGTACCTCCACTGATAGTGATCGGGAACCATATTGGCATCGGCGTATAAGGTGGTGCTGAACTCATCGCAGTACTCGTCGGTATAAAGCAATTGGTTGATATGAGGTTTCTGAATGATGTAGGTGACTTTCACCAAGCTGTCGCAACCATTCCAAGCTGCATTTTCGTAGCGTACCGTACGCGTGCCCGGGGACGTCCACGTGTAGAAGTCGCCGAACGTGGCAGGGTCATACACATAACGTTCCTCGCAGGTGATAATGGTGTCGACCGTCACAACAGAATCCAAGTAGCTTGGGTCATATTCAAGGTCAACCCAAACGGTGTCAGAATTATAGCATTTGTTTTTCAAGTCGCTGATGGAAATGGCGATTTGACGATATTGTGCAACCTGGCTGGGTGTCAATGACAACTCAAACGTCTTGGCTGTGTCATTATATATGCCACCAAAAGCCTGGATATTTCCGTTGGGATCCTTGCAAAGCCACTTTCGGTTCCACTTCTCCATGCGCGTAGTGTCATATTGGCCCGTAGGCTGGTTGTTGGTGTCGAGAGCCGGGACATACATATTAACAATACTGCTGTCCTCAAAGATGAAATTATAGCTACATGAGTGCTTGTTGACCTGTTTGATGCGAATATCCGGTGCCAAGTCGTAGATCTTCAGGTTAGCTTTATAAACAAACGGGACACCTGTCCAAGATTCCATCACACAGCAGTAATACGGCCAAATTCTTGTATTCGGGTCTGTACGGACCAACATGAGTTCACGGGTTGAATTATCGATAAGATAGCGAACAGAGTCTTCATGTAGACCATAGCACCATTGGTAACTCTTAAAGCCCCATGGAACTTTAAAATTGATTGTATCGTCGCAATTGCAAACATCAGCTTCCACTTTGCCCGGAACCATTTTTGCAGTAAAGTAGACTTCTGCCCAGTGAGCTGTATAGAGACAGCCTGTCTTACGAATCTTCAACTTGACGACTTGTCCAGCCCTCGCCTGATTTGTCAGGTCGAAAGCCACGATGGTATAGGGATAGGATATAATGGATTCGACATCGCTGGATTGACTCATGCAGGAAGAGGGGGCTTGTTGTGACCATTGAGCGCGCGGGCAGACTTGCGGTGAGAAATTATCCTCGTCCACCCAGCACGGAGTCATCTGGGTGTATGCAGATCCGCCGCAACCCGGGGCTGCAAAGACATATTGGGCGTACGGCCAACCCATATTGGGCTGATAATTATTATTGTCATTATAGTCAGACGTCCACGGTCCATGAGGGCCGAAATTACCATTAATGGGACGATTGACATTATATGTCAAGGACTGGCTGGTACCGTTAGATGTCATTTGGTAACCTGTATAGTAGTCGTTGGGGTAATAGCCCAATGGCAGCAAGGAACCCTGTGCGTTGGTCACGGAGATCTCGATACGCGGATTGCCGGCAAAATCATGGCCACCGCTGATCTTGTTCTGCAAGACAGACATATAGTTCAACAGAAGTACAGGATTAACGGTGTCAGGAACGAAGGTGTAAATAATCTCTTGACATTTGGTGCCATGACCGGAGCTCGTATAGCGGTCGCCCATTTGAATCACCGTATCCACATATCCTCCCGAGCCATCCCAAGCCGGGGCCATGATGTTTGCATGGAAGCTGTAGGTGGTGCCATATCCGAAACAGGCGGAACATTCCGGAGCGGAGTTACCATTGGCAAGTGACTTCACGAAGGCATGACTATGGTAGCCGGAACCGTCCGTGGTCGTTGTCAACCCTTGTGTACCGGTATTCGAAGCCTGGTTCCAGGTGGTGCCGTATTTCGTTTCCACCCACGGTTGCCCTTGCAGGTACATGAAAGACGAGGGAGAACCTTGGTGAACATTATTTTGAGCAAAAGCAGGGAACCATCCTATCGTCAGCAAAAAGATAGCTGTCAACACAAATGAATTGTTTTTCATATAAGCGTATTTTCATGTTTACATACCGCTAAACGAATTTGCAAAAAATATGTTGCAGTCAAACCTTATTTTTTCACAACTTTTTTCGCAAATTCCCCGCGAGCGGTCTTGACTCGAAGCAGATAAGTACCTGCCGGATAGTTCGACAAATCAACTTCAGTTGTAGATTCATTTCCCGCAACACGCTGAAGCATACGTCCTTTCAGGTCAAAGACAAGCACCTCGGAGATTACCGTGCCCGACATTTCGAGAGTAACCACATCACTTGTCGGATTCGGGTGCAGCACAATCTCATCCTCTGCAATCCTGTCCGCCACACCGCTATGCGGCGTGGATTCCACGCTCACATACGTGACAACCGTGTCCGGGCAGCCACCGCCGGAGCCGCTGACCACCATCTGCACACGATAGACCCCTATGGAGTCATAGCTGTGTATGGGATTCTGGGAGTTCGAGACGGGAGATTCGTCACCGAAATCCCACTCGACCAGATACGAGTTGGAACTTTGGGGCTGGAAACTGTTCGATGTCGGGTCATACGTATATTCTTGGTATTGCGTGCAATTGCTAAAACGAACCTGATAGCCAGCCGTTGAATCAGCGGTAATCTGCTCGTAGGTATAACACCCGTCAATATCATTATAGGAGCTGACGTGGCCTTCATAGACGATGGGGACGCCGGCCTGTGTGCGTACCTCACAGCGATAATACGGATAAATGACATCTCCGGCGTTATAGTTCAGGAATATGTTGTGCAGGCCATCGTAGATTTCCGTATGCACAGCGGACGCCGAGTCCACACCCGCATACCACACATACGAGTTCTCGCTGAAGCCGTTGGGCACGGAAAGCCAGACCTCGTTGTTGCCACAAGAATTGACGGAGATATGTCCGTCAATAAGTTTGGCGGTGAAATAGCCATACGCCCAATGGTAGTTCATAACACACGATTGCGCGCGCACCCGGAAAATGACCGTCTTATGCTGCTGAGCCGCCTTGCGGAGGTCAAATGCAATTTGGGTATACTTGAACCACTGACAATTGATGGGACTGTGGGAGACGGGAACCTGACCGTTGAACTGCGCATACGGGCACTCCGTGACTTCAAAGGCCTTGTTCTCGTCGTTGGTGCCGTAGTAGTCATATCCCACAGGTGTGGCGAAACAATAAGGCAGATGACAGGTGGAATTGCTGGCGTTGATGGGGACATAAAGGAATTGCGCATAAGGCCACAGGAATGGAGTATGGTCTTGGGGCATACCATTCAGATCCGGATAATAGCCCAAGTTCAGGAGATTGTAGGCAGAATCCATCACCTCAAGATAAAACTTTGCATTTTGATAGGTGGGGTGGTTGGACGCCTCCGTCGCAAAGGCCAGCATCACCAACAGCACCGACTTATCGGGGTCCGGGCGGAACCAATACTCGATGGACTGGCTTTTCTTGCCTTGTTCGACAGGACCTCCTAATTGGATGACCGTATCGATGGGGTCGTACAGCGTGCTCGGCTCCAAGTCCCAGCCGCCTTCAGGCAGCACATGCGCCTGCTGGTAGGTGTTTGAACCCGTCTGGTAGCACATGCACGGATCGGTAGCCGTATGGGATGTGATAAAACGGTGGCTCCAATTGGTTGTCGTGGGGGTCAGAATACCGTTCTGGGCATTGTTGGCCGTGCCACTGTAGGTGGAAGCCGTCCAGTTGTTCGGATTATTACCGGAACATGTCCACATGGCATTCGACGGATCGCAGGAACACCACTGTGTGCCATATCGACATTTCACGTACGGGGCAGTGAATGTCATGAATGTGGGGGGCGTGCCATTATAGACAGTCTGAGCACCAAGTTCAGACATGATCAAACCCACCAAACAAGCCAATAGCAATAATCTTTTGTATTTCATAGTCCCAAGTTTTTTATTAATAAAACCACTGAAGTGTTATAACACTTTAGGCGGCAAATATACAAAATAATATATATAGCAACATCATAGGACAAAAAAAATGCCAACAATTTCTTGTCAGCACTTCAGTGGCGGGGACGGGAATTGAACTCGTGACCTCCGGGTTATGAATCCGACGCTCTAACCAGCTGAGCTACCCCGCCATCATTTTGAGGGTGCAAAAATACATTTTTTTTCATTCCACGCGCAGCATAGTCTATATTTTTTATCATCACACTACTAATCAAAAAGATACATGAATCAAAACTATTTTTTAGGCATAGCTATGGAGACCGCCGAGGATCATATTTACACCAAAATAGGTGACAACCACCGACAGAAACGCCAAGAGCACATAAATATGGAACAGCATCGGGTGCCTGTCGTCCCATCGCAAACAGAGCGGGATGGAATAGATGATTGCGGTAATGAGCGCCCATACCTCCTTGGGATCCCACGACCAGTAGTTGCCCCACGAAATATTAGCCCAAACAGAGCCGATAATGATGCCTGCAACCAGGAAAAAGAGGGCTGGATAGAGCATGGTCAGCGTAACATCGCGCAGGCGAAGCACCGATTCCTGCCATTCCGCGCGGAACGCACGGTTGAGCAGGGCGGCCACAGAGTTGACCAAAGCAAATGCCAGCAGTGCGTACGCGAACATGAGGAGAGCCACGTGAACGAGCAACAGCGGCGACTTGAGCACGGGAACGGTATGCGACACAGGCGGACGTACGCCCTCCATCATCGCAGCCAGCAACACAAAGCCCATGACAAGCAGGCCGCCGTACAACATGATCGTCGACCGGCGCCCGCCCAGCAGCGAGAACACCGCCACACAAAGCGCCAGGAACATCATTGTCTCGTAGCCACCCGCCAGCGGAATGTATCCCGACAAAACCCAGCGCAGTACAAAAAGCAAGGACAAATACACCGCCGACAGAATCAGAATGCAACAGTTGACACGCCGCATCAACGCGGAGTCTTTCTCCACACCTGTTATGGCCAAGCCTAAGAAAAACAATCCCAACAGGATGGCACCAACAGCCAAAGGACGTCCAGGTGTGATGACATTGTAAATTTTCTCCAGCTTGAACTCGGCATCAGACGGCAGAATGTTACCCGCATGTCGTTTCTGGAAAACACGCTGCTTTTCAAACACCATATTCAACGTATTCATATCGTTTTGTCTGACAAGTTCCTGACAGAATACAACATATTTCCGGATATACAGACCTTCGTCTTCCGCGAGGTTGTCTGGCAGTTTGTCCGAGGGTGAATACCACATAAATCCGCCGTTTTTGCCTGTCAGAGGGAAGATTTTCAGAGACGTTCCGTTGAGCAGGGATATGATTTGCAAGTATTGCTTGTTGGCTGCGGAGAAATGCGACCGTCTCGGGTCGTTCAGCTTCATGCTGTCAAGCACCATGCCAATGATATTCTCGCCATGAGGGCCGAGAAAATCATCCAATGAGGCGTACTTGCTTTCAAGTCCCATCATGCTGCGCACCTCTCCACCCTTAATCCTGAACACAGGTTCTTTTTTCCAATCCTCGAAATAGAAGAGCCAGCCTGCGAGCACCTGCTCGGCGCTATAACCTTTATAAGAGGTGCTGCCGCAAAGTTTACAAGTGAAATCACGGGCATAGGACTGCACTGGACAGACGCGGTCTTGGAAGAGGATATACATGTCACCCATCTTGGCGGCAGTCTCCTTGGGGAGCGTGCGTGGCCTTGTCTCGCCAGCCTGCGCGAGGAACGTTGTACCACACGACAGGAGCATCAGCACGGACACTTTGGCGGCCGTGCTGCGCCATAGTGCACGGAAACGGCTTTTCCGGTCACAGAACATGACGACGAAAGATAGCAGCAGGAGTGCAAAACCCATGTACGTCACAGCAATACCCCACGGGTCGTGCGACACCAACAGCTCAACACCTCCATGACCATCATAATCCGACATATAGAAACGATAGTTTTCATGATGCCCGATGTTGTTCATGGAAATCACGACAGGCTGCGACAGGTTGGCGATATGGACGGTGGCCACAAAGTCGACGGGAGCCATCGTGCCAGGGTAGTTCTGCACCTCAAAAGTGTCCAATGTCATCTCAAAAGGAAGGTTGAGGCGCTCTCCCCTGTCACCGGCATATTGACTCACCAGCTGATGGGGTTGCAAACGCAGTACGCCCGACTCGCCCGTGAAATTTGTCAACAGGGCACCGGCAAAGACACACAGCAGGGAAGCCCACAGCATGTAGCCCCAAAGTCGCATACGTTCGCGTTCCAACACTACCAGCACGGTCCCGAGCACCAATCCAAGTGCCCACAAGGCAACGACAGCGGGATTATGATATACGGCAGCAAGAGCTTGTTCGGAAGTGTGCATACTTTCATACACCGTGCCGAAGGCCATCGCAAACACGAGCATGGCGGAGAGCACGGCGGCGGCAATCTTCAGTATTCTCACGTTTTGTTTCACAAATCACTGTTCGCAAAATGCAAAAATACATTTTTTACAATCCCCTGCCCTTTTTTGAATTTATCCCGTGGCATATCATCTTTTTTTTCTATCTTTGCCAACGTTTTTGAAACAAGGAAATATGGAATACAATTTTTTGAAAATCAACATTAGCGAGGTGACATGCACTGTAGCCATCTCTGCCCCGAAGTCTTTAAACGCCCTCAACTCCACGATTTTAAAAGAGCTGGGCGATTTTCTCGACCACATTGACCCGGCCATCCGTGTCTTGATCATCACTGGTGACGGTGAAAAATCATTTGTGGCGGGAGCAGACATCTCCGAGATGCAGAACCTGACGGAACCCGAAGGCGTAGCCTTTGGCCAGCTGGGTGCGCAAGTGTTCCGCAAGATCGAGACGCTGCCCATCCCGGTGATTGCCGCCGTGAACGGATTCGCCCTCGGTGGCGGCTGCGAGTTAGCGCTGGCTTGCGACATCCGCATCGCCTCCAACAGAGCCAAGTTCGGACAACCCGAGGTCGGGTTGGGCATCATCCCCGGCTTCTCCGGCACCTATCGCCTGGCCAAGATTGTCGGCATGGGCTATGCCAAAGAGATGATATACACGGGCCGTGCCATCAAGGCCGACGAAGCACTGCGCATCGGGCTGGTGAACGCTGTTTACGAGCCGGAGCAACTGATGGACGAAGCACGCGCCCTTGCCGCACGCATTGTCAAGAACGCCCCCATCGCCGTGCGTTACGCCAAGGAGTGCATCAACGAGGAGTATGACCTCGCCGCCGACGAGGCCATCGCCTTCGAGAACAAAATGTTCGGCAAATGCTTCGCCACCAAAGACCAGAAGGCCGGTATGACTGCCTTCCTAACCAAGACGGAAGCACATTTCACCAACGAATAATCATTGTTTAACCCATTTATAAACCTTACTGTTATGAAAATCTGTGTTATCGGAACCGGAACCATGGCAAAAGGCATCGTCAAAGCCTTCGCCACCAAGATGCCCGTTGTCATGAAGAGCCGCACCCAAGCCAGCCTCGACAAGGCCATGGCTTCCATCTCGAAGGGTTACGCGAAGCTCGTCGAGAAGGGTAAAATTGCCCAAGACGCCATGGATGCCATCATGGCAAACATCAGCACCACAACGGATTATGCCACTTTCGCCGATGCAGACCTCGTCATCGAGGCCGCCGTGGAAGACATGCAGCTCAAGAAGGATGTCTTCATGGAGCTTGACAAGATCTGCAAGCCGGAGACCATCTTCGCCACCAACTCTTCTTCCCTGTCCATCACGGAGATTGCAGCCTGCACCAGCCGCCCTGCACAATTCATCGGCTGCCACTTCTTCAATCCCGCCGACCGTATGGCTTTGGTCGAGGTCATCAAAGGTCAGCTGACCTCCGATGCCACCGCCAAGTGCATCATTGACCTGACCACTGAAATCGGCAAGACACCGGTACCCGTCAACGAAGCTCCCGGCTTTGTCGTCAACCGCATTCTCATCCCGATGATCAACGAGGCTGTCGGCATCTTAGCTGATGGCATCGCCTCTGCCGAGGATATCGACAAGTGCATGATGCTCGGCGCCAACCACCCGATGGGCCCGCTCGCCTTAGCCGACCTCATCGGCAACGACGTGAACCTCGCCATCATGGAAGTCCTTTACAAGGAATTCGGCGACCCGAAATACCGTCCTCACCCCTTGTTGAGAAAGATGGTTCGCGCCGGTCTGCTTGGCCGCAAGACTGGTGAAGGCTTCTATAAATATTAATAGAATCTCGTCGATCATCACACAACGACAAAAAAACAGGCGTCTCCCGATGGA
>JAFZZK010000013.1 GCA_017615795.1 Bacteroidales bacterium
GCCAGTGTCGATACGCTGCACCTGACCGTCAACTACGGCACGCACAACGTCGAGACCGAAACTGCCTGCGAGAGCTATACATGGCATGGAACGACGTACACCACGTCGGGCACCTACACGTATGCCTACAGCAACGCTGCAGGGTGCGCCAGTGTCGATACGCTGCACCTGACCGTCAACTACGGCACCCACAACGTCGAGACCGAGACAGCCTGCGAGAGCTATACATGGCATGGAACGACGCACACCACGTCGGGCACCTACACGTATGCCTACAGCAACGCTGCTGGATGCGCCAGTGTCGATACGTTGCATCTGACTGTGACTCCTGTCTATAACATCCCTGTGTCGCACGAGATGTGCCAAGGCGAAAGCTTCAACTTCCACGGCACAACGTTGACAACAGCCGGCACTTATGTGGACACCCTACAGACCGTCAGCGGCTGCGACAGTGTGGTCACCTTGGTCCTGACTGTCCATCCGACATACACGGTGGACGTTTACGACACGGCAATGCTCGAGCACGAGTACGTCTTTGGCGACTTCACGCTTACGCCGCATGATACGGGTGTCTATACGTACGACTTCCAATACTCCACAGTGGAAGGCTGCGACAGCTTAGTGCATCTAATCTTGCTGGTGAAGAACAACGACGGGGTGACATCGCCCGCGCTGCCCGACGTTGAAGTGTATCCGAACCCGGCTCACACGCTGCTCAACATCAAGGGCGAGGGTATGCGGCAGATTCTGATCTACAACGCTGACGGAAAGCTCGTCTTCACAAAAGAGAGCGACGGTGCCGACTTGCAGCAGGTGGATGTCTCCCGCTATGCCTCCGGCCATTATTTGGTGAAGATTGTTTTTGACAACAGGAAGACTGTCACCTGCAAGGTCATTGTGGGGCGTTAATCTGGAGCTTCCTCTTGTGTTCCTCTCCTTACTGTATGCCCTTACGGGTCCATTACCTGAAAAAGGTTTTGACCCGCAAGGATGCATGTGCGCAACATGCGGTCCTGCGGTGTGGTATGGGGTGAACGGAAAATGCACTCTTACGTCCAAAATCTTCCAAAATTCCAGGAGGTTCACCCGTGTCGTGGGCAAGTGTGGTTTTGTGCTTTTTCTGCAATTTGCAACTTTCTTTACAAAAAACGGCAACTTTTATATTTTAAGATGTCATTTTTATCATTTTGATTTTTAATGGATTAAGTGTATTTTTGCTCTTGATTCATTTGCTTTGATTTTGTAATTTTGCAGATAAAAATATAAAATTCAAAGATGAAAAACGACGAAGCTAAACTTGTAAAAATTGAATCTATAGACACTCTTTATCAGGATGCCTATCAGATAATCGAAAATGCTCGCAGCAATGCCGTGCGAAGCGTTGATTTCTGTTGTGTGCAGATGTATTGGAACTTGGGGAAACTTATCTTTGAAGAAGAACAGCAAGGCAAGGAGCGTGCAGACTATGGCAAGTACATCATCAAGAACCTTTTTACCATTTTTCTCACCACTCTCACTCCCTGCTTGAAGTTGATTATCACAATATAGGTGTCCGCATTAAAAATTCTTTTTTTTAAAATTCCCAAAATTCAGAATTTTTATTATCTTTGCAAACTGTTGGAACGATGAACGTATCATTCGAAGATGTTGAATTAGAAAAACTTATAATTACTCACAAAAGCAAGAGGTACAAGAAATACACCCGAGACAAGAAATTCTTGTGGGCATTAGACCGCGTGTTTAACGATTTGCAGGGTGTTGCCAAATGCAGCGACTTAAAGCAGTTGAGTTATCTGCATTATGAGCAGCTCAAGAAAATAGGTTTGAGTTCAGTGAGGGTGATGAATGGTAAGGTGGAGCGGCTTTTGTTTAAGGAATTGGAGAATGGAATAAGAATATCAATCATAGAATTAGATGAAACACACTATGGACAACGATAGCAGAATCACAGGTTTCCGGGCGGTCCATCCCGGGGAAACCCTTGCCGAGGAACTGAAAGAGCGCGGCATCAAGCAAAAGGATCTGGCCAAGGCTATAGGCATCCAGCCAAGCCATCTGAACGAACTGATCAAGGGCAAGCGCAGTTTCACCACCGCAGTGGCGATGGCATTGGAGAAGGAATTGGGCATACCATACGATTTCTGGATGCGCCTGCAGTACGGCTACGAGCACGACTGCCTTGTCATTGCCCAGCGCGAGGTTGAAGAACAGCAGCGCACCCGACGCGAGCCACATCTTGTCAACAAGGTGGCATCAATCCTTTAGTATTGTCCCTCATAAGTCGAATAAAGGACGCCCTCTCGGTTGCCCTTCATTCTACATTCGTCCTTCTTTATTTTTAATTATTAATTCTTCACTACCTTCCTCACAACGCTCACCCCTCGCTCGAAGTTGATCTTCACGAGGTAGGTGCCGGCGGGGTACGGGGAGAGGTCGAATGCGGGTACGGGCTGCATCGTCTGGGCTTCGGACGGATTCCACTTCTCCACCAGGTCGGCGAGTTTGCGACCTTGGAGGTCATACAGTTCAATGCTCTGGTAACCGTGCATATATCCGTACACGTAAGTCGGGCCGCTCGTAGGGTTGGGAGAGATATAGATGTCGCTCTCGCGCTTGTCAAGGTAATCCTCGATGCCCACCGAGTCGTCGGGAACAAAAGGCGTGGCGAAAATCGGGTCGTGATAGAGGGCAAACACCGCGGAAGATTGTCCTGAAGGACAGTTTGTAGAAACACTATTGGAAAATACAATAGGAGAAGTTGTACCACAGCTGAAAAGAAGATTTCCTTGATTATTGGCTAAAACTGAAGGATTTTTAAAGCTACTTGCAGCAGTGTTAAAATCAATAGTATTTCAGGTTGTCAGCCTCCATTTCATCCTTGGTCTTGCCTTCGGCGAAAGCAAGGATGCGATCGATGGCTTCCAGCATGTGTTCCAGTCGTTCGTGGTCTCTAACGTATTCTCTCATATATCATTCTTTTATCTTGATTGACACTTTCCTCAATTCGAGGACGCAGCGTTCCGTCCTCTACGATATCAACAGGACGTTCGAGAATTTTTTCCAGTTCACAGATCATAGCAGCATGTTTCAACAAACTAATACCGCCTTCATCGTACTGCACAAGCAAAT
Source organism: Bacteroidales bacterium (assembly GCA_017615795.1). Lineage (GTDB taxonomy): Bacteria > Bacteroidota > Bacteroidia > Bacteroidales > WCHB1-69 > F23-D06. Next base: position 3,130 of record JAFZZK010000013.1, read on the forward strand.
CCACGTCACTCAACGGCGTTTCCTCGCCGCGGGCGAACGAGCCGAACAGCCAAGCCTTCAACACCGGCTGGGTTTTGAAATATTCGCGGATGGTATCTATCATTTCTGTGCTCATAACAGCGCTCAATATTTTTGGCAAAAATAAAAAAAATACGGCGTATCAAAAAAGTACAGGAAAAAAAAGCACTGGCAAACAAAATGGACGGTTGCCACGCACTCCGAATTCGTCACATCAGTGTCGCCGATCCAGTTCCTTCTGTATCTTCTCCGCCAACTCGAAATCCTCGCTCTCCACCGCCCCGTCCAATAAGGATTGGAGCTCTTCTTCGCTCATCTCTTTCAACTTGGAGTCGATGAAGGCCTCCGGCAACGGCTCGCCCCCCGCTTCTTCAAGCGCGTCCGCCAACTCATTGTATTCGCTGAAAAGATTATCATCATCCCCCTCTTCATCTTCCGCTTCGCGCTTTTTGTCCACCATACAGTTGGCCTCGAAGATGGCGGTGTCCATAAAGAAGGGGGCGTTGAATTTCAACGCCAACGCGATGGCATCCGACGGGCGTGCGTCCAAATGGAAGACTTTGTTGTCGCTGCCAATCATCACCATATCGGCAAAATAGACCCCGTTCTCGTAGTGGACGATGTCAACCTCCACCAACATAGTGCCGTGGTGGTCGGCCAAGGAGACAAACAGCTCGTGCGTCAGCGGCCGGTGGGTGGGCGACTGGTTCAGCTCCACCAAGATGGCGCGTGCCTCGCTCATCCCGATGATGACGGGCACGTAGCGCTCGCCCTCCTTCTCCTTCAAGATTAGGGAAAAAGCCTCCGAAGGCTGGGCGGCGGCGTGGATGTCGGCAACCGTGAGCTCTGTTTTTTCCATAAGGCGTTGTTGAATTGGGATATTGGACTTTGGCTATTGGCTATTGGGTTAGTTGCGGAAGTAGTTGACGGCGTTTTGGAAGATATCCTGCTCCTTGTTGCCGTCGATGTTCTTGTACAGATTCTCACCCTTGCGCTCGCTGTGTCCCATCTTGCCGAGGATGAGACCGTCTTGGGAGACGATGCCTTCGATAGCGTAGAACGAGCCGTTGGGGTTGTCAACTGGGTCCATACTGACATTGCCCTGCTCGTCGCAATATTGGAAGGCCACCTGCCCGTGCTCGAACAGTTCCTTGGCCAATGCTGGGTTGACCACGAATTTGCCCTCTCCGTGGCTGACGGCGATCTGGTGCACGTCGCCCACCTGGAAAGAGGTGAGCCACGGCGAGGCCACCGTGCCCACGCGCGTGCGCACGATGCGCGAGATGTGGCGGTTGATGTTGTTGCGGTACAGGGTGGGGGAGTCGGGCGTGATGTCACCCAGCCGTCCGTAGGGCAGCAATCCCGACTTGACTAATGCCTGGAAGCCGTTGCAGATGCCTAATACCAGTCCCTTGCGGGCCAGCAGTCCGTTGACGGCCGCCTTGATCTTGGCATTGTTCAGGACCGTGGCGATGAACTTGCCGCTGCCGTCCGGCTCGTCGCCGGAGCTGAAGCCGCCGCTCAAGGCTAATATTTGCGACTCGTCGATGGCCGCCGCCAACTCGTCGATGGAGCGGTTGATTTCGGTCTCGTTGAGGTTGTTGAAGACGAAGATGCGCGGCTCGGCACCCGCGTCCTCGAAAGCCTTGGCCGTGTCGTAGTCGCAGTTCGTGCCCGGGAACACAGGCAGGATGACTTTGGGGCGGGCCACCGGTGTCGGGCACTTGGCCACGGGCGCGCACTGGCTGTTGACGGCAAACTCTTCGCCCGTCGAGGTCGTCTCGTTGTCCGCCTGATCGGGATAAAGATTGAAATAGACCCCGCGCCAAGTTTGCAGACAAGCCTCCTTGTCGATTTTTTCACCATTGATGATGAAGTCCTTGTCCACTTTGCCCAGTTCAACGGCAAAGTCGGCATCCAGTTTTCCGGTGCTTTCCACCACGAAACTGCCGTAGGCGTAGTCGAACAGGTTGAGGTCGGTGCGGATGTCGAAACCGAGGTCGTTGCCGAAACTCATCTTGGCCAGCGCCTCGGCAATGCCGCCGTATTGCGGGGTGAATGCCGCCACAATGTTCCCGTTCAGCGTGTTTTGATGCACAAAATCAAAGATTTTCTTTGTCTGCTGGATGTCGGGCAGGTTGTTTTCTATCTTGTTCTGTATGAAATAGAGGTAATGACCCTCTTTTTTGAATTCGGGAGAGATGATGTTTTTGGCGTTTTCCGTCGTGATGGCGAAGGAGACGAAGGTGGGCGGGACATTCAGGTTCTTGAAGGTGCCGCTCATCGAGTCTTTGCCGCCGAGGGCTGCCAGGTCGAATTGCTTGAGCATCCAGACGCAGCCTAACATTGCGGCGCAGGGCTTGCCCCAACGGGTTGGCTCGTGGCCCATCTTCTCGAAATATTCCTGGAAGGTGAAACGGATTCTCCGGTAGTCGGCGCCTGTGGCCACAATCTTCGACATCGATTCCAAGATGGCGAACACGGCGGCGTGGAACGGCGAGCGCAGGGCGATGTAGGGATTGTACCCGAAGGCCATCACGCTGGCGGTGTTGGTGTGCCCGTGCAGCACAGGCAACTTCTGTACGGAGGCTTGCGTCTCCGTCAGCTGGCGCTTGCCGCCGAAGGGCATCAGCACCGTGGTGGCGCCGATGGTGGCGTCGAACATCTCGATCAGACCCTTCTGGGATGCGACGTTGGGGTTGGCGAGCATATTGAGCATCTTCTCCTGCATCGTCGCGCCGGTCACGGGTTGACCCTCCAACACGTTGTCGGGCACCGCGTTGACGACAGCTTCGGTCCTTTGCCGCACGCCGTTGGTGTTGATGAAGTCGCGGCTGAGGTCCACGATGGTCTTGCCCCGCCATTTCATCGTCAGCCGGTTGGTGTCGGTGACGCGGGCGATGATGTTGGCCTCGATGTTCTCCTGCCGGCAATACTCGAAGAAGGTCTCCACATCTTTGGGATCCACCACCACACTCATACGCTCCTGCGACTCGCTGATGGCGACCTCGGTGCCGTTGAGGCCTTTGTACTTGGTTCTCACAGAGTCAAGGTCTATCTCCAGTCCGTCGGCCAACTCGCCGATGGCGACGCTGACGCCGCCCGCACCGAAGTCGTTGGACTTCTTGACGAGGCGTGTCACCTCGGGACGGCGGAAGAGATGCTGTATCTTGCGCTCCTCAGGGGCGTTGCCCTTCTGCACCTCGGCGGCGCAGGTGTCGAGCGACTTCTCGTTGTGCTCTTTGGAGGCGCCGGTGGCACCGCCGATGCCGTCGCGGCCCGTGCGCCCGCCGAACATAATGATGATGTCGCCGGGTTGCGGAGACTCGCGGCGCACGTGGCTCACCGGGGCCGCACCCACCACCGCGCCGATTTCCAGGCGCTTGGCCTTGTAGTCGTCGTGATAGATTTCGCGCACGTGCGTGGTGGCCAGGCCGATCTGGTTGCCGTAGGAGGAGTATCCCGCCGCTGCGCTCTTGGAGATGACCGACTGCGGTAACTTGCCCTCCAAAGTGGCGCTCATCGGGGCGTTGATGTCACCCGCTCCCGTGACGCGCAGGGCCTGATAGACGTAGCTGCGCCCGCTCAGCGGGTCGCGGATGGCGCCGCCCACACAGGTGGCCGCCCCGCCAAAGGGCTCGATTTCCGTGGGATGGTTGTGTGTCTCGTTCTTGAACATCAGCAACCAGGGCTCCGTCTTCCCGTCCACATCAACGTTGATGTGGATGCTGCAGGCGTTGTTCTCCTCAGAAACCTCCATATCGTCCAAATGTCCCGCTTTGCGCTCGTATTTGCCGTTGATGCAGGCCATATCCATCAGCGTCTGCGGTTTCACGCGGTCGCCGTACAGCTCTTTCCGCATAGAAAGATATTGTTCGTATGCGGCCTGCAGTTGATGCTGCAATCCGCAGGGCGTGAAGGTGATCTTGGTCAACTCTGTCTCAAAAGTGGTGTGCCGGCAGTGGTCGCTCCAGTAGGTGTCCAGCAGCTTGATTTCCGTGTCGGTCGGCTCGCGATGCTCTTCGTTCTGGAAATATTCTTGGATGAAGGCAATGTCTTCCAACGACATCGCCAACCCTTGCGCGACGCGGAACGCCTCCAACTGCTCTTTGCTCCATTGGGTGAATTCCTCCACGATGGGCACCTCCTGCACCTCGGGGTTCTCGGTCAGTTCCAACTTGCCCATATCCTTCTCGCGCGCCTCCACCTCGTTGATGCAATATTTCTTGATATGCGCGAACTGCTCTGGGGTGAGGTCGGCATCAAAGACATACAGCTTGGCGCTCTTGATGACGACTTCAGTCTTGGGGTCCAGCAGGGAGAGACACTGCATTGCACTGTCGGCGCGCTGGTCGAACTGGCCGGGCAAATATTCTACAGCCAGGTAGGTCAACCCTTCCAAAGGAAACTCCTCCAGGAGATTGTCCACCACGGGCTCGGACAGCACACCCACCTTGGCGCGTTCCAGCAACACATCGTCCACGTTGAAGATATCGTAAACGACCAGCTGGCGCAGGTGGCGGATGTTGAGATTGAAATTATGGTTGAGTGTCTCTTTCAGACTGACGGCTTCGACATCGAAACCCTGTTTTTTTTCTACGAAAATACGAGCGTTGCGCATAGTTAGATGGTTTCTGTTTCGGGGTGCAAACATAGTCAAAAAAAATGAATTTTTGGACTGCCCCTCATTGAAAAAATCCACTTGTCAACCCTCTTCTTCCAGTAGCTGGTTCAATAGTCCCTGACAACCCTCTTCCACATCTCTCCAGGTGGCGTCAAAGTCTCCGGTGTACCACGGGTCGGCCACGTCGCCGGGGCGGTCGGTGTAGTCCATCATCAGGGAAATCTTCCCGTCGATGTCTTCCCCGATGATCCTTCGCAGGTTGCGGAGGTTGTTGCGGTCCATCGCAATGATGTAGTCGTAATGGCGGTAGTCACCCCGCGTCATCTGGCGGGCGGTCTTGCCCTCGCAGCCGATGCCGTGCTCGGCCAGCTTCCGGCGGGCGGGCGGATATACGGGATTGCCAATCTCCTCGGTGGATGTCGCGGCGGAGGCGATTTCAAAAAGGTGCGCAACCCCAGCATCTTCCACCATCTTCTTCATAACGAATTCGGCCATTGGACTGCGGCAGATGTTGCCGTGGCAGATGAAAAGAATTTTGATCATAGAATGAAAGGTTTTGCTAATCGGTTGTCTTTCCGCCGGTAATGATGATTTTCCGGTCTTTGGCGGCCTCCACCCCATATACTGTTTCCCGCGTCTCCTGGGTCTTGAAACTGCGCTGCACCGCTCCCTGCGGGTCAAGATGGATGATCAGCCCGGGCTTTTTGTTATCCAGATAGGGAATGAAGAAACCGTTTTCGGTTTTGCGCAGATAATTGAGCAGACTGTAGATGCGCCGTGAGGAGAGATGGCGGTTGTAGTCGCTGTTGTGCAAGGGACTGGCATAGCCGCTGACGGTAATCTCCACCGTCTCGCCGGCAGATAGGGCTTCGTGCAAATATTGCGTCAACTTTTGCAACCGCTCGTAGCCCGTGGCCACAGAGTCGCGTAGAAATTTTCTCATCGCCTGTTCGGCCGCTTTGCGCTCTGCCTCGGTAAGTCCGCGCCCCGTTTCCCGAACATAGAGGGCGTTGTCGCTCATATATTGCGCGTAGAGGGCGGGGTAGTCGGTGATGGTGGTGTCGGAAATCGAGCGCGGGTCGGGCTGGTCGTTCTGGAAATAGAGCACGATAGGCAACACTGAGGCGATTTTTTCGTGTATGTCGGGGGTGTCCACCGGAGGAGTCGTCACCGTGTCAATGGGCAGCATCCAATGGAACTGGAAGAGGTCATTGCAGCAGGTGTCCGACTCTTCCATCCCGTCGTGGGGCCGGTTGGAGGATAAATATCCGTTTTCCCCAGAAGGGTCGAGGGTGAAGTAGAAGTCATTGTATTCCGAATTGAAGGGAACGCCCATGTTGGCAACTTGTTCCCAGCGGCCCAATGCGCCTGGGCAATAGAAGATGTCGTAGTCCCCGATGCCGAGGTGTTCGTCGGAACTGAAATAGAGCACCCCTTTGTGCTTGTCGTAGAAGGGCGTCACCTCATTGCCCTCCGTGTTGATGGTCGGACCTGCGTTGACAGGTGTTTGGTAGTGGCCGTCTTGGACAACGGAATACCAGATGTCCAATCCGCCGATGCCTTGCTTGCGGTCGGAAACGAAATAGAGCACGTTCATATTGTCTGTTTCCACCAGAAAGGGCTGCAGGGTGGAGGATCCCTCCGCATTGACGGTGGCTGGCAGCTTTTTGGGTTTTGACCAAGTGTGCCCTTCTCGAGAACTTTGCCATAGCGCACATCGCAAATCGCCGTCGTTGTTGCGCGTGCAACGTGAATAGATGAGCAGGTCCTGCTTTTCGTTGAAACAAAAGTTGCTGTTGAAAAATTTCAGGGAATTGATGCTGACCGGCAGTGCTTCTGAAGGAGTATAGTCGCCATCAGGAAGCAGCCGTGACTGATAAATGTTGCAGTACCAGCTGGTCTCGAAGAGGTGGTCCAAGTCTTCTTCTGCATTGGCGCGCATGGAAGTGAAGAAGAAGGTGGAGTCGGGGAGCAGCCGTCCGCAGTATTCAGAGAAACGGGTGTTCACTTCGTCGGGCAGTGCCTCCACGCGTACGGGCAGCGTGTCGTGCCGGATGAAGTTGCGCTGCTCTTCGCGTTGCCGCTCCGTGAGCTTGACCACCTGCCCTTGTGCCGACAACCCCATGAGAAGGAGAAGTATGATATGGAATGCGCGCAGTTTCATTACATGAGGTCGTATGGACAGGGTTCCTTGCCGATTCGTTTGATGGTTTTCTTGCGGAAAATATAGGATAGAGTCAATTCGATGCCACCGCGCGCGTGCGTGGCTGCCACGAAACGCGACACGTTGAGGTCGTAGCCTACACCCAACCGAACATTCTGCCAATTGAAAAAGACATTGGCAATGATGGCGTCGTTCCACCGGTAAAAGAGACCGCCTCCCACGGAAAAAACCGTGGTGTAACTGTTCTTCCGCTGGAAATACTCGACATTCATCCCGAAGGTGTATTCGCTGAATCGACGCTGCCAACTGCCGTACAAGAGAGGCTCCAAGGCGAAATCGTCGGTTATGCCGATTCGTGAGAGAAAATGGACGTTGAATTTGATAGGCAGTTGCTCAAAACTTTCGCCGAAAACTTCGCGAGGACAGTTGAGGTGGGCAGCACTGGCTCCTAACTGAAAAGTGTTGCGCTTGTCAGGTGAAAAACTCCAAAATGCGCCCGCACCAATGTCAAAAAAAAATTGACGTGTGGTGGCAAAAAGTTCACTGCTTGATTGCGAAGGATCGTAGTGGCCAAACACATACTGCTCGTCCCAACGTGCATCACTGAAATCAAGGTAATTGTGTAATAGCCCTCCGTATAGGCCGACTCCAATTTTGTGCTTGCCACTTCTTCCTATGTATTTGATGTAGGAGGCTGTGATCATTGCCTGCAAAGAGGTGTAGTTGAGGGAGCCTGCCTTGTCAGCGAGAAATGAGCCGCCGATGCCAATCAACTCTTGCCGCCGGTTGTTGCGATATACAGCAGCATCAATGCCCCCACCGAAAGTCTGGAATGGCACCGTGACGGAATACCATTGGGAACGGTATGCGGCAGAAGCTCTGAAAATCCCGTCGTAGGCGGCCGTTAGCGCAGGATTCAGTGCAACAGGCTGGTCATAGAATTGGGAAAAGTGGTAGTTTTGTCCCCGTGCAGAGAAAAAAAAACAGCAAAGCGCCACCAAAAGCAGGATGACATACTTGTATTTCTCGTTCCAGCAACGGCGAAGGTATTTGCGCAACTCGTTCTCGCGCGGATTGTCCTGCGGCTCGTAAATCTTCACCCCGCTCAGTTGCTGCGGCATGAACTCCTGCTCGACGAAATTGTGCTCGAAATCATGGGCGTATTGATACCCCTTGTGGTAGCCAAGCTCTTTCATAAGCTTGGTGGGCGCATTGCGGATGTGCAGCGGCACGGGCAGGTCGCCGGTCTGCTTGACGATGGCATAGGCCGTGTCGATGGCCATTATCGCGGCGTTGCTCTTGGGTGAAGAGGCCAAGTAGATGGCGGTCTGCGACAGCGGGATACGCGCTTCCGGCATGCCGATGACGTTGACGGCCTGGAAGCAGTTGTTGGCCAGCAACAGGGCGTTCGGGTTGGCATTGCCGATGTCCTCGGAGGCCAATATGACCATCCTCCGGGCAATGAACAGGGGGTCCTCCCCGGCAATCAGCATCCGCGCCATCCAATAAACTGCCGCGTTCGGGTCGCTGCCCCGCATCGACTTGATGAACGCGGAGATGATGTCGTAATGCTGTTCGCCGTTTTTGTCATACAGGGCTAAGTTTTGTTGGATAACTTGCAAAACGCCCTCTCGTGTGACCGTAAGCACACCGTCCACGGGGTGTATCATCCATGTTACCAGTTCTATGGCGTTGATGAGCTTGCGGGCGTCTCCGCCGGAGATGCGTAACAATGCCTCCGTGTCTTGCAAAACAATCTTGCATCCCAGCTGCTTTTCTTGATAGTCCACGGCGGTTTTCAGGATGCGTTCCAAGTTCTCGCGTGAGAGATTCTTGAGAACATAAACTTGGCAACGCGAGAGTAGGGGAGAGATTACCTCGAAGGAGGGATTCTCCGTGGTCGCGCCGATGAGCGTCACCACACCCTGCTCCACAGCACCAAGCAAAGAGTCTTGCTGCGACTTGGAAAAACGATGGATCTCATCAATGAAGAGAAGCGCGTGCCGTTCCGACTTCTTTGCTTTCTCAATGACCTCGCGAATGTCCTTTACGCCGCTGTTGATGGCACTCAGCAGATGAAAGTCCGACCCCGTCAGCTCGGCGATGAGCAGCGCCAGAGTGGTTTTGCCCACACCGGGCGGCCCCCAGAAAATCATCGACTGGATGTTCCCGTTCTCAATGGCATTGCGCAACACCGCTCCTTTGCCCATCAGGTGCTCCTGCCCGACGTAGGCATCCAGTGTCCGAGGACGTAATATTTCTGCCAATGGCTTTTGCATGTTGTCAAAACGTGAGGGCAAAAGTACAAAAAAAAGCGATTGACTATCCCCATTCTCATGTTGGTTAAAAATTAAGATTTTACTTGACACGTGTTGAAAATAATTGTACTTTTGTGCCTTGAAAACTAATACTCCTTTATATCATGAACGAAATAGAAAACAATGCAAGTTTCTTCAGGTTTGAAGACTTGAGAATTTATGACAAATCAATGGAATACATCACTTGGTTGCACGGACAGCTGGCCATGCGTTCGGAACAGGGATTTGTGAACAATAAATTTCCCGACATGCCTTTCATGTCAGCAGCCAGCGCCATTGCCCTTAACACCGCAGAAGGATCTTCCCGCAACAAGTCGCAATTCCTCCATTATATGAAGATGGCCAAAAGTGCGGTGCGTGAGTGTGTGGTTTACACCGAAATCGCACACAGGCTTGATGTTTTCAGCGATGATGTCTACGAGTATTCTCGCAACCAGTTGATGGAATTGACCAAAATGATAGGCTCCTTGATCTCCTCACTGCAACGCAGCGTTTCTTCTTCAGGAAATGTTGACAAGGAAGATGATATCGACGACAATATGTTTTAAAAAAGAAAGGACATAATTTGCTTTTTTAGGATGCCGAAAGGGTGTCCTTTTTTTTTATCTTTGCGGGCTAATTTTACTCATAATGACAACTGTAAGAAAAATTATTGGACTCCTTTTTATTATCCTGATAACCAATGTATTCGTGTGTGCAAATCCTATCAGGAAAAGTGATTTGGCCCAACTGGGAACTGCCGCTTTCCATCAACGGGCCACGTCCCTGTGCCCGTCTGCTGCCCAATATGCGCTGAAAGACATTCGTTATGTGGGAGATCAAGGCGGTGTTTTGCTTGCAATCTTGAATTTCGATGATGGATTTTTGGTCCTTGCCGCCGATGATGCTGTAGAACCCGTATTGGCGTACTCTTTTACTGGTCATTTTTATGAAGAAACAGCGGCTCCCGGTGCGTTGTTTATGTTGAATGAATATAAAAATAGTATCAAAACGGCGCGAGGCGAGAATCTCCGGGCAACTTCCGAGATCCAAAACCAATGGGATGCTATAAAATACAAATCCCCTAATGATACGGTCGTCGTAGTGGTTAGCCCCCTCATCACTGCTAAATGGAATCAGAATAAATACTACAATTGGTATTCCCCCATCGACAATGAGTCCCCCGCTGGCTATAATTCCAGAACGCCCAATGGTTGTGTGGCAGTAGCCATGGCTCAAATTATGTATTATTACCGCTATCCAGAGCAAGGCACTGGTTCGCATACCAACTACACGGACTATGGTAATTTCTACGTAAACTTCGGTCAACAACGATATTGCTATGAGGCTATGGAAGACCAGCTGATTCATCATAACGATGAGGTCGCTAAATTGATTTTTCATTGTGCCACTTCTGTAAATATGCAATATTCTGCCGAGGGATCTGGAGCCTATTCCCAAGATGTCCCGGAAGCTGTGCGGACCTATTTTGGCTACTCGTCCAATTGTGAATACCGCTCAAAATACTCCTATAATACCAGTCAATGGCGACAAATGCTCAAGAACGAGCTTAACATCAAACACCCGATTTACTATTCTGGCTATTCGCAGGAAGGTGGCCATGCATTTGTCTGTGATGGCTACAATAGCGACAATCTTTTCCATTTTAATTTTGGATGGGGCGGTTCCTCCAATGGCTTTTACACAGTAAGCAGCTATGGATCCAATCCAGTGAATGGCTATGGGAACGGACAGGCTGCAATTTTTAGCTTCTGTCCTCCAGAGTCATCCTATCCCTATTATTGCTCTCCTCGTGTCGTTAATTGTCATTCTGGCACATTGGAAGACGGAAGCGGTCCTTATGATTATGGGAACAAGCAAAATTGCCTCCATCTGCTTACAGATGACAAGGCGACTTCGGTAAACATTCATATACAGTCTTTTAATACGGAAGAGGACCACGATTACTTGTATATTCGCGATACCCATGATTCGGTATTGCTTGCTATGTCTGGCGGAATGCCAAGTGTAACGAACTATATTTTTTATACGGATAGTGTATGGGTTCAATTTGTTACGGATGATTCTATTTCTGGCGCAGGATGGAGATTGACGTATGAATTTGATAATCTGATGCAAGCATGTCATTCCGGTTTGAAAACGGAACCCACTGGTACGCTGTCGGATGGTAGTGGCCCAGATGATTATAATCCCAATATGGAATGCATGTGGGTCTTCAGAAACTCTGCCGCATCGTACACTTTCTCCTTCGATACACTCGACATTAGCCCTGAAGATGCTTTGACTTTTTCGGATGTTAGCAATGGCCCGACTGAATTGGTGAAAATTGTCACAGGAAACACCATTCCGGCGGATTTTACTATTGAATCCCCGAAAATCGTTGTCTCGTTCTTTTCTGATAATTACAAGCAAGGACAGGGATTTAGCTTTACATGGAATGTCAACAGTCCAGAAGCTGTTGAAGATTTCGAAGAAGACGATATTGCGTTGTATCCAAACCCAAGTCATGATTGGGTTCGCATTGTCTTGCCGGAGCTGCAGGAAGATGTGCGGGTTCTGGTATATGATGTGATGGGAAGAGTTGTTTACCAGAATAATTTCTCCGCAAATGAGGTCATAGAATTGAATACATCAAACTTGAACAGTGGCTTTTACACGGTGATTTGCCAAAGTCCCAATAAAAGATTTGAGAAAAAAATGGTGGTGGCCAGGTAGGAATATTAAACATTTTTCATGCGCTGTTGTCTTTAAGGGCGTTGTTTAACCTTATAAAACCACAGACATGAAAAAGTTAGTCATTTCCTTAGGCATCATCTGCATGCTGGCACTGTCAGCAGTAGATGTGATGGGACAAGCACCGGTCTCAAGAACCAACTCCTCTTCCTCGGCTGGCAAATCCCAAACCACGGCAGCCCGCCAGGAAAGAAAAGGTGATGTTCAAATGAACAAAGCCAACACTAACTATCAGAAGGCACAGCAGTCCACCACCGTTCGTCCAGCTGCGACGACTACAACCCGTCCGTCAACCAGCACGACTGCACGTCCCTCCACTACGTCTTCAAGCACGGCTCGTCCGGCTGCCACCGCAATCGCACGCCCTTCAACTTCCGCTGCGACCACAACTCGTCCGGCAAGCTCTTCCACGACCTCTGCAGCCAGACCTGCAACCAGCGCGACGGCCACAACCCCGACTAAGCCCGCGACCAGCACCAGTAGCGCAGCGACCAGCCGCCCGTCCACGACCACAAGTGCCGCTCGTCCTGCATCCAGCAGCGCAACCAACTCTACCTCTGCTACTGTTAGTGAAAGAGCTACGACTTCCACGGGCAAGGTGACGAGCACCACTTCCGCTCGCCAGGCGGCCAACCCCGCTCCCGCTGTCACAGGTACCGCTGCAACCAGCACCGATGACTCCAAGAGAGGATACAGCCGCAATGGTGTTGCCCAGCCGCAGCCCGCACCGCAAGGCTATGCCGGCGGAGGCACGAACAACGATCCCAAGATGCATCACCACACCCCGTTCATGCACCCGAATCACCACAACTTCGGCGGCCACATGACGATTCCCCGTCACATACAGCCGGTCTACTACGGCGGAATGCCCTACTACTACTATAACAGCGTCTTCTGCACCATGATGAACGGTTACTACGTGATCTGCAGACCCCCGCTCGGAGCCGTTATCGCCTACACGATCTTCAACACCTGGAACCCCATTATCGTAGTTCACAGAGGCGTTACCTACTACTATGACGACGGCACTTTCTTCCGTCCCAGACAAAGAGATTACGTCGTGGTCGCCCCTCCGGTCGGAGCCTTGGTCGCCGAATTGCCCAGCAACTATCAGACCATCGTACTCGAAGGCCGCGTCTACTACAAAGTCGATAACGTTTACTATAAGGAAGTTGTGTTGGATGGATACCTCTGGTACGAGGTGCTCTTTGTAGCCTAAAAAAAATATTTCAAAGTTTGAGCGCGTTTCAAAAATTTTAGTATTTTTGCGCGCTCAAACTTTTGCCCTGTGGTGTAATGGTAGCACAGCAGATTCTGGTTCTGTTTGTATGGGTTCGAGTCCTATCGGGGCAACTTCAAAATCACGCTGAATGGCGTGATTTTTTGTTTTCATTCCTCGTCTTTGAACTTTGAATTCGATTTTGCCAAGGTAATCCAAATCCAAAACTTTTGTGTATTTTTGCGGGTCGTAAAATATTTCAGATATGTTAGTCATTGGCATTGCCGGTGGTTCCGGCTCGGGAAAGACCTCCGTGGTCAAGAAAATCATCCAAAGCTTGCCCAAAGAGCGTGTGAGCGTCCTCAGTCAAGACGCTTATTACAAGGATAACGGCGACTTGCCGCAGGAGGAAAAGGAGAGAATCAATTTTGACCATCCCTCCGCTATCGAGTGGCCATTGCTTATCAAACATATTCAACAACTACAGTGCGGCAACGCTGTTGAAATGCCCGTATACTCATACGTGACGTGCGGGCGTAGCCGCGAAACCATTCCCGTGAAACCCTGCGATGTTCTTTTGGTGGAAGGCATCCTTATCTTCACTGATCTGGAATTGTGCCAACTTCTCGACCTTAAAGTCTTCGTGGATACCGATGCCGACGAACGCCTCATCCGCATCATCCAACGCGATGTCATCGAACGCGGTCGCGGCCTCGACAAGTCCATCATACATTACCAAAACTTTGTGAAACCCATGCATGAACTCTTTATCGAACCATCCAAACGGCTGGCCGATATTATCATACCCGTGGGCGGACAAAATGAGAAGGGAATTGATATCCTGACGTCCAAGATCAGGCAAACGCTGGGAATCGTTTAGGTCTTCTGTTCCTGCTTTTTGGCGGCAGGGAAAAGCACGTTGTTGAGAATGAGACGATAACCCGCCGAATTGGGGAACAAGTTCAAATCTGTGGGTGGGTCGTTGACTAAATGCTGGTAGTCTTCTGGATCGTGACCGGCATAGAACGTCCACGTCCCTTTGCCATATTCTCCATGTATATATCGCACTTCGTTGAACTGCGCCGACTCGCCCATGACGGTTACGGTGGGTTTGACGACTTCCTTGCGGAATGCGGTGGTTTGTCCCATGAAGCCTGGAATCACGGTCAGATGGTTCTGACATAGCATGGTTGGAACGGGATCCCACTTGGCGGAGAACTCGAATAGCGTGAAAAAGTCATTTTTCTTGTTAGTGAGGTGCAAGGTGGGACTGACATCAATGTCAGAGACCTCATACACGTATGGGTTGGTCTCTATTTTGAAGTTGGTGAAGGCAAAGCAATTGTCATAGTTGAGTTTGCTTTGGGCTTGTGGGTCCATGGGGTCGCCGTCGAACATCACGTCGCAGATGTCTACGCCTTCGGCGGCCAGCGCGATGTCGTAGCTGTCGGGACCGGAGCACATGGCGAAGAGGTAGCCGCCGCCCGCTACGAAGTCCCGGATGCCTTTGGCTACGGCCAATTTCATTTGCGACACTTTGGCGAACCCCAATTGCGCCGCACGTGTTTCCTGCTCGTTTACATCGTCCTGATACCACTGGGCATTCCGGTAGTTGGCCCAGAATTTGCCATATTGTCCCGTGAAATCTTCGTGGTGCAGGTGCAGCCAGTCGTATCTCGGCAACTCCCCCTTGATGACCTCTTCGTCGTATAGCACGGTGTAAGGGATTTCAGCGTAGGTGAGCACTAAGGTGACGGCATCGTCCCACGGAAGTTTGTTCTTTGGGGAATAGACGGCGATTTTAGGCTCCTTTGTGAGCCGAATTTCGTTCATGTTGCTTTCGGTAGCAGCAATCTCAGCCAAAATACCTTGAGCCTGGATGTCGGCAATAACTTGATAGGAAACACCCCTGATGACACACTCGTCCTCAATGAGAGAACTGTATGCGCACATGAAACTGCCTCCGCGGTAGTTGAGTAGCCAGCTCATGTCCACTTGATGGGATACGGCAAAATAGGCGATACCGTATGCTTTCAGATGATTTTCCTGCTCCATATCCATAGGGATGAGAATGTGGGTGGCATTGGCTTGCAAACAGCAAGCCAGTACCAATACGATGGCCAAGAGTCTTGTTTTCATTTTTTTTATAGTGCTCATTTATCTTCTGGCGATGGGTTGACGTTGTACCTTTCCATTAGTTCCCAAAATGTAAAGGTTTTTGTAGGTGCTTCGAAAATCACGGGCATTTTGTACATCTTTTGTTACAAGGATGAAGTTTAATGCAGGGATATCATATTTGTATAGGCCGTCATCTCTGAGATAATAAAGTTGATTGCCCAGCCATTGGGCTGAGATGACATGCGGCAAAGGCACCTTTCTTTCGTATGATCCGAAGTTGTCGAAAAAGAAAAGGCCGTAGGTTGTATCAATGAGGACGATGCTCTTGTCCAAAGCAACTTCTATGCGCGTTGGATTGAATCGGTCGCCGAAATTGACGGGTGTGGTGCTGAGAATATTCAGCGAGAGATCGGTGAGGATGAGTTGGTGCGTGTTGTTGTCAAATAACGCGATGCGGTTGGCACCGGCAAAGGCGGCAAGTGTTACGGAATACAGATTGTGTTCGAAGAGGGAAAGTGCGTTGCCAACAGGGGAGAGCGTGTTGTCCAATATGTCGATCTCTCCTGCATCCCTGTAAAATACAAGGATTTTAGAAGGAATGCTTGCGTCAACGTTGTCAATGTTTCCTATGTCATAGTTGCGATAGGTGAACAATTGTTGTCCGTCGGAACCGTATTTGTAAAGAGCTGCATTTTTCCATAGATATAAATTGTCTTGAATATCCACGGTGAAGTGGTCGCACTGCTCGTGGATAAAAGAAGGTCGCTCTTGGGCGTAAGAGAAGCCAAGAGCGACGATGGATA
The DNA here is from genome assembly GCA_017615795.1 of Bacteroidales bacterium. Taxonomy (GTDB): domain Bacteria; phylum Bacteroidota; class Bacteroidia; order Bacteroidales; family WCHB1-69; genus F23-D06. The sequence continues at coordinate 19,127 of JAFZZK010000013.1, forward strand.
TCAATAGAAGGATTGCTTTCCTCATTTCTTGATTAGAATTTGCAGCCGATGGTGCCTACGATGCGGTGTGTGGTGTTTTTGATTTGTGCCGTTGCATCGGGCGTGTAGAGGTTATAACTATCCTTGGAGAAACGTAGTACGTATGCGAAATCGACGAAGAGGAATTTGTTGTGGAAACCGAACCCCAAAGAGCCATAGTGGGCTGAGCCGTCGTAACCTTCTGCCCATTCTTTGCTGTCGCGATATGGTGAGGATTTGAAGTTGTAACCGGCGCGAAGGGCAAATTTCTCTCCTAAGTTAACCTCGCCGCCCAAGCGAACGGAGTGACGGATGCCATATTTTTGCTTGACAGTTTCGTTCTCGTTTGTGAAATCGTAGTCATCAGCATAGAGTGTGCTCATGCTGTGGTCATTGAATTCATACTCGGCAGAGATGAATCCACGTTTGTTGATGAGGAAAGCAGCACCCAAGTTAAAACGGAATGGAGTGGTTAACGAAAATCTGTAGTCGTTAGAGTATTGGTAATCAGGTTCTTGTATATTGGAGGGAAGGCTATTCCAATGAGTCTTCATTTCCCGACGATAAGTGTCTTTTATTTTCCAGAAATAGGTGGGCGACTGGATGCTGGCGCTGAGTCGTACAAAGTTGGCAGGTTGGTAGATGATGCCAATTTTGGCATTGACACCGGCACCGCGATCGCGCTGGGTGGTTTTGACTTCGTATGAGGTGATGCCTTGGAGGTCTTCCACATCTGTGGGAGTTTCCATGAGGATTGTACGTTCCATATAATCCAAGAATGGGATGCCGATGCTACCGCCAATATAGAGTTTGTCGTTGTAGTTGCCGCCGAAGGTGAAGCTCATTTCATCAATGGCCCCAGATTGTTTCACCAAGGCTGTTTGGTCAAGATTGGCGCCGCTAAAAGGAGAATCGTAAAGATTGTCGAATCCGGAGATGGTGTCGATGAGCCAAGTGTTCCATGCAATCAGAGCATCGCCGGCGAGGCTGTTGAAGTGCGTGCCGTTGGCTTGAGCCACAATGGGGTCGGCAAAAGAGCTTCGGGTCGGTCCTGCAGCACGGAAAGTGTTGTTGTAGTCCATGATGCGGTTGTAACCGAATCCGAATTGCCAATATTTCCATTCGGAATCGCGAGCAATGGGGGTCGTGATGACCAGCCCACATTCGGGAACCGTGTATTTGGCGTTTTGTGTATAGCTATTGTTGTCGTGATAGAGCGTGTTGTTCTTGAAAAAGGAGACAACAGTTGGGGTGAAAGATACTTCATGGCGCTTGTAGAGGCCGATGGCGGCCGGATTGATGCTGAGTGCGGAAAAATCACCACCCACCGTGCCGAAAGTGCCGCCCGCACCTAAAAAGCGAGCTGTTCCCATGTAGTCGGTTTGGGAAAAACGGTATGCCTCGTAGTCACCTTGTGCAAAAGAACACGTTAAAATGCCGAGGAATAACGGAATAATCCAAAATCTTTTCATTTTAATATTATATTGCTTAGGTTAAAAAAATGGTCGTATTATCGTCTGCCTCCACGACTGCTGGAAGAAGAACTGCTGCTATGGGATGAGCCAGAGTAACTTGACCTGGAAGAGGAGGAACCAGAATAACTGGAATGGGAGGGGGAAGAGCTTGAACTCGGTCTCGAATAGCTGGAACTGGAGGAACTTGGACGTGAGTATGATGAGCTGGGAGAGCTTGGGCGTGAATAAGATGAGTTGGAAGAGTTGGAACTGGGTCTGGAATAATTTGAGTTGGATGAGCTTGTACTCGGTCTTGAAGAACTGGAACTGGGTCTGGAGTAGTTTGAGTTCGAGGGACTGGAAGAGCTTGGACGCGAGTAGGAAGAATTGGAGGAACTGGAATTAGGTCTGGAGGGATTTGAATTGGACGGAGTGGAAGAACTCGGGCGTGAGTAGGAGGGAGTGGTGGAGGGAGTGGAAGCGGGACGCGGCACGGTGACAGTTCTGACCACAGGCTTGGTTTGAGTAGAAGTGCTTGTGGCAGAAGGTCTTGTAGTTGAAGATGAGGCCGTAGCTGGTCTCTGTGTCGTTGTGCTGTTCACGCTTGGACGTGTGGTAGTTGTGGGTCTGGTATCTGTAGTGGCAGGCCGACCTGCAGTCGTGGTGTTTGTGGTTGTGGTAGGTCTGGCATCAGGAGTGGCAGGTCTGCTCACAGCAGTCGTAGTGTTTACTGTAGAAGGGGTTATACCTGTGTTGGTGGGTTTTCTCTCTGGGGAAACTGGGTTGTCTGAAGGTGTGGTACTTATAGCAGGTCGTGGAGTGACCGTACTGCTAGTAGTGCCGTTGCCGTTAGTGCCTGTTGATGCGCTGTAACGGGAAGAAAGTGTACTGTATTCCTGGTTGAAGGTAGGAGCAGAAGAGGAAACAATGGAGTAACGGTTGCTGTTCTCGCTGTTGCCGTAGCTGTTGGGGCCTCCGTAGCTGACCGGACGATCACCGCGGCCAGTGGAACTGTTGCCCAAGGAGGGGCCTACATTGTTGCGATGGCCATAATAGAAAGTGTTGTTATGGTCGTAGTTGTTGTGATAGTAATTGGCCGCCATCCAATCGTTGTGGTGCCAGCCCCAAGGACCAGGATTCCAATAATGATGCGGGTGGTGGTACGCCCAGCCCCAACCGTATGTGAAACCATAGTCGTACCAACCGTAGCCATAGTAGTAGGGTCGATAAGAATAACTCGGCCACCACCAGTTGTAACCCATGTAAATGCTTAATCCCCAACTATATGGGTTGTAGTCGTACCAATATAAGTTGGTGTAAAAAGGGTCGTAGTAACCCCATCCGCAATAGAGGTCGCGATGGAAGCGGCGGATGCGTGAGGTGTAATAATAGTCGTAATAATCATCTTCGTCATAATAATAATTATTGGTGACGTAGGTGTTGCCCGAACTGGTTTGTGCCGTGGCCTGAGTTGGCGCCGTCGCGTTGTCGGCATACTCGATGAGCGGCTCGCTGATGCCGGGATAGTATGTCTTGGTGTCAATGAGGTTGCCGACTTCATCATACTCATAAATGATGGAGTCGGGTTGTATGACACCAGTGGCTTGCGATGCTGTCTTGGTTTGGGCTTGTTTAGGGGAAGCATACTGCCCGTCCTGCGACGTGGTGTAGATGTCGTCGTAATAGGCGTAAGAACCCGTGGAACAGGCAGTCAGCAGACAAACTGCTGACAATAAGGCAATTGAAAATAGTTTTTTCATAGTTTCCTCCTTATATCTTTAAATTTCGTACTTTTGCAAATCGGTTTATATAGACGGCAAAAATACGAAAAAGTTAATTCAACAAAGTAAAAATATAATGGCTAAAAATTTTTGTTCAAGAGCAGAGAACTATTCTCAATGGTACAATGACATTGTAAAACAAGCCGATTTGGCTGAAAATTCGTCAGTTAGAGGTTGTATGGTTATCAAGCCATACGGCTACGCGATATGGGAGAAGCTGCAAGCTACCTTAGATAAAATGTTTAAGGACACGGGACACGTGAATGCTTATTTTCCCATCTTTATCCCCAAATCTTTCTTTAGTCGCGAGGCCAGTCACGTGGAGGGCTTTGCTAAGGAGTGTGCGGTAGTGACCCATTATCGTCTGAAAAACAATCCGGATGGCGGTGGTGTTGTGGTTGACCCCGAAGCCAAGTTGGAAGAGGAGCTCATCGTGCGTCCCACTTCCGAAACCATCATTTGGGATACCTATAAAAAATGGATTCAGTCGTACCGTGACCTGCCGATTCTGTGTAATCAGTGGGCAAATGTTGTCCGTTGGGAGATGCGCACCCGACTTTTCCTGCGTACTGCCGAGTTTTTGTGGCAAGAGGGCCACACGGCGCATGCTACCCGCGAAGAGGCGGTGGAAGAGACTGAGCGCATGCTCCATGTGTATGCGGATTTTGTCGAGAATTTCATGGCAATTCCGGTGGTGAAAGGTGTGAAGTCGCCCAACGAACGTTTTGGCGGCGCTCTCGACACCTATTGCATCGAGGCCCTCATGCAGGATGGCAAGGCTTTACAAGCCGGCACTTCCCATTTCTTGGGTCAGAACTTTGCCAAAGCATTTGATGTCAAGTACTTGGATAAGGATAATAAACCTCAGTATGTGTGGGCTACCTCTTGGGGTGTCTCTACGCGACTCATTGGTGCCCTCATTATGACGCATTCCGATGATAACGGATTGGTGCTGCCCCCGAATCTCGCACCTATCCAAGTGGTTATCGTTCCCATTTATAAGAGTGAGGAACAACGCCAGGCCATCGCAGACAAAGTGCAACCGCTGATCCAAAAGTTGAAAGAGGCCAATATCACGGTTAAGTTTGACAATGACGACACCAAGCGTTCCGGATGGAAGTTCAACGAGTATGAACTCAAGGGCGTGCCTGTACGTATTGCTATTGGCCCCCGCGACCTCGAAACCAATGAGGCTGAGGTTGCACGCCGTGACACCCTTACCAAGGAGACGGTTCCCTTTGACAGTCTTGTAGAGCATATTCAACAGTTACTCAAGGATATACAAAAAAATCTTTTTGACAAGGCCCTTAAATTCCAAAAAGAAAACACGTATAAGGCCGACACTTGGGATGAGTTTATCGATTTGCTGGACAACCATCCTGGATTTGTCTATGCCCATTGGGATGGCACGCCGGAAACTGAGGACAAAATCAAGGAATTGTCCAAGGCTACCATCCGTTGCATTCCTTTCAATAATCCGTTGGAGGAGGGTAAATGTATCCTGACCGGTAAACCTTCCAAGCAGAGAGTCCTCTTTGCCCGTGCTTACTAATAAGTTGTAACACAATTTTTTAAGATTGAACCCCATGGATGAAAGGTTAGTGGCTTTCCAACGGTTGTTGGATATCATGGATGAATTGCGGGAAAAATGCCCGTGGGATAGCGTGCAGACATTCGACACCTTGCGCTGCCTGACTATTGAGGAGACATACGAACTTTCGGAAGCTATTGTCGAAAAGAATTATAAAGACATGTGCAAGGAGTTGGGAGACTTGATGCTGCACCTTGTCTTTTATTCGAAGATTGCTTCCGAACAAAATCTTTTTGATATAAAGGATGTGCTTAATCAACTGTGTGACAAATTGATACGCAGGCACCCCCATATCTATGGGGCTGAGAAGGCCCAAGATGCGCAGCAGGTGCATGAGAACTGGGAGAAAATTAAATTGCAGCGTGAGGGCAATAGATCGGTACTCGGCGGCGTTCCTAAAAGTGCGCCTTCCTTGGTGAAAGCTTATCGCATACAGGAAAAAGCCAATGGCGTTGGGTTCGATTGGCATAATGCGGGTGAAGTGTGGGAGAAAGTTCAGGAAGAGTTGGAAGAGTTTAAGGTGGAAGCTGAAAAACAGTCCGAAAAGATGGAAGATGAGTTTGGGGATGTTCTTTTTGCGTTGGTCAACTATGCCCGGTTTATGAAGATCAATCCAGACGATGCATTGGAGAAGACCAATCAGAAATTCATCCGCCGATTCCAATATGTTGAAGAACAGGCTAAGAACAGTGGCAGAAAATTAACGGACTTATCCTTGGAACAAATGGAAGCGTATTGGCAGCAAGCAAAGCAATTCGAATAAAATGAGAACATATTACAAAATTGTATATATAATATTATTGTTATTCTTGATAAGAATGACAGTTGCTCCTGTGTCAGCTCAAAAGACTTCCAAAGCTGCCAATTTGTGCGCCAAGGCGCAGCAGTTGGTCAACCAAAAACAGTTTGAAAAAGCACTTGATTTGTTGACCCAGGCTCAAGCCAAGGATCCACTTTATTCCGACATCTATATTTTAAAGGGTGATATCTACAATTTCACCCTGCATTCCGATTCTGCTTTCAAATGTTACTCGAAGGCTATAGCCCTGATTGGCGAGCCGGATCCTTTGTTGTACTATATTGCGGCAAGTGAGGGAGCAAAGTGCGAACAATACGAAGAAGCTTTGCGTTTCTATGAACTCTTCATGCAAAAAGGATTGCAATACACCGATGTCCTGTCAGATGCCCAGAAGGGAATAGCCAATTGCCGTTTTGCTATCGAAGCGATGCGCAATCCTGTTCAATTCCGCCCCGTTAATTTGGGAAGCAATGTGAATTCCGAGTGGGACGAATCGTTGGCTTCCATCACAGCCGACGACGGGATGTTGGTTTACACGGTGGGACGTCCGCGTGACGAGCACACGATTTGCGCTTTCTGCCAAACGGAGCAGGATCTCTATTATTCCAAAAGAGAGGCCGATGTGTGGCAACCGCGCTCGGCTTTCGGACAACCTATCCGTACGGGTTACAACGAGGGCGCGCAGTGCATTTCCCCCGACGGGGTCTATTTGCTCTACACCATGTGCAACGCCGACTATGGCATGGGTAGCTGCGACCTCTATTGGTCAAAGAAGATGGGTAGCAAGTGGTCGCGTCCGCGCAACTTTGGCGCACCCGTGAACAGCAATGCGTGGGAGTCACAGCCCTCCATGGCCTCTGACGGCAAGACCATCTATTTTGTCTCCTCTCGTCCTGGCGGTTTTGGCGGCATGGATATTTGGAAGACGACCATGACGGCGGAGGGTTCCTTCACAGCTCCTGAGAATTTAGGTGCCACTATCAACACACCGGGCGATGATGCCGCCCCCTTCATCCATAGCGACGGGCGCACGCTCTACTTCGCCTCTAATGGACGTGTCGGCATGGGCGGTTATGATCTTTTTTATGCAACAATGCAGCCTGACGGTACGTGGGGTGAGCCCAAGAACTTGGGATACCCCATCAATACGGCCGCCGATGAAATCAACATCTTCATCAATACGGCCGGAACCATGGCCTATATGGCTTCCGACAAGGAGGGTGGGCAAGGCGGACTTGACTTGTATTGCTTTGAACTTGACGACAACCTGCGTCCTAACCCGGTCACCTACATCAAAGGCCGGGTGAAGGATTCTGAAAGTGAACAACCTTTGGAGGCTGCGGTCGAGATGGTGGACTTGAATACCCGGCAGCCGCTGACATCGACCAAGTCGGATGCACAAACGGGCGAATACCTTGCCTGTATCCAGACAGGGAGCAATGTTTTGCTGAATGTCTCTGCGCCCGGCTATCCGTTTTACTCTGAAAATTTCCAGATCGAGAAGTCCTATACGGCGCTGGAGCCTTATTTGAAGGACATCAACCTGCAGAAGGCCGAGGTCGGCACCGTGGTGGTGTTGAAGAACATATTTTTTGATTTCGACCGCAGCGATTTGCAACCTGCCTCGTACGAGGAACTGGATCGTTTGGTGGACTATCTGAAGCATAACGCGGTGGCGATAGAGATCGGGGGACATACGGACGACCAAGGCAGTGACGAGTATAATGACCGTCTCTCGCAGAGCCGTGCCAAATCTGTTTATGACTATTTGGTTGCCCATGGTATCGATGCTTCCCGGTTGAGCTACAAAGGATATGGTAAGCGACAGCCTGTCGCCGACAATTCCACCGAGGAGGGACGCGCCATTAATCGGCGTACGGAGTTCAAGATTATTCGTTAATTTCGATTATACTATATATATATATTATGAAAGGCCTGGCAACTGTCAGGCCTTTGTCGTCCAAAATTTGATGGTGTGCCGCCTGTTTTACGGATGACATGAAGTTTTTTTTGTAACTTATTTGGGATAGTTTAGTATAAAAATTCAAATGCCTATGTTGATAACAAGGTGTATTGTATAATGTTGTAAAGTACTGATATGTAATAAATTGTAGTAAAATATCGAGATAAATAAGAGTAATTTCAGCTGCATTTTTGCGTGTGCCGAGGACGATTTCCAGAAAAAAAAACAAAAAAAATAATGGAAATGGGTAAAGTGTGAAAAAAAAATGTATTTTTGCAAGTTGAAATTTTAGTGAAATGTATAATAGTGTATAATCTTTTTAGACAGACAAATAAGCGAGAAAAAAAGAAAATAATATAATCAATAACAATCAAAAAGTAACAGTATGAAAAAACTATTATCGATTTGCTTTTTAAGCATGTTGCTTATGCTAGCGGGATTTACCGCAAAAGCACAGGTGACGACGAATTGCTGTTTCTGGTTGGAAAACATGCAGCCAGACACATTGCATGACGTCTCAAACGTGGCTCCGGCACCGGGTATGTTCACACCCGGGTCTCCTGCCTATTTGCCTGGGCAGGGCAACGACCTGATTCTGTACAACTCGATGTCGCGCGTTGACAATGTTAATCACATCAGTGTGTCTAACGGTGCAGCCAACTATATCATTGGTGACCGTACGGACTGGTACAGGATTAACTTCACGAACAACTGCAACCTGCCCGCGTCCACGAAAGTTTCCGTTGAGTGGAAGTTGTACAACAACGGCGTGCTCATTCCGGATGCGCAATTGTCCGACTATGTGGACATTTTCATTTTCACCAAATTCGACCAGCGCGCTCATACGGACAACGTCATGGGTGAATGCGGCCATAACGGTTGGCTTGGTGGACCTGTTTATGGTAATGGTGTTTGTGGCGAAAACCAAGGCATGAACGGCAACGATGCTGCCGGTGGCTACCCTGGTTCCGTCCCTGTCATCGACAATGACCAATTCCCGTATGCGGCTTACGGTTTCGGAGCTGCCGGCTATGTCAGACAAGTCCATACTTACAATCTTGATTATTTCTACATCAATTTCTTCGAATCTTCTGAAACTCGTATCGCCCTCCGTTGGAAACAAGTTGGCAACTACTCCCTCGTTGTTGGCCTGCGCGAACGTACCAACGGTAGCGCTTTCGCTATTTGGGATTCCGACTATCAAAATGGTTACATCGGCGGTCACCAGAGCCACTGCGGTGCTCTGCTCGCCCAAGACTCTATCCACTATCTCGTGAACACCTCTTCCCAGATGGTAACCTGCGAAAACGATCCTTATCATTATGGCAGCCCTGAGGCCGTCTATTCTCAAACGGGATTCTATAATGTCCTCTTCGGCGAATATACCTGCGGTCACTGGAGAGTTGACTCCCTCGACCTGCTCGATTTCCAGACCCGTATCAACCCTGACATTATCGCTCATAACGATACCATCTGTCAAAACGTGCCTATTACGGCAGCTTGGATCGAATCCCTCGCTCCCGCTGTTAACACCGACGCTCCCGGCCTCGTAAGCTATCAAAGGTATTGGAGACTCTCCACCAGCAACAGCTACACAACTACTCCGGTGCTGTTTGACAACACGACAGTCGGCAACTATACATATTATGTGTATCAAGTCAACACTTACGATACCATTCCGGGATTCAATTTTGACTGTATTGGTGACACCACCACATTCACCATCAGAGTGAATGAGTTCATTCCTCCGGTCTTGGACAACACGAATACTCGTTATGCATATTGTAACGAAGACATCACCCCGACTTCCACCCAGGTTATTAAAGCGAAATTGAACAACAACAATTTCAATCACTGCGCACAGCAAGTACATTGGTTCCTGGGCACTACAGCTACGGGCACTCCTGTTTCCACTACGGGAACTTACACAGTGAACTTGTCCAGCATCTATAATCCTAACTTCAACAACAAAGTCACGTACACGGCTTTCTCTTATGCCGAGACTTCTCCTGGCGTGGGTACCTACTCCCCGACAGGCGTGTCTGTTGAGTTCCAGTTCTGGGCAACTCCGGAGGTGGCCAACAACGCAAGTGTTGCCACAACCGAAAATTTCAATGTTTGCCCGCACACCACCAACATTCAACTGATGAGTCACTTTGTGGTTACAAACACCAACGCCACCACGGGTGTTGGCAACAACATCACTTGGACTTATACATGGAAGAAGAATGGTCATGCCATCAGCTACACGGGTGAAAACTATACAGTGGAGGCTCCTGGTTGCGGTCAGACAGATACTTATGTAGTCACTGCAGTTGCTCACGCTTCTCACCCTGGTTACCCGAATGATGACATCTGCGAAGCTACCATTTCCCGTACGTTCACGGTGAAGGCTGAAGACAACGATCCTATTTCTATCGCTTGGAGAAACAGCGCTACTGCAGCCGTTACTATTTCTGGTTGCGACAGCACCACTTCTGCTTGGTCTGCTCCGTACACCATAAATAATGCAGTTGAAGGCACTGCAGGTACTTCCCCCATTAGAATTGTCAACGACAAGTGTCACAACAAAAATGCCATCCATTACAGTGTTTCTGTCAACACGACACTTGCTCCTTGTACAACAACCGTTACCCGCAGCTATTATATTAGCGACGAATGTAACAACATCTCCAACACTATCAGCCAAGTTGTCACCATTGTCAACGACAGCATTCCCGTCTTGACCGGTAAGGTCGACACCGTGGAGCCTGTTCGTATTCTGAACAACGACTGTAAGGACAACCTGCCCGCTCGTAACGTTCTGTTGTCTTCTTTGCACAACAACTTCAATATTCATTCCGCATGCGGCTCCGCCACTCCGGACAGCCTCATCCGCTTCTACATCGGTAACACGGAAGTTGCTCTTGCCAATGGCACCCCTGTTGCTGCCGAGCAAGACATCTTCGCCAACACCGATGAGGTTCACGTGACTGTCAGAGTTGAAGACGAGTGCCACAACATCACTCCGAACAACGCCAAGATTCACGTTATCACTCTCTTAAAACCCGCTGCTATCGACATCGCCCACGGTGCAACTCGCACCCCGGACTATGAGGTTTGTAACTATGACACTGTTGTTGTCATCTTCGACACCAACATGATTTATAACGGTTTCAGCCCGTATCTGTATTCTTGGGATCAGGATCCGAAACCCGAGGAGTGTGGTATTATCCACCTCACGGACACTTCCATCAGAGTTTACGCTCTTGTGGGTGGTGCTTACTACACCTCAACCCAGTTTATCATGAACATTACGGATAAATACGGTTGTAAGGCTTCCGATACTTCTAACGCTATCCACTTCTTCCCTGTTCCTACTGTGAATCTCGTGGAAGACACTCGTAATGACAACTACGCTCATCCTGGTGATACTCCTGTCGTATGCCCGACCTTCGGCCACTATCTCTTGGATGCTCAGGCTACCGACAACCTTCCGCTCATGCCGTATGACCACACCCTTACTTATGTTTGGTCTGGTGAAGCTATTGACTACACTTCCACCACCAACTTCTCTTTCATCGCTGTGAACGAGAATGTTTGCGACCGTGTTTACACTGCATACGTTGATGTCACCAACTCCATGGGCTGTATCACGAGAGCTCAATATTCTATCCACGCTATCGATACTCTTGCTCCTGTTATCACGCTTGCCCAAACCACGGACACCATTGCTCCGAATGCTCCTAATTGCGGTATCATCGTTCCCGACTATGCTCCTCTCTTCAACGTGAGCACTGTTGTTGACGACTGCTGGAACATGGACAGCACGAGAGTGACGCAGGTTCCTGCTGCTGGCGATACCATTTATGACAATACCAATGTTGTGATCACGGTTGCTCCGAAGTGCGGTCCTTCCGCCACCCACACCATCCGCGTGTGCTATCCGGAGCCTCGTTTCTCCACGACTATCTTGGCTTCTGTTGATAGCAGCTGTTATCCTTATACATCTACGCTTTCTGTTATCAGTGAACATGGTACCCAAGCCAATGTTGTTTGGGACAACAAGGTTACTGCCGCTACTCTGGATGTCAGTCCTATCGAGGGTGTTGATTCTACGATCACCCACACGGTTGCCGTCTATGATGTGAACAACTGTTTGGCTGCTGACACAATTCAACTCGTGGTTTACCACAAGCCGGTTGCTGCCGACGTTCAAATCACAACCACCGCCAACAACTATTGCGATACAGCCGTTCATGCTAATGGTTCTATCACGATTACCGCTATTCATCCTGATATCGACAGCATTCGTCTGCACGGTGAGACTGAATGGCATGCTCTGCCTTATGTCACCAATGACACTGTGAAGCCGGGTACTTATTTGTATGACCTGCTCACGATTCACAACTGTCTCACGGAACAAGTCGTTAATGTTCTGGTTCCTAACGACACCACATTGCCTGCTGCTTTCTTGGATTCCGTTTTGGCTGTTGAGCCTTATACGCACAACGACTATTGTACGGCTCCTTGGCACGGTACCCTCAACGTCCTCTATCCTGTTGACGGCTACACCTACTATATGCCGGCACACATTAATCTGCTTGACGATGGTGTTACTATGGACACTTGTGGAAATGAGACACATATCTATAACTCCAGCCTCGAGAGCGACCTTTGGTTCAACTACCTCTACCAAGGCACCGATTATCAAATCTACATCACAACAAACTACAACTGTCATTATGTGACCGGACCTGACACGATTCGCGATCAACGCACCACTCCTCCGGTTCCTCATCATGTGGTTGTTGCTAACTCTGTTTGCGGATCTGCAAACGGTTCCATCACCTTCTTGGATACGGATCCTAAGTATTACTACACCTTGAATGGTATCACCTATCGTGGTGTCCAGTCTGGTGTCCGCGCTTTCACCAACCTGCCTGCTGGTGACTACAATTTGCATATCTACAATGATATCACTCGTTGCGAATTTGACACTTTGTTCACCGTTCCTGACAGCTCTGCTGGTCCTGCTTATCTGACAAACGAGGTTACTACCAGCAACCGCACCAATTGCTTCACACCGAATGGTAAGATAACGATTAATCAACAAGCTGGTTTCAGCTATTTGGTCGTCAACAGAGACAATCCTCTTGACACCATTCTTGCTACCAATTATTCTTCTTTGGATTCCGGCAACTATAGAGTGTACAAGATTGATCTTGCCACCTTGTGTGCTACCGCCAAGGATGTTCGTATTGATTTCGTGAAACCGACTGTCACGCTGACCGCCACACAGACTACTCCTGATAAGGATTGTAGTGATCTTGGCACAGGTGTTATCAATGTCACTGCTACTCCGAGCGCCAACATCGACTTCACGGTTCTTAACAGCTCTAATGACACGATGACTCCGAAATTCACAGGTTTGAACAACGACACATATACCGTCCACGCATATAATACGGTTACCAACTGTGAATACACAAAATCTGTAACAGTTGCTTCTCAGTTCCATTATCCTGAGGTGACTTACACTTCTACTGCTAACTACATGTGCTATACTGACAAGAACGGTACGATCACTGCTCATGACACGCTGGCTACGAGAATTGCTCCGACCTCGCCGAACTACTCTTCTTTCGTCTATATTATTAATGGTACTGATACCGTGGATGTTGCCGACAGCCTTAATTCCGGCCACTACATGGTTAGCGTGATGACCAATCTGCATTGTACCACCACTCCGGTTGATGTTGAAGTGCTTGACAGCGCTTGGTTCAAGCCTCAATATCAAATCACGCCTAACAGCACGTGTGATATTACGCTGAGCCGTCCGGGTAATGGCCAAATCAAGGTTCTCACCCCGCAAAGCACGCATCACCTCTATGTGTTCACCTATATCGATACCATTCACTATGGTTACGATGTCGACCACTTCGAACCGATTGACTATACGAAGTTCACGTTGGCTGACGGTCACTATCAAGTGTTCATCACCGACACTATCACTGGTTGTACGCACACCGACACTGTCTTTGTGCCGTTCATCCCGACTCCGCTGGCCATCGACACCATTGTTCCTACTATCGATTACAGCTGCAAGGCTGGTCTCAACTTGGGTACCATCACGGTTACCGCTCACTCTTCCAGCGCTGCTGCAGTGTTGTCATACTCTATCGACGGTGGCACCACCTATCAATTGGATCCTGTCTTCACCAACATTGCTGCTGGTTCCTACTCGATTACAATCCTCGACACGGTCAACAACTGCGTCTATGACACAATGGCTAACAGAGATGTTGTCGTTCCTCATGATCAATATGAACTGGTGTTCTCTATCGACACAACCCCGAACCATTTCTGCGACACCACTCGTTTCGATGGTTCCATCACGTTGACTGTCATCTCCAATGCTAATCCTGATGCAACCACGTACATGTACTCCATTGACAATGGTGCTACTTACGACACCACCAATGTGTTTACTGACTTAAAGAATGGTATCTACAACGTTTCCATTATGGATATGTTTACCGAGTGTGTTTACGATTCCGTTGCTGTTATCCGTTTGGACAACAACCACGCTCCTGACGTTGTGATCAATGGACCGAATCATATCTGTAAGAATGAAGATGGCACTTTGTATGCTATAGTCACCACTACACTTCCTGGCGACACAGTCTTCACCTACAGATGGTACAACGACTGTCCTGCTGGCGTGATTCTTTCCACGACCGACTCTTGCAAGATTCTTACAGACATGGTACACTGCTGCACCTACACGGTTGAAGTAACCAGCGCTTTGACTGGTTGCACCACCGTTGAGAGCATGTATGTCTGTGTTGACTCTCTGCCGCTCGTGCATTTCATCGTCAATGGTAATCCTTGGCCTACCCGCGACCCGAACAACTACTTCAACTGCGAAAATGCACCTATCGATATTGCCATCGATTCTGTGGGTCTTGTATCTCATGTCTGGACCAACGGTGTCAACACCAGCAATGCTTCCTTCACGGTTCCTGCATACGATATCGCTGCTAATACGACCAAGTCCTTCTGCGTGACTATTGTTGACAACAACGGTTGTACCACCACCGATGCTATCAATGTGATTGCTAAGCCGATCTTCAGAGATACTGTTGCTATCGATGCTTGTGGTACCTACACTTATCATTATTTCAATGGAGGAACTGATACCACAATGAACTTCACGGTTGGTGGCCCGAACGAACATCAAATCCTTGACACCTATACCGCAGTGAATGGTTGTGACAGTTTCATGGTCTATAACATTACGATTTCTGCTCCTCCGACATTGGATGGTACAGTGACGATCCCGGCCACCATGTGTGACGGTGACACCATTCTTCCTACTGGTGATGGCTTCACCCATACGTATGCTACCACCTTTGGCTGGCGCATTGTGGATGCTTCCACCACTGTTAATAAGGCTAACTGCATCACTGCCGGTACAACGTTCAACATCAACGCTCCGGTTTCTGAAGGTCAGAACGGCATGAAGATCTATGCTTACAGTGCCAACAATTGTGACACCCTCTTCTCCACTTTGACTACTCTCACAGTGACGAATGTTCCTACTTTGATTCCTTCACCTGCTCCTATGGCTAACGATACTATTTGCGCAGGTACCTTGGTTGACTCCACCATTGTTCCTATCCTCAATGCTGATTCTGTGAACTGGCATGGTACGACAGGCGCTGGTAACGAGTGCAAGATTGAGTACAAGCATGTTGACTCCCTCACTTGGAATGTTTGGGCTCCTACTGCTCTTGCTAAGGGTGAATACGCATTCCGTTTCGTTGCAAAGAATGATTGTTCCGGTGATTTCATCACCCTTGACACGATGGGTCTGTATGTTGCTGGTTCTGTCACTGTTGCTATCGACAAGCCTAAACAAGCTATCTGTCTCGGTCAGCCTATTCAAACGATCACTATCACTACCACAAATGCTCGCGCTATGGTGGCTGGCGATGTTGTCTTCAATCCTGCTACAACCGCTTTGACATTCGATCCTGCAGCTATGACGATTTCTGGTACGCCTGCAACTCATGACACCATCTATGTTGCAATTACGGCTAATACCGATGTCGCTGGTTCTCCGTGTCCGTTCATGACAATTTATGATACTATTATTGTCAACGACACTGTTGAGCTTGCCGCCACCCCGCTTACTCAGACCATCTGCGTTGGTAACGAAATCGCTCCTATTGCTATCACTTATGCTGCTGCTACCATTGCAACCACTACTCTCCCGACTGGCTTGACTTTGGTCAATGACACCATCAAGGGTGCTCCTGTGAAGATTAAGCCCAATGACAATGACACATTGAACATCACGATCACAGCCACCAGCAACGTGGTTCCGGCTTGTAATCCTACCAAGACCGTTGATGTCCAGATTATCGTCACCGATACTGTGAAGGTCTACAGCACGCTTGCTACTCAAGAGTTCTGCGTGGGTACTCCGCTGACCAACATCGTCCTCGATTACGACAATGCTACCATCAATGCTATCAACCTGCCTACAGGTGTGACCCTCGATGTTGACACTATCAAGGGTACTCCGGAGAAAGCTACGACCAATCCTTCTGATACTTTTGAATACAAGATTGCTTTCGTTAGCGAAAATGGTTGTAAGAACGACACCCTTACCGGTACGATTATTGTCCACGACACTGTGAAGTTGACCGTCACTCCGTTGGCTGACACGCTCTGTCTGGGTAATCCTATCAAACCGATTATCGTTGATGTCAAGAACGGCACTGCTGCTTTGACGACCTTGAAGCCTGCTATCTACACTATGGTGAACGATACAATCAATGGTACTCCTGATGCCTTCGGCAATGATACCTTGACAATCACGGCTACCAGCACGTTCGCTTCCTTCACGGGTTGCGATCCGAAGGAACAAAAGGTTGTGATTTACATCCGCGACACTGTTTCCCTGACTGTTGCTCCGTTGACACAGACCATTTGCCTTGGCGAAGCTATCAATCCTGTTGTCATGCAGTATGCTAATGCTACTTTGACGGTTCCTACTTTGGCTGCCGGTCTCACACTTGCCTCTCATCCCGCCACTGGTCTCGACACCATTTCCGGTACTCCTGAAGATCCTGATACTCTCAGATACACCATCGTTGCCAACAGCATCTACAACCCTGCTTGCGATGCCAAGAGTGCATTAGTGACGATCATCGTGAACGACACTGTTAAGTTGAGCGTGGCAGATCCTGCATTGCTCGACCAGATGGTTTGCCGCCTCGACACCATCGACACCATCGCCTTCGCGGTTGAAAATGCTACATTGTCTGTTGACGGTGGCACGCTGCCTACCGGCCTCATCTTCAATTCAACCACCAACAAGTTGTATGGTGTTCCTGAGGTGATGAATGTCACAGGTGACACTATCAAGTTGACGGCTACCAGCACTGCTTATCCTCCTTGCGGTGAGAAGAAGATCCAAGTTGTGATCAAGGTTAATGACAAGCCTCTCATCACGGGTACTATCACCGATGGCAAGCTTGATGTCTGCGAAGGCCTGACCTTCACCAAACCGTCTGATCTTGCTATTGACACCAATGGTCTGCCTACCGACACCATTTGGAAACTCAAAGATGCTACGGCTGCCTTCGACTGGACTGTTGCTGCCGACATGTCTATGAACACGAAACCGTTGTATTACATCGCTACCAACGCTTGCGGCGCTGACACTTTGGATACAATCTTGATTGTGTACCCGCGTCCTGAACCGAGAATCGCTTCTGATGCTTACATCTGCCGCGATGGTTCCGCCACGGTGACAGAAACCACTACTTATGTGTACCCGTCCTACTCTTGGAAGGATAGTGAGGGTAATGAAGTCAGCACTGGAAAGACTTATACCTTAGATCTCTCATCCGGTTGGTTGACCACAGACTCCCTCTTCACCTTCACACTTGAAGTTGTTGACAGTAATAACTGTGTCTCCACGCACGCGCTCAATGCTTCGACAGACATTCTGCCGTTCCATGCTGATACCGCTGTTAGCATCATGGCTACTGACAAACCGCGCTTCCGCTTCACGCACGCCGGTTCTGACACGCACACCATCGATGCTCAAACCACCGATAACCGCACGGAATACACGTGGACCGTTGACAATACTTGCGGTATTGCCGGTGATGTCATGGTCTTCGTTACCTTCGACATCTATCGTAATGATACACTGCTGACCAACGGTAATGTCGGTCAAATGATTAGACCGGCAACTGCTGCAGGTGGTACTAAATATGTTTCTTACGATGTGATTCATTGGCAGACTCCTTCTCATGCTGCTGCTTCGGCTACGAGTTACTTCAACTATGCCGTGTCTGCTCCTGTTCCTGGTCAGACCTTGATGGGTAACCACTATCCGAACCAGTACATCTCCACAACGATCCCGTACAGCAATGAGTACGACGAAGTGTACTTGCACTTCCTCGCCGGCAATCCTGTCGACAAGACCTTCAACCAATTCATGAAGTCTGGTGAGTATAAGATTGTCTATCGTTTGATCTCCACGACTCAAAGATCAGTTCTGCCTACGCAGTATTACAATGCCGACTCTACTGCTAACTTAAGCATTGGTGGTAATAACTCCCTCACGGTTGGTGCTATCTTCGACACCTTGATGATGGATGAACTTTACATCAATGTTACAGGTCCGGATCAAATCTCCTCTGGCGGCTTCTCCTTGCTGACTACGGATATCGTAGAGTACGAAGCTAATGAAGACAACGCTTCCATGGTTGTTTACCCGAACCCGACCAACAATGTGGTCAACGCTCGTATCAACGGCGTGACGGGTGAGTCCACCATCAACGTTGTCAACATTGCAGGTCAAATCGTTGCAAGAGACAATGTTGTCCTCGACGGTACTGAGTACATCTACAGACGTGAGGTTCGCAACCTGACCCCGGGTGTTTACTTCATCCGCGTCGAAGGCGAGAATGTCACTCTCTCTAAGAAGCTTGTTATCTCTAAGTAATTAGAGTGACTATAACAACCAAGGGAGTTGTGTGTGAAAGGCACAACTCCCTTTTTTTTTTAACCCAATATTCAATGGCTCGAAAAACCTCTTTTCTCGCTGAACTGCTTCATCGCTACGCCGGAAGATTGTCGATTGTTTTTTTCTTCAATTTTCTGTCTGTGTTGTTGACGTTCTGTGTTTACCTTCTTGTTGAGCCATTTTGCAAACTGCTCTTCAAAGGGGAAATGTCCGACCTGAGTCCTATTTCCTCTTTTGTTGTCTCCCGGTTGCAACCTGTCCTGCATTTTGAGAATATAGCATCATCCGTCTCTCTTCTTATATTATTGGCGATCTTGTTGTATTTTTTCAAAACGCTTTTTTCATACTTGACCCAATGGTTTATGGCTACTGTGCGGAGCGATTTCCTCTACCGATTGCGTAATCAAGTCTATCATAAAATTCTGATTCTTCCAATCGGCTATTTCACCTCTACCCGTCGAGGAGACATAGTGTCTCGTGCTGTCGGGGACACGCAAGAGGTTGAATTTACAATGCTTAATTCCCTGAAGAGTTTCATTACGGCTCCCTTTACGATTCTGCTTTATTTATCTTTCTTGATTTACATTAACCCACGCCTTACTTTGTATGCTTTTTTGGTGCTTCCCTTGCCATTTTTGGCTATTGCCAAAATTTCTTCCGTGCTAAGAAGAGACAATCGTACTTCCAAGCAGCGTATGGGGGCTCTTCTTTCCCAGGTGGAAGAGACTATTGCAGGGCTGCGTGTGATCAAGGGCTTTAATGCCCAAAAGAAAACAGAGGAGCAATTTCGCAGGTTTAATGACAAGTATTCCGATACACAGACACGGATCTATCGGCGTGTTGACTTGGCTTCCCCGATGAGCGAGTTTCTGGGTGTTTGTGTGGTTATGGTGGTTCTGGTAATGGGTGGCAGCATGGTCCTCTCTCCGAATTCGACTTTTTCGCCCGAACTCTTCATTACATACGTTGCGCTGTTTCCTCAGCTGATAGCACCTATTGGCACTTTTTCGACGGCATTTTCCAACTATCGTAGAGGACAGGCGGCGCTTGACCGTCTCTATGAATTACTCGATGCCGACGAGGTTATTCTCCAACCCCAACATCCGATTTCCGTGTCCTCTTTTGAACGTAATATCGATTTGCGCAACCTTTCCTTTTCGTATGGGAATCGCGAAGTGATATCCGATATTGATCTTACTATTGAAAAGGGACAGATGGTTGCGTTGGTTGGACCATCCGGTTCAGGTAAGACAACACTTGCCGATATTTTGGAACGCTTCTATGACCCCACTTCCGGAGTGGTAAGGTTGGATGGAATTGACATTCGGGAATATGACATCTCGCAATACCGTTCGCTTTACGCCTTGGTGTCACAAGATATTGTGTTGTTCAACGATACGCTCTTCAACAATATTACCCTCGGTATGGCTGCCACGGGAGAAGAGGTGATGGAGGCTGTGCGCGTGGCGCACCTGCAGGAGTTTGTGGATGGATTGGAGGATGGATTGCAGCATAGATTGTCTGACAGGGGGCTGAATTTGTCGGGTGGACAGCGTCAGCGCATCAGCATTGCTCGGGCTGTGTTGCGTAATGCTCCCATTCTTATTCTCGACGAAGCCACATTGGCTATGGATACAGAATCTGAACGCCTTGTGCAGCAAGCACTCGACGAGGCGATGCGAAATCGTACGGTGGTGGTTATTGCCCATCGTCTTTCAACCATACAGAGAGCCGACCAGATTGTAGTCCTTTCTGGTGGGCGTATCACAGAACGTGGCACCCACGATGCATTAATGCGCAAAGAGGGAGATTATTACAAATACGTTATGATTCAAAACCTTGGCTAATGGCAAAGCATAAACTACAACGTTTCGCCGAGAACGAAACCTTCGGCAATTTGTTCCAGCGTTCGCACTACGATTGTGCCAATGTGCCCTTCCCGCTTCGTGGACGCTGGCGCGAAGATTATTTCCACAACGACAATCCCATCGTTTTGGAGTTGGGTTGCGGCAAGGGGGAGTACACCTTGGCTATGGCGCGCCGCATGCCGGACCGCAACTATGTGGGTGTGGACCGCAAGGGCGCGCGGTTGTGGCGCGGATGTAAGGACGCCATCGAGGAGCAGCTAGGCAATGTGGCCTTTTTGCGCATCACAATAGACCGCATCGGATACTATTTTGCCCCGGGGGAGGTCGACGAGATTTGGGTTACATTCCCGGATCCGCAACTCAAGCATGAGCGCCGCCGCCTGGTGTCGCCTCGTTTTGTGGGATATTATCGCCAAGTGATGAAGGAGAGTGGGGGAGTGTTGAACTTGAAGACGGACAGCCGTGAGCTGTATGAATATGTGCTGGAGGTGGCGCCGGAGCAAAACTGGCCTGTTTTGTCGAAAGTCGACGACGTGTACGCGGAGCCCTGCGACCCGTTGTTGAAGGAGGTGCAGACCTTCTACGAGAAGATGTGGTTGGCCGAAGGAAAACGGATATCCTATGTCCGTATCGGCATCTGAAAAAATGATGAAAAATATTTTTTTCAGATAGCCGATTGTAATAATAAATTTTCTATATTTGCCAACTTGTTTAAAAGTCGGCAAATATGTTTGTGCCGGCTGGGTTTGGTTGCTTGTAAACATGTGGTTTACAATGTTTTAAAGATTGGTTTTATAAACAAGTGGGTGTGTGTTAAAGAGTGCATGATTTGCAAAAAAAAGAAAGAATATATCTAAAAATATCGAATAAAATAAAACAAGAAGAAAATGAAGATAGTGAATTATTTTAAGGAGATGTATGACGAGCTGGTTCACAAGACGAGTTGGCCGACCATGCAAGAACTTGGAAATAGTGTTGTGGTGGTATCTATTGCTTCCCTTATAATCGCGTTTATCGTGTTTTTGATGGATGCCATCTTCAATCTGGGCATGGATTTGATGTTCCCGGCTGTCTAATTTTCTTCAAAACGTCGGAGTTATATCCAAAATGACCTATTATGGCAGAGATTGAACGCAAGTGGTATGTGATCAAGTCGGTCGCCGGAACCGAGAAGAAAGTGAAGCAAAACATCGAGACCGAGGTTGAGCTCGCTGATCTGAAGGATGTGGTGACGAGTGTCTTGATTCCTACGGAGAAAGTTTTCCACACGACTAAGAGCGGAAAGAAGGTTGTGAAAGAGCGCTGCTATTACCCGAGCTACATTTTTGTGGAGGCGGCAATGACAGGCGAGGTTTTCACGACATTGCTGGAAGTTCCCGGCGTGTTGGGTTTCGTGGGGTGCAAGCACAAGAACGAACAACCCAAGCCGCTCCGTCCTGACGAGGTTTCCCGTTTGCTGGGCAAGTTCGACGAGCTGCTGTCGCAAGACGAGTCGCTGTTGAAGCCTTTCCTGGTGGGCGAGGAGGTCAAGGTTATTGACGGACCTTTCAACACCTTCACGGGTGTCATCGAAGAGATTGACACCGAGAAGAAGAAACTGAAGATCATGGTGAAGATTTTCGGTCGTAAGACCCCGTTGGAACTGGGTTTTATGCAGGTTGAAAAAATATAGCGCCGGCATAGTTACAAACAATCAAAAAAATTCAATTCAAAACTATGGCAAAAGAAGTAGTTGGATTAATCAAATTACAAATCAAGGGAGGTGCCGCCAACCCGTCGCCGCCAGTAGGTCCCGCCTTGGGTTCCAAGGGTGTGAACATCATGGAGTTCTGCAAGCAGTTCAACTCCAGAACACAGGATCTCGCCGGCAAGGTGATCCCGGTTGTGATCACGGTCTACAAGGATAAGTCGTTCGACTTCATCACGAAGACCCCGCCGGTGGCCGTTCAGGTCAAGGAGGCCGCCAAGCTGCAGAAGGGTTCCGGTGAGCCCAACCGTTCCAAGGTTGGCACCATCACGTGGGATCAGGTCCGCAGCATCGCCGAGCTGAAAATGCCCGACCTTAACTGCTTCACGATCGAGTCCGCCATGTCTATGGTGGCCGGTACGGCCCGTAGCATGGGTGTTGTCGTGAAGGGAGGCCAAAACCCCTTTGAACAGAATTAATAACAAGTAAAAAACAAGAATCAATGGCAAAAATATCAAAAAAACGCAAAGAAGCATTTGCTAAATTTGATAAGAGCAAGGTATATGCTTTGCCGGAAGCCATCCAAGTGGTGAAGAACCTTACCTACACCAAGTTCGATGCTTCCTTCGACATCGATGTCCGCTTGGGCGTTGACCCGAGGAAGGCCAACCAGATGGTGCGTGGTATCGTCACTCTCCCTCATGGAACCGGCAAGGTGGTACGCGTGCTCGCCCTCTGTACTCCTGACAAGGAGGAAGAAGCCAAGGCTGCCGGCGCTGACTACGTGGGTCTGGAAGAGTATGTCGAGAAGATCAAGCAAGGCTGGACTGACGTCGATGTCATCATCACGATGCCCAGCGTCATGCCCAAGATCGGTGCTCTCGGACGTATCCTCGGTCCCCGTGGCTTGATGCCCAACCCCAAATCCGGCACCGTGACGTTGGAAATCGGCAAGGCCGTTTCCGAAGTCAAAGCCGGTAAGATCGACTTCAAGGTCGACAAGTTCGGTATCATTCACAGCTCCATAGGCAAGAACCGCTTCACGGTGGAACAGCTGACGGACAATGCCCGCGAAATGATGGGCACCATCATCAAGCTGAAACCCACCTCCGCGAAAGGCACCTACATCAAGAGCATCTATCTTTCCACCACCATGAGCCCCGGCGTACAGGTGGATCCGAAATCCGTTACATTATAATCTAAAGTTTAGTTAGCATGAAAAAAGATCAAAAAAGTCAGATTATAGAAGAAATTGCACAGGACTTGACTAACTATTCACATGTTTATGTAACCGATATCTCCGGTTTCACGGTTAGTACAGTCAACCAGCTTCGTCGTCTGTGCAACAAGCGCGACGTGAAGTTGAAAGTGGTGAAAAACACCCTGCTCAAACGCGCAATGGAACAGTGTGAGTCGGACTATTCCGAGATCTATCCCGTTCTGAACGGACCCACCTCCATCATGCTGTGCAACACGGGCAACGTGCCTGCCAAGCTGATCAAGGAATTCCGTGCAAAGAACGCGAAGCCCCTCATCAAGGCTGCTTTCATCGAGCAGTCCGCCTACATTGGCGACGACCAACTGGAAGCATTGTGCAACATCAAGTCCCGCGAGGAATTGATTGGCGACTTGGTCGCATTGCTGCAATCACCTGCCAAGAATGTGGTTTCCGCATTGCAGTCGGGTGGCGGCAAATTGGCCGGCATTGTCAAAACTTTGTCCGAAAAGGCCGAATAATCATAATTTAGTAAAAAAACAATTTAGTAAAAACATTTAAAAAAAATAAAACTATGGCAGATTTGAAAGCATTTGCAGAACAATTAGTGAACTTGACCGTTAAAGAAGTTAACGAGTTAGCTCAAATTTTGAAGGACGAATACGGCATTGAGCCCGCAGCTGCTGCTGTGGCCGTGGCCGCTGGTCCCGTCGCTGGTGGCGCCGCTGCCGCTGAGGAAAAGACCGAATTCGATGTCATCCTCAAATCCGCTGGTGCCCAGAAGCTTCAGGTTGTTAAACTCGTGAAGGAACTCACCAGCCTTGGCCTCAAGGAAGCTAAGGAACTGGTCGACGGTGCCCCCAAGGCCGTCAAGGAAGGTATCTCCAAGGACGAAGCTGAGTCCCTGAAGAAATCCCTCGAAGAGGCTGGCGCCGAAGTCGAGATTAAGTAAGTTCACTTACGTCAATTGCAATAGTACAACACTTCCACCCCGGTGGAAGTGCTTGTACTTATTGTTGTTTTACTACCTGCTGTTTTCCTTCCCCCGCGTTCTTTCCTTAGCCCATACCGTCGGGTTCTTCCCTAATCCTGTTATTTCATTTAAAATCAACTGCCTTGGCAAACCACAACAACAAAAGAATCAGTTTTGCATCGACACGCCCGGTTCCATATCCCGATTTCCTTGACATCCAGCTGAAATCGTTCCGGGAGTTCTTCCAGATTGACACCGATGTCGAAGACCGGAAGAAAGAAGGACTTTACAGGGCCTTCAAAGAGAATTTTCCAATCGCCGATGCAAGAAACATTTTCACCCTCGAATTCCTTGACTATTCCATCGGAGCCCCGCGCTACTCGATGGACGAGTGCCTGGAACGAGAATTGACCTATAATGTTCCCCTGACCGCCAAACTGAGATTGTCCTGTAACGATGCCGAACACGAGGATTTCGAGACCATCACCGAGGACGCTTATTTGGGAGAAATTCCGTATATGACCCCGAGTGGCACCTTCATCATCAACGGTGCCGAACGTGTCGTCGTTTCCCAATTGCACCGTTCTCCAGGCGTGTTCTTCGGTTTTTCCTATCACACCAACGGAACACCCCTGTACTCGGCTCGTATCATCCCCTTCAAGGGATCTTGGATGGAGTTCACGACGGACATCAACAACGTGATGTACGCCTATATCGACCGCAAGAAGAAACTGCCGGTCACCACGCTCCTCCGTGCCATCGGCTATGAGACCGACAAGGACATTCTTTCCATCTTCGACATCACCCAAGAGGTGAAGGCCACGAAGGCGAACCTGAAAAAATTCATCGGCGAGAAATTTGCCGCCGATGTCATCAAGACGTGGTACGAGGACTTCGTTGACGACGAGACGGGCGAGGTGTCCAACATCGAACGTACGGAAGTTATCATCAATCGCGAAACCATCTTCGAGAAACAGCACATCAACATGATTGCCGACGCGAACATCAAGTCCGTGCTGTTCCATAAAAAAGATGAGAAAATGGTGGACTACTCCATCATTTTCAACACCTTGCAGAAAGACCCGACAAAGTCTGGCAAGGAAGCCATAGAATACATATACTTGCAGTTGAAGAGCACGGCGGCGCCCGACGAGGAGACCGCGCGCGCCACCCTCGACAAGCTCTTCTTCTCCGATAAACGATACGACCTCGGCGAAGTCGGACGTTATCGTATTAACAAAAAACTGAACCTTAACATACCCAAGGAGACGGGTGTGCTGACCAATGAGGACATCATTTCCATTATCAGTTACCTCATCGAATTGATCAACGCCAAGACTGAAGTGGACGATATCGACCACTTGAGCAACCGTCGTGTGCGCACCGTAGGCGAGCAACTGTACAACCAGTTCAGCCTCGGCCTCAACCGTATGGCACGTACCATCCGCGAGAAGATGAACGTGCGCGACCACGAGACCTTCGCCCCGACAGACTTGATCAACTCCAAGACCCTCTCCTCTGTGGTCAACTCCTTCTTCGGCACCAACCAGCTGTCGCAGTTCATGGACCAAACCAACCCGCTGTCTGAGATCACGCACAAGCGCAGAATTTCAGCCTTGGGTCCCGGCGGTCTGTCCCGCGACCGTGCCGGATTCGAGGTTCGTGACGTACACTACACGCACTATGGTCGTCTGTGTACCATCGAGACCCCTGAAGGCCCCAATATCGGTTTGATTTCCTCCTTGAGCGTTTTCGCAAAGATCAACAACCTCGGTTTCATCGTGACTCCGTATCGTCGCGTGATCGACGGACAAGTCCAGTTTAACGAGCAACCGATTTTCTTGACGGCGGAAGAGGAGGACAACATGCGCATCGCGCAGGCCAACACCCCGATGGATGAGAACGGCCTGCTCGACACCAAGGTGAAGGTGCGCCGCTTGGCTGACTACCCGATCCTGCCGCGCGAAGACGTCGATTTGATCGACATCGCCCCCAACCAGATTGCATCTATCGCAGCATCCTTGATTCCGTTCTTGGAGAACGACGATGCTAACCGTGCCTTGATGGGATCCAACATGATGCGTCAGGCCGTGCCTTTGTTGCGCCCTGAGGCGCCTATTGTGGGTACAGGTCTGGAACATCAGGTGGCTGTCGATTCCCGCGTGGTCCTTGTTGCCGAGGGCAACGGTGTGGTCACCTCCGTCGACGCTACCCATATTGAAATCGACTATGAGCGTTCCGAAGTGGAAACGCTTGTGAGTTTTGACTCCAATGTCAAGAGATACGAACTCCTGAAGTTCCGTAGAACCAACCAGAATTCTTGCATCAACATGCGTCCTATCGTGGTGAAAGGCCAAAAAGTGAAGAAGGGCGATGTGCTGACGGAAGGATACGCCACTGAAAACGGCGAGTTGGCTCTGGGACGCAACCTTATGGTGGCATTCATGCCGTGGAAGGGTTACAATTTCGAGGATGCTGTCGTGATTTCCGAGAAAGCAGTCACCGACGACCTCTACACCTCTATCCACATTGAATCCTTCACCATGGAGGTCCGCGACACCAAGATTGGTATCGAGGAGCTGACGAACGATATTCCCAACGTCTCCACGGAGGCCACCAAGGACTTGAATGCGGACGGTCTTATCCGCGTGGGTGCCGAGGTCAACGAGGGTGACATCCTCATTGGTAAGGTCACCCCCAAGGGCGAGAGCTATCCGACTCCAGAGGAGAAGTTGCTGCGCGCCATCTTCGGCGACAAGGCCGGCGACGTGAAGGATGCCTCCCTGAAGGCGCCCCCATCCATGAAGGGTGTCGTCATCGGTGCCAAGTCCATGTCCCGCATGAGCAAGGATCGCAAGAGCCGCGCCAAGGACAAGGAACTTGTTCAGTCGATTGAGGAGAAATACAAAGCCGAGCGCGATGCTCTGCACGAGAAGGCTGTCATCAAGCTCTACAAGGTCTTGGAAGGCAAACAAGCCATCAAGGATGTGATGGATCGTGAGAATCCAAGCACAGTCTGGGTGCCCAAGAGCGGCAAGTTCACGCAGAAGTTGCTGCAAGGCGTTGCTTTCGAAAAGGTCTCCGGCGGTGATTGGGTGAATCCCAAGACTGACAACGGTCGTGCGGTGAATGAAGTCGTTCGCGGCATCATCCACAACTACAACATGAAATTGCGTGGCATTGAGGCTCGCAAGATCCGTGAGATCAACGATGCCACTATCGGTGCCAACCTGCCCGCAGGCATCGTCCAAATGGCCAAGGTCTATATCGCCAATGCTCGTAAGTTGCGCATCGGCGACAAGATGGCAGGTCGTCACGGTAACAAAGGTTGCGTGGCCAAGATTGTGCGTCAGGAAGACCTCCCGTTCCTCGCGGACGGTCGTCCCGTGGATGTGGTCCTCAACCCGCTGGGCGTGCCTTCCCGTATGAATCTGGGACAGGTGTACGAGACCGTGCTGGCATGGGCCGGCAAGAAGATGGGCTGCAAGTTTGCCACCCCCATTTTCGACGGTGCTTCCATTGACCAGATCAACGAGTACATGCGCCAGGCAGGGCTGCCTGAAAACGGCAATACCCAGTTGTACGATGGCGAGACGGGCGAACCGTTCCACCAGAAAGCCACTGTGGGCTATATCTACTACCTCAAGTTGCATCACATGGTTGACGACAAGATGCACGCACGCTCCATTGGTCCCTACTCCCTCATCACGCAACAGCCGCTGGGTGGTAAAGCCCAATTCGGTGGTCAGCGTTTCGGTGAGATGGAGGTCTGGGCCATCGAAGCCTACGGCGCCTCCAATGTCCTGCAAGAGATCCTTACCGTCAAGTCTGACGATGTGATGGGTCGTTCCAAGGCATACGAGGCCATCGTCAAGGGTGACAACATGCCCGTGTCGGGCATTCCCGAATCGTTCAACGTTTTGGTGAACGAACTTCGCGGCCTCGCACTGGACATCAAATTCGAATAAGTCAAACCTATTTATCGTGCATCAATATGGCTTTCAGAAAAGACAATAATACTAGAAAAGAAATCCAGAAAATCACCATAAGCTTGGCGTCGCCCGACACGATTATCAACCAATCGCATGGCGAGGTCCTCAAGCCGGAGACCATCAACTACCGCACCTATAAACCGGAGCGCGACGGTCTCTTCTGCGAGAAGATTTTCGGACCGACCAAAGACTGGGAGTGCCACTGCGGAAAGTACAAGAGAATTCGCTACAAAGGCAAGGTTTGTGATGCTTGTGGCGTGGAAGTCACCGAACGCAAGGTGCGTCGCGAACGGATGGGTCACATCCAGCTTGTGGTCCCCGTCGCCCACATCTGGTTCTTCAAGTCCCTTCCTAATAAAATTGGCGCCCTGTTGGGGTTGCAGTCCAAGGAGATTGACGCTATTATCTATTATGAAAAATATGTTGTCATTCAACCTGGTGTGGTCGCCAACGAGCCCATACCCCTTCATGGCAACGACTCCAGTTCCAAAACCATTGTCAATAAGGCTCTCCTGACAGAAGAGGAGTACTTTGAAATTGTTGACAAAATGCTTCCGGCAGACAACCGCCTGCTGCCCGACAATGATCCCAACAAGTTCATTGCCAAGATGGGTGCTGAGGCTTTGTATGATCTGCTTTGCCAAGTCGACTTGGACAAGGAGTCTTACGAGTTGCGCGACCGCGCCAACAATGAGACTTCCCAGCAGCGAAAGAAGGAACTGCTGAAACGTTTGCATGTTTTCGAAGCTTTCCGCGACAGCCGCAAACGCGCCGAGAACCGTCCCGAATGGATGATTATCAAGGTGGTGCCCGTCATTCCGCCGGAATTGCGTCCTTTGGTGCCCCTCGATGGCGGTCGCTTCGCCACTTCCGACCTCAACGACCTCTACCGTCGTGTCATCATCCGCAATAACCGCCTCAAACGCCTGATCGAGATTAAGGCTCCCGATGTGATTATGCGTAATGAGAAGCGTATGCTTCAAGAAGCTGTCGACTCCTTGTTCGACAACTCCAAGAAATCCAGCGCGGTGAAGACGGAGTCCAACCGTCCTCTCAAATCCCTGTCTGACAGTTTGAAGGGTAAACAAGGCCGCTTCCGTCAGAACCTTTTGGGTAAGCGTGTCGACTACTCTGGCCGTTCCGTTATCGTCGTCGGTCCTGACTTGCACCTCAACGAGTGCGGTCTGCCGAAAGACATGGCCGCAGAGCTCTTCAAACCGTATGTCATCCGCAAGATTCTTGAAAGAGGTATTGTGAAAACGGTGAAGTCAGCCAAGAAGATTGTCGACCGCAAGGATCCCGTCGTGTATGAGATTCTGGAAAATATCTTGAAGGGTCATCCCGTGTTGTTGAACCGTGCTCCTACGTTGCACCGTCTTGGTATTCAGGCTTTCCAACCTCGTTTGGTGGAAGGCAAGGCCATCCGCCTGCACCCGCTTTGCTGTACGGCATTCAACGCTGACTTTGATGGTGACCAGATGGCTGTGCACGTGCCCCTGGGCAATGCCGCCATCATGGAAGCCCAAATGCTCATGATGGCCTCCCACAACATCCTCAATCCCGCCAATGGTGCTCCTGTGACCGTGCCTTCCCAAGACATGGTGCTGGGTCTGTACTACATGACCAAGGAACTCCCTTCCAAGGGTGACAACCATGTGGCAGGCGAAGGACATATTTTCTATGGTCCGGAAGAGGTTGTGATTGCCTATAATGAGAAGCGTGTTCACCTTAACGCCATCATCAAGTGCCGTGTCAATGTGGACGGCATGGGTACCTGGAAAGTCATCGATACCAGTGTGGGTCGTGTGCTCTTCAACCAGGTGATTCCCGAGAATTATCCGTATGTCAATCAATTGCTGACCAAGAAAGCCCTCCGTGACATCATCGGAGACGTGCTGCATCGTTGTGGCAACAAGGTGTGTGCCGAATTCCTCGACAACATCATGACCCTCGGTTACCGCATGGCTTACGAAGGCGGTCTCTCCTTTAACTTGGGTGACGTCATCATCCCGTCGGCCAAGCCGGAACTGATTGATGAGGCCAACAAGCAGATTGATGAAATTACGATGAACTATAGCATGGGTTTCATCACGAACACCGAGCGTTACAACCAGGTGGTTGACGTTTGGTCGCAGTGCAACGCCCGTCTTTCCAAGATTTTGATGAAAGAAATCGAGGAGGATCGTCAGGGCTTCAACCCCGTGCACATGATGCGCGACTCCGGTGCTCGTGGATCTGCTGACCAGATTCGTCAGCTTTCCGGTATGCGTGGCTTGATGGCCAAGCCGAGTAAGGCCGGTTCCACCGGTGGCGAGGTCATCGAAAACCCGATTCTCTCCAACTTCAAGGAAGGCCTTTCCGTGCAAGAGTACTTCATTTCCACGCACGGTGCCCGTAAGGGTCTGGCCGATACCGCATTGAAGACCGCTGACGCAGGTTACCTGACCCGTCGTCTGGTCGACGTCTCCCACGATGTCATCATCACCGAGGTGGACTGTGGCACGCTGCGCGGCATGACCGTGAGCGCCTTGAAGAACAAGGACAATGAGGTTGTCGAGTCTCTCTATGACCGTCTTTTGGGACGTGTCACTCTCCACGATGTCTATCATCCCCAGACGGGCGAGTTGATTATCAAGGCGGGCGAGGAACTGACAGAGGAGTATTGCCAGATTATTGAAGATTCTCCCATTGAGGAGGTGGAAATCCGTTCAGTGCCGACCTGCGAGTCCAAGCACGGTATCTGCCAGAAATGCTATGGCCGTAACCTGGCGACGGGCAAGCTGGTTCAGATTGGCGAGGCCGTTGGTGTTATCGCTGCCCAGTCCATCGGTGAACCGGGTACACAGCTGACCCTGCGTACGTTCCACACCGGTGGTGTGGCAGGCACGATGTCCGCCAACAACTCTATTACCGCTCCTTACGACGGCTTGTTGAGCATCGATGAACTGCGTGCCCTGCAAAAAACCGACGCTTTGGGCGACAATTACTATATTGTCATTGGTCGTACCGCTGAAATCAAGATTATTGACAAGCAGACAGGTGTTGCCTTGTATGCAGCCAATGTGCCTTACGGTTCAAAACTTTATTTCAAGCATGGCGACAGCATCAAAAAAGGCGACATCATCGCCGACTGGGATGCATTCAACGCGGTCATTCTTTCCGACGTGGCTGGTAAGGTGGTCTTCAATGATATTATCGAAGGCATCACCTACCGTGTCGAGACGGATGAGCAGACCAACAACCAAGACAAGGTTATCATCGAGAGTCGTCTGAAAACCAAGAACCCGAGCATTTCGGTGGTCGACGATGCCGGCAACGTGCTGAAGAGCTTCGACGTTCCCGTGGGTGCTCGTTTGGCTGTTGAAGAAGGCGCTGTGATTGATTCTGGTGAAGTCCTTGTCAAGATTCTTCGTTCCTTTGGCAAGTCCGGTGATATTACGGGCGGTCTGCCGCGCGTCACGGAATTGTTCGAGGCCCGTAACCCGTCCGATCCTGCCGTGGTTTCTGAAATTGATGGTATCGTCTCTTTCGAGAAAAAACTCAAGAGAGGTAACCGTGTGGTCAAGGTCACCCCGCGTAATGGCGACGAGGATGGCATCAAGATGTATCTCATCCCGACCTCCAAGCAGATTTTGGCACAAGAGAATGACTTTGTGAAGGCTGGTACTCCGCTCTCCGAAGGTTCCCTCACCCCTGTGGATATCCTTAACATTAAGGGTGCTCAGAAGGTTCAGGAATACATCATCAACGAGATTCAGGAGGTTTACCGTCTGCAAGGTGTGAAAATCAGCGACAAGCACTTTGAGGTCATCGTGCGCCAGATGATGCGCAAGATGGAAATCGAAGATCCCGGTGACACCAAGTTCCTCCAGGGTGAGTTGATCAACAAGATTGACTTCCAAGAGGAGAATGATCTCATTTGGGACAAGAAGGTGGTTGAGGATCCAGGCGATTCCGATGAGGTGAGCAAGGGTCAGATTATCACGGCTAAAAAGTTGCGCGACGTTAACTCCTTGTTGAAGCGCAAGGATATGAAGTTGGTGGTCACACGCGATGCACGCACGGCCACAGGTAAGCCGGTGCTGCAAGGTATCACCCGCGCAGCCCTGCAAACCCGCAGCTTCATTTCCGCTGCATCCTTCCAGGAGACGACGAAGGTGCTCAACGAAGCCGCTATCAACGCCAAGTCCGACTACTTGGTCGGCATGAAGGAGAATGTCATCGTCGGCCAGCGTATCCCTGCCGGTACCGGTATCCGTTCTTATCAGCATGTCCAAGTGAGTTCCAAGGATGAATACGAATCCCTGTTGGCCTCGAAAGAAGAATAGTATTGTCTAACTTGTAGATTAGTAATTATGCCAGAACAAAAATTAGATATCAATCTGCCGGAAGATGTGGCCAAAGGTACATATTCCAATCTTGCCATCATCTCCCATTCCAACAGTGAGTTTATTGTTGACTTTGTGGCAATGCTCCCCGGAATTCAGAAAGGCAATGTGAATTCGCGGATCATCATGACGCCGCAAAATACCAAACGCCTTTTGATGGCCCTTTCGGAGAACATCTCCAAGTATGAGGAACAGTTTGGTGTCATTGTTGACCAGCAGCAAGGCCCCATCCCGCCCATGATGAACGGGGGTGCTTTGGCATAGAAACGTGAAACGTTTGCCCTCTGCAAGCGTAATGTAAGAAATACGTTCAAAAATCTAACTATAAATTGCGATAGGGTGGGGCATAAGTCCCACCTTTTTTGCATACGATTTCATTATTTCGGAAACGAATATTTAAACAGTCTAAAGAGCACCATGATTCAAATCAATAAGCTGTCGGTGAACTTCACGGGGGACTTCTTGTTCCGAGACATCTCCTTTGTGGCCGGTGACCGTGACCGCATCGGACTGGTGGGGCACAATGGCGCCGGCAAGTCCACCTTGCTTAAAATTATCCATCGCGACATGGAGCCGACCTCGGGCACGATGGTGATCACAACTGGTTTCCGTACGGGCTATCTGCCGCAGGAGTTGGCCGAGACTTCCTACAAGACAGTATGGGAGGAAACGATGTCGGCTTTTGTGGAGGTGCGTGAGATAGAGGCGCGGATGCAGCGTCTCACCCAACAGCTGTCGGAGCGTACCGACTACGAGTCTGCCGAATACGCCGCAATAGCCCAGCAACTTTCTGACGCCAATGACCGCTATCTGCACCTGGGCGGCAATACCATTGAAGGCGAAGCCGAGAAAGTTCTTGTCGGCATGGGCTTTCGGCGCAGCGACTTTCCGCGTCCCATGTCTGAATTCAGCAACGGCTGGCAGATGCGCGTATGCCTCGCCAAAATCCTGCTCCAACGGCCTGAAATCGTCCTCCTTGACGAACCGACCAACCACCTCGACATCGAATCCATCCAGTGGCTGGAAGACTATTTGGCGAACTATGACGGCTGTGTCATCCTGGTTTCCCATGACCGTGCCTTTCTTGATCGCGTGACCAATCGCACGATAGAGATTACATTGGGCACAATTCAAGACTATAAGTGCAGCTATTCCCAATATGTGGAGCAACGTCTCGAACGCATCGAGAGCCAGCAGGCTGCTTTCGAGAACCAACAGCAGCAGATTGCGCAGATCGAGCGTTTTATCGAACGGTTTCGTTACAAGGCCACGAAGGCGCGCCAAGTGCAGAGTCGGATCAAGATGCTCGAAAAGATGGATCGTGTGCAAGTGGAGGACTATGATGCATCGTCCATCTCTTTCCGCTTTCCCCCTGCACCGCACTCGGGCCGCATGGTGGTGGATGCCAAACAGCTGTCACTCGGCTATGACGCGTTGAACGTGCTCGACAAGGTGGATTTCCACTTGGAACGCGGCGAGCGTGTGGCATTCGTGGGCCGCAACGGTGAAGGCAAGTCCACCATGGTGAAGGCTATCGTCGGTCAGCTGGCACCCCAAGGCGGTGCCCTCGAACTCGGTTATCAGGTGGTTATCGGCTATTACGCCCAAAACCAAGCCAAGTTGCTTGACCCCGAGAAGACGGTCTTCGACACCATCGACGAGGTCGCGGTAGGCGACATTCGTCCCAAAATCCGCACCATTCTCGGCAGCTTTCTCTTCGACACGGAGGCAACAGAGAAGAAAGTGAAGGTGCTCTCAGGAGGCGAAAAGGCTCGTCTCGCATTAGCCAAGCTGCTGCTCTCACCCTTTAACCTGCTCATCCTTGACGAGCCGACGAACCATCTTGACATGCCGTCCAAGGATGTGCTCAAGAACGCCCTGCTTCAATATGAGGGCAGCCTCATCCTCGTCTCCCACGACCGAGACTTCTTGCAGGGACTTTCCACCAGAACCTACGAGTTCAAGGACAAGCAGATACGTGGCTACACCGGCGATGTCTACGATTTCCTGGAGGCTCGAAAATTGGAGTCGTTGCACGAGCTGCAAGCACGGCAGCCGGTGACTGGCGGCGAACAGAAAACGGTATCCAGCAATAAGGAGAATTATGAGCGCCGCAAGGAACAGGAGGCTGCTGAACGCAAGAAAAAAAATCGGCTCCGCAAGTTGGAGGACGAAATGGAAATACTACAGCAGCAAGTGGCCGAGATAGAGGCCAAGTTGGCGCAACCAGACCAGTATGCCGCGGAAATCAACAGCGGCGAACTTTACAAGGCCTATGATGCCGCTAAACAAGCATTGGAAGAGAAGGAGATGGAGTGGCTGGAGTTGGATGCTTGATGATGAATGCATCACAGGACGAAAAGGATTGGCCAAGGGCAACCCAAAAATACTATAGGCCGAGGAATGACGGCTAACCGCTTTTTTTGTACTTTTGCGCTCTTTTTAAAACGCAGGAAATGGGTCATTACGACGACAGTGAAGATAATGATATTCGGGAACTTGCGGAACAGTTTACGCGAGATTTCGATGCTGGGAGACGGTTGTTTCTCGGTCGTGACGACTTTGAGGATATCATTAACTACTTTTTTGACATCGGGGATATGAATCAAGCCGAAAAGGCTATTAAAAAGGGTACGGAAACCTATCCCGATGATGCATACTTGCAATTGCAGTATGTGAAGTACCATGCCATGATGATGGATTACAATGCGGCTCAGAAAAAATTGGAGTATGTGGAAAAGAATTTTGAGCCTGTTCCGGATTTATATGTGGAGAAAGTGCTCGTGTATCAGGCACTGAACCAACCTATCGACGCCATCAGCGCCTTGAACAAGGCACTCTCCATGGATGAGAAATACCCCGAAGCGCACATGCTTTTAGTGCAGGAATATTTGCTGGACCAAAACATCGAAAAGGCTGTGGAACACGCTATGCGCTCCATACAGCTCGACGAGACTTTTGTGGATGACATTGGCATGATCAATATCGATTTCCTTTATCCCAAATTCCAGAAAAAAGATCTGCTGGTGAACTTTTTTACCCGTATGACGGAGGAATATCCCATGTATCCCAGCTTGTGGGGAGGTCTTGGACTCGCCTATATGAATGCCAGCGAGTATGAGCATGCCGTCGACGCCTTTTTGTTCCAGCTTTCACTTGACGAGAGTGATTTCATCGTCCATATCAACATCGCTGATGCCTACTATTCAATGGGTGACAATGTAAATGCCATCCAGCACTATTTGAAGGCCAACGAAAAGACGGATATTCCCTCGTTGGACCTGAACATCGGACGTTGCTATTTTAACATGGGCGACTACGAGTCAGCCATGTCGTTTTTTATCTTGGCGCAGAACCGCGAGGAATTGTTCAATATGGCTACAGGCGACATTGTGCGGACTTTCAGGGTTCAGGGCAAGTTCGACGAGGCACGTGCCTTCCTGCGCAACATGGTGAAGGATAACCCGCAAAACATGAACGCGGTGGAAGAACTGTTGCCCTTGCTTGATCCTGAACGAGACACCGAGGAAATCAAGGACCTGTGTTTCATGGCTTTCCACAACGAGGATTACCCCAAATACGGTTTTTTGCATAATTTTGTCCAGTTTTGTTGCGAAAACGGAGGTTATGATCTGGGCATCGATGTCTGCCTTGAATATCTTGACGATCCCGATATTGATACGACCGTGATGTACGCGCTGGCCGCTTTCTACCTCAAGAAAGGTCATGTGCAACAGGCCTGCAACTATTTGGAGCGTGCGCTCATTGCGGCACCCGATGACAGTTACTCCGACTTCGAGGAATTAGACGCCCGGTTCGTCGATGTGCCCGAAGTAATGGAGTTGCTCAGTCGTTATACGAACTTTTGAACCTGATTACTCATTGCAAACTTTTTTCCGCACATCATGAAGAAAATCATCGCCTGTCTGCTGTTGTTAACGTTGAGCTATGGCGTTTTTGCGCAAAATGTTCCTGTCGACAGCGCCATTGTACACGAAAAAGCTTCCGTCACCGACAGAGTCATCAACTGGTATAACAGCCATCTGAACTATGGTACCGTCACGTTGTTGATGGCCGTGGAGAGTTCGTTTATTCCGTTCCCATCGGAAGTTATTGTGCCGCCTGCCGCGTACCAGGCGTGCAACGTCGATAATGCCGCGCTTTACAAGACGGACTCCAAGGTGGTGAACATCATCTTCGTCATCCTGTTCGCCACGCTTGGCGCGCTCATCGGAGCCGTTATCAACTATGTGCTGTCGTTGGTGCTGGGCCGTCCCATCGTCTATTGGTTTGCCGACAGTAAATTGGGTCATCTCCTGTTGCTTAGCGGAGAAAAGGTGAAGAAAGCGGAGCAGTATTTCATCGACAACGGGAAAAGTTCCACGCTTATCGGACGTCTTATTCCTGCTGTGCGCCAGCTGATCTCCATACCGGCGGGCTTGTCCAAGATGAATTTCGGCGTTTTTGCGCTGTTCACAGCCATTGGCGCCGGTTTGTGGAATACCATCCTGGCGTTCCTCGGCTACTTGGCCCATGGACAAAAAGACCTCATTGACAAATATAACCATGAGCTGAAGTTTCTCCTCTGGGGATTGTGTGTTGCCTTTGTCGCTTATTTGATTTTCAAGGGTGTGCACAGTTCCCGCAGTGCCAAGAACAACACTGCGGAGGAGGTTGACACTCCCGAGACTCCCGCCGAATGAGGCAGTTTGGGCTCATAGGGAAAACGCTGGGCCACAGCTTTTCGCAGCGTTACTTCGAGGAGAAGTTCGCCGCATTGGGACGTTTCGACTGTCACTATGCGCTCTACGAACTTCCGGAAATCGGGTGTTTCCGTGAATTTGTCGCATCCACTCCGAACCTGCGCGGACTTAATGTGACCATCCCATACAAACAGTCCATCATGCCTTTGCTTGACGAGATCGATGCGGAAGCCGAGGCTGTAGGTGCCGTGAACACGGTGAAGGTTCTGCACGAGAGAGACCGGCAGAGGTTGGTGGGCTACAACACCGATGTGGAGGGCTTTCGACGTTCCTTGGCAGGACAGCCGTTGCCATCGCGGGCATTGGTGTTTGGAACGGGCGGTGCGGCGGCGGCAATAACGCATGTGTTAAAACAGTGGGGAGTGGAGTACAAGATGGTGTCGCGGCATCCGTTGGATGCGATGATAGGCTATGATGAGGTTACGGGCGCGATGCTGAAGGAGTGTCCATGGCTTATTAATTGTACGCCAGTTGGGATGTGGCCGGATGTGGAGGAGTGCTTGCCGTTGCCATACGAGGCTTTGACGGAACGACATTTTCTCTACGACTTGGTGTACAATCCTGAAGAGACTCTGTTTCTGCAGCAGGGCGGAAAGCGCGGGGCGCGCGTGCAGAATGGGTTGAGGATGTTGCAACTTCAGGCTGATGCCGCCTGGGAAATCTGGAACCTTAGCAGAAGATGATGTCCTTGATGACGGGAATGGCGTAATCGGCATTGATGCGCTCGATAATCATGCTTTTACGCCCTGCTAACTCAAAACGCAATGCGGCATTGGGCACCTTCACTTTCAACAAGCCGTTTTTGACGGAGACGCATTCCGTCTGCTTGGCGCACATCTCGCCCACATATTCCGGCCAGTTCTGCATGACAACCTTCTCGGCAAACAATTGCTGCTTGCCACTTTTGGCTACAAAATCATGAACCAAGTCTTTCAATAATAGCTCTTTTTGAGATCTCATTGCATGGTGTTCTTCAGAGGATAGTTTTGAACTGCACCTCAACTAAGGGACTGCAAATATAAAAAAAAAAATAACGCTGCATCATTCCGTTGCGACCGCAGTGAGCGGCGGAATCAGCCGCCCCTCCTTCCGCTATTTTTTGTATTTTTGCACCCTTGAAATTTAGAACTATGGATATTGTAGCAAGCGGCATTCGCCCCACCGGTTTCCTTCATCTTGGCAACTATTTCGGCGCCTTGAGGAACTTTATCAAGATGCAGAACGAGAACAAATGCTTCTTTTTCATTGCAGACTACCATTCTTTGACCACGCACCCCAATCCTGCCGATCTGCAGACCAACGTGCGTAATGTGCTCATCGACTACATCGCCGCCGGTCTCGACCCCGAGAAAGCCACTGTTTATGTGCAGAGTGACGTGCCCCAGGTGTGCGAGCTGAGCCTGCTGCTCTCGATGAACGTCTATGTGGGCGAGCTGCAGCGCGTGGCCTCCTTCAAGGAAAAGGTGCGCCGCCAACCCAACAACGTCAATGCCGGCCTGCTCAACTATCCGGTGCTCATGGCCGCCGACATCCTGCTGCACCGCGCCGACAAGGTACCCGTGGGCAAGGACCAGGAACAGCACTTGGAGATGACCCGCGACTTTGCGCAGCGCTTCAACCATATCTATAAACATGAATACTTCAAACTGCCCGTGGCCTATAATTTCGGCAACGAGCTGATCAAGATACCCGGATTGGACGGCTCCACAAAGATGTCCAAGTCCGACAACGAGGCTTCCTGCATCTACCTCTCCGACGCGCCCGAGGTGGTGCGCAAGAAGGTGATGCGCGCTGTTTCCGACAGCGGTCCCACAGAACCTGGCCAGCCCAAGAGCCAGGCGGTGGAGAATCTCTTCAGCCTGATGAAAGCTGTCTCCGCGCCCGACACCGTGCAGTATTTCGAAGACCAATACCAGGCCTGCCAGATTCGCTACGGAGACATGAAAAAACAATTGGCTGCCGATATGATTGCCTTCCTGCAACCCATTTACGAGCGCATCCTCGAGTTGCGTTCCAAGAGCGACTACATTAGCAAGGTGGCGCGCGAGGGCGCCGAAAAGGCCCGCGAAAGCGCCTCCAAGACCATCAGCGACGTTCGTGAAATCATTGGTTTCAAAACTCTGTAATTCATGAAACTGCTGACGCAATATCCCCTTTGGTTGGTTGTCTTCGCCATATTGCTTGGCGTGGGGTACGCGTTGTTCCTCTATTTCAAGAACAATAATATCGTCTTCGAGAAGCCCATGCGCATTGCGATGGCCTCGTTGCGCGGTCTCGCTGTGGCCCTTGTCGCTTTCCTGCTGCTGGCACCCATGTTCAAACGCACGGTGAAACAGACCGACAAGCCCCTGATTCTCGTGGCTGTCGACAACAGCGAATCTGTGAAATCCAACAAGGATTCAGCCTTTTACACAAATGAGTACCCTGCTCAAGTGCAGAAGATGATTGCCGAATTGGGCGAGGATTATGATGTGAAAACCTATCTTGTGGGCGATGAGGATCATCTTGTGGGCGACAAGGAGGCCTTTGCCATCGACTATTCCGACAAGTCCACGAATCTGGCATCCCTTTTTGACCAGATCAACCTGCTCTATTCCAACCAGAATGTGGGCGCGGTGGTGATGCTTACCGACGGTATTTTCAATACAGGCTCCAGTCCTTATTATAAAGCTGAAAATATAGGATGTCCCGTCTATACGGTTGGATTGGGAAGTTCGGAATTGACCACGGATCTCTTCATCTCTGACATTTTGCACAACCGCCAAGCCATCAAGGGCAATTTTTTCCCTGTGGAAATCAAGGTGGCCGCCAACAAACTCTCGGGCAAGCAGGCCGAACTGACAGTCTCGGAGGGTAATGCTGAAATTTATCACAAGACCCTCACCCTCAGCGGAAACCGCTATTTCGAGACGGTGAAGTTCAGCGTGGAAGCCAAGACCAAAGGCGTTCACCACTACCACGTCGACCTCACAGAATTGGATGGTGAGGTGACGCACAAGAACAACCACAGCAGTTTCTTTGTGGAGGTGGTCGAGTCGCGCGACAAAGTGGCGATCGTCTACAACTCCCCGCATCCCGATGTGGCGGCCATCCGGGAGGCTCTGAAGCTGACGGACAACTATGATGTTGAGGCTTTTCCTGTGGCTGATTTCAAGGGCAGCCCATCCGATTACAGTTTGGTGATTCTTCACCAGTTGCCATCGGCCACCAATTCCGCCGCCGGACTTTTGTCGCAAATTCGCCAGAGCGGCACCTCCGCCCTCTATGTCGTGGGGCCGCAAACCAACCTCAACTCTTTCAACTCGCTGAACACGGGTGTCACCATTACGCAGACCAAGGCGATGACCAACAATGCGATACCGCTCTATAACGACAATTTCACGTCCTTTACGTTCTCAGAGGAGACACGCCGGATGCTTTCCGTGTTTCCGCCTGTTAAGACACCGTTTGCCACCTACAAGACCAGCGTGGCCGCCAATGTGTTCATGTATCAAAAAGTCAGCGGCGTGGACACCAAATACCCGTTGATAGTCTTCAATGAGCAGAACGGCGCGCGCACGGGCGTGGTGACTGGCGCGGGGATATGGTCGTGGAAAGTGTACGACTACATGCACGCCGAGAATCATGACGCCTTTAACGAGATTGTCAGCAAGACGGTTCTCTATTTGGCCGCGAAAGGCGACAAAAGTCGTTTCCGCGTGCAGCACGAGAGCGTATTCGCCGAGAATGCCCCCGTGGAGTTTGGCGCCGAGCTGTACAACGATAGCTACGAGCTGATCAACGAACCCGACATCAAGATGGTGCTCAAGGGTGGCGGCGACACCACTTACGAGGCACAGTTCTCCAAGCAAAACAACAGTTATTACCTCAATATGGGCGAACTGCCATTGGGCAACTATACTTGGACCGCCACTACCCAGATTGGCGGCAAACGCCTTGAAAAGAGCGGGCGTTTTGTCATACAGGCCATTATGATGGAGACCGCCAACCTCGTGGCCGACCATAACCTGCTCAAGGGTATGGCCAAGGCCTCAGGCGGCCAATATTTCGAAAAGGACAAAATCGCCGATGTGGCCAAGGCCATCAAGAAAAACGACAATATCAAGCCTATTGCCACGTATGCGAAAAAATATTCCATGCTGCTCAACTCACCGTGGTACCTCGGCGCCATTGTGCTGCTGCTTGCGATAGAGTGGTTCCTACGGAAATGGAACGGAGGATACTAATAGCAAGACAATCTTTTGCCCGTTGTCAAGGAAACCAGGTCTGGTAGCTTGTCTCCCACACCGTGTTTCCGTTGCGGTCTATCACTTGCTCGTTGTGGTAGGTGTATTTTCCCTTTTTTGTCGATTTGGATATCTTTACGAGCCCGTGTGAGAACGAGGGACTATAGAATGCGGTGTAGCCCTCTGGAAGGCGCAGGACCATCTCTCCTGTGGGGTTGATGTAGCCTTCGGTCCCGTCCATCTCTTTCACGTATGCCAGCCCCTCCGAGAAAGTGTTTGCTTGCAGGAAACTTCGTCCAAACACGTTCTTTCCGGTGGTGTCGATGAAAATGAATTTGCCGTCCCTTACGGAGACTGTGTTTTCCTCGTCAAGGTACAGGATTGATTCTTGCGACAAATCCATGACGGATAAGCCATTGATGAAAGCCCCGGTTTTCACATTGTCCAGGACCACTCTTCCTGTTGTGTCGATGACACACCAGTGCAGCTTGCAGGGTGGCATGCCATTGTCGCCGTCCTCGTCGCAAGGCTCGTTGGTCGCCTCTGCCACGCAACAAAGCCCCATGTGTGAGAATCTGCCTTCGGAGCATCGGTATTTGCCCCCGTATAGTTCGTTGCCCTTGGTGTCGATGATCGTCATGCCAGTGTCGGTCTTGATGACGGCCCGGTGGCAACTGAAACTTTCAGACCCGTAGTTGCTATGACGGATGTTCAGGGGGATGACCGTCTCGCCCTTGTGGTTGATGTAGCCTAAGAGGCTCCCGATTTCAAACCAGTGTGTGCTGCGTGTACGGCCGTTGCCTACGGCGGCGAGACCGTCGCTGAAGTCGTGGGCAAATCCCCACTGCGGGCGTATGACCACTTTGCCGGTGCGATCCACGAAGCCCACCTTGTCGGTTTTGCTGTCGCGGAACCAGCAGAGGCCTTCGCTGAAGTCGCCTACTTCGGACACGTTGGATGGCAGGGTGAACACTTTTTTGCCCGCAGTGTTGATGAACCCCCACCTGTTGTTGGTGTCCTTGACGGCGGCCAGCCCTTCTGAAAAATCATGGGCATGGATGTATTTCGGGCTCACCACTATGGTGCCGTTTTCCCGAATGAAACCATATAACTCTTGGTCTTTTTCAACCTCGCTTATTCTCACAGGCGTTGACACGCTTTGCGCCGTTGCGGCAATAATCGCTCCGCAAAGCATTAAAAAAAATATGATTGTCCTTTTCATGATCTCGAAAACCCTTTGTCCGTGTCGGGCGCAACCTTTTATGGAATAGTTAGTATAACAACAAATTCTGGTGTTTTATTATTCACGATGTTTTTTTGTTTGATTTCTTTTTGTATTTTTGCGCCTCATAAAAAGTTTTTGTGTCTTTCATGAAGAAACTCATCATACTTTTCCTGCTCTCATTATTTGTTGCCCCTCTTGGTGCGCAACAGATTGCCTTGCTGAAGTACAATGGTGGGGGCGACTGGTATGCCAACCCCACCTCGTTGCCTAATCTCATCAAGTTCTGCAACAGTAACTTGGGTATGTCATTGGAGACGAAACCCGCCACTGTCGAGGTGGGCAGCGCGGACATCTTCCAGTATCCTTTTGTCCACATGACGGGCCATGGCAACGTGCTTTTCACTGAAGCCGAGGCATATAACCTTCGCATGTACCTGATTTCCGGCGGTTTTCTGCACGCCGACGACAACTACGGCATGAACACCTACAT
The DNA here is from genome assembly GCA_017615795.1 of Bacteroidales bacterium. Lineage (GTDB taxonomy): Bacteria > Bacteroidota > Bacteroidia > Bacteroidales > WCHB1-69 > F23-D06. The sequence continues at coordinate 62,593 of JAFZZK010000013.1, forward strand.
CCGCAGGGAGATAAAGAAAGTGTTTCCGGAATTGGAGCTGGTGGAGTTGCCCTTCAACCATCCCATCTTTCATCAGAAATACAACTTCCCAAACGGCTTGCCAAAGATTCATGAACACGACAACAAGCCGCCGCAAGCGTTCGCATTGTTCTATGAGGGACGTATGGTGTTTCTCTTCACCTATGAGTGCGACCTCGGTGACGGTTGGGAGGATTATGTTGTACACAAGGACTCGGAAGCCACGCGCACCAAGGCATTGCAGATGGGGGCAAACATCTTGCAGTATGTGTTTACCAATTAGGGCCAAGAAGATAGAGTAGAAACATGTGCAACAGGAAGCACAACCCCATGCGGAAGGGACAAAGTCGTTGACAGACTCGATCTGTCCAAACATCAAAAGGAAAAATATTCTGAAAAATTTGAAAATGTCTAAATTGTCCATGTTATCCTGCTTGTTCGTCCTGATTATGATAGGACAGAGCATGGCGCAACCATCCGACAGCACCCGTTGGAAACTGGATTGGGAAGATGATTTTTCCTTTTTAGACGAATCGCGTTGGTCTGTATTGAATTATGCCGCACATGGTAAAGAACTGCAACTCTATATGGCTGATAATGTGTGGGCTGAAGACGGGAACCTTGTGATTCGTCTGAATAACCGTCCAGTGGAATGCCTTCCCGAAAAAAATTGGGTTGCTGTGAATTCCTGTGAGCTTTGCAAACAGGGTGTTTATCCCTATTCTTCAGGATGGGTAGAGACGAAAAAATCATATTATCGGAAATATGGTTATATAGAGGCGCGTATCAAGTGCCCTTATAGAAGAGGTCTTTGGCCCGCATTTTGGACATTCATCGGAATGGGAATCCCCGATGCAAGCAATTATGCCGAGATAGATATTTTTGAGTTATATGGACACAAGCGTCCCAATCATGTTGAGACGAATATCCATTTGGTGTATGAACCGGGTACCTTTACAAAGAATCTACAGGAGCACAACCTCAAGAAGTTCTCATACGTAAATTGGCACACGTATGCCATTGAATGGGATAGCACTAAAATTGTTTGGTATATCGACAATCAACCTATAAGGACAACCTATAATCATGGAGTGGTGGATCCCGTACGCATCATTTTTAATATGGCGGTGCAGACCAAGCGGCGACTCCAACCCCGAAAGAAGTCCTATTTTGAAGAGAAGATGTACGTGGACTATATTCGAGTGTATAAATTGTAGGGCCATTGTATGTTCTTGAGAATATGCGGCCTTGGATAATAGAAGGGTTTATTATGGCCTGATGGCCGACACGATGGTTCGTGCCGTATGCCCGTCGCCGTACAGGTCATCGACAAAGAGGGGCGGCATGTTGAGGAAGATTTGCACGGAGTTGACGATGTCGACGTGGTTGTGGCCGAGCAAATGGTTGTAGCCGCGGGCGCAGAGTTCCATCCACTCGGTCTCCTTTCTCAAGGTGAGGCAATATTTGTGGGCGAAATAGGCCTCTTTTTGCAGACCTCCGCTATCGGTGAGCACCAATGTGCAGTGGCTTAGCAGGTAAAGCATTTCCAAGTATCCCACCGGCTCGATAAAGTTGATGGGCGAGCGGGCGATGGGGTAGCCGATTTCCAGCATTTTGTTACGGGTGCGCGGGTGCAGCGGCAGTACCACGGGAACGTATTGCGTGGTCATCTCCAAAGCCAACAGGAGCTCCTTGAGGATGTCGGGATGGTCGGTGTTTTCGGCGCGGTGAAGGGTGCAGAGCGCGAAACGGTCGGGTAGGGTGGTGGCGGGATGCTTGGCCAGGGGCATGAAGTGCAGTGCGGCATCTTTCATCACATCGCCGGTGCGCACAATGCGGTCGGGATTGATACCCTCCGCGATGAGGTTGGCCACGGCGGTCTCGGTGGGTGCGAAGAGCAGGTCGGAGCGCTTGTCCGTCTCGATGCGGTTGTACTCTTCGCGCATCATGGGGTTGAAGGAGCGGAGGCCGGCCTCCACGTGGCAGAGGCGCACCCCGCTGCCGTGGGCTGCCAACGCCCCGGCGAGCGTGGAGTCTGTGTCACCGTACACCAGCACATAGTCGGGCTTTTCCTGCCCGATAAGGATTGTGAGTTGTCGCTGCATTTGCGCCACCATCTCCTCATGCGGGAGGGAGTGGATGCCGAGGTTGTGGTCAGGAGCGCGCAGGCCCATCTCCTCGAAGAAGAGCTGCGACATGTTGGCATCGAAATGCTGCCCCGTGTGGATTAGCACCTCCTCAACGCCCTCCGTGCGGTCGATTTCCGCGCTGACCATGGCGGCCTTTACAAACTGGGGGCGAGCTCCAATGACACTCAAAATCTTCATTTTCAATAGTTTTTAGTATCTCACTTTGTCGTCTTTTGTGGCCCAGAGGTGATAGGCGCGCAGGGATTCCTTGTGCAGGATTTGGCGGAAGGGGATGGAACGTTCGGATATGGGGATGGCGAGCTCGTCGTAGATGAAGGAGTCATCGAAGCCTACGTCATCGGAGTCGTAACGCGTGCCGGCGTAAAAGACGCGGGATATGCCGGCCCAATAGATGGAGCTGAGGCACATGGGACAAGGTTCGCAGGAGGCGTAGAGTGTGGCACCGATGAGTTGGAAAGTGCCTAATTTGGCGCATGCTTCGCGGATGGCAGTCACCTCCGCATGGGCAGTGGGGTCGTTGTTGGGCACCACCCTGTTGCCGGAGGCGGCCACGACCTCCCCATCCTTGACGATCACCGCCCCGAAGGGACCTCCGCCCTCCGCGATGTTGCGCTCGGAGACCTCTATGGCCATGCGCATGTACTTGTAGTCGTCCTCCGTGACGGGTGTCTCCCGGTTTCTGACGGAGGAGGAACGATCCAGTCGGGAAAGTTTTGGAAGATAGGCATCCCCGCATGCGGTCTTGCAGGGCATGTTGGTGTCCTCGTCTGCAGTTGCTTTATTTTCATGTTTTTTCAGAATCTGGACAATGTTGTTATAGCCCACAATTTTGAGGTCGTTGGGATAGGTGACCTTGAAGTTGACGGCTTCTCCAATGACGATATGGATAGGGATGTCGGGATGGAAGTGTTTCACGAGGCCGCTTTCGTCGGTGGGGGTGATGCCGCCCTTTTGCCATAGCTTTGTGAAGCAGTCGAAAAGCAAATTGGCGCGGAAGGCTTGCGGGGTCTGGGCATAGAAGACACGGCTTCGGTTGAATGTCTCTAAAAGTGTTCTTTCATTGTCGCCTCGTAGCACGGTGTCGATGGCGGGCATTGCGGTGACGGCGGCCTCGCCAGTGGACAAGGCTTGCAGCAGATCGTCGATGATGCGTGGGGTGATGCCCGGGCGTGCCGCATCGTGCAATAGCAGGTTGTCGCCGGGTCTGTCGGCGAATAGCTGCACCGCGTTCCACGAGGATTGGAAACGCTCGGTGCCGCCAACCACGAATCGGGTGATCTTGGCAAATTGCGTTTTCAGTCTCTGGGTGATGGCACTGGGGCAGTCTTCAGGAATGACGACGATAATCTCGTCAATGCCAGGATGCTGTTGGAATGTGGCGATGGAGTATTCAACCAGCATGTGCCCGTCGATTTCAACGAACTGTTTGGGGATTTCCCCGCCGACGCGGAGGCCTTTGCCCGCCGCCATTATGATTGCTATGTTCATGGGATTCTTATTTTCTGTGCGACTTTCTTATAGAGTTGGCAAAAGTACAAAAATATCTTCTTGAAAAAACAGGGCGCCATTGCTGGCGCCCACAACCAAAACTTGAAAAAAATATAATATAAAACAACAACTTATTCTGTCAATGTGTTTCCATCAGAACAACAATCCAATGGTGTGGATGAGAAACGCGGCCAACCAGGCTACGCTTGTGTTGTAGAATATGGAGAAGATGCCCCATTTGCGCCCGCCTTCGCGGAATACTGCCGACAATGCAGCCACACAGGGGAAATAGAGCAGGATGAAGATCATGTAGCCGTACGCCACCAATGGGGTGAAGACAGGCTGTCCCGCATATTCACCATCTTTCCAGGTCTGTACTTTCAAACTGGCTTGCAGCGGCTTGGAGTTCTCGTCGGCATCCATGTCAGCGTGATACAAGACCCCCATGGAAGAGACCACGATCTCCTTGGCGGCCACACCTGTGAGCAGCGAGACGCTCATCTTCCAGTCGAAGCCCAACGGACGGAACACTGGCGCGATGAACTTGCCTATGCGGGCAATGTAGGAGTTCTCCGTCTGGCAGGCTGTGCGGTCAAGTTCCAAGGTCTTTAGCTGTAACTCTTTCACGGCGGGCGACAATGTCTGGTCGGCCTCCATCTGCTCAATCAGGGTTGTGTAGCGGTCGATTTCGGGACTGTGCTGCGGGAAGTATTCCAATGCCCAAATGATGATGGTGGCCAATAAAATCACAGTGCCCATCTTCTTGATATACTGTACGCTCTTGTCCCACATGTGAATCAGGGCATTGCGCAGTGTCGGAATGCGGTAGGGCGGCAACTCCATGACAAATTGGTCGCTTACGCCTTTGAAGGATATCTTCTTGACTATTAAGGATGTGATGATGGCAAACACAATGCCCAGCATGTAAATGCTCATGAGCACCAAGCCCTGATGCTTGTCAAAGAAAGCCGATATCAGGAGCATATAGACCGGTATGCGGGCAGAGCAGGACATGAAGGGTACCGTGATGATGGTAAGGATGCGGTCCTTGCGGTTCTCCAAGGTTCGCGTGGCCATGATGGCTGGCACGCTGCAGCCGAATCCTATGATGTAGGGAATGAACGACTTGCCGTGCAATCCCATCTTGTGCATGAGCTTGTCCATGAGGAATGCGGCGCGAGCCATGTAGCCTGTGTCTTCCAAAATGGAGATAAAGAAAAAGAGTATCAGGATGTTTGGCAGGAAGGAAAAGACGCTGCCCACACCTGCGATGATGCCATCGACGATGAGTGCCTTGAAGATGCCATCGGGCATAAACTTATTGCACACACCGCCAAGCCAGCCGAAGAACATTTCCAACCACTCTTGCGGGTAGGCACCCAGCGTGAAGGTCGTCTGGAACATCAGCCAGAGGAAGAATATCAGTATGGGAAATCCTAACCATTTGTTGGTTAATAGATTGTCGATGGTGTAGGCGCGCTGCTTGCCGCGGTCTTTGCCGATAGTGTAGGTCTCTTGCAGGGCACCGCGGATAAATCCGTACTTGGCACCGGAGATGACAGTCGCGGAATCCTCTTTGTACTTGCGCTCCAAAATGGCGCGCTGCTCAGTGGCTACTTTGCGAATGTTCTCCGTGTTTTGCAATTTGGATACATCTTCAACGGTCACCTTGTCGTTTTCCAACATCTTGATGGCCAAGTAGCGTGCCGGGAATTCGCTGCTCAACGTGTTGTCCTTCTTTACCTCCGCCTTCACAAGGTCGATGCTCTTTTCCAAATCGGCGCCGTAGTTGATATGGATGTGCTTGGTGACGCCGCTGAGGTTCTCGTAGACATCAATGATGCTGTCAAGCACCTTGTCGATGCCCGTGCCTTTGGAGGATATGGTGGGAATGATGGGGAATCCGAACATCGTGCTGAGTGCTTCGATGTCGAGTTTGTCTCCATTCTTTTCAAGTTCATCGTACATGTTGAGTCCCATGACCATGGGTACGTTCATGTCGATGAGCTGGGTGGTGAGGAAAAGATTGCGTTCGAGATTGGAGGCATCCACGATGTTGAGCACCACGTCGGGATGGTTGTCGAAGATGTATCGGCGGACGTAAAGTTCCTCGGGGGTGTATTCTGTGAGGGAGTATGTGCCGGGCAGGTCGACGAAATTGAAGGTGTAGCCCCGGTGTTTGAAGACGCCGAGCTTGGAATCCACGGTGACGCCGCTGTAGTTGCCCACTTTTTCGCGCATGCCGGTGGCGTGGTTGAAAAAGGAGGTCTTGCCGCAGTTGGGGTTGCCGACCAGAGCCACGGTGATGGTCTTGGCTGTTTCGCCCATGATGCGTTCGACATCTTCAGTCAACGTTCCGTTGAAGGTGTACTGCTGCGCGACCTCCTCGGTCATGGGCACCACCTCTATATGTTGCGCTTCGATACGGCGGAGGGAGACGTGTCCCTGCATGATCTCATACTCTATGGGGTCAAGCAACGGGGCGTTCTTTACCACGCGCACTTTTTCGCCCCTGACAAAACCAAGTTCCATCAGGCGGTGACGGAAACCACCATGACCGCTGAGCCTCACGATGATGCAATGGCTACCTGTGGTCATTTCCGATAATTTCACTGTTTTGACTTCCATAGTTTTTCTTGCATCTTATAAAAAGTGTGCAAAGGAACAAAAACACAACAATATGGGGCATCCCCATTTTTGGGGATAATTGTTGGCTTTGGGTAATAAAATATGGGATGGAGAGCCCGGTGTTGTAATGGTGAAAGTATGAGCGGCCCTACAATTTGCCGGATTGCTTTTCTATCGCTTCCACAAATTCCAGCGCCACCTTGGTGTAGCCGTCAGCATGAATCTCGTCGGCAATGACCTGGTTGAGCACAGCGCCACCAACAAAGATGGGGCATTTCACGCCCTCGGCCTTGAGGAAGGCGATGGTCTCCTCCATGGAGAGCACGGTGGTGGTCATCAGCGCGCTAAGGCCGATGACATCGGGATGGTGCTCGAAGTAGGCGTCGCGGATAACCTCCTTGGGCGTGTCCTTGCCCAGGTCGATGACGCGGTAGCCGTACGACTCGAAGATGACCTTGACGATGTTCTTGCCGATGTCATGCACGTCGCCCTTGACGGTAGCAAGCACCACGGTGCCCTTTTGGGTGCCCTCCTGGGTGAATCGGGTCTTGATGATGTTGAAGGCCTCCTTGCAGGCTTCGGATGCGGAGATGAGCTGTGGCAGGAAGATCTTCTGTTTTTCAAAGTCATTGCCCACCTCGTTGAGTGTGGGGATGAGTGTCTCGTTGATGACGACCATCGGGTCCTGGGTCTCGAGAGCCTGTTTGGTGAGGGCAATGCTGTCCTCTTTCAGGCCACGGCGCACGGCCTCGCCCAAAGTCATCGCGGTGGGTGCGGCAGCAGGCGCAATGTTCTCCGCAGCAATCGCGTTGTTGACGAAGTTGTCGATGTCGCCGCTGTCGCCGCGCAGGGCGTTGAAAGCTAAGATGGCGTTGGTCATCGCGGCATTGCAGGGGTTGATGATGGGCATGGTAAGTCCGTTTTCGAGGGCCATGACCAAGAAGGTGCTGTTGATGAGTTCGCGGTTGGGCATGCCGAAACTGACATTGGAGACACCCAAGGCGGTTTTTACACCTAACTGTTGGGTGACCATGCGCAGGGCCCGCAGCGTCTCCTTGATGAGCGGTTGCTGCGCGCTGCAGGTGAGCGTCAGCGTGTCCATCATCATGCGATGTTTTTCAATGCCGTATTGCGCGGCGCCATTCAGGATGCGCTCCGCAATGGCAAAGCGTTCCTCGGCGGTTTGCGGGATGCCGTTGTCGTCCATCGTCAGGCCCAGCACGACTGCACCGTACTTTTTCGCAATGGGGAAGATGGCAGCCATGCTCTCATCATTGCCGTTGACGGAGTTGATGAGGGGCACGCCGTTGTAGTAGCGGCAGCCTGCCTCAATGGCTGTGGGATTGGAAGAGTCAATTTGGAGCGGCAGGTTGGTGATTTCGACGAGGCGTGTCACCACGTTCTTCATGTTGGCCACGTCGTCGGTCTTGGGCACGCCCAAGTTGACGTCCAAGAGGTTGGCGCCGGCCTCTTCCTGCTTGATGGCCTCTTTGAAGATATAGTCGAAGTCGCCGCTGAGGATGGCTTCCTTGAGTTTTTTCTTGCCAGTGGGGTTGATGCGTTCGCCGCAGATTTGCACGCGGTCGAGGGTCACGGCGCGCGTGGCGGAGGTGATGACCGTCTGGTGTTTCACTTCGCGTGCGGGCACGGGTTTGCCCTTGTGGACGGAGATGGCGCGGATGAAATCGGGGTTGGTGCCGCAACAGCCGCCCAACACAGCCACGCCCCATTCCTGGAACTCGGCCATGTGGCGTGCGAACGTGTCTTGTGTGAGACTGTAGGTGGCGCGTCCGGCGAGGATGTGCGGCATGCCACGGTTGGGCTGTACCAGGACGGGCTTGTCGCTGTATTGCAGCAACTCTTTCACGATGGGCTGCAGGTCTTGTGGCCCGAGGGAGCAGTTGACACCGATGGCGTCGGCGCCCATGTTGGAGGCTAACTCGGCCAGGATGCGCGGCGACGTGCCCGTGAGCGTGTGCCCAGTGTTGTCGAATGTCATCGTCGTGAAGACGGGCTTGTCGCTGTTCTCCTTCACCGCCAAGAGCGCACATTTCAACTCATAAAGATCAGAGAAGGTCTCCAGGATGAAACCGTCAACCCTGTCGCGGGCAATGACGACCATCTCCCTGAACGCCTCGTAGGCATCGTCGAAAGTGAGTTCGCCCATAGGGTAGAGCATCTTGCCAAGGGGACCGATGTCCATCATCACATACTGCGACGTGCGGTGGCGCGAAGCAAGCTCAATGGCGGCCTCGATGACCGCCTTGCGGTCTTCGTTCGGCATCTTGATGCGATTTGCTCCGAAGGTGTTCGTGGTGATGAAGTCGCACCCTGCCTCGATGTAGTTGCGATGGATCTCTGCAATCACGTCAGGGTTGGTGAGGTTCAGCATTTCCGGCATCTTGACCATGACACCGCGCTTTTCGAGTTCAGTGCCGAAGGCGCCGTCAAAAATCATCACCTCCTTGCCCAGTTTTTCCAACATGTTCCCCATTGTCCGTTATGTTTCTTATTCTTGGTAATCTTTTAAAATGTTTCTGATAGTTGATAATTTTTCGTCCAGCATCTCTTGCGTGCGGGCTTCCAAAAGCAGTCGCAGGTAAGGCTCCGTGTTCGACGGGCGGATGTTGAACCACCAATCGGGAAATTCCACGCGGTAGCCGTCGAAATCCATGAAGCGAATGGGTGTCTCTTGCTGGCAGAAGAAATCTTTCACGGCTTCCATGGCCTCTTTTTTCTTCTGGATGGTGAAATTGATTTCGCCCGAGTTGGCATATTGCTTGACATTGCTTATCACTTGCGACACGGCCAAGCCCTTTTCCTTCATTTTGCTGAAAACATGGAGCAATACTTGGGAGGCTATCATGGCGGAGTCGGAATAGAAGAAGTCTCGGAAATAATAGTGTCCGGCGAACTCGCCGCCAAAGGCACCGTCGATTTCACGGAGCTTGAGGGCTGCGTATGCGCGCCCCACGCGCCAAATCTCCATTTCGCCGCCCATTGTTTCGATATATTCCGCCACGGACTTGGAGGTACGGATGTCTTGCAGCACCTTGCCCGGATAGTGCTTCTCTTCGATAAAATAGTGTCCCAGCAAGGCAATCATCAAGTCGGGAGGGATGAAATCGCCCTTCTCATCCACGAACATGACGCGGTCGGCGTCGCCGTCGTAGATGACACCGATGTCGGCCTTGGTTTCGAGAACCTTTTCCTGCAGGGCTACCACGTTTTTGGGCTCCAGGGGGTTGGCCTCGTGATTGGGGAATGTGCCGTCGAGGGTGTCGAAGAGATATGTGACCGCTTGGCCGAATATTTCTTTCGCGAGGATGGAGGCCATGCCATGGCTGCAGTCCATCACAATCCTGAGGTTGGAGAGGTCGCTGTGGTATCGCGACTGGAATTCGAGGTACTCCGCTTTCACATCGTGCGCTATGATGCGTCCTTTTTGCGCGGCAGGCACAACCTTTTCTTCTTGGATGCGGCGTTCCAGTTCGCCCAGGCCTGTGTCGTAACCGACAGGCAAAGCATTGGTCCGGGAGACTTTCAGCCCATTGTGATCCTTTGGGTTGTGTGATGCCGTGATCATCACCGAGGCGTCAAAACCGTGTTGGGCGGTGAAATAGTAGACCATGGGGGTGGTGGTCAGGCCCATGTCATACACATCGGCGCCGGCATCCGTGATGCCCTTGGCGAGAGCCTCGAACATCTGGGGCGTGGAGACGCGCATGTCTCTGCCCACCAGCACTTTGTCGGCTTTTAGCAAGGAGGGTAAGAAATATCCGAATTTATAGACAGTCTCGAGGTCGAAATCTTTTCCGAAGGTGCCTCGAAAATCGTATGCTTTAAAAGCTCCCATGATTTTGAAGGATTAATCGTCAGTGTTGTTGTCTTTAGCCGCTATGACTGTGTAGTCGTCGGGTTGTTTCACCATATTCTCCCAACGCAGGTAGGCGTGCGTCTTAATGTCAAACAAAAGATTGTAGAAGGTGCGGGCCCAGTAGTTGCGGGTGCCGATGCCGCTTGGGGTCTTGAGGAATTTCTCGCACAAGACCATCTCGCTGTCTTCAGTCCGTACAACCGTCACCCACAGTGCAGCCATCTTGGTGTCATTGTCGAAAGATTCCACGATGATCATCAGAGCGTATTTCTGGGCTTTGGGCAGATCCAATGTGTCCATGTATTCCCGGACTTGCTCTTCAGAGAGCATCACTGTGATGTCCAAGTTCCGTATGAGCAACTGCGAGGGTTTCAGACTTTTGTTGATTTTGGAGACCAAGGAGAGATCGTAATTCACGACGGGCTTACGAAAACTCATACGAATGTCGTATTTTTTCTGGTCGTTGATAATCAGCGTATTCCAGTCTTTTAAATAGTTTTGCAGCACTTCTTGGGGAAAATCGAACCCTTTTTGGGTGAAATGGGCTTTGGCAAAATTGATGCCTGTCCAAAGAATCTCTTTGACATTCAGGAAATCAATAAACAGTTCTTCGTTCAGGTACATGTTGCCGTTTTAGGAGCGGCAAAAATACAAAAAAAGAAGGGAACTATATACCTAATGGCGCAAAGCAGGGCATTTTGTATCTTTTTTTTTATTTGGGCGTGCCGGCGCGGCGGCGGAAACCACAAACACACATGCAATCAAATGCTGCCGCGCCGTCGGGCTTTTCGTTGCAATGGCTGTCAAGCCAGCCATTTCCACTGCAATCCCTCACGCATGCTCGTCGGACGACACACCCGTTTCGCGGCGAACATCGTACTTCCTCGTCTCAACATTCTCCCGCGCCGCGATTTTTTCCACGCACCGTCCATCCCAGGGGGTGCAGCGCTCGTCCCTCGCGCTTTAACCCCTGGCTACCGAGGCCTGCAGCCCTACAGGGCTGCATAAGGAAAACCAGCTGTTATCTATTGTCTCTACCTGAATGTACCCCGAGGGGTACCATATCTGTAACCCCGCATCGAGCGACTGAAAGGAGCGACGGTGTGGGGGATGACGGCGCACTGATGCTCCCTCTCGCGGCGCGGAAGAGACGCTCCACAAGGCACTTGACGCGCTCGCTGCGAAACGAGTGTCGTTGGATAAAACGCTTTATGACCAGACCCCGTAATGCTGGCTTTGTGCCATCATGTATATAACTGCCAAAAAGAGAGTATATTTTACGGTTCTATTTGAAAATGATCACGCGCAGTTCTTCCTTGCCGGGTTTGTAGCGGGCTTGTTTGGCTTGCGTGATACATTGCGCTTGGATGGCGCTGTTGGAGATGGTGGTCTTGAATTTGGTGGTGTTGATGACGCGGGCGGAGAGGACATTCCCTTCGGGGGAGACGTGAACTTCAACGCAGACTTGTCCCTCTTCGCTCACCGTGGTGTTGATGTTGTTGATCATGCCGCGGGAACCGGTGCCGTAGCCGACGCCGCCACCATGACCGCCGCCCGTGCCGGGGCCTAAGCCGGACCCTTCGCCCGAGCCGATGCCGGAGCCGGAACCGCCACCTGATCCGGTGCCGCCGCGTCCGCGATACATGGAGGACTCGTCGGGCTTGGGTGTGGAAACGGCAGGTTGTGTGTTCTGCGTGTTGGTGGGCTTGTCGGAGCGGGCCACGGAGGGCGCGTCTTGTGCGTTTTGGGTGGCCACGTTGGGGCTTGACGACGCGCGCGGAGTGCTGCGGGTCGCTTCGGGCGTGCCGCCCCCGCCGCCTCCGCCGACATATTCAGCAATGTCTACGTAGAATGTCTTCTTCGGTGGGGGAGGAGGTATGACTGACTTCAGGCCGAAGACCATCAGCAACACGATGATCAGAATCATCGAGATGATGGAGACGCCGCTGGAAATCAGGTCGTCTTTGGTATTATGGTCGAGATTGTTTTTCATTTTCCTTCAGTGGCAAGCACCATTTTATAGCGGTCGTCTTCGGGATAGGACTCATTGAGTTGGTTGAGCACGTCCATGAGGGCCACGACGTTCTCGACGGGCACGCTCTTGTCCGCGCGCAGGATGATGGAGCGCATGCCGGAGTCGTCGCGCGCGGCGGCGTCTTGCAGGGCGGGAAGCAGCTCGTCGTATGGTATTGGCTGGGCATTGGAGCCTTCAGGGTTGACGAAATAGAGCAGATCTTCGTTGATGTACACCTCTATGTTTTTGGACACCAACTGCTTGTCGGATTCGCTCTTGGGCAACACCAGATTGATGGCGTTGGGCGAGACCATGGTGGAGGTCAACATGAAGAAGATCAACAGCAGGAACACCAAGTCCGACATGGACGTGGCACTGAAGGTCGTGTCGATCTTGTTTTGCATTTTGATAGCCATGATGCCGGGCGTTTAGAGGTTATGCGTTTTCGTGGAGCAGGTCCATAAATTCGGTGGTGCGAATCTCAAGCATGTAAACCACGTTGGAGATTTTGGAGACGATCATGTTGTGGAACACGAGCGCGAGCACACCGACGATAAGACCGGCGACGGTGGTGATCATGGCGGTGTAGATGCCGGATGACAAGGTGCCGATGTTGAAGTTGTTGGGGTCGGCGGCCATGTTGTGGAAGGCGGAAACCATGCCCACGACAGTGCCTAAGAAGCCGAGCATCGGGGCGATGGCAGCGATGGTGGCCAAGGCGGAGACACCCTTCTCGAGGCGACCCACCTCAATGTTGCCTTCGTTTTCGACAGCAGTGCGGATGTCGTCCAACGGACGTCCGATGCGGGAAAGTCCCTTCTCGATCAAGCGTGCGGATGGGTTCTCGGTACTTTTGCACAATGCAAGCGCGGAGTCAAGTTTCCCGTCGTGAATGAAGTCGCGAATGTTGTTCATGAAATTGTATTCCTCCTTGGATGCACGGTTGAGGATCATGAATTTCTTGACAAAAAGATAAATGGCAAAGCCCAACATTAAGAACAGCGGAATCATAATCCACAAACTGTTGGTGGCGAAGACAAGTTGAAAGTAAGAGGTCTCGCTCACTTGCGGAGCCTGGTTGGCCACCGCTGTTTCGGCCGGAACGGCCTGCAAAAACATCAAATGATTCATATTACAAAAATTTCAGCAAAAATAGTATCTATTTTGAAAAAGTGTAAATGTTTGCGCCCTTTTTTTCTAACATGTCATTGTTTATATTCTTTTGGGATTAACGAAAGAAAACCTTGTAAATTGTGTACTTTTGTCGTTCATTAGCAAAAAATCATCCTTTGACACCCTCTTTCGCAAAATGAAAGTAATAAATCACGTAGTATCAAGCAAATCAAATAATCGGCGCAATACCACGACCGTCACGCGCAATGCTAAGGCACAGCATAAGGCGAAGGCGCCGAAAGGCAAAAAAAGCAAGGCCAAAGATGCCCCCAAGAGCTCAGGCTCCGGTGGCTTTTGGAAAACCGTGTCGGGTGAACACGCCCGTCAAATTTACGGCGTCATCCTGATGACCTTCGCCATCCTGCTCATCATATCCATCATATCCTTCTATTTAAACGCCCACAACAACATCACTTACGTGAATGGCGACCACGATGCCGTGTCACCCAAAAATGCCGCCCATGGCCTGGGCGCCTACCTCTCTTATTTCTTTGTCACTCAACTCTTCGGCGTCGTTTCCATCGGATTCCCGGTCCTTTTCTTCCTGTATGGACTTGCCCTGACTTTCAAGCTGCACCCCCTGCCTCTGTTCAAGACAACCTTGAATATGCTGGTCACCATGTCCTGGCTCTCTTTGGTGTTGGGCATGTTCTTCCGCAATGGTAAGAACACCTTCATCGCGGGCGCTTTTGGCAACTATGCCGCAGAAGGCCTCATGCATCTCGGCACCATAGTGGCCGTGCTCGCCATAATCGCTCTGCTCGCCATCATCCTGATCATCTTCTACCGGCCGTTCGTGCTCGCCCTCAAGGATTTTTCTGTCGCCTCTTTCGACCAGTTGCAACAGTCCATCGTGAATCTCAACCAGAATGATCCCGATGCGGAAGTGGCTTCTGAACGTCGCAACCGCCGCAATAAAAAAGGAAAGGATGACAAAGTGACGGATGAGCCCTCCACACATGAAGACCTCGACGACCTTTATATTTCCGACCACGGCTGCCTCAGTAAGGAGTACGACAACAAGACCCACATCTGGGAGATTGAGCAGGAACAACCGAACTTCAAATCTCCCTCGCCTGTCGCGATTGCCACACCGGAATCCGAAGAGGTGCCTTTCGAAGTGGTCAGCCAGAATGCCACGGACGACATTCCTGCGCAGAATGATGATGAAGATGAGCTTGTGGATGCCGAAGCCGAAGAAGGGGAGGACCCTCGCCAGCTGACACCTGAAGAGGTGCACAACCTGCCGCCGTACGATCCCCGTGCTGAACTCTCCACATACGATTTTCCTCCCATAGATCTGCTCAACGACTACCCCTCCAAGGAGGCCAACGAAGAGTTAATGAAACACGAGCTGTTGGACAACAAGAAGCGCATCGAATCCACCCTCAACAGTTTCAGCATCCCCATCCGTCGCATCACCGCCACTGTGGGCCCGACGGTTACGCTCTATGAGATTGTGCCCGCCGAGGGCGTGCGCATCAGCAAAATCAAGAACTTGGAAGACGATATAGCTCTGAGCCTTGCCGCTCTCGGCATCCGCATCATAGCCCCCATCCCGGGGCGCGGCACTATCGGCATCGAGGTGCCCAACAAGAATCCCAACATCGTCTCCATGAAGGAGATTATCACCTCCGACAAATTCCAGAACAACAGCTATGCGCTTCCCATCGGATTGGGGCGCACCATCAGCAACGAGCCTTTCGTGGTCGATCTGGCCAAGATGCCGCACCTGCTCGTGGCCGGCGCCACCGGCCAGGGCAAGTCCGTGGGACTTAACGCCATCATCACTTCGCTGCTCTATACCAAGCATCCGTGCGAGATGAAATTCGTCTTGATAGACCCCAAGAAGGTGGAATTCACGCTTTACTCGGCTATCGAGAACTACTACCTTGCTTCGCTGCCCGACAACGGCGATGCCATCATCACCGACACCAAGAAGGTGGTGCGCACGCTCAATTCGCTCTGCAAGGAGATGGACGACCGCTACGACCTGCTCAAGCTCGCCAAGATGCGAAACATCAAGGAGTACAATGCCAAGTTCTGTGCCCGCGAGTTGTCGCCCGCCATGGGGCACCGCTACCTGCCATACATCGTGCTGGTCATCGACGAGTTCGGCGACCTCATCATGACCGCCGGTCGTGAGGTGGAGCAGCCGCTCGCACGGTTGGCACAGCTGGCCCGCGCCATCGGCATACACCTTGTGATCGCCACCCAGCGCCCCTCCGTCAACATCATCACGGGCAGCATCAAGGCCAACTTCCCTGCACGCATCGCTTTCCGTGTGCAATCCAGCATCGACTCGCGTACCATCCTTGACACCACGGGCGCAAACCAACTTATCGGCAAAGGCGATATGCTTATCTCCACCGGCAGTGATATCGTGCGCCTGCAGTGCGCTTTCGTGGATACCCCGGAAGTGGAGAAAATCGCCACCTATATCGAAGAGAAAGCGGAACTCTCCCCGCTCCGCGAGCCGTACGAGCTGCCCGACGTGCCCGAACCCGGCACCGAGATGGGCAAAGACGACTTCGACAGCGAACCATCTTCCGGCGAAATCGACCCCTTCTTCGTCGATGCCGCTGTGCTTATCGTGCAAACCCAACAGGGTTCCACCTCCCAGATCCAGCGTCGCATGAAATTGGGCTACAACCGTTCCGGACGCATCATGGACCAGCTTGAGGAATTCGGCATCGTCGGTCCGGGCCGAGGCAGCAAACCCCGCGAGGTACTTGTCAAAACAGAGGCCCAGCTGCGCCAACTGCTTGCCGAAAAGGGAATGTTGTAAAAATGTTTTAAACCTTGATACAATAAAGGTATCTAACAACGCGTTTTTGCAACCTGAATATTGAGATGAAAATAAAGACTGTTTTATCATTGTTTTTTTGCCTCCTGTTCTGCAGGGCCGGCTTTGCCCAGGACACTGATGGCGGAGCCACGGAATTGTTGCGCAAAGTGTCGGCTAAGTACCAGTCTTTCACCTCGATGAAATTCCACTACACACTCAAGACCACGAAGGATGGCAAGACTCTGAATACCTCTTCCGGTGATTTCGCCCTCAAAGGACAAAAATACCACGCTTCCTACGACGGGCAGGAGTTCTTCTGCGACGGCACTTCCATATGGAACTACCAAAAGTCCACCAACGAGGTCTCCATCTACGAATACGATCCTGAAGACGACGATAACATGATGAACCCCAAGCTTCTTCTCAAGAATTGGGAAAAGCAGTTCCGGGCCAAGTACATTCGCGATGAATATATCAACAATGTCTCCACGGCTCTCATAGACCTGACACCTAAAACGGCCCAATCATACTACCGCATTCGCCTGTTTGTCAACAAGACCAACAACCAAATTGTACGCTTGGCGATGTATGAAAAGGACAATACGGTCTATACCTATTATATCGAGCAATTCAACTCAAATATATCACTGCCTGACACCTATTTTTCTTTTGATCAAAGCAAACACTCGGGTGTCGAAGTAAATGACATGAGATGATTTGTAATGTTGTTATTTATAATTAATAATGAAGGTGATCCCCGACGTTGTGAGATGTTGGGGATTATTTTTTGTTAGGGTAATGGATAAAAAGGGTAATGATATAGATGTTGACCCATCGCAATTCTCGTTTCCCTGTCCGCACTGAAGTGCGGGCACACAAAATTTCCCCTTCTGAGAATCAGAAGGGGAATTGGTGTCTCGCGGCACTGCCGTGCCACGGGCATAATTAGCGATGGGAGAACGATTGTCTTTGCTTTTATCAAGTCAACTGCTATATCATTACCTAAAAAAAGGAGTTGAGACATGAGATTCCCAACTCCTTTTAGAAAATCCAAATTTCAGATTATCTTTCCTCCTCAATGGCAGCCTGTGCTGCGGCCAGACGTGCGACGGGCACGCGGAACGGCGAGCAGCTTACGTAGTTCAGACCGGCCTTGTAGAAGAAATGCACGGATGCGGGGTCGCCGCCGTGTTCGCCGCAGACGCCGCACTTGAGGTTGGCGCGTTGGCCGCGGCCACGCTCCACACCGAGCTTCACCAATTGGCCGACGCCTTCCTGGTCGAGGGTGTTGAACGGGTCGGCGGGGATGATCTTCTCCTCGATGTAGTCCTTCACGATGGCGTTCACGTCGTCGCGGCTGAAGCCGAAGGTCATCTGGGTGAGGTCGTTGGTGCCGAAACTGAAGAACTGGGCTACGCTGGCGATCTGGTCGGCCACGAGGGTGGCGCGCGGAATCTCGATCATCGTGCCGTAGAGGTAGTTGATCTCGACGCCGAACTTGGCTTCCACTTCCTTCTTTACGCGGTCGGCGATGGCCTTCTGGTGCTCAAGCTCCTTCACGTTGATGGTGAGCGGGACCATGATCTCCAGATGCGGGTCGAAGCCTTCCTTCATCAACTCAGCGGTGGCCTGGAACAGGGCGCGGAACTGGGTCTCGGTGATTTCGGGATAGACGATGCCGAGACGCACACCACGCAGACCCATCATCGGGTTCACCTCGTTGAGAGCGTCGATGCGCTTCTTGATCTCCTCGAAGCTGATGCCACGCTCTTGGGCGAGGGCGCGCTGCTTCTCCTCGGTATGAGGCACAAACTCGTGCAAAGGCGGGTCCATCAAGCGGAATGTCAACGGCTTGCCGTCCAAAACCTTCAACGTGCCCTTGGCGGCGTTCTTGATGTACGGCTCCAGCTCGTTGAGGGCAGCCACACGCTCCTCGGTAGTGTTGGCGAGGATCATATTGCGCAGCTTGGCGAGAGGCTCTTCGCTGTTCTTGCCGTAGAACATGTGCTCGATACGGAAGAGGCCGATACCCTCGGCGCCGAAGTTGACGGCGTTCTGGGCATCTTCGGGGTTGTCGGCATTGGTGCGGACACCCATCTTGCGGTATTTGTCAACCAGCGCCATGAATTGCTGGAAGAGCGGATTTTCAGTAGCATTGATCATACCAACAGGCTCGGCATAGACCCAACCCTTGGAACCATTCAGGCTGATGGTGTCACCCTCCTTGAATTGTTGGTCACCGATCTTCACGATGCCGTTCTCAAGGTCGATCTTCACGGCGTCGCAGCCCACGATGCAGCACTTGCCCCAGCCACGGGCCACGAGGGCGGCGTGGGAGGTCATACCGCCACGGGCGGTCAGGATGCCGTCGGCGGCACGCATACCTTCGACGTCTTCGGGATTGGTTTCCTCACGGACCAGGACGTTGGCCACCTTGGCGGCGCGATACTCCTTGGCCTTCTCGCTGGTGAGGGCGATTTTACCCACAGCACCGCCAGGACCTGCAGGCAGACCCTTTGCGATGACGGTGTGCTTCTTCTCGTCAGCACCGTCGAGAATCGGGTGGAGCAGCTCGTCGAGTTGCTCGGGAGTGAGGCGCATCACGACTTCCTTCTCGTCGATGAGGCCTTCTTTCAGCATATCGAGGGCCATCGTGAGAGCGGCAACGCCAGTACGCTTGCCGACGCGGCACTGCAGCATATAGAGCTTGCCGTCTTGGATGGTGAACTCGATGTCGAGCATATCGTGATAGTTCTCTTCAAGGATGCGGCGCACCTCGCAGAGTTCCTTATAGGTTTCGGGCATCAGCTCTTGCATAGAATGCATGTGCTTGTTCTGCTCGTTCTTGGTGTCGTCGTTCAGCGGGTTGGGGGTACGGATACCGGCCACCACATCTTCGCCCTGGGCGTTGATCAACCATTCGCCATAGAATTGGTTGTCGCCGGTGGCGGGGTTACGGGTGAAAGCCACGCCGGTAGCGGAGCCGTCGCCCATATTGCCGAACACCATTGTCTGCACATTGACGGCGGTGCCCCAGTCATCGGGGATGCCCTCAATGCGGCGGTAGGAGATGGCCTTCTTGCCGTTCCAGCTCTTGAACACGGCCTTGATGCCGCCTTCGAGTTGGGCCTCGGCGTCATCGGGGAACTCGGTGCCGAGCACCTCTTTGATGCGCACCTTGAACTCCTCGGCGAGTTGTTTCAGCTCTTCGGCCTTCAGTTCGGTGTCGCTCTTGTAACCCATTTTCTCCTTGTAAGCGTCGAGCATATCGTCAAGTTGCTTGCGGATGCTCTTGCCGTCGGCGGGCTCAATGCCTTCGGCCTTCTCCATCACGACGTCGGCATACATCATGATGAGACGACGGTAGGAGTCATACACGAAACGAGGGTTGTTGGTCTTCTTGATGAGGCCAGGGATGGTCTTGGAGCAGAGACCGATATTGAGCACGGTGTCCATCATGCCGGGCATCGACTTGCGGGCGCCGGAGCGGCAGCTGACGAGCAGCGGATTCTCGGGGTCGCCGTACTTCATACCCATAATGTTCTCCATATTCTTCATTCCGGCGTGGACCTCGTCCATAATGCCGGCGGGAAGTTGGCAATTGTTTTGATAATAGGCGGTGCAGCATTCGGTGGTGATGGTCAAGCCAGCCGGCACGGGCAGCTTGAGCAAGCACATCTCAGCAAGGTTGGCACCTTTGCCACCCAGAAGGTTTTTCATATCAGCCTTACCCTCGGCTGTCTTTCCTCCAAAGGTGTAAACATACTTTATGTTACTCATACTTAATGTTTTAGATTGATTAGAACTATTTTCTTTTAAGAGGTGCAAAGATAACAAAAAAACGCTTTCCAAGAAGTGCTTTTTTACGGTTTTTCATAAAGGGCCAAGATAAAATGCCACTTTGTCACTTTTTGTCATTAGTTGGTGACAAAAAGTCCATTTCAGGTTGTTTTTGGACCTTGGCACACCGTTTGCCATAGTACAACTGCGATTGAGTGAGCGCAAGCGAAGCAATCGGAACAATATAATTTAACAACTAAAAAAATGGAGGTATTTACCATGTTACCAGTAATGTTTAAAAACAGTTGGTTTCCGACAGTATTTGAAGAATTCCTGAACAATGATTTGATGCCTCGTGCCAATACCACAGCACCGGCAGTCAATGTAAAGGAGGATGCAACGGCCTACACGATGGAAGTTGCTGCGCCGGGCATCAAGAAAGAGTTTTGTCGGGTGAACATCAATGACGACAACACGCTCCATGTCGCCATCGAGAACAAAATGGAACACAAGGAGAGCGACAAGAAGCACCGTTACCTGCGCAGGGAGTTCTCTTATTCGAACTATGAGCAGAGCTACACGCTACCCGACGATGTGGACCGCAAAGGCATCTCCGCCAAGGTGGAGGACGGCATCCTGACCGTTGTGCTGCCCAAGTTGAAGCAAGAGGAGATGAAAATCGCCCAGTCCATTGAAATCCAATAGAGGATGCTTCTCATTGATGAACAAAAAAACGACACCGGAAGGCGTCGTTTTTTTTTGTCTATGATTTGCCTCCCAAAAGAATGGGGCACAAGTTTTCATCTTGCTAAGAATTGTCCGATGCGTGTATGGACCTTACATGGCCCATGCAAGCAGGCCGCAGCAGATGATGACCCCGCTGACAACCAAGTCGATGAGGCAGAATCCCATGATGTCCTTGGCGTTGAGTTTGGCGATGGCCAAGGCGGGGATGGCCCAGAAGGGTTGGATGAGGTTTGTCCAGGCATCACCCCATGCGATGGCGGTACCCGTAAGGCCAGGGTCGACGCCGAGATTTGCACCTGCGGCGAACATGATGGGTGCCTGGATGGCCCAGTGGCCGCCTCCCGACGGCACGAAGATGTTGAGCACGGCGGCGCAGAGGAATGTCAGCAGCGGGTAGGTGGTTGGCGTGGAGATGGAGATGCAGGCGTCGCTGATGACCGTGCCGAAGCAGATGCCCGAGTGTCCCACACCTGTAATAATCCCCATGATGCCGGCGTAGAAGGGGAATTGCAGCAGGATGCCAGCCGCGCCGGAAGCGGCCTTGCCAAAGGCGCGCACGTATGCCAAAGGCGTGCGGTGCAAAATGACGCCCACGAACAGGAACAGCATGATCACGGCATTGAGGTCCAACGCCCCGCCCCGCACAAAAAGCTTGATAATCAGATATCCCAATCCTAAAATGGCGACAAGCCAGCTCAAGAGCGGACTCTGTTCCATCTTCTCGGCGGGCGTCGTGGCGGCGGCAGGAGTTGGGTTTTCCTCTTCGACCAGCAATTCAGGATTCACAGTGATGGCTTTTCCCTCTTTGGGGTGCATCAGTGCATTGACAGCCACAAGCGCGACAATGACGAGTACAACAATCACCAAGTTGAATGGGTTGAGGATGGTTTGCGACACGGGCACGGGTGCAGTGAGCACGCCGTTGGTGGCTGTGGAGAGTGCCTCGCCCGGCGTGGCCATCGTTAGCGGAATGGAGCCGGAGAGTCCCGCGTGCCACACCACGAAGCCACTATATGCGGAGGCGATGAGCAGTCGATAATCTACGCCCGGCAGCTTGCGGGCGACCTCCTTGGCGAAGATGACACCCACGATGAGGCCGAAACCCCAGTTGAGCCAGCATGCGATGGCGGAGATGCCCGTCACCAGCGCGATGGCGCCCGCAGGCTTCTTGGGCAATGTCGCCAATGCGCTGATGCCGCGCTTCACGACAGGCGCGGCCGCCAACGTGGAGCCGCAGACCAGTACCAACGCCATCTGCATGGCGAAGGCCAGCAGGTTCCATACACCGTTGCCCCAGTGCTCCACCACCTCCAACGGGGTTTGGCGACAAATCGGCATTGCCAGGATGGCTGCCACGAAGGTGAGGATGATCGCAAAAATAAAAGGCTCGGGCAGGTAGCGTTGCACAAAGCGTACGCAAGCGTTGATGATGCGTCGGAACATGGAAATGATACGTTGTTAAATGTGACTGAGTACAATGTCGATACGGTCGTCGAAGGCCTCGCGGGTGGCGTAGCCCACATGGGGCACGAGCACGCAGTTGGGGGCGCTGAAAAGAGGATGGTCTTCGGCCAAGGGCGGTTCTTTCTCGAACACGTCGATGCCCGCGCCGCCAAGAAGGCCCGCTTTCAGCATGTCGGCCAGTGCGTCCATGTCGATGACGTTGCCGCGGGCGGTGTTGATGATGACCGCCGTGGGTTTGCACAGGGACAGCAGCTTGCGGCTGATGAGATGGTGCGTCTCGGTGGTCAGCGGCACGTGCAGGGAGATGATGTCGCTGGTTTTCATCAGCTCTTCCAAGGGAAGATAGGCGACGCCTTGCGCTGCCACATCGTTGTATTCGGTGCGGCTCCAGGCCACCACTTCGCAGCCGAAGCACTGCAATAGTTGCGCTGTGCGCCGACCGATGGCTCCCGTACCCACGATGCCCACACGTTTGCCGCGCAGTTCGCGGCCCAGAAAGTTGTTGCGCGTGCCACCTTTGCGGATGTCGGCATCCAACGCTGTGATGCGCCGATAGACGTCCAACATCAGCCCGATGGCCAGCTCCGCCACTCCTTCCGTGGCGTAGCCTGAGGCATTCACAACCTCGATGCCGTGCTCCCGGCAATAGGCTAAGTCGATGTGGTCAAGCCCCGTGAAGGCGACGTTGAGTTTCTTCAACTTGGGACATTGTGACAATATGTCACTGCCGATTTTGATGTTGGAAACGATAACCTCTTCCGCATCCTTCATCCTCTCAATGAGGGTGGCGGCATCCTCGTGGCGGTCGCGGTGGCAGATGAATTCGTGGCCTTTGGCGGCCAGGTCGTATGCAATGTTGGCGGCACGCTCTTCGCTGATGCCGATAGGTTCGACGGCTACTATTTTCATATTCTTGTCTAAAAATGGTTATTTGTTGTCTGAAACCAGCAGGGGAGCAGTCTCCACTTGCAGCACCTCCCCGTTGACGCGATCATGCAGGAACACGACGGCTGTGCAGTTGGCAAGCTCCCAATCGGTATCCGCGGTCTTGACGCTTTTGGCATAGAGATAGGATTCTCCTTTCTCAAGGATTCCGCTGGTGGTCAGAGGTATGCCATACGTGCCATTGGCGCCGGCGCGCAGGACGTGATTGTGCGTGTAGTCAGGAATGCACTCCAAGCCTCTCAGCTGAGGTTTGACGATACCGTTCTCGCAGATGAAAATGGACAGGAACACGGGATGGGGGTACTCTTTCAGCATGGTCACCTTGGTGTTGACTTTTACGACGCCATTGGATTTGGGCTGGTTGATTACCTGGATGGCAGCATAAACATTGCCGCGGTCGACCTCGGCTAATTTGTTGATCCATTCGTCGCGGCCATAGCCGCCCGCGTGGTTCTCCCTGTTGATGACGGCAGCGGGAATGGTGCTGATGGAGAAGTCTTTGGCCAGCTCGTTGCCGGCCTCCGTGCGGAAGTCGTAGGGGTATTCAATGTTGGTGGCGGCCAACTCCGTGGCATGGATGCCCACGATGGCAAGGGTGTCGCCATAAAGGTCGTGCAAATTATCCAGGAGTTGATGTGCAGCCGGACAGTTGGAGCAACGATGCGCTGTGTATTCCTCCATCAAAATCTTGCGGTAGACATTCGAGGTGTTCAATTCGGGGAACTCCACGTCAACGCTTTCATTGTCGCTGATCTGCAAATAGGGACCTTCGATTTTGTCGCAGCCGACCGAGAAAATGGCTGCCATTATAAGGTATAATGCAATTTTTTTCATACTTGATAGATTACATTAGGTTAGAAAGAAGTGGTGATGGATAGTCCGACGCCATACGAGGCGGGCACGGCGCGGCAGACGCCACCGATGCAAAGGATGCCTTCTTGCGTCTTGCCGAAGTTGAGGGCGATGCGGGTGGTCTTCCAGACGTAGGCGGCAGCCATGTTGTAATAGTGCAGCCGCATAGTGGGATCCTCATGGCCATAGTTCCATTGGTCGCCCACAGAGATGAACCAGTGTGGACTGATGGAATATTCGAGCATGGCGTATGCCCAACTGCCCTTGTCATCCTTGGTGTAGAGATGCTGCGCTTCCAAACGCAGGGCGTGCTTGTTGTTGATCTTGCATTGCAGGTCGGCGGCGACAAGATGCCCGCGCATGAAGCCCGGGTGACCTTGCAACTGCGCGATGTTGTAGGAGATGTAGTTGTAAGCAAGAATCAGCTTCCAGTGTTTCGTGAATCGGCGGCTGATTTCGATGCCGATGTCTTGGTAAAGGAGCTCGGGACCGAACTTGAAGAAAGAGGAGGTGTATCCGTCAGTGCCCGACATGGTGCCGTATTCCACGGCCTCTGCCACGGGTTGCTTGTCGATGTTGTGGAAGCGGGAGTAGTTGAACGTGATGTCAGTGCCGTACTTGCCGCCGACCTTGCTTTTCTTGGGAATCTGGTAGTTGACCTGTAACTGCGCGCCGATCTGGCCGTTGGCTTGGGAGGCGTAGCTGTAGTTGCCGATCAGCTGATAGGAGTACTGGCGGTTGATGGCGGGGATGTTGTTGATCATCAAACGAGACTCCTTGAACGCCAGTCGCTGCGACCTGAATTCCATGTTGTCGGCGCGGATGAAAGATGCCGCAATGCCCAGACCCTTCATGGAATATGTGGCGGAAAGGAAGAGGGCGTTGCCGTTTTTATAGATGTATCCGTTTGTGGTGTTGGGGTCGTTCATCTTTTGGGCAAACTCGCCGTCCAAACGGAACCCCTTGTAGCCAAAGCTCAGACGAGTGGCCCACAATGCCACATTCTGGGGAACATTGGAGGAGGGAATCATCCCTGTGGCACTCAAAGAGTCCACATCGGGGTGCAGGGTGACGTAGACATCGTTGTCGGATGGCTCATATTTGCTGACAAAAGAGGCCCCGATGTTGGCCATGAAACCTTTTTCTTGCATCGAGGGGATGAGCTCGCCAAGGATGATTTCGCCGTCGAGTCCGCGCACCTGGTCTTTCCGCCCCACCATCTCCTCAAAGTTGAGACGTTCAATACCCCATACGCCTTTGAGGACAATGCCCTTGTAAGGCGTGACTTTGACACGCGCGCCCAAGAGGCTGTTGTCGATGCCTAACTGTCGGTCCTCGTATGCCCGCAACGCGATACCGTTGCCGAATTGTTCGTAGAAAGTACCGGCGGTGACTTGGATGAACTTGTTTTTGTAGTCGGCGAAGAAATATTTGATACCCTGGCCTTTATAGTCTATTTTCTCGAAGTCGAGCAGGGGGAACATGTAGAACTCGTAGCGCATGCCTGCCGAGAATCCGCCGTTGGAATAGAGCAAGTTGAGAAAAGCGTTGGCGCGCACCTTGGAGTCGACCTTCTCGGCACCGATGAGGGAGTCGGGAATGTAATACATGCCGTTAAAGCCAAAATCGCCGCTGATGCGGCTGTTTCCGAACTCATGCTGGGCGTGGGCGGCCCCCAATGTCAAAACAAGTAGTAGCAGGGTTGCTGTAAAACGTAAAACTTTATTCATACTTTATCCACAGAGTTTAAATAAAAAAAACTGTAGGTTATTGATAAAAACTCATCTATAACCTACGGTGTCTTTTTTGAATCGCTATTTTTTTTCGGCGGCGAGGCCTTTGATGATCTCGTACACCTCTTGTTCGCTGCCGGGAGCGTAGGATGTGTGCTGCCACACAATCTCGCCCTTGCCGTTGAGGATGCACATATAGGGCACGTCGTTCACGTTCATGGCGCGCTTGAAGTCGGAGTTCACGTCGAGCAGCACCTCATAATCCCAGCCTCGTCCTTGGACGAAGGGAGCTACGCGTGCGGAGGTCTTGGCGTCGTCGATGGAGACTGCGTAAAGTTTCACGCCCGTCTCTTCAACCCAATCCTCGTACTCGTCGGCAATGGCCAACAGTTCGGCGATGCAGGGCTTGCACCAGGTGGCCCACAAGCTGACGATGACGGGCTTGCCGTCGTTTTGGATGTCCTGGGTGTTGAAAATCTTGCCGTCGATGGTCTGGATGTCCACGGCAGGCAGTTTGGCTAAATGTTGGCCGGTGGATGGTTTTTCTTCCTGGGCGCCCACGCAAAGAGAAAGGGCGAGGATAAGGGTCAGTAAAAGGGAGTTTTTCATGACAAATAATATTTATGTATTAATTTCTAAACAATGGATTTTCGGGTTCTTGCTCTTCGTTGTGGAAGCGGTAGAGAAGGTATTCGGGCAGGCCGTTTTCAGGTTCGGGCGGATAGCGCTGCAGCATTTTTCCATCTGCATTGATGATGAGGTACTCGGGCAAGGTCTCCACCCCGTTTTCCAACAACCAGTCGTAGTTGCCGTCAAAATAGAGAACCGGCCAATCGAGCATGTCTTCGTAGCTTTGGAGGAATTGCTCGTAGCTATCCCGGTCGGGATCGACGTTGAGGCTGATAAACTGTATCTTGTCGCCATATTTTTGGTTGAGGGCCTTGATGAGCGTCATTTCTCGGATGCAATCCACACAATCGCTCTGAAACACTTGCACATAGATGTCTTTCCCATCGAATTGTTTAATGGGCTTTTTCTTTCCCTTGCCATCCTTGAAGACTAACGGGTGCGACGGCGCTGCAGACAGTGTCATGCGCTCCAAAGCGTGGTCAACAAAAACGAGATGTTCCAGGAAGTGGGTGGAGGCCTTGATGTATTGCAACAATTTCACAATATTGCCGCGGTCGAATTCCTCATTGTTGAACAACTCCGTCAGATTTAGGATGATGACCAGTTCGCGTAACCGCTCGTTGGCGAGCATGGGGTCGCGACCAAGTCCGTTGAACAGGGCCAGGTAATCCGGCTCGTCGTTGATTGTCCTGCCCAGCAATTCTTTGGAAATATAGTGGGAGTTGTACAGGTATCCCGTATAGCTCTCCACGAAGAGGTCCATGTAGGCCGGATTGTTGTAAAGGATGTAGTCGTTGTCGAAATATTTGCGGTAAAAAGAGTCCTGTTCTTTGGAACGACACACGCGGTCTATCTGTCCGCAGGTGTAGTAGGCGTATGATTGATAGAAGTTTAGCGGATTGTACTGAATGTCGAATTTTTTGCGCAGCAACAGGTCAAGGGTGTCGCAGGCAGTGATGTCGTGGTCAACGGTGACCCGGAACCCATAGTAGTTCATGGCCCGGGCGAAATATTGGCTGAAGCGGTTGATTTTGTAGTTGAGGTCGTTTGTGTCCTTTGCGGGGTTGGTGATCCACAGGTAGCCGCCGTACCGCTCGGGGTTGATGAGCTGGAACAGCACGGTGTCCACGCCGATGGAGAAGTTGTACGTGTTGTCGGGCACAATGAAGAATTCAGCCTTGGAGGTGCGGATGGCCAATTGGGCAAGACGGATCTGGTTGGTGGTGCAGGTCAGCTTGAAGCGCCCGTTCTTGTCGATTTTGTCACTGGCCGCCACCGTGGGGATGCGGTTGAGCAAGTCTTCGAATACGAGCAACCGGATTTCCTCGCCCTTGGCAAAGGGGGCCGTGCCCGCAATGGTTACAGGCCGCTGCGCCCACCCGAAGGCGGCGAACCCTATTAACAGGGAGATAAACAGCGAACGTGCAACTCGAAACATGTTGTGGTTGATTTTTGAACTATATATTTACTACTCCTGCTTAAAAACTCCTAACTCCACCCCTTCAGGAACAAATGTCCGGTAGTCTTCACCGAGGGACCATAGTTCGCGGACGAGAGAGGAGGAGACAGCAGCCCATTCGGGCGAGGCTGGCAGGAAGATGGTCTCGATTTCCGGAGCAAGCAGGCGGTTGGCGAGGCGCATCTCCTCCTCGGCGGCATAGTCGGCGGCATTGCGCACCCCACGAATAAGGTAGCGCGCCCCGACTTTCCGACAGAGTTCAACCGTAAGCCCTTGATAGGTGACGACTTCGATTTTCGGCTCGTTTTTATATGCCGCTTGAATCCATTCCATGCGTTTTTCAACGGGAAATAGATCTTTTTTATTGTAATTATGTCCAATGGCGATAATGATGCGGTCGAACAGGGGGAGAGCTTTGTGGACAATGTCTTCATGTCCTTTGGTGAAGGGGCAGAACGAGCCTGCAAAAACGGCGGTCATCGGCATGGTTGTCAATCTCTTATGATGGTGAAGTTATAATCGTCCAAGAATTTGATCAGACGGGATGGCTTATAGTCCACAGAGGTGGCGAACTCTTGGGGCACCACGTGGTCCATCTGGGCGATGATCTCCGTGGAGATGTCGGAAAAAGCCTGGGGTGTCGGTGCATCAGCCACGTTGGCGGAGGTGGACACGATAGGGTGTCCAAGCGCTCGTATCAGCTTCTTGCAGAACTCGTTGAGCACAATTCGGATGGCAATGGTGCCGTCGTTGTGGATGAGTATCGGGGGCAGGTTCTTGGCAGTCGGATAGATGAACGTGGTCGGTCGGGAGACATGCGGGATGAGATCCCAGGCAATCATGGGTATATGATCCACATACATCGGCAGCCGTTCGGCGGAATCGAGGAGTATGATCATGCTCTTCTTCTCGTTGCGGCGCTTAATTTGATAGATACGTTCCACGGCCTTTTCGTTGGTGGCGTCACATCCGATGCCCCATACGGTGTCGGTGGGGTAGACGATAACCTTGCCTGCACGGAGCAACTCGGCACATTTCTCTATTTCCTGTTCCATAGTTTTGATAATTAAGCGTGCAAAAATACAAAAAAGAAAAAACGGAGAGAGGAGTTTTTTTTATATCTTTGCCACTTATTGAAATACACCAATTTGAATATTTAAAATATTAAAAATAAGATTGTTATGAAAAGACTATCGATGATTCTGGTTGCAATGTTGTTGTGGGTCTCAGCATCCTTCGCACAGCATTACAACGTCACCCGCAACGATTACGGGCGTATCGACATCACTTTCACCGCTGCCGATATCCAGGCTACTACGGTGAAAACCCCACAGGGTTACTTCTCTCAGATTGTCATGGACGACTACTATCCCTCCACTACTGTGGGCAAGCCGCAACTGCCGGTAATGTCACAACTGCTGGAAATTCCTGTCTGCAGTGATGTTGTCGCTACCGTTAAGGATGCCCAGTATGTTGAGGTGGATGCCTCTGAGATCGGTATCAATTATCCCGTCTTTCCCGCACAACCTGCTTATCCCAAGTCATATAGCGGCACGCGCGAGTTTGTGAAGGACGCCCAAACATATAGCCAGAATGCTTTCTATGCCGAGCCGTTGGTGCGCGTGGAAAAGGCCGGCACGATGCGCGACATCACCCTCGCCAACATTTACGTCTGCCCCGTTGCCTACAACCCCGTCACCGGCATGGTGCGCGTCTACCGCAAGGTGGACGTGGAAGTCTCCTTTGTGGATGCCAACCTCGGTGCTACCCGCAGCCTGAAAGCTCGCTACGGCAGCCCGATGTTCACTATCGCTTCCCAATCTGTCATCAACCCGATGTCCGAAACCCGTGATGAGTTTAACGGTGCCCCCATCCGTTATCTCATCATCGCCCATTCGATGTTCCGCAACGACTATAATTTGCTCGCCTTTGCCGAATGGAAAAAACGTATCGGCTATAAAGTTGACATTGTCTATACCGATGATGCCAATGTGGGCACCACCACGACTTCCATCAAGAACTACATCATGAGCCAATATACGGGTGCCACCGCGGCTAACCCTGCTCCCACCTATCTGCTCTTCGTGGGAGACCACGCTCAGGTGCCCGCTTTTAGCAGCTCCGAGCAAAACAGCCATGTCACTGACCTCTACTACGCCTGCTGGACTTCCGGCGACAATATTCCCGACTGCTACTACGGGCGTTTCTCTGCCCAAAATGCGAACCAGCTGGCTCCGCAAGTTTCCAAGTCTTTGATGTACGAACAATACACCATGTCTGATCCGTCATATCTGGGTAAGGCTGTGCTGATCGCAGGTACCGACAATTCTTGGTCCACCACTCATGCAGACGGTCAAATCAACTACATTTACAATAATTATATCAACACCACGACTACCAACCATAACTACACTACAGTATATAAGCACAATTACAACTGCTCTTCACAGGCTGCCACTATCCGCAGCGAGATTGGCGCCGGCTGTGGCTGGGCCAACTACACCGCCCACGGTGATGTGACCGAATGGTACGATCCCTCCTTCACGACCAGCCACGTCTCATCCATGAGTAACCAGGATAAATATGGCGTGATGATTGGCAACTGCTGCCTGACGGGCAAGTTTAACCAAGAATGCTTCGGCGAGGCTTTGCTTCGTGCAGAGAAAAAAGGTGCCATGGCCTATATCGGTGCTTCCGAAGTCTCCTATTGGAACGAGGATGTATACTGGTCAGTGGGCGTGCGCAGCAATATCACTGCCAATATGAACTACCAGGCAAGCAACCTTGGTTGCTATGATCGCATTTTCCATACCCATAATGAACTATATAACAAATGGTGTACCAGTCTGGGTGGCTTCTTGACCGCCGGTAACCTGGCTGTGCAATCTTCTTCTTCCGACCTCAAGAAATACTATTGGGAGATTTACCACATCTTCGGTGATCCCTCCATACGTCCGTATTTGGGTATGCCATCTCAGAT
Source organism: Bacteroidales bacterium (assembly GCA_017615795.1). Classification (GTDB taxonomy): domain Bacteria; phylum Bacteroidota; class Bacteroidia; order Bacteroidales; family WCHB1-69; genus F23-D06. The sequence goes on from JAFZZK010000013.1 coordinate 93,319, forward strand.
GACCGTCAATTCTGCTGATGCCATTCCAGTGGGTACCGCTCAATACAGTGTTAACACTGTGCCACATGCATACGTGGCTCTCACTTATAATGGGGAAGTGGTTGTAGCTGCTTTTGCCGATGCCTCCGGTAATGCCAACCTTGACATTAGCAATGTCAATACGCCAGGCGAATATGAACTCGCTGTGGGCGCGCAAAACCACATCCAGTTCTTCAAAACTGTCAATCTCATCGTGCCCTCTGGCCCGTATGTGGTAGCCAACAATGTGACTTTGGCCAACAACAACTACCCGGTTAACGGTACTACCGTCAACTGGGATCTTTCGCTTACCAACCTTGGTGTGGCTAATGCCTCCAACATCACGGCCACGATGACCTCGCAGACACCGGGCTATACCGTTACGCAAAGCACTGCCTCCTGCAGCGCCCTGGCCGTCAATGGCAGCGAAACCCTTAATAACGCTTTTTCTGTCAGTATCCCGCAAGATGCCCAAGACGGAGATATTGCCAATTTCCAAGTAACTGTCAATTGGGGCTCTGGAAGTTCCACCAAGAACGTCTCCTTCACCGTGTTGGCACCTAATCTTAAGGTGACCGACAAGTCGGTGCAGGGTGCCACTGCCACCGCAGCCATTGATCCCGGCACGCAGGCAGCAGCTCGTGTTACGGTCAGCAATGTGGGGCATGCCGACGCTTCCAACCTCGTGGTTGATGTTACCTGCAACTACTCTGGCGTCGTGGTTATCTCGCCGTCGCAGAATGTGAGCTGGATTGGAGCCCAAGGCAGTGTCAATTCCACGTTTACCTTGCAAGTTGGCAACAATGTGCCCACGGTATCTATCGTACCCCTTTATATCCACGTCATTTATAATAATGTCGACCATATCGACACGTTGTTCCTCACCGTGGGTAGAGCTATGGAAGATTTCGAAAGCGGGGATTTCTCTCGGTTCAACTGGGTTAACAATAACAATCCTTGGTTCGTCACTTCGACGGCCCCATATGCCGGCAACTACTGCGCACGCTCCAAGCAAGGCTTGAGTAACGGTAGTGGTGGCTGGTGGGGAAGTTCCACGCCTTCACAGTCTGCCCTTTCCATCACGATCACCTCTACCATGGAAGGCGAACTCTCCTATTTCCGTAAAGTCTCCTCAGAAGAGGACTACGACATGTTCAAACTCTATGTCGACAACAACGAGATGGATGAGGCTTCAGGAGAAGTGGCTTGGACCCAGAAGAGTTTTGTCCTCGCGGCGGGCACCCACAACATCAAATTTGCTTACGAGAAAGACGTTAGCCAAGCCAGCGGCAGCGACTGTGCGTGGATTGATAACATCATTCTGCCCGGAATAGGCACCCGCGTTACCGAGGACACCCATGATCCTGTTGGCATTGAGAACCATTCTGCTGATGCCTTCGCCATCGCCGTCTATCCTAATCCGACCAACGGCCGGTTGAATATTCAAAGTGACAACGCCCGCCTCGCGCAAGTGCAGGTGTTCGACCTTTTCGGTAAACTCTTGCTGACGGAAGAGCCCAATGACAACCATACATCCCTCAATTTGTCGAACCTCGCCAACGGCGTTTATATCGTGAGGATGATATCCGACAACCAGGGCACAGTCACTCGCAAGATTGTCAAACAATAGGTGTGCGCGATGGGCAATACTTCCGAACAATACGATCAGGTTATCCAAGTTTGCCAGGAACTCTTTGCCAATAAGGCAAAGGATTATGGCACAGCTTGGCGTATCCTGCGGACCCCGTCACTTACCGACCAGATATACATCAAGGCCAATCGCATACGCAGCATCCAGGAAAAGGGTGAAGCCAAGATTGCCGAGGGTATCATCCCTGAATTTATCGGCATTGTCAACTATTCCGTGATGGCTCTCATCCAATTGGAAGTGGGCGTGGCGAACAGCGCCGAAGATATCGAGATGGCTCCCGAGCGTGCCGTGGAACTCTACAATAAATATATTTATGCGGCCAAGAAGCTGATGATGGACAAAAACCATGACTATGACGAAGCGTGGCGACAAATGCGCATCAGCTCCATCGATGACATCATCCTGATGAAAATCTTTCGCATAAAATCCATTGAAGACCATCACGGCAACACGATTGTTTCCGAAGGGCTTGATGCCAATTACTATGACATCATCAATTATGCCATGTTCTGCCTGATACGTCTGGTCGTTGAAGGTGAAAAATAGAATTTTATGCGTCGGAGTTTGGGCTCCGACGCTTTTTTAAACAACAAAACAGATTAATCATGTCACAAAGAGAACCTGTCTGGCTAAAAATTTTAAGAATCGCATTAGGGTTGCTGTTCCTCTTCTCCTCCATCAGCAAGGCGGTGGATCCAGTTAATTTTGGCATCACGATGAACGACTACTTCGTCTCTTTTGGGATGGGCTTTTTGAAACCAATAGCCCTGCTCGCCGGAGTGGCCGCCATCACATGCGAATTTGTGCTCGGCTGCATGATGTTGCTGCGCGTGCGCGTGAACCTTACGACATGGGGCTACCTGCTCTTTATGACATTTTTCTTCTTCCTGACACTCTGGCTTGCGGTGGCTGAGTACATGGAAATCCACGGCATCCACTATTTCGGCGTGGTCCATGACTGCGGCTGTTTTGGACAGGTGGTGAAAATGTCCAATATGACTACGTTCCTCAAAAATGTCGTCATCATCATCCCCACCATCATTGTATTCGTCAATCGCAAGAGGATTCCCGACATCGGGCTTACCCAGTTGGGACAATGGATTCTCGTGGCGCTCTTCGTCGCCATTGCCGTGATTTTCCAACTCCACTGCATCCGTCACCTGCCCGCTATCGACTTCTCCGACTGGAAAAAGGGCAACGATGTGGTAAAAGCCTTCATCGAACAACCCGCCAAGAAAGAGTCTTCGTTTGTCTATCGCAGCAATGCCGACAAAGCAGAAGTTGTTCTCACCGAAGACGAATTGATGGAGAAAGACATGTCCTTTTATGACAACTATGAATATGTGGATCGCACGGACAAGGAGGTTGAACCTGGCAAGAAAGCTGAAATCGATGGCTTCAATATGCTGGATGAAAACGGCGCCGACCATGCTTTTGAATACATTAACCCCGACACCAAGGTTTATTTGCTCTTCATCCATGATGTGAATGAGGTTAAGACTAAAAGCATGGCGTATGTTCGCACGATTGTCACCGACTGTGACCAACGCGACATCCCCTTTGTGGCAGTGACCAATAGTGATGAAAATGATGTGGAGGCTTTCATCGAAAAATATCAGATAGAGTTCCCGATATATCGCAATCCCATCGATCCAGCCCATGGTCCGTTCATGGTGCGCGATGCCATCCGTTCTAATCCAGGCCTTATCTTCATTGACAAAGGTGTGGTGAAAGCAAAGTGGGCGTGGCGCGACATTCCCACCAAATGCCTCGACTAATGCGGGGACATTTTATGACTATACGTTCATTTCAACATACCATTTCCAACACGCTGCAGCCGCTTTACGATCCTCGTGAGGCGGCTGCCATTGCAAAGTTATATCTGCAAACACGCCTCGGCATGCCCTCTTATGAGCTTGTGCTTCATGGTGATGACGCGCTCTCTGATGTGCAACTGATGCGCTTTGAACAGGAGCTTTCCCAGCTGGCCGAAGGCCTTCCCATACAGTATCTGCTCGGAGAGACCGAATTTTACGGCTTGACGATGAAGGTTACGTCGGCGGTGCTCATACCCCGCCCCGAGACGGAAGAGCTGGTGCAGCGGGCGAAAGATATTTTTCGAGACCATCCTGCGCCGATGATCTGGGATGTGGGCACGGGCAGTGGATGCGTTGCGGTTGCATTGGCGAAAGCCTTGCCGCACGCCAAGCTGTTTGCGACCGACATATCCATGGAAGCCCTGCAGGTTGCACGGGAAAATGCGGATGTACAGGGCGTCAATGTTGCCTTTGCACATCACGACATGCGTGAGGCCGACAATCTGCCTTTCGCTGACATTCGTTTTGACGCCATCGTTAGTAATCCCCCCTATATTCCGGAGAGCCTTCGGAATGCCATGCATCCAAACGTGCGCGACCATGAACCGGCCACGGCTCTCTTCGTGCCCGACCATGATCCTTTGCTGTTTTATCGCGCTCTCGCCAAGATAGGGCAACGCGCCCTTAAATCCGGTGGCATCCTGATGATGGAGACGTACGAGGATTTCCATCTGGAACTTATGGAAGGCCTCACGCGTGCGGAATACGCAAATGTGGAGTCTATAAAGGATATCAATGGGAAAAGGCGTTTCATTTTTTGTATTTTTGCCCCCTCAAAATATACGCTATGAAACATTTTTTCCGCTATATCGATGGGGAGCAGGTTGAGGTCCCCGAGGGTGGTTTAAAAGCCCTGTTGGAACTGAATCAGCAATATTTGCAAAATTATGAGGAGTTGTTCGACGACTTGGACGACCCATCGTTCGTGGCGCGCGGAAACGGCTTCTGTGATGCTAAGTTTAGCGAGGATTTCGTTGACGGGCAGATTCGGAAATATCGGGCTCGGGTGGAACAGCTTTTGAAAAGCATCCAATAAAAAAGCCCTTCACAACCAAGTTGCGAAGGGCTTGATGTGGAGCGTATGAGAATCGAACTCACGACCTCCTGACTGCCAGTCAGACGCTCTAGCCAACTGAGCTAACGCCCCGGATTTTTGTAAAAACGCATGACTATACGTTCCTACAAAAAATACATTCATCACACTTTGATTTCAACGTCCACGCCGCTCGGTAATTCGAGCTTCATGAGGGCGTCGATGGTCTTTGCGGTGGTGCCGTAAATGTCAAGGATTCTCTTGTAAGTGGAAAGCTGGAATTGTTCTCTGGATTTCTTGTTTACAAAAGTGGAACGGTTCACGGTGAAGATCTTGGTGTGTGTGGGAAGGGGGATCGGTCCTACCAGCACCACCTTGTCATCTTTCACGCCATTGACCGTCTTGACAATCTTCTCGGCTGATTTGTCAACCAAGGTGTGGTCGAATGATTTCAATTTGATTCTGATTCTGTGACTCACTTTTCTTTAATTTTAGTTGTTATATAACGTTATTAACTAGTTCCTTATATGCGTTTATAGTATAAATCTTCCCACGTTCATGATGTAGTCCTTGACTTCAGCCGGCACTTCGGCGTATTTCAAGAATTCCATGCTGAAGGTGGCACGTCCTTGACTAATGGAGCGTAGCGTGGTGACATATCCGAACATCTCGGCCAACGGCACTTGCGAGTGGATGACTTGGAAGCCCACCTTGGCATCGATTTGTTCGAGCACGGAACGGCGGCGGTTGAGGTCGCCGGTCACGTTGCCGATGTATTCGTCGGGTGTGGTGATTTCCACGTGCATGATGGGTTCCAAGATGGCGGTGTCTGTCTGTTGCAGCGCATCGCGGAATCCTATCTTGGCGCAGATCTCAAAGGCCAATGCATCCGAATCCACAGGGTGTGCCTCGCCGTCGGTGACCTTGACAGCCATCGACAAGACCGGGAATCCGTACTTGCCGTTGAGCATGGCGGTCTTGAATCCTTTCTCGGCACCGACGAGATATTCTTTCGGTATCACGCCGCCCTTGACGAGATTCTCGAACTGCAGCCCTTTTTGGTCGTAGGTCAGAGGTGACATCTCGAAGTCCATGACGGCAAACGAACCCTTGCCTCCAGTCTGCCGCTTGTAGGCGGAGTGGTAGGTGACAGGGACGGTGAGAGCCTCCTTGTAGGCGACTCTCGGTTTGCCGTGGTTGCATTCGACGCCGAACTCGCGTTTGAGGCGATCCAGCAGGATGTCGAGGTGCAACTCGCCCATGCCGCTGATGAGCACCTGACCGGACTCGCTGTCGGTCTTCACTTGGAAGGTCGGGTCCTCTTCGGCCAGCTTGTCGAGCGCGTTCATCATCTTTTCTTCATCGTCTTTGGTCTTGGCCTCGATGGCGATTTGGATCACGGGTTCGGGGAAGACGATGTTTTCGAGGACGATCGGGTGCCGCTCGTCGGTCAGAGAGTCGCCGGTGTGTATTTCCTTCATGCCCACGAGAGCCACGATGTTGCCTGCAGTGACGCTTTCCAGGGGCTGTTGCTTGTTGGAATGCATTTGCAGGATTTTGGCCACGCGTTCACGTTTGCCGGTGCTGACGTTGTAGACCGTTTCGCCGCTCTTCAGCTCGCCGGAGTAGACCTTGATGAAAGTCAGTTTGCCGACGTAGGGGTCGGTGGCGATTTTAAAGGCTAATGCCGCGAAGGGGGCGGTGGGATCCATCGGGCGGGTGTCCTGCTCTCCGTTTTTGGGGTTGATGCCATTGATGGCAGGCATGTCCATGGGGGAGGGAAGGAAACTCACGATGGCGTCGAGCAGTTTTTGCACGCCCTTGTTTTTGAACGACGACCCGCAAAGGACGGGTTGTATCTTGCGTTCGAGGGTGGCTTTTCTGATGGCTTCGACCAGTTCCTCGCGGGTGATGCTGTCACTGTCGGCGAAGTATTTCTCCATCAGTTGCTCGTCCATTTCGGCCAGTGTCTCCACCAGGTTAGTGCGGTAGGTTTCGACCTCGTCTGCCATGTCTTCGGGGATTGGAATTTCCCCGTAGGTGTTGCCTTGGTCTTCCTCGCTCCACTGGTAGGCTTTCATGTCAAGCAGGTCGACGAGTCCGATGAAGGAATCCTCAGCTCCGATGGGGAGTTGGAGGGGCAGGGGGTGAGCTTTCAGCTTCTCGCGGATCTGGTCCACGACGGCGAGAAAGTTGGCCCCGGAGCGGTCCATCTTGTTGACGTAGCAGATGCGTGCCACGTTGTACTTGTCGGCCTGGCGCCATACGGTTTCGGATTGTGCTTCCACGCCGCCAACGGCGCAGAAGATAGCTACGGCTCCATCCAGTATTCTCAAAGAACGTTCTACTTCGACCGTAAAATCGACGTGCCCTGGGGTGTCGATGATGTTGATCTTGTAGTCATTTGACTGGTGTTTCCACATCACTGTGGTGGCGGCGGAGGTGATGGTGATTCCTCTTTCTTGTTCCTGCACCATCCAGTCCATGGTGGCAGTACCTTCATCGACCTCGCCGATTTTGTAGTTTTTCCCAGTATAGTAAAGGATGCGCTCGGTGGTGGTGGTCTTGCCGGCGTCAATATGGGCCATTATGCCGATATTGCGAATCTTGAGCAGGTCTTCAGCCATCGTGTCGCCTCCTTGATGTATAGGGGAATGGTGGTCTTTAGGCGACTACGAGCGCATGTGGGCGAAAGCCTTGTTGGCTTCTGCCATTCTGTGGATTTCCTCTTTTCTCTTGAAAGCGGCGCCTTCAGACTTATATGCGGCCATGATTTCCTGGGCGAGCTTGTCGGCCATGGTTTGTTCATGGCGTTTGCGGGCGAAGGAGATGAGGCTCTTCATACCGATAGATTGTTTTCTGCCCGGCTTGATCTCTTCAGGGACGGGCAGGGTGGTGCCACCGACACGTTTGCTCTTGACCTCGACGCTGGGGGTGACGTTTTCCAACGCTTTTTTCCAGACTTCGATGCCGTTCTCTTTGGTCTTCTCTTCTACGATGTCAATGGCTTTGTAGAAAATCTCGAAAGCGAGATTCTTTTTGCCTTTCAACATGATGTTATTGACGAATTTGGTCACGAGTTCGTCATTGAATTTGGGATCTGGAAGAATGATCCTTTTTTTTGCGTGTGAATTTCTCATTTGTTTGTATCTTCAATAAATGTTATTTACTCTTGAGTCGCCAATCGCGGCGGTCAATTTACTTTTTTGTTGAAACTAATTATTTCGCAGCCTTTTTGGGACGTTTGGCGCCATATTTGGAGCGTCCTTGGAGGCGTCCGTCAACGCCGGCGGAGTCAAGAGCGCCGCGCACGATGTGGTAACGCACGCCGGGCAGGTCCTTGACACGGCCGCCGCGCACCAGCACGATGGAGTGCTCCTGCAGGTTGTGGCCTTCACCGGGGATGTAGGCGTTCACTTCCTTGCCGTTGGTCATTCTTACTCTCGCCACCTTACGCATGGCGGAATTCGGTTTCTTCGGGGTCGTCGTGTAAACCCTCAGGCAGACGCCGCGTCTTTGCGGACATGCGTCCAATGCCCTTGACTTGCTCTGCGAAGTCAATTTCTTTCTTCCTTTTCTTACTAATTGTTGAATTGTAGGCATACAATCGGTTGTGTTAATCTTTTAATTTATAATGTAATTTTACCCTATTTTTTGGGGGTGCAAAAATACACTTTTTTTGATAATGTTTTGTTTTTCAAATAATTTTTTATCAACAATAAAAAAAACCGCCTTTGAGCGGTTTTTCTATGTGGTTGTCGGCGGTTATCTTTTCGGCTTGGTCGGCGTGGGCTCTTTTGCTTTTGTGGCATCTTTTGTCTTCGCAGCAGTATTGGATTTCTGTTTGGAGATGAGATCCCGTTTGACACGCTCGTCCATCTTGTAGAATTCTTGCAGGTGCTTTGCCGAAAGCGTGGATTTCATTTTTTTGTAGAAAGAGCTCTCCAGGTTGAACATGCTTTTCTTCAGCTCGAATTTCTGGTCGAAAAGGTAGGTTATTTGGGCGTCGGTCAATTCGTTGCACTTTTCATCACATTTGGCGCAGTTGGGGCAGTTGACGGTGATGCCTTTCTTCTCAAGGTTGGAGCGGTAGGTCTCGTGCAGCTTCACTTCGGAGCGCAGGAACTCTTCGTATGCTTTCCAGAAGGTCTTGGCTTCCGTGGCGCTGGGCTTGAATTGCGCTTTCATATTCGTGAGACGTTCTTGAACCATCTTGTTGCCGTCAATTTTGTTCTCTTGGGCGTTGGACACGACAATGCCTGCAAGCAGTATCGTGATGATAAGGAATATGCGTTTCATAGTGATTTTGTTTTTAGAAGTTATAGTAATCCATTTGCGCAAGCTCGGTGTTGTAATAGTCGATGAGCTGTTCTTCCAGTTCTTTCTCTTCTTGGGCCTGAATGACGATTTGTTGTTGGATTTTTTCCTCTTTTCTATAATTGAAGAAGAGCGTGCTGGCGATAGCGAGCAATGCCACGGCTGCAGCGGAGAGGACAAAAGTGTTGCGGCGTGCTGTCTTCTGTTTGCGTATGGTGGTCATCACCCTCGAGGGCAGCTGGTCGAAATAGCCCTCTGGCACCTCGTAGTGCTCTTTCCGGTCCAAATTCTCGATGTCTATCATGTTGATGAAATAATTGAAACAAATGGGTAGATGTCAGAAAGCGACGAAGGTTTAATGCTCCAACAAATTTTTTTTGATTTTTTCCATAGCGAAATGGTAAGAGGCCTTCAGGGCACTTTCGGAGGTGTCGAAGATTTTGGACATTTCGGCGTATGGGGTCTCGTCGTAATAACGCATGGTGAAGACGGCGCGTTGCTTGGGAGGCAGTCGCAAGATGGCCTCTTGCAGCATGTGTTCGATTTCGTTGGGCGTGTATGAGTTGGTCTCAGGTTGCGTGACCAAGAGGAAATCGGTGTAGCTGTCGTCCGTCAGGTTGAGCAGTTTCTTTTTCTTCTCGACGAAGGTGAGTGCCTCGTTGACGCTGATTTTCGTGATCCATGTCTTGAGGCTGGCGTCACCGCGGAATTTGTCAAGATGACGCCAGATCTTGATGCTGACGTTTTGAGTCACGTCGTCGGCATCTTCGTGCAGTGTCACAATACGGCGCACATTGTAGTAGATGAGCCGTTGGTACTTTTTCAACAGCATCTCGAAGGCTTGTTCTTTGGTCTTGCTGTTGGCAAAAAGGGCGAGGATGAATTCGTCGGTGGGTTCTGGCATGGGGGTTGTTATTTGCGGGCGATGGCTCTCTTGCAGGCATCCATGATGTGTTCCATATCAAGGCCGTAGGCTGTCATGAGTTGGTCGGGGGTGCCGCTTTCACCGAACTTGTCGTCCACGGCGACCATTTCGACGGGAGCGGGCAACTTGCGTCCGAGTAGTTGGCAGATGGAGTCGCCGAGGCCTCCGTTCATGAGGTGCTCTTCGGCGGTGACGGCACACTTGGTCTTGGCCACGCTCTTGAGCACAGCGTCGGTGTCGAGCGGCTTGATGGTGGCGATGTCAATGACTTCGACGGAGAAGCCTTGCTCGGCGAGCACATAGGCGGACTGGACTGCGGGGTACACCAGATGGCCGGTGGCGAAGATGGTGACGTCAGTGCCTTCGTTGAGGGTGATGGCCTTGCCGATGACGAACGGCTCTTCCGGCATGAAGTTGGGCACGGCGGGGCGGCCGAAGCGCAGGTAAACCGGGCCGACATATTCGGCGGCGGCCAAGGTCGCCATCTTGGTCTGATTATAGTCGCAGGGGTTGATGACGACCATATTGGGCAGCATCTTCATGAGCCCGAGGTCTTCCATCATCTCGTGCGTGGCCCCGTCCTCGCCAACGGTGAGGCCGGCATGGGAGGCGCAGATTTTGACGTTGAGGTTGGAATAGGCCACCGTCATGCGGATTTGGTCATACACACGACCGGAAATAAAGCCGGCAAAGGCGGCGGCAAAAGGCACCTTGCCACTCAGGGCAAGCCCGGCGGAGATGCCGATCATATTGGCTTCGGCGATGCCTACCTGGATGAAACGTTCTGGGAATGCGGCCTTGAAGTCCCCCATCTTGACACTGCCGGTGACATCACCAGTCAGCGCGAACACGTTGGGGTTGCGTTGTCCGGCTTCCACTAACCCAGCCCCGAAACCAGATCGGGTGTCTTTCATAATGGTGCTCTCAATCTTTTCCATAGTGTAAAAATTTTGCGTGCAAAGATACGAAATTTGCCAATTATCAGTTATTAAAAAATCCAAATTATTGCAACGCAAACGTTCGCATCTTGCGGGCGTGTGATTGTAGATACGGATTTATGCGTATGAGACTACGGCTACGACTTGCTTTGTTGCTTGTAACATTCTTGTTTTCAGTGGAAACGGCATTCCCCCAGTCGGTGGGAGAATCTCGTCTCAAAAGTTGTGTGGCCGATTCTCTCGCTTTTCGGATTGACACGCTTTCCATGGTGCCCGGCACTTTTTCCATCGCGAATCTCGAACGTTCGCAATACCGCGTCGATCCCATTGCCGCAAAGCTCTACCTCCTCGATTCCGCTCTTTTGGGGCGTGTTTTAGTATGCCAATACCAGGTTTACGCCCTTGATTTCACCAAACCCATCCGTCGTCACCAGCTCTCGGAGATAGAGAGTCCGCGAGGGGGTGGCATGATTACATACGGGATGCCTGCGGAAACTGACCTCTACGGCGATGCCCGCCTGTTGACTTCAGGTTACGTGTCGCGTGGCGTTACGGTTGGAAACAACCAGGATCTTGTGCTCAATTCTGCACTCAACTTGCAGATCTCAGGAGACCTGAACGAGGATTTTCGTATCGTGGCCTCCATATCGGATAAAAATATTCCTATTCAACCGGAAGGCAATACCCAATATCTGTCTGATATAAATAGTATATTTATTACATTATATTATAAAGAGATGGCAAAAGTGGATGCCGGTGACATCCTTGTCGGCAATCCGGGCTCCGGTTTCCTGAAGGTATCGCGCAACTTGTTGGGAATGGACGCTTCGGTGCGATACACCGCCAAGGAGAAGGTCAGGGCGACCCACTCTTTGGGAGGTGGTATTGCCAAAGGAAACTTCGTCCGCCAGAAGCTCAATATTCAGAACGGCGTGCAGGGGCCGTACAAGCTTTACGGCCCGAACAATGAGGTTGGCATTGTCGTGGTGGCAGGTTCGGAGCGTGTGTACGTGGATGGCGTGCTCCTGACCCGCGGGCAGGAGAATGACTACACGATGGACTACAACGCCGCCGAAATCACCTTCACTCCGGCTATGCTGATGTCGTCCGAAAAGCGCGTCTATGTGGAGTTTGAATGTACAGACCGCCATTTTACGCGCATTGGACTCTTCTCGTACAATGAACTCACGCTTGGAAAAAAACAGCAGGTGAAGCTGAATGTCAACTATTTCCAGGAACAAGACCTTAAAAACCAATCTATACAGCCAGAACTCGGCAATGACGAGAAACTCTTCTTGTCGCAGTTGGGCGATGATTTGCAAAATGCATGGTATGCCCGTGCCGACTCGGTGCAGTATTCCACCAACCGTCTGCTGTATGCCCGCAGGGACACCACGGTGAATGGCGTCGCTTATCCGAATGTCTATGTCTATTCCACTGACGAGGGCGTGCAGTTGTACAGTGTGGGATTTTCGTTTGTGGGGCAGGGCAAGGGCGACTATGTGCTGTTGCGCAGCACTTCCAACGGACGTGTCTTTGGCTGGGTGGCTCCGGAAGATGGCGAGTCGCGGGGCGACTATGTGCCAGCCGTGCTGTTGGTCGCACCCCAACGGGCGCGCATGGCTACCATTGCGGCGACTTGGAATGCCCGGCAGGGGACAACTATCGCGGGCGAGGTGGCACTGTCCGAACATGATCATAATCTGTTTTCCAAAGGTGACGATCGCGACAATGTCGGCTTCGCCGCCAATTTTGCGTTCGGTCATCGGCAGATGCTGGGCAAAAAGGAGAAGTCCTCCCCGTGGAGTTTCGTGAGCCGCCTTGACTGGCAGTTCGTACACCGCAATTTCCATGCCGTGGAGAGTTTTCGCGATGTGGAGTTTGCGCGTGACTACAACCTCAACGCCGACTACTCCAGCCTCCATTCCGAGCAGATGTTGCACGCCCTCATTGGTTTTGACAAAAAAAATGTCAGTATTTCGCAATATGAGTTCAACTGGTTCACTCGTTTTGGGGAGATTTCCGCATTGCGACAAGAATTATTGACTCGCAACACGTTTGGACACACGCTTTTCGATGCGCGTGTGGCTTTCTTGACCACCTCCGACAGCGTGCAGCGTAGCCGATTCCTGGCGGGTGATGTCAAGTGGGCCTATCGGCTCAAGACCGTGGAGTTCGGCATGTCCGACAAGATGGAGCATAACATTTTCAGGGATGCCGCTCTTGACACCTTGCGCGCCAACAGCTATGCTTTCAATGAATTGCTCATTTACTTGAAAAACGGGGATTCTACTGTTTATAAATACAATATATCTTATAAGAACAGGTTGGAGTTCGCGCCCGACAGCGGCAGATTGGCCATGCGGCAAGGCATACAGGAGGCCAATGCGCTTTTTCAATTCAACAGGATTCGTAATCAGCACTTTGCAGTACAGGCCACATATAGGACGCAGCGTGTGCACGATGAGATGCAGAACCATGTGCGTGAGCATTATTTTGTGGGTGATGTCGAATATACAGGCCGTTTCTTCCACAATGCCATCTTGCTGAGTACCTATTACGAAGCGGGCAGCAGCATGGAACAAAAGCGTACATACACGTTCCTGAAAGTTGCAGCGGGACAAGGTACGCACACGTGGCGCGACTACAACGGGAATGGCATAGAAGAGATGGACGAGTTTGAGGTGGCCGCATTCCAGGACGAAGCCAACTATGTGAAGGTTTGGATCACGGGGACGGATTATGTTAATGCCTACCAAAACGCTTTTACCCAGAGTGTGCAAATTCGTCCCGCCGCCGTTTGGGGCAACAAGAAGGGATTCCGGCGTTTCCTCGCCCGTTTTTCCGACGTGGCGCAATATCGCACTCGTCTTAAATACGCAACGCCCAAATTCAACCCTTTTTATGCAGACATGGGTGACACGAACTTGCTCAGCAGAACCATGAATGTGAATAATACCTTTTCCTTCAACAATAGCGCATCCAAGTTTTCTTTTGATTTTGTAGTGCAAAAGTCGCGAAACAAGAATCTGCTCTACTATGGTTCCGAATACAACGATGCCGGTCTGCAGCAGGTGACGCTGCGAAGCAATATCGGAGGCAAGGTTGTCGTGGAGACCCACTACTTGCACGGCGTGACGGGTAACCATTCGGATTTCATGGCGACCCGCAATTACGAATTCGAGCGTCATGGTGTGGGTGGGAAGTTACGGTTGCAGTTGCAGGACAAGTATGTGGGGGAACTGGCGTATGTGTATGTTGACAAGCGTGGCAGGGTGGGGGACGGCCACTTGCATGTGCACGATGCGAACATGTTGTTCAACGTCAAGCTGGCTCGCCGGGGCGTGGCGACAGCGACGTTTCGCTATGTGGGCATGCTGGGACAGGCTCCCACGAATGCAGCGGCTGCCTACCAGATGCTGGACGGGTTGGCGGTGGGGCATAACGCCGTCTGGGCTTTGGATTTGCAATTTGCCCTGACCGAGTATCTGAACCTCTCCCTGCGCTACGACGGACGTGTTTCCCAAGGGCATAAGGCAGTACATACCGGTTCTGTTTCCGTGCGGGCGCAATTTTAGCGTTATCAACACCCCAATGTGGGCTTTGTGTCTCTCCTTGCATGCTTACCTGTATTTTTGTATGGTTTTCAAGTGTGTGATTGTCAGTGTTTTATAAATATTGTTTGTCTATTAAATGTATGTGTTGATAACTTGAGGGAATGAAAAAGAATTTTTTTTGAACAAACTATTTGTGCATTGAAAAAATAAATGTATTTTTGTCGCTTGAAAAATTAAAAGGTTAAATGTGTTCTGTAACTTTTTTCGGTAAGACGTGTAAAAAGAAAGACGTGATAATAGTAGAGTCCACCGAATGAATAACCTAACACATTCAACTGTAGATTGTTACTGTTAAACCAAACCCAAAGATACGATGGTAATTCGTGCGAAAAAGATAGGATTCTTATTGTTGTTGGCGATGACATTTTGTCTCTCCGCTCGTGCCCAGGATGACGCGCAATTTACGCTATTTCCGTGGACAACCTCCTATTATAACCCCGGTGGCATCGGAGAGCAAAGCAATACGCTGTGCTTTACGTTCGTCTATGACAACAAATATATGGGGTGGCGCGATGTTTATGGCGAAGGCGGTCGCCGGGACACCAACTCTATGGACAAGACTAGCCCGCAAAATTTCCTCCTCAATATTGAATCCTACCTGAAAAAACTCCACGGCTCCATCGGTTTGTCTTTGCTTAGCGACCATGTCGGTTTCTATAACAGCGTGTCTATTCGTTTGGGTTATTCTTATAAACTTCGTATCGGAGGCGGTCATCTGGGCATAGGTGCTCATGTGTCACTCTTTAATCAAAGCATTGATAAAGACAAATTCAGACCAACGACCCCTGGAGATCCCTTGCTGCAGATGCTCTCTGAGTCCACTCTGGACTTGGATTTCGACTTTGGCGTTCTCTACAAAACCGACCAATGGTTTGCCGGTTTGAGCGTCACGCAAATAGCCGGTGCACTCGACAAGAATCATGCTCTGCGGCTTTCAGGCGAATACGGTCCCTCACGTTCCACGCAGATGTATGCACATGGCGGTTACACGTGGATTGTCCCGGCAAACCCTAACTGGGAAATCATGCCGCAGGCCATGATCAAGACCGATTTCAAGACCTTCCAGTGGGAGGTCATGGCGTTGGCACGCTACAATGGAGTCTTCTGGGGCGGCCTTGGATACCGTTTCCAGGATGTCGTCTCCCTGATTTTCGGTGCCCGCCCGTTCTATAACTCCTCCAACGTTTATCTTAAAGGCTTGGAAGCCGGATTGTCGTACGGATTCACGACCAACAGCCTCGGTTACCGCCTCAACAGGAGCTTCGGCGATGTGGAAGTGATGGTCCGCTACTGCTTTGATATCTACAAACCAGAGGTGTTCTCGGGCTATGGTTCCACCCGCTCCATCTATAAAAATTGGTATTAGAAAATAAATCAGTGATTTTCACGTTAAATATTTCGCATTAGATAAAAACAATAAATTACATAACAATGAAAAGGGTATTAATTCTTATCGCAGCGGCACTGGTGGTGTCCGTGTCCTGCAAAAACGGAGGCGACGGCCAACTGGTCGGAGTCAAGGACCGTCCCGATGTCCTCGAACTCGAACCTTACGGCATGGTCTATGTGCCAGCAGGCCATTATGTGATGGGTGGTGGCGACCAAGACGTGCCTTTCGCCCAAACCCAACAGTCCAAGAACGTGACCTTGGACGCTTTCTGGATGGACGAGACCGAAATCACCAACAACGAATACCGCCAATTTGTCAATTGGGTCCGCGACTCCATCGCGCACGTGTTGCTGGGTGATGCCGAAATTACCGAAGAGGAGAAATACGGCCACTACAAAAAGTACACCAGAGGCGAGAACGAGGGTGAGGTCATGGAACCCAAGTTGATTAACTGGAAAGAGGAAATTCCTTGGGACTCCGACAACGAGGAGGTGCAAGCCGCCCTTTCTCCGTTGTTCAACAAGGTGAACACCCGTTTTTACCACTATCGTCCCAATAGAACCAACGTCTCCATGTATAATTACGAGTATTGGTGGTTCGACTATCGCAACTGGCGCGATCCGGACGATCCCGATAATTTCGGAGCTGCTACCAAGGAGTTCGACAAGGAGGGTGTTGAGTTCGGTGGTCTTTATGCCAACCGTCCGAGTAGCCTCGGGACTGGCTACCAACGCTTCATCCGTCACGAGGTCGTGAACATTTACCCGGATACCCTTTGCTGGGCCCACGATTTCGTCTACTCCTATAACGAACAGATGATTCTTAATTACTTCTCTCACCCGCAGTACGACAACTATCCTGTCGTAGGCGTGAGCTGGAAGCAAGCCAAGGCTTTCTCCTACTGGAGAACCCAACTGCGCATGGCATGGCTCTCCTCCAAAGACTATGCCAACGAGCAGGAGTTCAGACTGCCGACCGAGGCCCAATGGGAATGGGCAGCCCGCGGTGGCAACGAACTGGCCACCTATCCTTGGGGTGACTATTACACCACCAACCGCAATGGTTGTTTCTTGAGCAACTTCAAACCCCAAAGAGGTAATTATATCGCTGATGACAACATGTATCCCGGCATTGTGGCCCACTATCATCCCAACGACTGGGGTCTTTTCGACATGGCCGGCAATGTGGCAGAATGGTGTGAGGATGCTTATGACAAGTCCTCTTACAATTTCACTCATGACATGAACCCCGTGTACGTGTACTATGCCAAGAAAGACGATTCCCCGGCCAAGAAGCGCAAAGTCATCCGTGGCGGTTCCTGGAAGGATATCAGCTACTACACCACTGTGGCAGCTCGCTGCTTCGAATACCAAGACACCTGTAAGTCCTACGTCGGTTTCCGCAATGTGCAGTCCTATATGGGCCGTGCTCGCGGCGACAACTCCAGCCGTAGTGCCTCACATGTTTACTAAACTTTTTTTCGAGAATTAATAATAAACAATAAATCATTAACTAAACTAAATTAATCGTACAATGAATGCAATCGACAGATTAGTAAGATCAAACACCTACAAGAACATCATGGCCAAGTTGTATGGCTGGGGTGCCGCCGTCGTCATTTTCGGCGCTTTGTTCAAAATCCTTCACCTCCCCGGCGCTAACATCATGCTTATCATAGGTATGGGCACGGAGGTCGCCATCTTCTTCTTCTCCGCTTTCGAGCCTTTACATGTGGAATATAACTGGGCTTTGGTGTATCCTGAGCTTGCTATTGCTGATGAAACTGCAGAACCCACGCGCAAAGAGAGAAAGAAAGAGGCTAAGGGCGCAACCCCGACACAACAACTCGACAAGATGCTCGAGGAAGCCAAGATTGGCCCTGAATTGATTGAAAGTCTCGCCGTTGGCATGAAGAACTTGGGCGACAACGCCAAAAAACTTGCCGGTGTCTCTGATGCAGCTGTGGCCACCGACGCCTTCGTGGGCAACATGACCAAGGCCGCCGAGTCTGTGCGCAACCTCTCTCTCAAATACGACAAGGTTGCTTCCACGCTCGAAGCCGACGGCAACGCCTCCATCGCATACAGCGAGAGCCTCAAGCGCGCCACCACTGCCATCAACCAAATGGCCACCGCATACGAGCAAACTACGACTTACAAGACCGAAATGGACAAGTTGACCCATAACATCGCCGCCCTGAGCAAGGTTTATGGCAATATGCTTGCGGCAATGGGTGTCAATACCAATAAATAACAAGTCATCGTCTCATTTTATCCACTAATTTCTCACTAAAACTATTAAAGAAAAATGGGTGCAACAAATTGTCCGGAGACCCCGAGACAGAAAATGATTCAGATGATGTACTTGGTGTACACCGCCATGCTTGCATTGAACGTGTCCGCCAATATTCTCGACGCCTTTGTCGTCGTGGATGACACCTTGGTGACCTCCACGACCAACGCCACACACCAAAATAACAGTGACTACTCCTGGTTCGAAGCCCAAAAGACCATCCTCGGTGAGGCTAAGATCCATGATGCCTATACCAATGCCCAAAAACTGAAGAAAGAGACCAACGACATGGTGAAGTTCATCGAAACCATGCGTCGCGACCTCATCTATGCCGTTGATGGCGACTCCCTCGCTGAGGTTGTGAACGACCAGGGCAAGAAGGTGAAAGTCTCCAAAACAGTTTCCACGATTACCAAGAAAGACAATTTCGACATTCCCACCGATTTCATGATCAGACAGGGCAATGCCGAAAAACTCAAGAAAAAAATTACAGAATACAAGAACAATATCCTGAAATTGGCCAAGTCCTCCGACCGCGAGGGACTCAAGCGTGCCATCGGCCTGGACGTTGATGTCAAGTATAAGAAGGAAGGTGATTCCCAAACTTGGGAAGAGCACAACTTCGACCACATCATCGCCGCCGCCTCCGTTACGCTTCTCAACAAAATGACAGGTGAGGTTCGGAATGCCGAGTCCACGATGTTGAACTACCTCAAGGCTTCTATCAGTGCCGACGACTTCAAGTTTGACCATGTGGAAGGCCGTGCCATCCCGAAATCGCAGGTGGTGTTCACCGGTGACAGCTACGAGGCTGACATCATTGTGGCTGCCTACGACACCAAGGTTAACCCTGAGGTCTATTACAAGATGGGTGCAGATACGTTGACCCAAGACGGTATCGGTAGCGCCAACAAACTGGAAGGCGAAAACGGCGTGGTTAAACTCAAACTGGGTGCCGGCGGTGTCGGCGACCAGAAGTTCGCCGGCTTGATCAAGGTCATCGGACCGGACGGTCAACCCAAATATTATGGTTTCAAAGACAAATTCACTGTCCTGAAGCCTTCTGCTACCATTGCTGCTGACAAGATGAACGTGCTTTATGCCGGTATTGCCAACCCGATTTCCGTTTCTGGTGTCGGTTCTGGTAAGATCAGCGTTTCCTTCCCCGGCTGCAGCATGTCCTCCACAGGTAACAACACCTATAATGTTACTGTTCCCACATCTTTGATTGGCAAAACGGTGACGGCATCCGTCTCTTCCGACGGCAAGAACATGGGTAGTACCACGTTCCGTGTGAAGAAGGTTCCCGATCCTCGCGCCGTGTTGGGTGCCAACATCCGCGGTGGCAAGCGCCCCAAGGCTGAGATTCTGGCGAACCCGATGGTCCGTGCGGTCATGGGTGAGGACTTTGCCTTCGACCTCAAGTGGAAAGTCAACTCTTTCCGCGTGGTCTTCGTCAGCAAGAACATAGAAGAACCGCCTTTGGCATGTAACGGTGGTACCCTCTCCGATAATGTCAAGGCGAAAATCCAAAAGGCTTCCGCCGGCACGGTCATCTATTTCCAGGACATCAAGGTCTCTTCCGAGGCGGGTACCCGTACTCTGGACGAGTTCTCTGTCCGCGTAAGATAACATTTAAACACCTATAATTATGAAAAAGTTCGGATTATTATTAATGGCTGTGTTTGCCCTGAATTTTGCCTTCGCGCAAGAAGATGAAGATGGGAGCACCATGAACCAGCCCATCGACCGTGCCCCGGCCGAGTACCCTTGGCAGCAAGTCGAGGTGAATGAATTGTCAGACCCCATCCCGTACGCCCCCATTCGTCAGGCAGACGTGATGTATTATTACACCATTTGGAGAACCATCGACCTCCGCGAGAAAGTGAACCATCCGCTTTACTTCCCGACCGAAGTGAGAGGTACTTGGCGCAGCTTGGCCCAGACCATCCTCGATGCCATCGATATGGAGAATCCGGAAAAAACGGAAGGCATTTTGCCTCTCTATTCCGATGACATGTGTACCATGCCCATGGCTCGCGAGGATCTCAAAGGGAACATGGCTTTAACGTATACCATTGCCGACATCGATCCGGAAACGGGTGAGGAAATTGGCGAGAAGGAAATTACCAATGAGTTCAAATCCAGTGAGATTACTTCCTATAATCTCAAGGAGATATGGTATTTTGACAAGCAGGAATCCCGCTTCAAGTACCAGATCATGACTATCCAGCCTTTCTTCGAGTATGAGCGTCCCAACACCTCTTCCAACGTGTTTGATGACGAAGAGGAAGACGATGAGGCTGTGTCCACCCCGTTGGTGAAGAGAATGCTGGGTTACATTTATTACGATGAGCTCAGACCTTTCCTTGCCAAGCAAGAGGTTTACAACATCAAAAACAATGCCCAGCGTCTGTCCTTCGACGACCTGTTGACCTGGAAGCGTTATTTCTCTTCCCTGATCTACAAAGAGGCGAATGTCTATGATCGTGAGATCCAGGACTACATCGCCAATGCCCGCGATCAACGCATCGAATCCGAGAAGATTACCGAACGTTTGCGCACTTTCGAGAGCGATCTCTGGGAATTTTAGTCCGAATAGAACTTTTTCATAATAATCAAAAAAACGAGTGCCATTGGTACTCGTTTTTTTTTACTTTTGCAAATCTAAATGATATGCTATGATTATTATTACCGGAGCCGCTGGATTCATCGGCAGTTGCATGGTCGCCAAATTGAACGAGATGGGGCGCGGCGACTTGGTTCTTGTCGATGATTTTTCAAAAGAGGCGAAACGTCGCAATTGGGAAGGAAAGCAGTATGTGGACAAGATTCACCGCAACGACTTCTTTGATTGGGCTGAGCAGAATGTGCATGCCATCGATTTTATCATCCATCTTGGTGCGCGCACCGATACGACGGAGTTTGACTATTCGGTCTTCGAGGAACTCAATGTCGCCTATACGCAACGTATGTGGATGTTCGCGGCCAAACACGGCATCCCGTTAGCATACGCCTCCTCCGCCGCCACGTATGGCGCCGGCGAATTGGGCTATGTCGACGACCATAAACTCCCATATCGCCTGCATCCCCTGAACCCTTACGGAAAGTCCAAGAACGAGATCGACAAATGGGTCCTCAAGCAGCACCAGCAACCGCCCGTGTGGTACGCGTTCAAGTTCTTCAACGTCTATGGCCCTAACGAGTATCACAAAGGCCGCATGGCTTCCGTTATCCTTCATGCCTTTCACCAGATTCAGGAGACAGGCCAGGTGAAGCTGTTCCGTTCCCACCGCCCTGACTTTGAGGATGGCATGCAGTTGCGTGATTTTGTGTATGTGAAGGATGTAGTGCGTGTCATTTATTGGTTTATGCAACACCTGCCCCAGAGTGGCATATACAACTTGGGCACGGGTCACGCCGACTCGTTCCTGACACTTGCCCTGTCGACTTTCAAAGCCCTCCATCTTGAACCAAATATCATGTTCGTGGACATTCCAGAGGATATTCGCGAGAAGTATCAGTACTATACCCAAGCCGAAATGGCCAAGATGCGTGCTGCCGGTTTCAAGCGGCCATTCTATTCCCTTGAGCGCGGCACGCACTCCTACGTCACGCGCTATCTCAAAAAAAATAATATTTATTAGTGTGTTGAAAAATTATTTTTTCAAGTTGAAATAATGAAAATTTTTTATACTTTTGTCTTCTAAAAAAACAACCACTAAAACGGATTTTTATTCCACCATCTGAACCTACAAAACTTCATACAAGCATAATGAAAAAAAGTTTTACAGATAAGGAGATTCACCAAACTCTAAAAACCTTTTTCGGATTTGACAAATTCAAGGGCGATCAGCTCAAAATCATAAAGTCTGTGCTGAAGGGCAAGGATTGTTTTGTGATTATGCCCACAGGCGGCGGCAAGTCGCTGTGTTATCAACTTCCGGCTCTTATGCGGGAAGGCACGGCCATCATCATATCGCCGCTCATCGCCTTGATGAAGAACCAAGTGGACGCCATCCGCAATTTCGGCACCGACATCGGCATCGCGCATTTTCTCAATTCTTCGTTGACCAAGCTGGAAATCAACGAAGTTAAAAACGATTTGATCTCGGGAAAGACCAAATTGCTCTATGTCGCCCCGGAATCTTTGACCAAGGAAGAGAATGTCAAGTTCTTTCAAGATGTCAACATCTCATTCTATGCCATTGACGAGGCGCACTGTATTTCAGAGTGGGGACATGATTTCCGCCCGGAATATCGCCGCATCCGCGATATCATCGACAAGATTGGCAAGAAAGTGCCCGTGATGGCCCTGACCGCCACGGCTACACCCAAGGTGCAGAGCGACATCCAGAAGAACCTCGGCATGGAGAAGGCGGATGTCTATATCTCCTCCTTCAACCGTCCCAATCTCTACTACGAAATTCGTGAGAAGACCAAGGATATTGACAAGGAAATCGTCAAGTTTATCAAAAACCATCCCGGCAAGTCGGGCATCATCTATTGCCTCAGCCGCAAGAAGGTGGAGGAACTGGCCGAGTTCCTGTGTGCCAACAGCATCCGTGCGCTGCCGTACCACGCCGGACTGGACTCCCGCACCCGCGTGCAGAACCAGGACGACTTCCTGATGGAGAAGGCTGACATCATCGTCGCCACCATCGCCTTCGGTATGGGCATCGACAAACCCGACGTGCGCTTTGTCATTCACTACGACATGCCCAAGAGCCTGGAGGGATACTATCAGGAGACCGGACGCGCCGGTCGAGACGATGGCGAAGGCCTTTGCATCGCCTTCTACGACTACAAGGACCTTCACAAGCTCGAGAAATTTTCCACCAAGAAGTCCGTCGCGGAACAAGAGATCGTCAAGCAACTCTTGGCGGAAACGGCTGCTTATGCTGAGTCTACGAGCTGCCGTCGCAAACACTTGCTCCACTATTTCGGTGAAGACTATAACGAGGAAAATTGCCATAATTGCGACAACTGCAACCACCCGAAGCCCAAAATGAACGCTTCCGACCAGGTGACGCTTGCATTGGAAGTTATCCAAACGGTCAAGCAACAGTTCAAGGACGACCAAATCATCGATATCCTTACGGGCAATAAAACCACCTCTATTGTCAAGTTCAAGCACGACAAACTCAAACAGTTTGGCGAAGGGGGTGAGTTCGATGCCAAATTCTGGTCCAACATCCTGCGTCTTGCCATCTTCGAAAACCTCATTTTCAAGGACGTCGAGAATTATGGATTGCTCAAAATCACGGAAAAGGGCGAGAAGTATATGCTCAACCCGTATACCATCATGACCATCAAGCCGGAAAGTGCTGAAGACAAGGACGAGGATGACGATGTGGTGGATGGAGTCTCCAGCGTGCCTGTGGAAGAGGCTTTCGACTCCACGTTGTATGGAATGCTCAAGGAGCTGCGTAAGAATATTTCCAAGGAGGAGAACCTCCCTCCATTTGTGATTTTCCAAGACCCCTCGTTGGAGGATATGTGCATTCAGTACCCGACTACAATGGAGGAGATGACCCATATTTCAGGTGTGGGCGTGGGCAAAGCACAAAAGTATGGCAAACGTTTTATTGAACTTATCCGCAACTATGTGGAGGAAAATGAGATAGAACGTCCTCAAGATTTTGTCGTCAAATCTGTCGTCAAGAGATCAGCCATTAAAGTCTTCATTATTCAAAGTATTGATAGAAAGGTGGGCTTTGAGGATATTGCCCGTGCCAAGGGACTCGATATCAATGAATTGTTGACAGAGATTGAGAAGATAGTCTCCTCCGGCACCAAGATTGACATCAGTTACTACATCGACGAGGAGATCGAAGACTATCACCAAGAAGAGATTCTCGACTACTTTGCCAACGCCGAGTCCGATTCCGCAGAATTGGCCTTGCAAGAGCTCGGCGACGACGAATACACGCTTGATGAGATTAGAATTATGAGAATCAAGTATTTGTCGGACGTGGGAAATTAAAAAAACAGAACAGGCCCGTATGAATGTGGCCCATGTAATAACGATAAAACAAAACAATAGCCCTTTTATGGAAGAAAGAAAAGAAATGAACGATCCTGTTGAAAGTGTAGTGCCGGATGAATTGATGCCGGGCATGGTAGCTGCGGAAGATCAGAAAAAGCCGGAGGCAAATGCCACGAAGGATACGGTGGAGCAGCCCGCTCCCGATTCTGAAGAGAAACCTTTTTCCGATCCGAATGACGGAAAGAGTGCCTGTGATAAAAAGAAAAAATGTTGCCATTTAGGCCATCTGATTTTCGATTTACTGCTCTTGGCGGCGGTTATCACCCTGTTTATCCTGCATTTTACAGGAAACAAGCGCGTAATGGCCCCGATTGTCACCGACCCGTCGCAGGCAGGCACGGGAGAGGTGCTCTATATCAATATCGACACCATCAATTCGCAATATGAGATGGTTTCTTTGTTGACCGACAGCATTGATGCAGAACGCCAGCGCCAGACAGTCTTGTTCCAAAACCGTCAGAAAGCGTTGGAAAACAAGTTGGCGAACTATCAGCGTAACATGCAATCCGGCAGTCTCACCCCGCAACAGGCTCAATATGCGGAGCAGTCGCTCCAGCAGGAGAGTGCGCAGCTGCAAAACGACTATTCCGTTGCCTTGGAGTCGTTGGAATCCCGCTATGCCGCGGCCTTGTCGCAAATTTCAGACTCCTTGACAGCCGCTGTAAAGCGCGCCAATGCCTATCACAATGCCTCCTTCGTCGTCAGCTATGGCGCCGGTGGCCCCGTGATTGTGGCGGATCCCACCAAGGATATCACCCAAGAGGTTCTTGAGGATCTGAACAAGCCGTTTAAGAAGAAAAAAGGAGGAAAATAATGAGTGCAAAAGCTCAAGAGAAGTCGGAACAGAAGGCTCCCGCCTCTCGTCGCGATGTTGTGGCCATCTGGATAGGTCTGCTCCTTATTGTAGCGGCAGTGGTATGGGCTTTTGTGCGCAATGCGCATAAGCCTCAGGTCAAAGAAGAAACGAACCCGACCGTGCAATTGGATTCCTTGCACGTGTTTCCCGCTGTGGATTTCAATGATTCATTGTACCATGCGCGGGTGTTGGCCTCATACGAGGACGAAACGCCCCGAGATGTCTACTATTACGCAATAGACAGCCTCGGTAATCCGACACAGGAACGAGTGCACGAGACCCATTATTATGAAGATAGCAAGAAGTTTATGGATGGGAATTTGCGCAATGATGCCCGCGACGGACTTTGGTATGCCTATCATCCCAACGGCAATGTGCAGACCATGGCGCATTACGAGAATGGGAAGGAAGAGGGGCAATATACGGTCTATCATCCCAACGGCGCCGTCTATTACACGGGAAAATATCACAAGGGCAAGCGCGTGGGCACGTGGTCGTTTTTCGATGAGAACGAGCAGCTTGTGAGCGAAAAGAACTATGATGAAAACAGATAATTAATGGCTAAATGGCCAAGAACTAATAGCCAACAACTGAGAGAAAAAGATAATAATTCATAATTTAAAAAAAATACAACATGGAATTACCTTTTGCAGAAGCGTGGAAAATCAAGATGGTTGAGCCCATAAAAAAATCCACCCGCGCAGAGCGCGAGAAATGGCTTGATGAAGCCCACCAAAACATCTTTATGCTGAAAAGCGACTATGTCTATATCGACCTGCTGACAGACTCCGGCACGGGCGCCATGAGCGACCGCCAATGGAGTGCCATGATGATGGGTGACGAGAGCTACGGCGGTGCCCGCTCTTTCTTCCACATGAAGGATACTATTACTGAAATCACAGGTTTCGACTATGTTATCCCCACTCATCAGGGTCGTGCTGCCGAAAACGTGCTGTTTTCTTACCTCGTGAAGCCCGGCATGATTGTCCCTGGCAATGCACACTTTGACACCACCAAGGGCCACATCGAGAGCCGCAAGGCCTTTGCCATTGACGTCACCGTGCCCGAAGCCTACGACACCCAGCTCGAAGTTCCTTTCAAAGGCAATGTCAGTCTCGAAAAACTTGAGAAAGTGCTCAAGGAGAACCAAGGCAATGTCCCGTTCATGGTGCTCACGGTGACCAACAACACTGTTGGTGGCCAGCCGGTCTCCATGGAGAACATTCGCGAGACGTGCGCGCTTTGCCACAAATATGGTGTTCCTGTCAATATCGACAGCGCCCGTTTCATTGAGAACGCCTATTTTATCAAGACCCGTGAAAAAGGTTACGAGAACAAGTCCCTTCATGAGATTGTCAAGGAGATGTTCTCTTATGCCGACTCCATGACTATGAGCGCCAAGAAGGACGGTCTCGTCAATATGGGCGGTTTCATTGCCACCAACAAGAAAGACTGGTACGAAGGTGCCAAGCTCTTCTGCATCCCCTTCGAAGGATTCTTGACCTACGGTGGTATGAACGGCCGTGATATGGACGCCCTCGCCGTCGGTCTCAAGGAGAACCTTGAGTTCGAAATGGTTGAAACCCGTGTCAAGCAGGTTCATTATCTGGCTGCCAAGCTTGACGAATATGGCATCCCTTACCAGCGTCCTGCTGGTGGACACGCCATCTTCGTGGATGCCGACAAGGTGCTCACCAATATCCCCAAGGAGGAGTTCCCGGCCCAGACGCTCACGTGCGAGCTCTATCTCGAAGCCGGCATCCGTGCCTGTGAGATCGGTTACGTGTTGGCCGACCGTGACCCGGTGACCCGCGAGAACCGCTTCGGTGGCAACGACTTTGTCCGCTTGTGCATCCCGCGCCGCGTCTACACCAACAACCACATGGATGTGATCGCCGCTGCCCTTAAGAATGTCTATGACCGTCGCGACACCATCAAGCGTGGTTTGGAGATCACTTGGGAGGCCGAGCTGATGCGTCACTTCACCTGCCAGTTCAAGAGACTGTAAAATATACCCGCCCGTCAGGGCAGAACGGCTTGCCGTACCTTGCGGCAAGCCGTTTTTTTAACCCCATAAACGATACGACTATGTTGATAGTGGATGATGTGCTGGTTTCCGATGAACTGATTGAGAAACGTTTCTGTTGCGATTTGTCTCAATGCAAGGGTGTTTGCTGTGTGGAGGGTGACGCCGGTGCCCCGTTGCGTCCTGATGAGTTGGGTGACTTGAGCGAGTGTTTGCCTGTTTTTGACAAATATATGACCGAAGAGGGCATTGCGGCAGTGCAAGCCATCGGCGAACCGTTTGTGCTCAACGATTGGGGCGAGTTCGAAACACCGATGGTGCCCAGCGATACGGCCTGTGCCTTCGCTTGCCGTGAGGGCGAGATGACATACTGTGCCATCGAAAAGGCTTTCCTTAAGGGTGAAATTCCATTCCGCAAGCCGCTTTCATGCCATCTTTATCCTGTCCGCGCCAGCAAAGTGGGCAAATATATGGCACTCAATTATCACCATTGGGATATCTGCAAGTGTGCCCGCATCAAGGGAGAACAGCAAGGTTTGCCTCTATACCGATACCTCGAAGAACCGCTCGTGAGAGCGTTTGGAAGGGAATGGTACGGGAAACTGTGTGACCTTGTGGAAAACCAATCCACCCAACACGGAAATTCTTGATTTGGAGACGCACGTCCGTGCGTCTCTACCATTTTCAACACTTAATTCCCCATTCCTTGTCCACCGCCGCCTTGGGCTTGTGCCTGTGCGCCCTCTAATTCCATCTTGCCGAACTTGAAGGTGATGCCGGCACGGATGCTGCGGCCCATCCAACTGGTCCACGTGGTGCTGTTGACCGTGTAATAGGGATTGTTGATGTCGGTGCCCATCCTGTTCCAGTTGAAGATGTCATGCACATCCAAATGGATGGAGATGCGACGCTTCCAGAACTCGGCGCGCAGGCCGGCATCGATGCTGTAGCGCGGACGCGTGACCGTGAACATCGAAACGCTCTTGGAACTGTAGTTCGCCGAGGCATTCACCTCCAACACTTTCCAAAGCTTGGCCCAGAAGTTGAGGCGGAAGCTGTATCCGAGGTTGTCCACCTTGTAGGGCTCGGCCTCGTTGCGGAACTGGAATGAGGATTTCATATAATACATATTGGCATAGAAACGGATGTTCATAAAGGCCTTGAGCCGGTACATCACGTTGAGTTCGGCGCCGGTGTTGAGCGACTTGCCGGCGTTAACTGGCATAGAGAATGAAACAATGCGTCCGAAGAAAGGACTGTAGGCCACATCCGACTGCGTGCTGAACTCATCCTTGCTGTTCTTGAACCAGGCGTTGATGCCAATGTTGCCGAACTTGTTGATGTATTTGCTCCAACCCGCCTCTATGGAGTTGGTGAACGCCTGCCGCAAATCCGGATTGCCGGTGGCGTATCCGTCCTCACCGTATTCAATGCGGGTGCACAAATCATCGCCGCTGGGGTTGTTCACGCGGCGTGTGTAGCTGAGCTTGAAGTTGTGCATATTCTTGGTGCGGTAACTCAGGTGCAAAGAGGGATAGAAGCCCAGGTATCCTTTGTGTACATTATAAGTGGGGTCGTTGAGAATCAGAAGGTTGTAAATCTCGTACTCGGTGCGCAGACCGCCTTTGAGCGTAAAGCCGCCGAAACGGTGCTGCAAAGTGACGTAGGCATCCACGCTGCCATCCCGGGTGCGCACGTCCTTGGAACGAATCTCATCCATAACATACTCATTCGTGGAAAATATCAACGTGTCGTAACGGGAATAATTCACCCCTGGGTCAAAATTGCCAGACACGCCCAGCTCAATCTCCCCATCCTTGTGGTAGGGGATGGTATAATCCAACGAGGCATCTATGCTTGCCATACGGAACCTGTTTTGCTGCTTCTGATCTTTGTCCAGATCATTCAAAAAGAGGTAATCGCGCAATGCATCTCCATTTTGTTTACGCCCCCAGGTCCAAAAGCTCATATCGGCGCTGATTTTGTGGCCCTTGCTGTTGAACTTGTGCTCGTACCACAAGCCGCCGTAACCGCCGCCTCCGACGACGTCTTGTTTTTGATTGTTGAAGAAGGAACGGTCACTCGGGTTGTAGATGTATTCTTGGTAGAAGGTGGAATCCAAATAGGTGTAACCTCCAAAACTGGGATAAGTGCCCGCCCAGAAGTAGATGCTGTTCATCGTATCGGGAGAGTAGGAACCGTTGATGTAGAGGCCAAAGCTATGGTCCCTTTGTCTGAACTGGTTGATGCTATGAATGGTCGAGGAGGTGTCGCCGGCATCGGTCAGCATTGTGCCGAAGGATTCGCTGTTGTTCTTGTTGATGCTGTAGGAATAGTTGAGGTAGGTGCTGATGGAGAACTTTTCATTGGCATAGACGTAGGAGAGGAAGGGCGTGATGTTGGGGGTGGAGGAGCCGCGCACGCCGAAGCTGATGAAACTGTTCTTTTTGATCTTGGAGGTGGTGATGATGTTGATGATGCCGCCGCTGCCCTGGGCGCTGTAGCGTGCCGACGGGTTGGTGATGACCTCGATTTTCTCGATGCTGCCCGCGGGCATCTGCTGGATGAAGTTCTTGAGTGCCTCGGCGTTCATGTTGGAGGGCTTGTTGTTGATCCAGATCTCCACGGAGGAGACTCCGCGCAGGGTGACGTTGCCCTCCACGTCCACTTCCACGCCGGGGGCGTTCTGCAGGGCGTCCGCTGCGGAACCCGACTGTATGGTGGGGTCTTCGGCCACGTTGTAGAGCGTCTTCTCTCCATCCACCATATAGACGGGCTTCTCTCCCACAATCTGCACTTCCTGCAGGTCGGTGCTGCTCTTGTGCATCGGGATGTCGCCCAAATCGATGGTCTTGGAATCCCCGCCAATGCGAACCGGGATGTTCACCCGCTCGTAACCGACCAAGGTGGCCACAAACTGGTATTCGCCGGCCAAAATGTTCGACATCTGGAACTTGCCCTGAGCATCAGACAAGGATCTGCCGATCATCTGTGCGGAAGAGTCCGGGGTCATCAGCAAAATGTTGGCGAACATAACCTTCTCGTTGTTCAGAGAATCCACCATGGTCCCCGTAAGGGTGTAACGTCCCTGAGCAGACAGGAGATTTGCCAGCGTGATCAACAGGGAAAAGTAGAACAGCTTCTTCATAAAATTCATTGTTTGTTGCAGCACTTATTACTAACGAAAGTATGACGAATAAATTGCAGAAGGTGCCATTTTAGTTAAAAAATATAAATATAGTATTCAATGTCGGATTTTTTATTATTTTTGCGCAATTATAATGTAACCCTTTAAATTATTAAATTATGGATCTGAACAATATTATTTCCTCTCTCACAGGCAACAACCTTATTGGAGAAATCAGCAAAAAGTTCAACATTGATACGAATAAAATCGTGTCCGTCATCAAGGCGGCCATTCCTAAATTCATAAGTGCCATGCATTCCAATGCATCCACATCTGCAGGAGCCTCTGCGCTCAGCCAGGCACTCAGTGAACACGCAGGTCAGGCTCTTGGTCTTAACATAGAGGATGGTATGAAGATTCTGAAAAAGATTTTCGGCGGAAACCTTGGTTCCGTGGTCTCGGGTTTGTCTTCTCAGACCAGCACTTCCAATGAACAAGTGTCCAACATCCTGGCAGCCATAGCACCCAATTTGTTGTCTGTGTTGGGTAATGGTAATTTCTCTGTCGGCAATTTGGGTGGTCTGCTCGGCGGTCTGCTTGGCGGCTCCAGTTCCAGTTCCAGCTCCAGTGCCGCCTCCACTGCTGGAAAGATATTGGGAGGTTTGTTTGGCAAACTGAAGAAAAAATAGTTAAGGATACAAGTTCGGCTTTTAAACCTTTTTGTGTTTTTGTATTCTGACACAATCGGTTTTTTCCGAAAAACTTTTTTTTAAAATTAATATTAATTTAAACTTATTTGAAATGAAAAAATTATTATTGACACTCGCACTTGGATTGCTTTGTTTCACTGGTTTCTCCCAATTTACCGAAGAAGACGGAAACTACACTTACCACAATGAGTACACAACTGAGAATGCTCACAGAAAAGTCGTCAACTTTTTGAATACATTCAACAGCTCCACGCAATCTGCCGAAATCAAATCTGATGAAGAAACGCTCGTTAAAGCCCAAATTGTCATGAACGTAAAGGTTGCCTACAACCCGTTTGCAGGTGGCTTTGTTGAGAATTTCCAGATGGATGTCACGTTCAAGATTGAAGGTGACCACGTGACAGTTCTTGGAGACAATTTCTACACGATCAATGTCTACAGCGGCTATGGTACCAATAAAAAGGTGCAAACATATAGCGAACGGGTTGAAGAATACGAAAAGGCTTCTCGTGGCCTTAACAGCGGCACCTTGAAAGGCAAGGAGAAAAAGGAAGCCAAGGAAGTTGTTGAAGACTGGGAAGAAACCTCAGCAGCTATTAACAAAGAGTTTAATGAGAGATTTGTAAACGGTTTGAAGAACAAACTCAAATAGTGTATGTTTTGGGTTGTAGGACCTAACCATCAATGATTCAATAAAAAAGGCGACTAAAATTTAGTCGCCTTTTCTTTTTGGGGATAAAAATGGGAATACTTTATTTTTCAATGCGTATTCTTGCATCCACGGCGGTTACGTAGCGAGGGTTCCCGAGCAGCGGGTTGAGGTCCATCTCCACAATTTCGGGAGCGGCCTGCACCAGTGCGCTCACGCGGGCAATCTGGTCTGCATAAAGGTCGATGTTGACAGGCTCCTGTCCGCGTACGCCTTGCAGGATCTTGTAGCCGCGCAACTTCGTGAGCATTTGCTTGGCTTCGTCAGCCGTGATGGGAGCCAGTGCGGACTGCACATCCTTCAGCACCTCAATGAAGATGCCGCCCAAGCCGAAGAATATCTGATGACCGAACTTATCGTCGCGGATGGCGCCGATATAGACATCCGTGCCGTCCAGCATCGGGTACATCTCCACGGCGTAGGTGTCCTTGATTGCCATGAGGCGGTCGAACTCTTTGCTGACGGTGTCCAAATCCTTGACGTTGAGTGTCACGCCGCCCACATCGGACTTGTGCAGCGGGCCCACGACCTTCATCACTAACGGTGTGTCCTTGCCACAGTTTACTTCTTTGGCGAATTGCAGGGCGTACTCTTTCTTGTCCACCTCCACACTGCGTTTGCGGGAGATGCCGGCGGCGTCCAGCAATTCGTTGTAGTCGGCAATCTCCAGATAGCCGCTTTCGCACTTGTCGATGGTCTTGCGGATGCGGGCTACGTCAACTTGCGGCAACTCCACGTTCTCGGGTTGCGGTTTCGGGGTGTTCCACACTTTGACAAGGGCGTTGCCCAACACGCACTCCTCGGGGAAATTAATACGGCCTTTGGCGATGAAATCCTCGATCTCCTGCTTCACGTTGATGATGGATGGCAGCACGGGGAAGATGGGCTTCTTGCATGTCTTCATCTTCTCATCAAGCAAATCATAGACTTCCTTGTTGGAGAAGAGGCCGGGTGAGCCGAAGATGACGACTGAGAAGTCGATGTCGGTGTAGTCGTTCTCGACGGCGTCGATGATATAGCCGAGTTGTTCGGCAGTACCGGTGGCGAGGAAGTCGATGGGGTTGCCCACGGAGGAGCCTCCGAAGAGTTTGGAAAGCAGGGCAGGGCTGGCGGGGTGGTCCTTGAGCGGGGGCACTTCCAATCCGCCGTCACTCAACACGTCGGTGAGCATCACGGCGGGGCCGCCTGCGTGGGTAATGACGGCGCAACGATTACCCTTTAATTCGGGGTACATGAAGACGCCGCACACGGTAGTCAACTCTTGGCGGTTATGGCAACGCACAATGCCGGCTTTTTGGAACAGGGCGTCCACGGCGGCGTCGTTGGTGGCCAAAGCACCGGTGTGCGACGAAGCCGCACGCGAGCCGGCAGCTGAACCGCCCGACTTGATGGCTGCAATCTTACAACCTTTGTTGATGAGGTTGCGGCTGTGCTTCAGCAAACGATGCGGGTCGCCAATCTTCTCCATGTAGAGCATGATGACACGACTCGACTTCTCGGGGTCGAAAGTCTCGTCCAAATGTTCCAGCACATCCTCAATGCCGAGTTGCGCGCTGTTGCCTACGGCCCAAACACTGTTGAATTTCAGGCCGTTGCTCATGCCGTACTCTTTGATGAACACAGCGGTGGCACCGCTTCCCGTGATGAAATCCACACCCTTGGGGTCAAGTTTCGGAATCGGCGTGTCGAAGCAGCCGCTATAGTTGGTGTTGAGGAATCCTGTGCAGTTGGGGCCGATGAGGGAGCCATTCACGGCGTTGATGGCATCCACGATATGCTTTTCGATGGCAGCACCTTCGGCGTTCTCCTCCGAAAATCCCGCGCTGACGATGATGAAGCCTTGGGTTCCTTTCTGCTGCGTCAGCACGTCCACCGTGTGGGCGCAGAACTTGGCCGCGATGCAGAGGATGGCGCAATCCACCTGCGGCAGATCTTCCACCTGCTTGTAGCACTTGATGCCCTGTACCTCGTCTTCTTTGGGGTTCACGGCGTAAACTTCGCCCTTGAAGGCACTCTCCAACAGATTTTTCAGGGCTTTGCCGCCCGGTTTGTGAATGTCACTGGATGCACCGCACACCACGATGCTCTTGGGATTGATCAGTTTTTGGTTAATCATAAATCTTTTTTGTTTTGCAAAAATCGCCCCGTGTGTGCAGGAATGCATCGGGGCGACATTATTATTGTATTGTTTATTTTGCGATATCTTTTTTCAACTTGTCGATGCGTGCGGCGAGTGTCTCTTCGATAGAGTCGATGCTGGCGCGCTTGCCGGCATTCTCCACCACGCTGAAATAGAACTTGATTTTGGGCTCGGTGCCAGAGGGCCGCACGGTGACTTTGCTGCCGTCAGCGGTGAAGAACTGTAGCACGTTGGAGGTCGGCAGGTTGATGATGGTGTTGGTCTTGTTGGCGAAGTCGAAGGACTTGGAGACGGAATAATCCTTCATCATGATGACGGGCTGGCCGCCTAATTTCTTGGGCGGGTGGTTGCGGTAGTTGGCCATCATGGCCTGAATCTCCTCCACGCCGGCCTTGCCGGTCTTGGTGAGGGAAAGCAGATCCTCCTTGTAGAAGCCGTATTCTTTGTAGATGTCGTTGAGCACCTGGGCAAGCAGCTTGTGGCCGGCTTTGCCGTTGGCCATGTAGTAGGCGGCCATCTCGGCGATGAGGCAGCATGCGGAAACGGCATCCTTGTCGCGCACAAAGTCTCCGATAAGGTAACCGTAGCTCTCCTCCCCGCCGCAGACGAATGTTCTTGTGCCCTCGTTTTGGAGGATGGCTTCGGCGATGTATTTGAATCCGGTGAGCACGTCCATGCATTCCACATTGAAATCGGTGGCGATGTCCTTGATGAGGTCGGTGGTGACGATGGTCTTGACCACGAACTGGTCGCCGGTGAGTTTCCCGTTATGTTGCCATTGGGAAAGCATGTAGTGGAAAAGGAGGGTGCCGGTTTGGTTGCCGTTGAGGAGGCGCATTCTCCCGTTGGCGTCACGGATGGCGATGCCCACGCGGTCGGCATCGGGGTCGGTGGCGAGGATGAGGTCGGCCTCCACCTCGTCAGCTTTCTTTAGCGCCAATTCGAGTGCGCTCTTTTCTTCGGGGTTGGGCGACTTGACCGTCGGGAAATTGCCGTCGGGCTTGGCCTGTTCGTCGACAAGGTATATGTTCTTGAACCCGTACATGTCCAGTGCCTTGGGCACCATGGTGATGCCGGTTCCGTGCAGAGGAGTGTAGACGATTTTCAGGGACTTGGCCTTCTTGACGGCTGCAGGATTGAGCGAGAGGGCGGCGATTTTGTCCAAATAGACTTTGTCCACATCCTCGCCGATGATGTGGATGAGTTTCTCGTTGCGGTTCCACTTGACTTGCTTGAGGGTCGTGATGTTGTTCACCTCGGCGATGACGTTCTTGTCGTGTGGGGGCACGAGTTGTCCGCCGTCTTCCCAATAGACCTTATATCCGTTGTATTCGCGGGGATTGTGGGAGGCGGTGACCATCACGCCGGCCTGGCAGTGGAGATGCCGCACGGCGAAGGAGAGCTCCGGCGTGGGGCGCAGGTCTTCGAAAAGGAAGACTTCTATCTTGTTCGCGGAGAGGATGTCAGCGGTGATTTCGGCGAATTCGCGGCTTTGGAGACGCGAGTCGTGCGAAATGGCCACTTTGATTTTCTGACTCTTGAAACATTTGAGGAGGTAGTTTGCCAGGCCTTGCGTTGCAAAGCCGACCGTGTAGCGGTTCATGCGGTTGGTGCCGACACCCATGATGCCGCGCAGGCCACCCGTCCCGAACTCTAATGTGCGGTAAAACGCCTCCGTCAGTTCTTGCGGGTTTTCTTTTTGGAGACGACGAATCTCGTCCTTGAATTTTGGTTCATAATCTTCTTCTAACCAAGTATTGATTCTTTGTTCAGTTGATGCTTCCATAGATAAGGATATTAGGCCGCAAAAGTACAAAAATTACATGATGTTGTCAAGGTACAAAACATATATTTTGTGTAAAAAATGGCGCATGTTTGCGATAGTTATTGTTCAGGATGGGAAAAGACAGACGCCCCATGGCCGCTGTCGATTTGATGCAGGGCGTAGCAGTAGGCGCCGATGGTGGTGGCCACGCTGGTGCCGATGTGGGAGGTGACCACGCCGAGGCGCTTCTGGGTGTCGCAGAGGGTGGTCTCGTCGGTGCCGTAGAGGGGGATGGCACGTTGCTCGCCGCGGACAAAAGCCTCGAACTCGCTTTCGTCCTCCAAGTTGTAGACGTAGGAGGGCACGCGGGGGAGTGTCTGCCCTGAGCGGGTGCTCATCTGTGCGCGCAGTTCGCGCAGCAGGGCGGGCATGAAGAGTGTGTGCGATTTGGAGAGACCGCCGCCGAGGACGATGATGCCGTCCAGGATGGTCACGCATTGCGCGATGGTGTAACCTGCCACCTCGCCGAAAGTGCTGAAGGCCTTGCGTGCTGCCTCGCGGTCGCCCTCCTTCTCGCCGTTTGCGATGAGGAAGATGTCGAGCGAGTCGGTGTAGTCTTTTGCCAATGGGTCGTTGGCATACATATTATAATAATATAGTATGGCGCGTTGGGAGACGCCCTCCTCCACGATCAGTTCCGGCTGCAGCTTGTTGGGGGTGCAGTATATTTCGGAACAGCAGTTGTCGCCGATGTACATCTGGCCGTGCGAGGTGACGCCGATGCCGAAGCCGGTGCCGAGGATGAATCCGATGAGGTTGTGGTACTGCTTCACGCTGCCGGCGTCGTGGAGCCGCCGGTTGACGTCGGGCAGGGTGCCGGCCAGTGCCTCGCCGTAGGTGAAGAGGTCGGCATCGTTGTTGATGAAGACGGGCATGTTGAAGCGGCGTTGAAGATAAGGGCCGAGGGCCACGCCGCCCTCGAAGGCGGGGAAGTTGGTGAGCCGGGTGGGGAAGATGCCGTTGGGGTAGTCGGCCGGGCCTGGGAAGGCGAAGCTGAGCGCCACGGGTTTCTCGGGCAAGGCGCGGATGGTCTGCTCGAAACCGGCGGTGAGGTTGGCGAGACACTTGTCGAGGTCGCGCGCCTCGGAGGGGAATTCAATGGTTCCGGTGATGGGTTTGTTGCCGCGCAGGGCGGTGAAGCGGAAATGGGTGCCGCCTGCATCCAGGGTCACCACGGTTCTCGGGTCGTTGTCGTACATATCGGGTCTGTTTTGAATGAGGGCGCAAATTTAATAAATATATGGGGAATGGAATGCCCGAAAAAAAACTGCCGGATAGAAAAGTTATGAAATGAAAATAATGGAGAAAAAATATTTATAAACAGTGAATTGTATAAAAAAAAATATTATTTTTGCCGCCCGAATGAAAAGTGTGGGAGAATGAGGGGCTTGATAATAGATAAAACACTGATTTATAGATAAATATATTATAAAAAAAGAGAAAATAAAACAATGAGTGCAAGCAAGAAATTAGCAGCCAATGCTCGAAAAGAAGCGAACAAAACGGTGTACATGGCACGATTAGTGGATAATCCAACCTCACCGCGCAAGACCCGGATCATGGCCAACGTGATTCGTGGCAAGAATGTGGACTATGCAATGAATGTCCTGAAATACAGTCCGAGAGAGGCTTCCGAGAAGTTGTTGAAGCTTCTGAAGTCTGCCATCGCAAACTGGCAAGTGAAGAATGAAGGCATGCGTTTGGAGAACGCAGACCTTTATGTGAAGACGATCATGGTGGATGGTGGTCGCATGCTGAAGCGTATCCGCACGGCTCCCCAAGGCCGCGCCAACCGCATCCGCAAGCGTTCCAACCACATCACCCTGGTGATTGCCGACCGTAACACGGAAAACAACAATAATGAAATAATCAAAGAAGAATCACAAAATTAATTAATTAAGTATGGGTCAGAAAGTAAATCCGGTAGGCATTCGCCTCGGTATCGTCAGAGGATGGGATTCTAATTGGTATGGCGGCAAAAATTTCGCCAGTAAGATTGTCGAAGACGACAAAGTTAGAAAGTACCTGAATGTCAAGTTTGCAAAGGCCGGAATTTCCAAAATTTACATTGAAAGAACGCTGAAACTCGTCACCGTCACCATCATGACGGCACGTCCGGGCCTCATCATCGGCAAGGGCGGCCAAGAGGTCGACAAGGTGAAAGAAGAGCTGAAGGTCATCACGGGCAAGGAAATCCAGATCAACATCGTGGAAGTGAAGCGCCCTGACCTGGATGCTCAACTCGTGGCACAGAACATTGCCAAGCAAATTGAAGGCCGTGTGGCTTACAAGAAGGCCATCAAGACTGCCATTTCCACCACGATGCGCGCCAACGCCGAAGGCATCAAGGTGACCGCTGCCGGTCGTCTGGGTGGTGCTGAAATCGCTCGTGCCGAGCACTTCAAAGAGGGTCGTATTCCCTTGCACACGCTGCGTGCCGACATCGACTACGCTCCCGTCGAGGCCCACACCACATACGGTTGCATCGGTATCAAGGTTTGGATTTGCCGCGGTTTCGTCTATGGCAAGCGCGACCTGTTCACCCTCACCGAAGCAGGCAAGGACGCCAAGGCTCCTCAACGCAGGATGACCCGCGGTCCCCGCAAGGGCGAAGGCCGTGGTCCCCGCACCAACAACAGAAACAACTAATAATGCCGACGCCAAGATGCCGGCTTGAAATAATCAATAACACAAAACATTAAAAGCAATGTTACAACCGAAAAAAACCAGATACAGAAGGCCGCAAAAAGGCAGAATGAAATCCATCACCAAACGTGGTGCCACGATTTCGTTCGGTTCCTTTGCGCTCAAGACGCTTGACCAATGTTGGATCAGCGCCCGCCAAATCGAGGCCGCCCGTCAGGCTATCACCCGTGAGATGAAGCGTGAGGGTCAGCTTTGGATTCGCATATTCCCCGACCGCCCCGTGACCGCCAAGGGTTTGGGTGTCCGTATGGGTAAAGGTAAAGGTACTCCCGAGTCTTGGGCCGCACGCGTCAGCCCGGGCCGCATCCTCTTCGAGGCTGACGGCATCCCCATGGAAGTGGCTAAGGAAGCCATGAGACTTGGCGCCCAGAAACTGCCTGTTCACACAAAGTTCATTGTCAGAAGAGATTATTCTCCCGAAATTTAATCCGAGAAAGCTATGAAACAGACTGTAATTAACGAACTTACCACTGCTGAAGTGAAGGAAAGACTGGTTGTCGAGCAAGAGAACCTCGTCAAGATGAGACTCAACCATGCCATCTCCCCGTTAGAGAACCCCCAGTCCATCAAAGATCAACGTAGAACCATCGCCAGACTGCACACCGAGTTGCGCAAACGCGAATTAAACGATAAAAAATAGTTATGGAAAGAAACAATAGAAAAGTGAGAGAAGGTGTCGTGGTCAGCGACAAGATGGACAAATCCATCGTCATCAAGGTGGAACGCAAGATGAAACACCCCATTTACGGGAAGTTCCTGAAACGCTCCACGAAGTTCATGGCACACGATGAGAATAACGATTGCCACATCGGCGACCGCGTCAGAATTATGGAGACCAGACCCTTGAGCAAGAACAAGTGCTGGCGTTTAGTAGAAATCATAGAAAGAGCTAAATAGTTATGATACAACAAGAATCAAGATTATCAGTAGCTGATAACAGCGGTGCTAAGGAAGTCCTCTGTATCCGCGTTTTGGGAGGCACCAAGAAACGTTATGCCTCCGTGGGCGACAAGATTGTTGTTGCCATCAAGAGCGCTATCCCTTCCGGTCAAGTCAAGGCTGGCACTGTCTCCAAGGCCGTGGTTGTCCGCACCAAGAGACCTGTTCGTCGTAACGACGGTTCCTATATCCGCTTCGACGACAACGCCGTGGTGTTGCTCACCCCCGCCGACGAGTTGCGCGGCACGCGTATCTTCGGACCCGTTGCACGTGAACTCCGTGAGAAACAATTCATGAAGATCGTGTCTTTGGCACCAGAAGTACTTTAGAAATTAATAATAAACGATACAATTGACAAAGACCAATTGGTAAACAACCCCAAAAAACAAGCGACAAAATGAAACTTAAGATCAAAAAAGGCGACCTCGTTAAAGTGATTGCAGGCGAGAGCAGAAAGTCCCAGGGCAAGGTCCTCGAAGTCCTGCCCGACCAGCAAAAGGCACTGGTCGAGGGATGCAACCTCGTCTCCAAGAGCACGAAACCCAACGCCAAGAACCCCAACGGAGGCATCATCCAAAAGGAGGCCCCCATCCACATCTCGAACCTTATGCTCATCGACGCAAAAGGTAATGCTACCCGCGTGGGCAGAAGAAAGAACGCCGACGGCAAATTAGTTAGATATTCCAAAAAATCAGGAGAGGAGATTAAGTAATGACACCAAGATACAAGGAAAAATATCAGAAAGAGGTGCTCCCCGCCCTCAAGGAACAGTTCGGATTCAAGTCCGTCATGCGCGTTCCCCGCATCACCAAGATTTGCCTCAACCAAGGCCTTGGCAAGTTCGGCATCGCCGACAAGAAACTCATTGACGCAGGTGTCCAGGAAATGACTATGATCGCCGGTCAGAAGGCCGTCGCCACCAAGTCCAAGAAGGATATCTCCAACTTCAAGCTGAGAAAAGGCATGCCCATCGGCGTGCGCGTGACCCTTCACGGTGACCGCATGTACGAATTCCTCGACCGTCTCATCTCCGTCTCCATCCCCCGTATCCGCGACTTCCGCGGCATCAGCGACAAGGGTTTCGACGGCAGAGGCAACTACACCCTCGG
This sequence comes from Bacteroidales bacterium, assembly GCA_017615795.1. Lineage (GTDB taxonomy): Bacteria > Bacteroidota > Bacteroidia > Bacteroidales > WCHB1-69 > F23-D06. The sequence goes on from JAFZZK010000013.1 coordinate 133,573, forward strand.
TATTCCCGAGCAGATCATTTTCCCCGAAATCGATATCGACAAGGTGGCTAAAATCAACGGTATGGACATCACTTTCGTGACTACCGCACGCAACGACAAGGAGTGTCTCGCATTATTGAAAGAATTTGGCTTCCCCTTCAAAAATCAGAAATAGTATGGCAAAAGAATCATTAAAAGCTAAAGAAGTTAAAAGAGCAAAATTGGTTGCTAAATATAGTGCGAAACGCGCGGAACTCAAGAAAATCATGAACGGCGACGACTACGACGCCAAACGTGCCGCTGACATTGCGCTGCAAAAGCTTCCCCCCAACTCCAACCCCATCCGCATGCACAACCGCTGCAAGCTGACCGGCCGTCCCAAAGGCTATATCCGCCAGTTCGGACTCTCCCGTATCAACTTCCGCGAAATGGCTATGGCAGGATTGATTCCCGGAGTGAAGAAAGCTAGTTGGTAACATTAAATTTAGGAGATTACAGTATGAATACCGATCCGATATCCGATTATTTGACTCGTTTGAGAAACGCTATCCGCGCTAATCACAAGGTGGTTGAAATTCCCGCCTCCAACGAGAAAAGAGCAATCACCAAGATTCTCTTCGAAAAAGGTTATATTCTCAATTACAAGTTTATCGATGACGTACACCCCAAGATGATCAAGATCGCCTTGAAGTACCATCCGGTAACCAAACAATCCGCCATCACGACCCTGCAACGCGCCAGCCGTCCCGGTTTGCGTAAGTATGCCGGCGTGGCAAACATGCCCTCCGTGCTCAATGGTCTCGGCATCGCCATCGTGTCCACATCCCATGGTATGATGACCGACAAAGAGGCCAAGGCTCAGAATGTTGGTGGTGAAGTTATTTGTTACATCAGCTAATATAGGAGGAACCGTTATGTCAAGAATAGGAAAATTGCAAATCGCCGTTCCATCCGGCGTCGAAATCAAGAGAGACGAAAAATCCCACATCGTCACCGTCAAGGGCCCGAAAGGCGAACTTCAACAATATGTTGACCCCCGCATCGAGCTGAACCTCGAAGACGGCTACCTCCACCTCACCCGCCCCACCGACAACAAGCGCGACAAGTCCATGCACGGCCTCTACCGCGCCCTCATCAACAATATGGTCACTGGAGTCTCCCAAGGATTCCAGACCAAGATGGAAGTCGTCGGCGTCGGTTACAAGGCAGAAGCCAAGGGTGACCACCAACTCGACATGGGCTTGGGCTATTCCCACAATATCCTCTTCGATTTCCCGAAGGAGATCACTGTCCAGACCATCAACGAAAAAGGTAAAAGCCCCATCATTATCTTGAGCTGCATTGACAAGCAGTTGCTTGGACAAGTTGCCAATAAGATTCGCTCATACCGCAAACCTGAACCTTACAAAGGCAAAGGTATACGTTTCGAAGGCGAAGTCATCAGAAAGAAAGCTGGCAAGTCAGCTGAAAAATAACCGTTCTAATACTTTATCAACATGGCTAATAATAAGAAAGAATATAGAAGAAAAAGGATTAAGAACCGCATTCGCAGAATTGTCAGCGGTACCCCTGCCCGCCCCAGATTGTCCGTGTTCAGAAGCAACCGTGACATTTATGTGCAGATTATTGACGACATGGCTGGCGTGACCCTCGTTTCCGCATCCTCCAAACTGGCCGGCATCGCCGAACAACCAGGCACCAAGATTGAAAAGTCCGCCCTCGTAGGCAAAGAAATCGCTCAACGCGCTCTTGCAGCCGGTATCAGCGAGGTTGTCTTCGACCGTAACGGCTATTTGTATCACGGAAGAGTTAAATCCCTGGCCGACGCAGCCAGAGAAGGTGGTCTCAAATTTTAAACCCAAAGAACTATGGCTAACGCAAACATAAAGAAAGTAAAAGCTACCGACCTCGAACTCAAAGAGAGAATGGTGGCAGTGAACAGAGTGGTGAAAGTCACCAAGGGCGGACGCATCTTCAGCTTCGCGGCTATCGTGGTGGTCGGCAATGAAAACGGAATCGTGGGCTACGGCCTTGGCAAGGCAAAGGAAGTCTCCACCGCCATCGCCAAAGGCACCGAGGACGCCAAAAAGAACCTCATCCAGGTTCCTGTCCTGAAAGGCACTATCCCCCACGCCCAAGAGGGTAAGTACAGTGGCGCCACCGTCTTCATGAAACCCGCAGCTCCTGGTACCGGTGTCATCGCCGGCGGTGCTATGCGTGCCGTGCTCGAAAGCGTCGGCGTGAAGAACGTGCTCGCCAAGTCCAAAGGCTCCTCCAACCCGCACAGCGTGGTGAAGGCTACCTTCGACGCCCTCTCCAAGATGCGCGACGCTTACACCGTGGCTCAAGTCCGCGGCATCGGCCTCGACAAAGTCTTCAACGGCTAATACCCGAAATCACAGTTTTTATTCATACTTCAAAAAGGACTGCCAAATGGCGGTCCTTTTTTTTGTGCCACCGCCCCACGTGCGAGGAAGTCCCTTTGCTATAGGTGGCTTAGAAGCAGAAACATCCCGATGCCCAAATAGTTGCCGACGGCGTATCCGAGCAAGCCAATGGCGATGCCGGGAAGGATGACATCCTTGTTTCTCAGCACGGTAGCCACTAAAGGCACGAATGGAGGGGAGTTGATTAGCGCAATGGAGGAGGCCAACATAAGGTCGCCGTCGAGCTTGAAAAGCCGGGTGAACAGAATCTGCAGCAGGAAAGACCCCAATACGGCGAAGGCAATATAGTAGAGAATGAAAATATGCTTGGAGAACTCCAAGTCGTGAACGTTCACCATCGTGGCCACAGCCAAGCAGAAAACGTAAACAAAGTACTGCCCGACTTCGAATGTCCCCTCTAATCTCTTGACGGGCTTCCAGAAGGAGAGCACGATGGAGAGGGTGGTGATGGTGATGATGATGACGGCCACGGTGTTGTCGAGGGGGATGACCCGCGACAAGGAGTATGATGCGGCCACGATGACGGCAGCGGTGGCGATGCCCAAGGCCCGGTTGCCCACGGTGGGCCAGAACCCTTTGTTGTCCTTGGCATTCTCGGTGGCTTCGGTTGCGTCGTCTGCTCTGCGAACCTTTGCCGGAAACAAGAGTTGTACGATTTTCCTTCCCCAAAAAACGATGATGAGCAAGTAGATGCTGGTTACCACCAGATCGTAGCCTGAGACCAGCAAAAAGAGATGCTGGGGCAGGTCGACGGCTTTCGAGACGGGTGCGAGGTTGGGAATGCCGCCTGTGTAGATGCCGACCATCACGGCACCGATCTTGGCGAATTCCGTGTCTGTAAGTCCTGCGGACGCGATCTGTGACCGGAAAATGAAGAATCCGGCAATGATGACCACCAAAATGCTGAACAACCCCGCGAAAAACGCCTTGAACATGCTTTTGGCTGACCAGAGCCTGAAATTGCACCCCAGCAACATCAATGGGATGGCAATGAGCACCACCACGTTGGAAACATTTTCGCAAACCGTGGACGTGGCTTCTCCCACAATGCCGATGTTGCCCACCAAGAGTCCTACGATGTACAGGATGACCATCGGACTGATTTTGTTGATAACGGGCCAGCGTTCGGCCATTTTAACGGTCAAAAACGGGATGCCGAACAGGTAAACTGCTGTCGCAAAAATTGTGAGGATCTCGGACATGTTCAGATGACTCAAACCAATCGTGCAAAAATACCGATTTTTTTCGATTGTGTCTAAAAAAAATTATTACTTTTGCACTTCAATATTAATAGTATTAACTTTAAAACTTTTGTACTATGGGCTTCCTTAAAGAATTTAAAGAATTTGCATTGAAAGGCAATGTCGTGGACATGGCAGTCGGTGTGATCATCGGCGGTGCTTTCGGCAAAATTGTCACTTCTCTTGTGAACGACATCCTGATGCCGCCTATCGGATGGCTTCTCGGTGGCACAGACTTCACCAAACTGAGCCTGACGTTCCCGCAACGCAAGGTGATTGAAACGGTCGTGGGCGATGACGGTATCCCTCAAACCGTGGAAAAAATGATGGATCCTGTGACATGGAATTATGGTAACTTTATTCAAGTGACCATCGATTTCCTCATTGTGGCCTTCTGCATTTTCTTGGTCATCAAGGGTATCAACAAACTTTCAGCCCTTCGTAAGAAAGAGGAAGAAGCAGCTCCTGCACCGGCTCCCGAACCCTCTAACGAGGAAAAACTGCTCACCGAAATCCGCGACTTGCTGAAGAAAGAGTAGTTTTGTTATAAACACTTCCTTTTGGGAGACGAGAAAACTATGGGGCTAATCCGTTTAGCCCCATTTTTTTGAATATCTGTCATTCACAAGATAAACCATAGTACTCGCAAATGCCTGATATGTCCGAGCCTGTTCGAGAAACTTTCAACGACCATCCCATCTACTCGCTTTCCGAGGTTGCGATGAGTTTGCATCGCGTCGTGGAACGTACCTATCCGCAACCCTATTATATCAAGGCTGAAATCCTCAAGCTCAACTTTTATCCGTATAGCGGTCACTGCTATCCCGAGCTGGTGGAAAAGGAGGGCAAGGAAATCAAGGCGGAGATGCGTGCCATCATCTGGGCATCCAACTATCAGCGTATCAACGAGCGCTTCGAACAAATCACGGGGGAGAAACTGAAAGAGGATATCCGCATCCTTTGCCTTGCCACCGTCGAGTTCAGTCCCAAGCATGGGCTGGCGTTGCACATTCAAGACATCGAGCCTTCCTACACGCTGGGTGAGATGGTACGTAACAAGCTGGCCGTTATTGAGCGGCTGAAAGAGGAGGGCGTCTTTATCCAAAACAAATCGCTCCAGCTGCCGTTGGTGCCCAAGCGTATCGCCGTGATTTCGGTGGAGACGAGCAAGGGCTACAGTGATTTCATAACCACATTGGCAGACAATCGCTACGGGTATCGCTTCGAGACAGAACTTTTCCCTTCCATATTGCAGGGCGACAAGGCCATTCTGGGAATGTCCGCCCGCCTGACGGAGATTGAGGCGCGCCAGAAAGAGTTTGATTGCGTGGCCATTGTGCGCGGTGGTGGCGGAGACGTGGGCCTGAGCTGTTACGACGACTACCAACTGGCGCATCGCGTGGCCACTTTCCCGCTGCCAGTCCTGACGGGCATCGGGCACTCCACCAACAAAACGGTGACCGACATGGTGGCGCACACGTCCAAAATCACGCCTACAGAGGTGGCCGTTGCGCTTGTCGCACGTTTTCATGATTTCGACGAGCGCGTGCAGCAACTTTTCGAGACATTGGCGCATCGCGCCACCGAAATGATTGCCGAAGAGAAACGCCTCTTGCTGGAATTGGATGCAACCTGCCGCATTGCAGTGCCGCGTGTCATGGCCGGGCATAAGCAACAGCTCGGACGGATCGCCCAACAGGTGGCCCTCAAGTCCAAGGAACTGATGCTGACGGAGAGTAACGCATTGGCTAAGATTTGGGATGATATCCTCCGCCTCAAAACCGAACGCCTTGTGCAGGAGCGGGAACTGCTCGATGACTGTGCCAAAATACTGGCAACAGGAAGTCGCCAGATGGTGGAAAACCGGTTGGAAAAGGTCGCGATGCTGGAGGACAAGGTGCGTCTTCTGCATCCCGACAACATCCTTAAACGCGGTTTCAGCATCACCCGTCTGCAAGGACATGCCGTAACGGGCGCGGAAGCCCTCCAAGCAGGCGACCGTATCGTCACCCAGCTCTTTGAGGGCGAGGTGACGAGTGTGGTAACGTAATTATAATCCAAAATCCAAGATACAAAAATGAAGAAAATTATTCCGTTTATTCTGTTGGCCGCAGTGTTGATGATTTGCTGCCGTCAGGAACAAAAAGAGTATAAAACAGCATCCAAGCCCCAAGAGATTAAGGATACAACAATAGTCGCAGGGGTGTACCACTACCAATTCGACGGCTTTGAACTGTGGACGTTGCAGGATATGCAGCGTGGCATGTCCATGGATCTCTTTCCCAAGGCGGATCCGCAGGTTGTGAAAAAACTGGTGCCTACGGGCGAAGCTGAATCCGCCATCAACGCATTCCTCGTCAAGCGTGGCGGCGAATATATCCTCTTCGACGCAGGTCTTGGTCTCGACCAGGGCGGCGCGATGCTCGACAAGTTGTCGATGCTCAACATCAAGCCCGAGGAAATCCGCACGGTGATGCTGACCCATTTTCACGGCGACCATATCGGTGGCATGCTGACGGGCGGTGAGGTGACCTTCCCCAATGCGGAGGTCTATTTCTCAAAAGAGGAGCAGGCCGCCTGGAAGCGGGACGGTCGTGTACAGCGTTTTCTCGATGCCTATGAGGGACACGTGCACCCGTTCAAGTGCGCTCCCAACATAATCGATGGCGTTGACGCCATCCTTGCTCCAGGACATACCCCGGGACACACACTATACCAGATCGGGAATTTGTTGATTATAGGCGACATTATCCACGCGTTGGCCTTGCAACAGACGCATCCTGAGTATTGCCCCGTCTATGACCAGGAACCGCAGTTGGCCGCCAAGACCCGCAAGGAGGTCTATGATTACATTCAGGATCACAAACTGGTTGTGGCGGGCATGCACTTGCCCTACTCCGGCGTGATTGAAGACTTTCATGCAGAGTGATGCTATAAGCGGCTAACCCACAACAGCTGATGCGGAATTTCTGATTGACCTTTGTCTCTAGCCTAATAGAGAAAGTTGTTGTACGGGTAAATCTGGATGTGGAGCTTCTTGATTTCCTCGTACAGCATATCTTTCATCTCAGGGACATTCTCTTTTGTCTTGGCGGAGATGAAGAATGTCTTGTGTGCGGTTTTGGCCATCCAGGTGGCTTTCAATTCTTCCAGAGTGATGTTCTCCTTTGACTTGGGGGTTAAGTCGTCTTCGGCTTTCTCAACCCAGGTGTATTGGTCTATTTTGTTGAAAATGATAATCATGGGCTTTTCGCCGGCATTGATTTCAGCGAGGGTCTGGTTGACGACGGCAATTTGTTCCTCGAAGTCGGGGTGACTGATGTCCACAACGTGGAGCAACAAGTCTGTTTCACGTATTTCGTCGAGGGTGGATTTGAAGGATTCGACGAGGCCGTGGGGCAGTTTGCGGATGAATCCCACCGTGTCGGAGAGCAGGAATGGCAGGTTGCCGAACACGACCTTGCGCACGGTGGTGTCGAGGGTGGCGAAGAGTTTGTTCTCGGCCAGCACTTCCGAGTTGGAGAGCATGTTCATGATGGTGGACTTGCCCACGTTGGTGTAGCCCACGAGAGCGACGCGCACGTATTGGTCGCGGTGCCCGCGTTGGGTCTTTTTTTGCCGGTCGATCTCCTTGAGGCGGTTCTCAAGCAGGGAGATGCGCTGGCGGATGATGCGTCGGTCGGTCTCGATTTCCTTCTCGCCGGGGCCGCGCATGCCGATGCCGCCGCGCTGTTTCTCGAGGTGGGTCCACATGCCGGTCAAGCGTGGCAAAAGGTACTTGTATTGCGCCAATTCCACTTGTACCTTGGCGTGTGCGGTCTGGGCGCGTTTGGCGAAGATGTCGAGGATGAGGTGGGTGCGGTCCATGACCTTGCAGTTCACGATTTTCTCGATGTTGCGTTGTTGCGCGGGTGTCAATTCGTCATCCACTACGAGAAGGTCGGCGCCCTCTTCATGGATATAGTCGGCGACATCCTTGATTTTGCCGGAGCCCATATAGGTGCGCGGGTCAGGGTAGGGCAGGTTCTGCGTGAACTGCTTGACCGCAACCCCGCCGGCGGTGTCCACAAGGAAAGCCAGCTCGTCGAGGTATTCGCGAGTCTTCTCCTCTGTAACGGAAGGAGTGGAAACAGCCATCAAAACGGCTCGCTCAACGGGTACTTCGGATATTTTTTTCATGAGAATGCTTGATGCCTATGGTTTGGTTATTTACTAAAATGCTTTTGCGTTTTCCAAGGGTAGAATTTGAGGAAGATGATCGATCCAAGGAACCGCAGCGAGGTGTATATCCAGTCAGCGGTCCACACCCAATGGATGGCGAGATGAAACACTTCCGTCGCAAGATAGACGTATATGATGTAGAAAACAAGCGCGCCCGTTTCGATGTAAAGGGCGATATGCGTGTTCCCCGTGCCCGATACGAACTCGAAGTAAACCATGCTTATCGCTATCAGGATGGAAGAGAGGTATACAACATAGAGAGCAGGCACGGAGCGGGCGGCCATCGCAATGTCATCCGTGTAGAGAGACGCAACTTGTTTTGGGAAAATAACAAGCAGGAACAGGATGGGCAGCAGTGTGAGCAGGGAGATCTTGAGTATTTGCCGCAGGGTGGGAGCCACTTCATTGATCAGTCCCGCCCCGATAAGACGGCTGGAGACGGTGTTGGCGCAAGCACCGTAGGCAAATGCGCTCAACGTGCTGAGCATGAAGATGCTGCGCACTATGCCGGAGATGGCCATGGGCTCTTCGCCAAGATGCTCGATCATGGCAAAAAAGAGGAACCAGGAACCGAAGGAGATGAATCGTTGGAACATCGTCGGCAACGAGATGCGCAGGACATTCCCTAATAAAGGCCATTCAAAGGCTTGGAAGGAAAAGAGACTATATTTTTTATAGGGTAATTTCAGGAATGTGTGCAGGAAAAAGACGATGCAGGCAGTGGCTTCCGCGATTACAGAGGAGAGTCCGGCACCGGCAACGCCCATCTCGGGAAATCCAAAGTGGCCGAATATCAGGCTGTAGTCGAAGAAAATGTTGACAACAGCCATGGCCACGGTAGTGTAGGTGATGATTTTTGTGTTGGAAAGCCCGATGTATAACGAACGGAACATGAAATTCATGCTCACGAAGAGGATGCCCCATTGGCGGAAGTCGATGAATTGAAGGGCTGCAGTATAGATGTTGGGCGAATGGACGATGCCGCCGAGGATGCCGCGTGTGCCGAAGTGCATCAAAGCGAGCATGACGGCGCCTAAGAAGAGCGAGAAAAAGAGCCCGTGTTCGAAGATGGGACCGATACGCTTCAACTCACCCTCGCCCAGCCGGCGGGCCACCAGGATTTGGATGCCTATAGTGAAACCCTGGAGTATGGTGGTGAAAACCAGATAATAGAGTCCGGCCATCATGGCGGCACCCAATTCCACTTTGCCGACATGGCCGAGGAAGATGGTGTTCACCAGCACAATGAGGGTCTGCGCCAGGTTTCCGAAAATAATGGGGTATGTGATTTGCCATATCTCCTTGTTGGAGACGGAAAGCGGTTGTGCCATTAGTAGGTGGTGTAGGATAATTCGAGCCGCAGTCGTTGGTCGTTGTCGAGGCCGGTGCCCCCGAATACAAGACGGTTTGCACGGACGGAAGCGCCGCGAACCACCAAGTTGACGGATTCCGTCAAGGTGCCGGTGCCTTGGATAAGCTCTTGTACATATCGGGTTATACGGAAGCGATATTCGTGACGGGTAGCATCGTAGGTCCCTCCAAAGTAGGATGAAGAGGTGTAGTATTCATCGTCGGGCAGGTACGTGAAACTGCCGTTTGCCAAAATGCCTTGCAGCGTAAGGTTGGCAGGGTGAACGAGATATATCTCGTGGGGGTCGATGTCGGTGATGACCAGCTCGGCGCGGTTGATGACTACGCGATTGCCGAGTGACTTGAAGGCGTCTTTCAGGTATGGGAAAGATATATGGGTCTTCACGCCGCCAGTGGCTTGCACGAAGAGCTTGGTGTTGCCGATGGTGCGGTCGCCTTGCAACACTTCTTGGATGAAGCTTGGGTCGGACGAGGCGTTGTAGTCGTGGCTGTAGTTGGTGAACCTGCGGCAGTCAGAGGCACAGGAGAAGGTGTACTTGGTGGTGCCGCTGTTTTCGTTGTGGTAGTAAAGAATGATGCCGGTCAGGGAACTGGTCATGTTGGTGAGCAGGATGTATCCGTTGGAACCGGTATGGTTTTCCGCAGTGATGCAAAGTCCTTTGAAGAAATTCTTGAAGGTGGAGTTGCTGGTCATCTGGTCTTGGTTGTTGAGCAGATATTGGCCGAACTCCTGGGACAGGCGGATGCGGATATGTGGGCTATAGACGCCGGTGTCGACGATTACGTGGGTGCCGGGTTGGATGGAGTAGCCGGTGAGTGAATAGTTCAGCGGTGTGGCATCGTGTGTCACGGTGCTGTTGTTGTAGTAGTTGGTGCTGGCGTCGATGGGGTCGGAAAGTTGATACACCCGGATGCCGACAGCAGAGGAGGTGTCCCCGTAGTAGGATGCCAGCTGGAGGGTGAGCACAACGGAGTCGATCACAGGGCTTGCCCCGAAATTCACGGCAGAGCCGGAGAGGCTGAACTGGGCGTATGTGGAGGCCGTGACGTCCCCGAATACAGGGTCGTGTACATTGCCGACAAGATTGGCGGAGGTGTTTGTAGTGTTGATGGTATCCTCCAAGAAAGAATATGCGGACACTGTGACGGTGTCGGTAAAGTCTGTGCCGAGGGGGTCGATGAGACCTATGCCGATGGAGGAGGTCTCATTGGTGCAGGCTGCAAGGAGGGACATCAAGCTGGCGAGGATGCCTATGAGCCAATTTTTTTTCATAGTTTATGCGTTGTCTCGGTCGGAGAGGATTTGGTCGTAGAATTCATCGTAGAGATCCACGTAATTGTCATCTTCGGGGTGTTGCAGGACGGGCTTGCCGGACTGCTCCACGTAGGTGAGGAGGCGTTTCTTGATGTTGGTCGTGATGGATACGGCGTCGGAGAAGTCAACGGCGGTTTGGATGATCTGGTCGTAGCCGGGGTTGCGGAAATGGCGGAGACACTCGCGCGGGATGTTGGTTTGGCGGAGTTTCTTGCCAAAGCTGGTCGAGAATTTTTCAGGGAAAGAGTCGGGGAAAATGGTGAAGACGACCTTGCAGCCCTGCAACAGGGGGTCGTCTTTGTAGACGGTCTTGATGAACATGGGCACGAGGGCGGAAATCCATCCATGGCAGTGAATGATGTCAGGCTCCCAACCCAGCTTGCGGACGGTTTCCATCACACCCTTGGCATAGAAAATGGCACGGGAGTCGTTGTCGGGATAGAAGTTCCCTTCCGCATCATAATAGGGTGTCTTCCTCTTGAAATAGTCCTCGCTGTCGATGAAGTAAATCTGCATGCGCACATTCTGGAGGGAGGCCACCTTGATGATGAGGGGGTGGTCGGTGTCCTCAATGATAATATTCTGTCCGGAGAGTCGGATGACTTCATGCAACATGTGACGATGTTCGTTCACGCAGCCGAATTTGGGCATGAAAGTGCGGATTTCGTTTTCGCGTTCTTGGATGCCTTGCGGGAGGTATCGGCAGATGTTGGAAATGTAACCCTCTGGAAAATAAGGATATATCTCCGGGGTGATGAATAAAACTTTTTTCTTTGCCATAGACGATATTTTGCGTGTGCAAAGATACGAAAAATTTTCGAATAAAAAAAATTTTCATGATGCTTGCGCGATATTGAAAAAAGTGTATTTTTGCCGCCGCAAAACAGGCCCAGGTGGTGGAATTGGTAGACACGCTACTTTGAGGGGGTAGTGGGAATAATCCCGTGCAAGTTCGACTCTTGTCCTGGGCACCAGCAGAAAAGCAGCTCCGATATCGTCGGGGCTTTTTTATTGCATCTGGCGTAGCGCATGGGCACAGAACACGCCCGCCATGGAGATGGAGAGCACGTCGGCGATGGGTTGCGCGATGACCATGCCGTAAATCCCCCAAAAATGTGAACCGATGTACAACAGCGGGATGTAGAACAACCCGTGGCGCGCGATGGCCACGACGGTCGCGCTGACCGTCTTCCGTGTGTTTTGCAGGTACATGTTCACAATGACGACGAACCCCACTAATGAGAATGTGAAACATTGGTATCGCAGCACTTGCGCACCGATACGAACCACCTCCGAGTCTTCCGCCCGGAAGAGGCAGATGATGTCCTCCGCAAACACAATCCCGATAACACTGACCACAATGCAATAGACTGTGGCTATCAAAACGCTGTAGTTGAATGCTTTGCGCACGCGGCCGTAAAGATGCGCCCCATAGTTGAAGCCGCACACGGGCTGGAATCCCTGCCCGAAGCCCAACAGCGCCGCCATCACGAGGGCCATCACTCGATTTACTACCGAGAATGCCGCCACTGCGGGGTCGCCGTATGTCGCGGCAAGGTTGTTGACACAAAGGGATACAACACTGATCAAACTTTGCCGCACTAACGAGGGAAGTCCACCAGCCACAATCTCTCTGTAATGCGCCATGACGGGGTGGAAATGCCGCAGACGGATCCGGATGCCACCGTTCCTGCCAATCATGGATAACATGATCCAGAAGCTGACAAACTGCGAAATGGCAGTGGCGAGTCCTGCCCCCGCTACTCCCATGTCCAACCCGAAGATGAAAATGGGGTCTAAGGCGATGTTCATGATCGCGCCCGAGAGCACCCCAACCATCGAGAGGATGGCGTTGCCCTGTAAACGCATCTGGTTGTTCATCACGAAAACACCCGACATGAAAGGGCTGCATAGCAGAATGTAGCCGAAATAGGGGCGCGCGACTGGCAAAATGGTGGGCGTGGACCCGAAAAAGCGCAGCAACGGATCCATGAAGATGAACCCGGAAACGGCCAAGAGTGTCGTCAGCATTATGGAAATGAAGAACCCCGAAGCAGCCATCTCCTCGGCCTGCTCCGACTGGCGCGCACCTAATGCACGGGATATGAAGTTGCCGGAACCATGCCCGAAAAAGAACGAAATGGCTTGTATGAGCGTCATGTATACAAACACAATGCCGAGCGCAGCAGTGGACTGCGTGTCGATTCTCCCCACAAAAAACGTGTCCACCACGTTGTAAAGCCCTGTGACCAGCATGCAGACCATCGAGGGGATGGCCATCTCCCACACAAGCCGCCCAACAGGCTGCGTGGTCATTTTTGTGTATTTTGCATCGCGTTGATTCACAGTGTGATATATTCTTCTTTTTTTCCTAATTTAAGAGATGCAAAAGTACATTAAATTTGAAAATGTTCCATCTTTTCCATGATGACAAAGAAAAAAGGAGAACGCCAGAGCATTCTCCTTCCCTTAAAGATTATGAAATACAATGGTAGAAGTTACTTTTTGACAATTTTCTTGGTTTGGCCGTCAGCCTTGATGAAGTATATGCTGGCGGGCAGGCTGCTCAGGTCAAGGGTGACGCTGACATTGCCATCGCCATGCAAATGTTGCACCATGTTGCCATAGATATCGTACAAGGCGACATCGTGGAGGCCATTGACTTCATTGTAGAGGGTGATGACATCCGTGGTGGGGTTCGGCCAAGCCTTGAGTATGTTGATTCCTGCAACGTGTTCGTCGATGGAGGTGGGTCTCCAGCCGTTCATGATGGCGACACCGCTGAGGTCGAAGCCACTGCTGCCCCAAGGGGTGGGGTAAGGGTCGTTGATGATGTGCCCGTACTGGTCGTAGGTGGCGTACTGCGGGTCGATGCAACCCACGACGTCGATGAGGCGGACATGGGTGACATTGTTGATGTCAAGACCCTGGATGCCGCTTAGCTGCGCCAAGTCGAACGGGGTGCCCCAGCCCACGCGGTGCTTGCCGGCGAGGTTGTCCACCTCGCGCGGGTTCACGGAGCCACCATTGGCGATTTGCACCTCCGTTTGTGTGAGGGAGGTGGCGGGAAAGCGGAAATAGTTCACCCCGTCGGAGCTGACTTCCACGAAAGCCATTTCAAGGAAAGAGTCGTTCAGGGAGTTCTCGAAGACCGCAAAGTCGTAACCGTCGCCATCTTGGATGGGAATGCCGAAGGTGAGCACGGCCACGCCTCCGTCGCCTAAGCTGACCACGCCGTCAGTGGTAGACTGCGAAGAGGGGCCGATGCCGTCGGAATCATCACCATAGCTGGCGTATGTGCCTGGACTGGCGATGTCGGTGTAGCCTCGGGTGATGGTGCAGCCCGTGGCCCAGCCGAGAATGGCATTGTCCTCGAACCAGATGGCCTGGCAGTCTGCACTCCCCACAGGACCGTCGAAGAGTGTGTCGGTTTGTGCTGTTCCCATATACGCGAACAGCAATGGCAAGATAGCGAGGAGTATGTTTTTCATGGTTAGTCTTGCTTGACGACCTTGAGGGTCTGGTTGTTGGCTTTGAGGATGTATTGCCCGTTGACAAGTCCGTCCAAGCTGACGTTCACTTCATGGCTGTCATTGCCGTCGACCTTTTGCAGAAGTTTGCCGAAAAGGTCATAGACTTCCACTTGCTGGATGTTGTTGTCTGAGGTGACACGCACGTTGCCGGTGGTCGGGTTGGGATAGGCCTTCAGGGAAGCATCCATGCTGTGGTTGGCGATGCCTACAGGCGTGCTGACGTAAAGAATGTTGAAATCGGTGAAGGTGCAGGAGGCATACTCTGTCATGTCGAAATAACTGCGGTCCACGATGGGGTCGGTGAGTCCCATGCACCATTCTCCGTCGATGGTGTAAGAGAGCCAGCCTTCGTTGGCGAGCGTGTAGTTGTGCTCGTTGTCGACAAAGGTGTAGTTGTTCACGCCCCAGTCATTGTAGGTGATGGTCAGACGGCTGTCGGCTGCATCGATGTTGTTGAGCATCGTTTGGATGTCTTGGTTGCCATCCCATCTGTAGCCGTATGCGATGCCGACGGGCACGTCGTTCTGGCACCATGCGAAAGTGACGTATGTCTCCTGGCTGCCGGAACCGATCCAGTAGTTGATGTTTGCCGGGACCAACACAGGCACGTAAGGTGCCGCGGGTGCTGCGAGGTAGTAGAGGGTGGCGTCATCGTAGTCGTCACAGTCCAAGGACCATTCCTGCACTTCAAAATATCCGTTGTTGACGAGAGGGTCTGTCACGCCGCTGCTATAGTTGCCGTCCATGGTGTACATGCAGTATCCGGAAGGGAATGAGAGATTCAAGCCCAGATCCGTGTTCTGGTACGTGATCAAATCAAAGAGCGTGTTCGTGGAATTGTAAGAGACATGGAAATGGGCGCTGTCTTCGGCAGCGATTTCATCGAACATGTCCTTGATGGTTTTGGTTCCGTCCCAGCGATAGCCGTATACAATGCCGACAGGATTTTCGTTGTTGCAATAGAAAATGGCGGTGACAATCTGGTTGGCACCGGTGCCGATCCAGTATTGGACGCTATCGGTGGACACGTTCACTTGGACGCCACGCACGGGCTGGAAATCTGATCCGCCGTTTTGGTGAGCATAATTGTTCTGCGCGAAGGCAAAATTGGTTGCGAATAATATCGCAAGTAAGTAAAAGAATTTTTTCATAAGACGATGTTTTTATTGGTATTTTGAAATTAGATTAGTTTCTGTGTTAAAAACGATTTTAGAAGGGTTGATGCCAACCTCGAAGGAGAACTTCTTCTTGCCATCTTGGCTGAAGCAGTACACATCGCCCGTGACGGTGAAATCATGGACGTCTGTAATGTAGATGTCCCCGTTGAGCGGGTTGGCCGTGATGGAATAAGGGGTCTCGATGGTCGTGCCGTCGGTGATGAAGTTGTGGTCGGAAAGCTCGTCGGTATGCAGATTGAGCACTTTGATCCAGGATGTGGAATTCATGAAGTCGTATGAATAGACGAAGGCCTTGTCGCCATAGATGTCGAAGTTGAGGACCTCGATGCCGTATTCTTTGACGACTTCGTCGGTGGCGGCGTCGATTTTATAAAGGTTGTAGGGTGTCGCCATGTAGTCGCCGCGTGAGTTCACATAAATGTATTGGTCGTTGTAACCTTTGACGATGTAGGGGTTGATGCCGACCGTGATGGTTTTGGTGACAGTCATGGTGTTGGGGTCGACGACGGAGACAGTGTTGTCGTAGTTGGGGTTGTCCAATCCGCCGGAGTTGGCGACGTACAGTTTGTGGTTGCAGACGCAGATGCCTTCGGGGTTGCGTCCGCAGCGAACGGTGCCGTCGATTTCGAGTGTGGCGGTGTCGATGCGTACCACGTCACCGTCGAAGCAGGAGACGAAGGCTTTGCCGTTGAGGAAGCAGATGTATCGGGGTTGTTTGCCTTCCAAGGATATGGATTTCAGAGACTTGGCGTTTGCAAAGTTCATCACTTCCACGCGGTTGGAGACGTTGACCACAGCATAAAGTTTGGAACCGTAGCGTTGAAGGTCGTTGCCGGTGTCGCCCAATCCGCGGTGGTTGGCCTCAAGGAAGATGTCGGGGTTGATGACGCCCGTTTTCATGTCGTAATAGGAGATGGAACTATTGTTGTGATCCATGACACCCTCGTTGAGTACGAAAATCCCGTCGGCATGGGCGTCTATGGGCGGTGTGGGATTGGGTGGCTCGGGCCCGGGACAGGCGGTGAGCAATAACAGAGAGGCCGCCAGGAGGGCGTATACAAAGGTGGACTTTTTTCTCAAATGCATTTCCTCGGCATTTTAGAATTAATAATATGCTTCGGAATAGAGGAGGGAATCGCATGGAACATGCAATTGTTTAAACCGGCCTAAACTCCCGAAGCGGTCACAATCACGCCAAGTGGTAGGTTTTCTGACTTGTCTCTTCCGGAACGCCTTCCCGTCGTGCGACAGTGACTTTGTTGTCCCGGAAACGGATGAGACTCACAGCAGCGGGTACTGTACAGGTCTTGCACCTGTTTCCCTTGGGTTTTTTCTTTCGGAAAAAGCCTTTCCCAAATGGCGCTGCAAAAGTACAAAAAAATTAGGGAATTATATAACTGATGGCACAAATCAGGGGCTTTTGCATCTTTTTTTTATTTGGGCGTGCCGGCGCGGCGGCGGAAACCACAATCATACACGCAACCAAATGTCGCCGCGCCGTCGGGCTTTCCGTTCCAATGGCTGTCAAGCCAGCCATTTCCACTGCAATCCCTCACGCATGCTCGTTGAACCCCACACCCGTTTCGCGGCGAACACCGTGCTTCCTCGTCTCAACATTCTCCCGCGCCGCGATTTTTCCCCGCGCGCCGTCCATCCCAGGGGCTGCTCAAGGAAAATCAGTTTTTTTTAATTGTCCCTATCTGAATGTACCCCGGAGGGGTACCATATCTGTAACGTATGCTGTCAATGTCCAGTCTCTTGATTTTCCCGTAGGTACGCAAACAAATCCACGGCCTTCTTCGGTCCGATCACCTCGGCCAGTTGCTGTTCCGTGGCTTCGCGGATGCGCTTCACCGACTTGTAATGGGCGAGCAACTTTTGCTTGAGCACGGGGCCGATGCCGGGCGCGTTGTCCAACACGGAGGCGATGCTTGTCTTGGATCGGCGGTTGCGGTGATGGGTGATGCCGAAGTGGTGCACCTCGTCGCGCACCTGCTGCAACAGTTTTTGTGCCTCCGACTTCTTGTCGATATAGACGGGGTACTCGTCGCCCACCTTGTAAATGTCCTCCAATCGTTTGGCGATGCCCACCACCATCAGTTTGTCCTCGATGTGGAGGGCTTGGATGGAGCGGTAGGCGGCGTTGAGTTGCCCTTTGCCACCATCGATGACCACCAGGTCGGGCAGGTTTTTCTCCTCCTCGATGAGGCGGTGGTAGCGGCGGTAGATGACCTCCTCCATGGAGGCGAAGTCGTCGGCCCCGACCACGGTCTTGATGTTGTAGTGGCGGTACTCCTTCTTGGCAGGCTTGCCGTCGATGAAGCATATCATGGCGGCCACGGGGTCTTCGCCCTGCGTGTTGGAGTTGTCGAAGCACTCGATGTGGCGCGGCAGTGTCTTCATGCCGAGGGCCTGTTGCAGGGCCATGAGCACGCGCTGGCTGCGCCGTTCGGGGTTGACGAGATCCTGCCGTTTCTTCTTCTCTAACATGTAGAAATGGGCATTGCGGACGGCCAGGTCCAGGAGCTTGCGCTTCTCGCCGCGCTGCGGCACCACCACCTCCATGCCGTCGGGCGCGATGGTGGGCTCCATGGGCACCAGTAGGGTTGGGGAGAGCGTGCCGAGACGCTCCTGCATCTCCAAGATGCCGTTCCAGAGCAGTTCCTCGCTGCTGCTGTCTAATTTGTTGTCAATCTCCAAGGTGTGTGCCTGCACAATGGCGCCGTCCACCACGCGCAGGAAGCTGATGTAGGCGCACTCCTCGTCCTCTTCCATGCCGAACACGTCTAAGCGGGTGAGTGTGGGGCTGACCACCACCGACTTGGCAACGTATTCACTCAAAATTTCGATTTGTTTCTTGATGGCTCCAGCCTTCTCGAACTCCCATTTTTCAGCATGTTGCATCATGTCCTCCTTGAGTTGCTGGATGACCTCCTTGCGGTTGCCCTTGATGATGTCGAGGATCTTGCGGATATTCTCCTGATACTGTTCTGCGGTGATGAGGTTGCAGCAGGGTGCTGCGCACTTGCCGAGCTGGTGCTGCATGCAGGGGCGCTCGTTGCGCACAAGGCGGCGGCACGTGCGCAAGGGGAACATGTCGTTGATGGTGTCCAACAGGACGTTCATCTGCTTGACCGACGAGTAGGGGCCGAAAAGGTGCATCTTGTCAGGCTCGGGATGGCGTGTGGGGAAGATGCGCGGGAACTCCTCCTTGGTGACAGCAATCCACGGGTACGACTTGTCGTCCTTGAGCATGATGTTGTAGCGCGGCTTGAACTGCTTGATCATGCTGTTCTCGAGCAGTAGGGCCTCCCACTCGTTGTCCACCACGGTGGTCTGGATGTCGCGGATCTTGGTGACGAGCATGCGCACTTTGGGCGAGTCGTGGTCCTTGTTAAAATAGGAGGAGACGCGGCGCTTGAGGCGTTTGGCCTTGCCCACGTAGATGATGGTGCCGTCGGCGTCGAAAAAGCGGTAAACGCCCGGCTTCTCGGGCAGGGAACGCAGGATGAGCTGTATGTTGTCGGGCGTGGATTTCATCAGTGTTTACGGAGCAGGAGGAAGATGAAATAGGGTGCGCCGGCCAGGGCGGTGATGCTGCCCACGGGTAGTTCGGAAGGTGCGGCTATGGTGCGCGCCAGCGTGTCCGCGATGAGCAGGAAAAAGGCCCCGAAGAAGAGCGAGTAGGTGAAGAGGTGACGGTTGTCGCTGCCGAAGATGAGACGGGCGATGTGGGGCACGATAAGGCCGATGAACCCGATGACGCCGCAGAAGGAGACCACCACCGCGATGAGCACGGAGGATGCGATGAGCGTGATGTAGGTGACGCGACGCGCGTCCACACCGAGGCTCTGTGCTGTTTCCGTCCCCAACTGTAAGATGTTGAGGTCCTTGGCATGCCAATATAGTAGAAGGATGACAATGATCATCACGGGTAGCAGGCAGGCAATCTCCTGCCAGGATACGGTGGCCACACTGCCCATGGTCCAGAAGAAAATTTGGTGCATCTCTTTTTGGTTGAGCACCATCAGCAGGGTGATGACGGCGGAGATGAAGAAGTTGAGGGCTATGCCAGTGAGTAGCAGTGTCTGAGTGCTGTGCCGTCCTCGCAGGCGGGCGATGCCCATGATGAGCAACAGCGTCAGGATGGCAGTGGCCAATGCCGGCAGGGTGATGCCAAACACGAAGGCGTCCCAGCCGATGATGATGGCGATGGCCGCGCCTAATGACGCACCCGACGAGATGCCAAGGATGTAGGGGTCGCAGATGGGGTTGCGGAAGATGCTCTGGAACACGCAGCCGCAGATGGCCAGCGAGGCGCCCGCCAGCAGGCTCATCACGATGCGCGGCAACCGCAGCTGCCACAAGGTGATCTCATAGAACGCTGGCACTGTCGTGTCGGCGGCCAGCCCGAACTTGTGCAGGAAACTCTGCCACAGCACGTCGGCAGGAATGTGGATGACCCCGACGAACGTGGCCAGCACTGCGTTGGCCAACAGCACCGCACTGAATAACAAGGACCAAACGATATGTATGCGACGTTTCATCTTACATTTTTTTGAAGTTGCAAACATACACAAAAAAAACGGAAGAAGGTATGGCACATCTTGTCGCAATTTGTTTATTTGTTTTTTAACATTTATATGTTATAAAAAAGATTGTGAATTGATATTTTTTGCATTTTTCTTTTTGTACTATTGCAGAATTGAAAGTGGAGATATTTTTTTTGAAAATTATTGATGAATAATAAGTTGAATAAAGAACCCCGTTTGCTTGTGTTTGGCTGCGAATATTGGGTGATGGCTTGAAATGCTTTGTATTTTGCAAGTTGCGTAATTTTTGTATTATTTTTACTAAAAAACGTTATTATTATCATAAAATTAAAACAGTTAATATGAAAAAACAGTTACTAAAATTTTCTTTTATTCGTACAGTTCAGATGTTTCTGTCATTTTGTTTCATCCTGTTTATGATGAATACCAATATTGTGGCCGAAACCGTCACCTACACGCCTGACTCCAGAAACTCGGTAACCACGTCGGGTACCGCCCCCACAGGGTCATCTGCATCGTTTTATAATACTTATAACAACAAGAATCAGGTAACGAAAAACAACTCAATGACATTCACGCTGTCCGGTTATGCTGGTTGTAAAATCACGGGCATCACCCTGTCTATGAAATCCAATACGGATAAAGGTTCTGGATACTTCTCTATGGTGGCGGGCAGCACAACGTTGTCATCCATCGCGACGGCAACCGCTCCGGCAGCTTTCAATAGTTCGTCTTGGCACGGCGCCTGGTCAACGAGTTATGTGGATGTTACTCCTGCTATGACCAACAGTAACTATACCATCGGCACCGGAGAGGATGTTGTCGTTACTATTGCGGCCACTGTCAGTTCACTCTATTGCCAATACATAACCATAACGTATGAGCCCACTCCCAAGTACGACATCACTTTTAATCCCGGAACGGGCACTTGCACCCCCTCCAGCGCGAACGTCAATGTCATTGATTTGTCAACGGTAACGGCCACCCCTTCGGCTTCCTGCCAGGCAAGCGGTTGGGTTTTTGTCGGTTGGTCGGAGAGCGAGGTGGCAGAGACCAATACCGCTCCCACATTGTTGACCGGTTCGTATCAGCCCAGTGGCAATATCACCCTGTACGCAGTGTATATGCTTGACGGAGGAGCAATCAACACGGCCAGCAGGACCTTCTTGTCGTATAACTTTGATAACGGCAGAACTATGCAGAACGATGAACCTCACGCTATCAACAGTGTTGCTACAATCTCCTTTAACCAAGGTGGGAACATTCACGCAGGCGTGCCCGCCTATTATATCGATGGGGAAGCTGTCCGCTGTTATGTGGGGAACACTTTCAAGGTAAAATCCACGGTCCTTCCCATAAGGAGCATCACCTTGACCTTTAGCACTGGCGGCGGTAGTAACACAACCGTATCAGGTCATCCTATTTCTGCCAGTACGGGGACCTATACCGACGGTGAAACCGAAGGTTCCTGGACGGGAAGTGCCGACTCCGTGACATTTACCGTCAGTAATTCTCTAGGAAACACATCCGGACACCGACGTTTGGCAGCGATTACTGTCACGTACGGCCAGAACTTTGCAGTTGTGTATAACACCAATCCCAATTGCGTCCGCACGCTGAACATCGCATATCTGAAGGCCGACGGAACGCAGGCCGCAGGAGACTATTCGCAATCGGTAGGAATCAACCTGCCCTTTAACGTCACCAGCCCTCAGGTGAGCGGCTATGTGGCCGACAGAAGTGTTGTCGCTGGCACCATGCCCAATGACGATGTGTATGATACGGTCACATACCACCTTGTGACAGTGGATATTGACAGTATCTTCCATTGTGATATTCCCGGTTCCGGCAGCATCACCGTCACAAACCCCACCAGCGGTTATGAGTATTCGTTGGATGGCACAAGTTTCCAAAGCAGTCTGGCTTTCACCGATTTGAATGCGGGCGACCACACTCTGTACATACGTCCGGTTGGCCAAGATTACAACTACACCGGTGTTTGGACGGTGACATCGAATATCAATGAACCTACAAACCCCAATTACGTGTTTTCGCTCAACGGTCCGGATGCGTATGGAGCACTTGCGCCGAGTGCCACATCCACGACAGTGAGCCTCACCAATCCTACGGTTACCCATTTTATGGACAATTTCATAAACCACTACAGTACGGATTCAGTTACCCTTGTCAACGATGCTCCGGCTGAATATACTGCCACCGGGGATTATACTGTCGAGTGGACTGCCACCGATAAGTGCGGAAATATTGCCACCACAACGGTCACCGTGCATATCACTGAGCAAACCTGTGCCGGAGTGTCGGATGTGGATGGCAATAATTACCAGACGGTGCTTATCGGTTCCAAATGTTGGATGGCGGAGAATTTGAGAACCACCCGTTATTCTGATGGCCGCAATATTACCAACATCTATCTTTACACCAACTCTTACCGTCCCGATGCCAATGCCAATAAGCAGGTCTTCGGCTTGTTGTATGATTGGTATGACGCATTGGACTCCAACAGCGTAAGAACGAGGTCACCCTATGTTCAGGGCATTTGTCCTGCCGATTGGCATATTCCTACCGAAAGCGAATTCCAGGAACTGAGTGCGGTTGACCTGCATACTTTGCGCTCCAGTGAATATTGGCTGAAGAATCCTGGCAGCAACACTACCGGTTTTACAATGCATCCTGCAGGTATGTACAGCTCCGATGCCAGCAGATATGAGGATCTGTTGGATAATGCCTATTTTTGGTCGTCAGCAGGGGTCGATGACATAACGGCACATTGCTATATGGCTGATTGCCACTGCTATATGATGTTCGATTTGATACGCAAAAAAAATGATGCATACAGCATTCGTTGCGTCAAAAACGAATAGGCATTTAAAAAGTTAGGAATCTTCATTTAGGATTAAACACAACTACCATAATATTACCGGATTTGTTTTCGTCAGGAAACGGATCCGGTTTTTTCTTTACACCCTATTTTATCTGTTGTTGATGAGAAAAAAAATCGTATCTTTGCCGCCGTTCAATAAAAACCGCCCCTATGGACCATGTTACGTTAGAACAGAAAGTTATCTCGATCATCGACCAGATTCGCCCCTACTTGCAGCAAGACGGCGGCGACATCGAGTATATACAGCTCCGTCCCGACAATGTGGTGGAGGTGAAGCTGCAAGGTGCCTGCGGCTCATGCCCGCACGCCAAGATGACCCTCAAGAACGGCGTGGAACAAACCCTCAAACACTACCTTCCCGAAATAGAGCGCGTGGAGGATGTGGTGCTCGGCTTTTAGCTATTGGCCATTAGCTGTTGGCTATGACTTTTGAAATTGACTTAGACATAGACTCATAAAACTCAATTAAAACTTTGAACTTCTAACCTTTAACCCTTAAAACGATGAAATGCGGCATAGTAGGACTGACGAACTCAGGTAAGACCACGATGTTTAACTGCATCTCCAACACGAAGGCGGAGGTGACGGACTTTGCGTACAGCACGAACAAGTCCAACATCGGTGTGTGCGCGGTGCCCGATGAGCGTCTCATCAACATCAACACCTTCATCAAGGCTGACAAGCTGGTGTTCGCCAATCTGGATGTCGTGGATATTCCGGGGCTTGCGAAAGGCGCCAGCCAGGGTGCCGGCATCGGCAACAGCTTCCTCGCCGACGTGCGCCTTTGCGACGCGCTCATCCACGTGCTGCGTTGTTTTGACAATCCCGCGCTGCCCCACGAAGAGGGTTCCATCGACCCGGTGCGCGACATCGAGATTGTGGACTTTGAGTTGCAGTGCAAGGACCTTGAGCAGGTGGAGCGCAAAATCGCCAAGGTGGAGAAGGCCGCCAAGATCGGCGACAAGAACGCCAAGCACGATTATGAGGTTTTGAAGAAATACAAGGAACATCTC
This sequence comes from Bacteroidales bacterium, assembly GCA_017615795.1. Taxonomy (GTDB): domain Bacteria; phylum Bacteroidota; class Bacteroidia; order Bacteroidales; family WCHB1-69; genus F23-D06. Next base: position 157,326 of record JAFZZK010000013.1, read on the forward strand.
GAGAATTTCCAGAATGTGCGCACCCTTGAAGTGACCGAGGATGAGCACGCAGTGGTGGCCGACATGATGCTGTTGACGGAAAAGCCCGTGATGTTTGTGTGTAACGTCAACGACGACGACGCTGTCAACGGGAATGCTTACTCGGAGGCGGTGAAGAAATACGTGGAGGAGAACGGCGGACAGATGCTGGTCATTGCCGCCAAGATAGAGTCGGAAATTGCCGAACTCGACAACGAGGAGGACCGCAAGGCATTCCTGGAGGATGTGGGTTTGACCGAACCTGGCGTGAACAAGGTGATCCGTGCGGCCTACAAAATGCTGGATCTCATCTCCTTCTTCACGGTCGGCGGCAAGGAGAACAGGGCCTGGACCATCACGCGCGGCATGTTGGCACCGCAGGCTGCGGGCGTCATCCACAGCGACCTGGAACGCGGTTTCATCCGCGCCGAGGTCATCAAATACAACGACCTGGTGCAATACGGGTCGGAGCTCAAATGCAAAGAGGCCGGCAAGTTGGCGGTCGAAGGCAAAAACTACGAAGTACAGGACGGCGACATCCTGCACATACGATTTAATGTATAATAATGCTATTAAACTATTAAATTATTAAACTGCTAAATTATAAACACACAACAATCGGTAATTTGAAAGCGTGTTACCTTTGTTTTTAATGATTTAATATTTTAATAACTTAATAAAATAGTGCGGTAGTAGCTCAGTTGGCAGAGCGGCGGCTTCCCAAGCCGCAGGTCGCGGGTTCGAACCCCGTCTACCGCTCAAAACACTGCAAAACAGCGATTTACAACCGAAAAATCGCTGTTTTTTTTCGTAATGATATAGAAGTTGACCTGATAAAAGCAAAGACAATCATTCTCCCATCGCTTACAATGCCCGTGGCACGGCAGTGCCGCGAGGCGTCAACTCCCCTTCTGATTCTCAGAAGGGGTGCCCGAAGGGCGGGGTAGTTAATATGAATTATTATTCCTTAATTGCCGATGGGTTATTGCCAAGAAAGTCCTGTTATTAATGTCATTGATATTGTCAAATTCCTCTTAACAAGGTATTCATATTCTTTATATTACTACCCTGGCCTACGGCCACCCCTTCTAAAATAGAAGGGGAATTTTGCGGTGCCCGCACTTCAGTGCGGACAAAGAAATGTGAATTACGATGGGTCAACAACTATATCATTGCCTTTTTTTTTCATAATCGGGACAGAAACGGGACAAAATGAGATTTTATACAGGAATATCTCGATTGTAAATATTTGAAATTCAGTATATTAAAGTGTGTTAATAAAGATTCGTCTCGGTTTTGTCAAAAACTGAATCATTATTCGTCTCGGTTTTATCAAAAAACTTGCGTTTATTCGTCTCGGTTTTATCGAAATTTATTATTTTTGCCGGCGTAATCATCAACGATAAAAATAGAAATGTATATAGAAAGACCTATCGACTCTTTGCTCCTGGAATGGAAGAATAGCAAACGGCTCAAACCACTTTTGCTAAGAGGGGCACGCCAAGTTGGTA
>JAFZZK010000014.1 GCA_017615795.1 Bacteroidales bacterium
AACTGCTCCAACTGCTGGGGATAGCTGTAATAACCGCCCGGGTCGGTCTTGCTTCCGGCACTCATCGTGGTGACCCCGAGGCCCGCCATATTGTCGCGGATATAGGCCGGCTCGCGGGTGGAGAAGGAGATGTCCACGTCGTGGTCGAAAATGCGCATCGCGAAAGTCAATTGCGCCAGCTCTTTGTCGGTCATCACCACATTGGGCTGGAAACCGCCGTTCTCGGAAGGGCACATCCGCGGGAAGTTGACGCTGTACTTGGTGCGCCAGTAGTGTTTCTGGAGATAGCGCAGATGATAGGCCAGCATCGTGAGGTCGGTGCGCCATTCCTTTTCGAGGCCGATGAGCACGCCCATACCGATGGAATGGACACCCGCCTGCCCCATCCGGTCGAAGCCGTTCACGCGCCACTCAAAATCAGCCTTCATCCCGCGCGGATGGTAGATGTTGTAATTCGCCTTGTGGTAAGTCTCCTGGAAACAAATCACGCCGTTCAGCCCATGCTCGGTCAATGCCTTGTACTCCTCGGCCTTGAGCGGCATCACTTCAATCTTGAGGTTGCTGAAATAGGGCTTGGCGAGGTCGAGGGCCTTGGCAATGTAGTCCACGCCGGCCTTGGCGGGATTCTCGCCCGTCACCAACAGCAGGTTCTCAAACGGCCCCAACTTCTTGATGGCCTTGTACTCGTTCTCCATCTCCTCAAACGTGAGGATGGTGCGCTTCATCGGGTTGCTGACGTGGAAACCGCAATAGACGCAGGAGTTGGTGCAGGAGTTGGTGAGATAGAGAGGTATGAACAAGGAGATGGTTTTGCCAAAACGCTCCTCGGTATATTTCTTGCTCAGGCGGGCCATCGGCTCCAGAAAGGGTGCGGCCGCCGGGGAAATGAGGGCCATAAAGTCATCCACGTCACAGTGCTCCTTGCCCAATGCGCGCATCACATCGTACTCCGTCTTGGCGAGGATGGCTTCCGAGGTCTGTTCCCAAGATATTTGTTCTAATTCTTCGGAAAACATAGGGGTTATTTTTTTGATTTCACGTTTTTCAAGTCACGGCTGAGCTTCATCGCGCAGAAGTTGGGTCCGCACATCGTGCAATACTCGCCGTCGGTGTGGCGCCCCTGCTGGAAATATTCGAGGGCGCGGTCGGGGTCGAGGCCGAGGTGGAACTGGTCGCGCCAGCGAAACTCGTAGCGCGCCTTGCTGAGGGCATTGTCGCGGATCTGTGCGCCGGGGTGTCCCTTGGCAAGGTCGGCGGCGTGGGCGGCAATCTTGTAGGTGATGACGCCGGTGCGCACATCCTCGCGGTTGGGCAGGCCGAGGTGCTCCTTGGGAGTCACGTAGCAAAGCATCGCCGTGCCGAGCCATCCGATCTGGGTGGCCCCGATGGCGCTGGTAATGTGGTCGTAACCGGGCGCAATGTCGGTGACCAACGGTCCGAGCGTGTAGAAGGGAGCGTTATGGCAGGCCTGTATCTGGCGCTCCATATTCTCCTTGATTTTGTGCAAGGGCACGTGTCCGGGACCTTCAATGAAAGCCTGTACGCTCTTGTCCCAGGCGCGTGTAACCAGTTCCCCGAGCGTGTCAAGTTCGGCGAACTGGGCCTCGTCGTTGGCGTCGGCGATGCAGCCGGGACGCAAACCGTCGCCGAGGGAGATGGCCACGTCGTATTGGGCGAGGATGTCACAGATATCGTCGAAATGCTCGTAGATGAAGCTCTCCTGGTTGTGGATGAGGCACCATTTGCTGACGATGCTGCCGCCGCGGCTGACGATGCCGCAGAGACGCTTGTCGGCCAGATGCACATTCTTGAGGCGCACGCCGGCGTGAATGGTGAAGTAGTCCACGCCCTGCTCGCACTGCTCGATAAGGGTGTCCTTGAAGATTTCCCACGTGAGGTCGCCCACCTCGCCGTTCACCTTCTCAAGAGCCTGGTAGATGGGCACCGTGCCGACGGGCACGGGGCAGTTGCGGATAATCCACTCGCGGGTCTCGTGGATGTTGGCGCCCGTAGAGAGGTCCATCAGGGTGTCGCCGCCCCATTTGCAGCTCCACACGGCCTTATCGACCTCCTCCTCGATAGTGGAGGTGGTGGCGGAGTTGCCGATGTTGGTGTTGATTTTCACGAGGAAGTTGCGCCCGATAATCATCGGCTCACTCTCCGGGTGGTTGATGTTGGCGGGCAGCACGGCGCGTCCGGCGGCGATCTCGTCGCGCACAAACTCGGGCGTGATGTGCGTGTCGATGCCCAGTTCCGCGCAGTTCATATTCTCGCGAATGGCCACGTACTCCATTTCCGGGGTGACGATGCCGGCCTTGGCGTAGGCCATCTGGGTGATTTGCTGGCCAGCCTTGGCGCGATACGGCAGGGCGATGTGCTCGAAGCGCAGGTGGTCGAGACTATGGTCATCGCGGCGCATCCGGCCATACTCGCTGCTGATTTCGGGCAGCTGCTCCACATTGCCACGCTCCAGAATCCAAGGCTCACGCATACGGGCCAATCCCTTCTTGAGATCGATGGTCACGTTGGGGTCGCTGAACGGACCGCTGGTGTCGTAAATCAGAACCGGATCGTTGGGAGTGGTCACCTTCTCCCCGTCCACGACGTTCACCGTCGGGGTGAGGTTCACCTTCTGCATTCCCACCTTGATGAACGGGAACTGTTTACCTTGTATGTAATGCTTTTCACGCTTTGCGTAATAAGTGTCTTCCATAATTGGGTTATTAAATTATTAAATCATTAAATATTAAGATATTAGAGATGATAACAGCTATGGATTATCATTTTTTGTTTTATGACAGGAAGGCTGTGAGAGGCGAGCTGGCTTCGGCCTCGAAGTTGTTGCTCACGGCACCCAATCCTGCCTCGTATGCGCGGCGACCGGCGATGACGGCCTCCTTGAAAGCAACAGCCATCTCCACAGGGTTGCCAGCCACAGCGATGGCCGTGTTCACCAGGCAGGCGTCAGCACCCATCTCCATCGCCTCGGCGGCGTGGCTCGGGGCCCCGATGCCGGCATCCACCACCACCGGGATGGTAGCCTGCTCGATGATGATGCGCAGGAAATCGCGGGTTTGCAAGCCCTTGTTGGTGCCGATGGGGGCGCCGAGGGGCATCACAGTGGCGGCACCCGCCTCCTCCAAATGTTTGCAAAGGGTGGGGTCGGCCTGACAGTAGGGCAACACCACGAAGCCCATCTTCGCCAACTCTTCCGTGGCTTTCAGCGTCTCCACGGAGTCGGGGAGCAAGTAGCGGGGATCGGGATGGATCTCCAACTTGAGCCAATTGGTGCCGAAGGCCTCGCGCGCCATCTGGGCGGCAAAGACCGCCTCCTCGGCGTTGCGCACGCCAGAGGTGTTGGGCAGCAGCTGGATGTTCGGATGGACAATGTGCCGCAGCATATCGTCCTCCTGGTCGCCCAGCTCGATGCGTTTCATCGCCACCGTCACCATCTCGGTGCCGGAAGCCACGATGGATTGCTCCATCAACTCGTTGGACATAAACTTGCCCGTGCCCAAAAAGAGGCGGGATTCAAATTCGCGTCCTGCAATAATCAGTTTTTTCATATTCTGTAGTTTTTAATCTTTTCATTCAAAAAAACATAACATCTACCTCATCGCCGACACCACCTGCTCCATCATTGCCACTGGATCGGGGGCGGTGAGAATCAAACCGGAGAGGGCAATGCCCGTGACGCCGGTGCCCAGTATTTCGGGAATGTCAGACAATGTGATGCCGCCGATGGCCACAATGGGCAAATCAATGCCGTTCTGCCGCATCTGGGCCACGATGTTACGGTAGCCGTCGAGACCGAGCACGGGGCTGAGGTTTTTCTTGGTGGTGGTGAAACGGAACGGTCCGCAGCCGATGTAGCCGGCACCGGCCTGGTGAAGGCGGCAAATGTCGTCGAAGGTGTTGGCGGTTCCACCGATAATGAAATCGGGACCCAGAATGCGGCGTGCCTCATCAACGGGCATATCGTTTTTGCCAAGGTGCACACCGTCGGCACCGATTTTTTTCACCAACTCCACGTGGTCGTCAATGACAAAAACAGCACCGTAGGAGCGGCACAAATCCTGCACGGAATGCGCCATCGCCTCCACCTCATCCAGCGGGGCATCTTTCATCCGCAACTGAATCCAGCGGCAGCCGCCCTCCAAAGCCATCCGGGCACCATCAAGGTAGCCGTAACGCTCTGTGAGATGCGTGATAAACTGAAGTTTCACCTTCTCCCTCATATTATCCTCCGCAAACGGCCTTGATGACGACAATGTGAGTGCCCTCGGTCAGGAGAAAAGTGTCCCAGCCAGTGCGGGGCACCAGTTTGTTGTCCACCGCCACGGCAATGCCCTTGTCGGGGAGGGAGAGTTCCTCTGCCAGCTGCCGGATTGTTTGGGCCCCTGTGGAGATTTCCTTGTTGTTGAAAAACAGTTTCATCATCTTTGTTTTTTTTATTAATACAAAGAGTGCCAACAAGTTACTGAATATCAGCGGAAGATCCTACATCCCTACGGCAGTACTAACTGCATCAGGTTCAACGGGTCTAATCTCAGCCCCAGTGGGCACCCCTTTCAAATCGGCGGCAAAGATACAAAAAAGGTGCCGAGCTCCAATAATAAAGATGCAATATCCAGCTATTTTTTTTGTGCGTGTTTGGTAAAGGCCACGGAATCGCCCCATTCATCGTAAAGAATCTCGTGTTGTATGGCATGCATGCGTATATCGAGGCACGACTGGCACTCTTCGGGTTTATCGCCCACACACGCCTTGTCGGGATAAATAAGGTAATCTTCCCGATGGCTGGTAGGGGTAAGGTTGGGCATGATGACATTCGCACCGGCCATAATGGCTTTTTCGCGTCCCAAAGGATCCAGAGTTTGGTCGGCAGTGGCCGCCACCATGTTTATCTCGGGCATCATGAGGCGCAAGACAGCAATCATCTTAAGAGTCATATTGAGACGTTCCTCTGCAGGAGGAATGGTGTCTGCGTATTGGTACAGCGGGGTTTCCTGGTGCGGGATAAACGGGCCCATGCCCACCATGGCCACATTCTTGTCACGGAAGAAGAGCAGGTCGTCGGCCAAGTTCTCCACAGTCTGGAAAGGCAGCCCAATCATCACGCCGGTGCCGGTTTGGTATCCGATATCCAGCAGCGCATCAATACAGGCCAGCCTATGACGGAAGTCGTGCCGGGCGTCATGTGGGTGGATCTTGTAATACAACTCTTCATCTGAAGATTCTATGCGGAGCAGATAGCGATGTGCACCAGCCTCAAACCACTGTCTGTAAACATTCTCGCTCTGCTCACCCAACGAGAGTGTTATGCCCAGTTGTCCATCGCTGATGCGCTTGATCTCTTTCACCAATTCGGCAATTTTGTCAGTGAAGGCTTTGTCGGTGCGTTCCCCGCTTTGGATGGCTATGGAGCCGTAGTGCAACTGCATGGCCTGCCGGGCACAGTCGAGCACCTCCTCGTCGGTGAGGGTGTAGCGATGCACCTTGTCGTTGCCACCGCGGACCCCGCAGTACAAGCAGGATTTAAAACAGCGGTTGCTGTATTCTATCAGTCCGCGCAGGTGCACCTTGTTGTCGAGATGCTGCAACTTGACCTCCAACGCCCGTGCAAGCAGCCGGCGCTGGTCATCGCCACGAAGACTGAGCAGCTGGATGACGTCATCCTTGTCGAGATTATTCTTATAAAGCAGATCTTCCATGGTGTGCAACATTATCAAGTCTTGAAGATTTCCTTTTTGACACCTCCCAGACGGGAGTTCCCTGATCATTCAGGGGCGCAAAAATACGAAAAATAACACTTCCAAGGCTCCTATATCCTTCGGCAAGCCAGGTGTGACCATGAGGATGTGACATCTATGGAACCGTATGCTGGCCATCGTTTTTTCCTCTATACTGCGGGCTGTTGGCTCTACCGTATTTTTTTGTATCTTTGCGCTTCCAAATTGCACGCATAATTTTTTCCCGTTATGTACAAGATTGTAAAGAAACAGGAGCTAGGTTTAGACACATTCCTGATGGAGGTGGAGGCACCGAAAATCGCGCAGGCAGCGTTGCCCGGACAGTTTGTCATCGTCAAGGCGGACGAGCAGGCCGAACGCATCCCGCTGACCATCAGCGATGCCGACCTCAACGACGGAACTATCGCTTTGGTCATCAAGACCATAGGACACTCCACGCGCAAGATGGTGACTTTTGATGTTGGACAATCCTTCCAAGACGTAGTCGGCCCGCTGGGGCGTCCGTCGGAGTTTATCCATCGTCCTTTGCCAGAACTCAAAAAATCGAGATACTGCTTCATTGCGGGCGGTGTGGGCATCGCGCCCATCTATCCGCTGGTAAAATGGATGGCACAACATCATTTGGAGTGCGACGTCATCATCGGCGCACGCACCAAGTCGTTGCTGTTCTATGTGGAGAAACTGCGCGATATCAGCCGCAACTTGTACATTGCCACAGACGACGGCAGTGCAGGATTCAAGGGCAATGTCACCGACATGCTGGCTCACCTGGTGCGCCAAGAGGGCCGTCACTACGATGAGATCACGGCCATCGGGCCGATGATCATGATGAAGTTCGTGGCTCGCAAAGCCGCCGAGCTGCACATCCCCTGCGTGGCCAGCCTCAACGCGCTGATGGTTGATGGCACGGGCATGTGCGGGGCCTGCCGCGTCCGTGTGGGCGACCAGACCAAGTTCACCTGTGTCGACGGTCCCGAGTTTGATGCCTCCCTCATCGATTTCGACGAGTGCATGCGCCGCCAAGCCATGTACGACCATATCGAGGAACACAAGCACAAAGACTGTACCTGCTGGGAACCTGATGCGGCAACAGTATCAAACATCGACACCAAGAGGCGTGTGCCCGTGCGGGAGCAGCCTGCCGAGCAACGACGCTGCAATTTTGAAGAGGTCTGCTACGGCTACAGTGCCGAAGAGGCCATGGCTGAGGCCAAACGATGCCTCAACTGCAAGAAACCGCAATGTGTCACGGGCTGCCCCGTGCAAATCAACATACCGGCCTTCATCCATGCCGTCGCGGAGGGCGACTTCGAGAAAGCCGCACGCATCATCAACGAGGACTCCGCCCTGCCTGCCGTGTGCGGGCGTGTCTGCCCGCAAGAGACGCAATGCGAAGGGAAATGCATCCTTGGCCGCAAAGGTGACGCAGTGGCCATCGGCAAACTGGAGCGCTTCGTGGGCGACTGGTCGCGGGAACACAATCTCACCTTCGCCAGCCCGGGGGTCGACAATGGCCGCAAGGTGGCTGTCATTGGCAGTGGCCCTTCCGGACTGACCTGTGCCAAGGAGCTACGCATGAAAGGCTACAATGTCACCGTGTTTGAGGCGCTGCACGAATTCGGCGGCGTATTGGTTTACGGCATCCCCGAGTTCCGCCTTCCCAAAAAGAAAGTGGTGCGTTCCGAAGTGGAGAACGTCAAGAAATTGGGAGTTCGTTTCGAGAGCGACATCGTCATCGGGCGCACCGTGACCGTGGACGACCTGCTGACCAAGTGGGGATACGACGCGATCTACTTAGGCACAGGCGCGGGTTTCCCGAATTTCCTGAACGTGGAAGGCGAAAACCTCTGCGGCGTGGTCTCCGCGAATGAATTTTTGACACGCAACAACCTTCTGTTTTCCTACAAGGAAGGCTATGAGACCCCCAATTTTGTGGGACGTCGCGTGGCCGTGGTGGGCGGCGGCAACGTCGCCATGGACGCGGCACGCACAGCCATACGCTTAGGCGCGGAGGTTTACATCGTCTACCGCCGCTCCGAAGAGGAACTGCCGGCCCGTGCCGAAGAGGTGCACCACGCCAAGGAGGAGGGCGTACAGTTCAACCTTCTCTGCAACCCCGTGCGCATTCTCGGCGACGAGAAGGGCTGGGTGCGCGGCATGACCTGCATCCGCATGGAACTGGGCGAGCCCGATGCCTCGGGAAGACGACGCCCCGTAGCCATCCCCGATTCCGAATTCACGCTCGATGTCGACATGGTCGTCATCGCCGTGGGCACCTCCCCCAACCCATTGGTGGCGTCTACCACCAAGGGACTTGACATCAACAAACACGGCTGCGTCACCGCTGACGAGCAAGGACGCACCTCGCACCCACAGATTTTTGCAGGCGGCGACATTGTGACCGGTGCCGCCACCGTTATCCTCGCCATGGGCGCCGGCAAAGAGGCCGCAAAAGCCATAGACGAGTATCTGATGCGGTAATTACATCTTTTTGACCTGTTCATCCTTAAAACCAACTTTTTAAGAAAAAAAAATAAAAATATGAAAAAAATATTGATTACCGGCGGCGCCGGCTTTATCGGATCCCATGTCGTGAGACTCTTTGTCAACAAGTATCCCGACTATGACATCTACAATCTCGACAAACTGACCTATGCAGGCAACCTCGAGAACCTGACGGATGTCGACAGCAAGCCCAATTACCATTTCATCAAGGGCGACATCGAAGACCAGGATTTCATCATGGAGCTTTTCCAGAAGCACCTGTTCGACGGAGTCATCCATCTTGCCGCCGAGTCGCACGTGGACCGCTCCATCACCGACCCGATGAGTTTCATCCACACCAACGTGCTGGGCACGGTACATTTGCTCAACGCCGCCAAAACCATTTGGCAAGGCAACTACGAAGGCAAGAAATTCTACCAGATTTCCACCGACGAGGTGTACGGCGCATTAGGCGACACGGGAAGTTTCAAGGAAACCACCCCGTACAATCCGCATAGTCCATACTCCGCCGCCAAGGCCAGCGCCGACCATTTTGTGCGCGCATACCACGACACTTATGGAATGCCCACGGTTATCTCCAACTGCTCCAACAACTACGGTCCCAACCAGTTTCCTGAAAAACTCATCCCTCTTTTCATCCACAACATCAAGAACAACAAGCCATTGCCCGTCTATGGCAAAGGCATCAACGTGCGCGACTGGCTCTATGTGGAGGACCACGCCGAGGCCATTGACCTCATCTTCCACAAGGCACAGCCCGGCTCCACCTACAACATCGGCGGCAACAACGAGTGGCGCAACATCGACCTCATCAAGAAACTGATTGAGATCATGGACCGCAAGTTAGGCCGTCCCGAAGGCACCTCCCTGTCGCTCATCACGTACGTCACCGACCGCGCCGGTCATGACCTGCGGTACGCCATCGACCCCACCAAAATCAAGAACGAGTTGGGTTGGAGTCCCAAAGTCAAATTCGACGAAGGCTTCGAAATGACCGTTGACTGGTATCTCTCGCACGAAGAGTGGCTGGAACACGTGACCTCCGGCGCATACGTGGAGTACTACAAAAAGATGTACGAGAATCGGTAAGCAGCTGTTTCCCAGGACGAGTTCCAAGCTGTCAACCTTTTCAGCATTGATGCCTCTTTAATTCTATGCGCATCAAAATCAACAACATCCGCATAGCTGTCAGCGTCAACCCAAACGTAAAGGGTGTGGTATGCAACCAGTATCGCATCGATGGCAAGGATATCGACGAGTTTCGTATTTTGCGCCAAGCCGTCGATGCCCGCAAAAAAAACCGCGTCATCTTCGACTATCAGGTGGGGTTGTCACTCCCCGACCGTTACCAGCATTTATTGTCGGACGCGAATGTGACGGAATGGCCGATTGAACCCGAGATGGAGTATCCTGCATGGCAGAGCAAACACCGTCCCGTCGTGGTTGGTTTCGGCCCTGCGGGCATGTTCGCCGCCCTCTACTTGGCCCGATGCCATGCCAAGCCCATCATCATCGAGCGAGGCGCGCGCATTGAGGAGCGCAAGCAGGCCGTGGAGACCTTTCTCCGCGACAAGAAGCTGAATCCCAACTGCAACGTGCAGTTCGGCGAGGGCGGTGCCGGCACCTTCTCCGACGGCAAGCTCAACACCAACGTCCATGGGGAATACAATCGCTTTGTGCTGGAAGAGTTCTACAAGCACGGGGCCAACGAGGACGTGCTCTACCTTCAGAACCCGCACGTGGGCACCGACTATTTGGAACGCGTAGTGCGCAACATACGCCTCGAAATTGAGTCCCTCGGAGGCGAGTTTCATTTCAACAACACGTTCACAGATTTCGAAGAAAGCGAAGGGCTGTTGCAGGTAACCTGCCACACAGGGAAAAAATTCACCACCAAGCATTTGCTTTTGGGATTGGGGCATTCTGCCCGTGACACCATCCGTCATCTCCACGACAAGGGCTTGGCCATGGAGGCCAAAGCCTTTTCCATGGGCGTGCGCATCGAGCACCAACAGCGGCGCATCAACCGCATGCAATACGGGGATGCCGCTCGCATTCTGCCTCCCGCATCCTACAAGGGTGTCATCCATCTTGGCAACCGCGGGGTATACACCTTCTGCATGTGCCCCGGCGGCACCGTGATGGCTTCTGCCAGCGAAGACGGCACCATCGTCACCAATGGAATGAGCGAGCGCAGCCGCGACAAAGCCAACGCCAACAGCGCGTTGCTTGTCAGCGTGCATCCTGAAGACTACCTCAAAGGGAGCCCCCTCGACGGTATGGATTATCAGGAGCAATATGAACGCGCCGCCTTTGGGATCGCCGGGGATTACAGGGCTCCAGGCAACCTCGTAGGCGAATTCCTGGCCGGCAAGGTGGCCGACCGCTATCGCAGCGTCAAGCCCTCCTACCCTCACGGGGTTTGCTTCTGCGACCTCCGCCGCTGCCTTCCCGACTATGTAGTCGACGCGTTGCGCCAAGCCATCCCGCAGATGGACAAGAAGCTCAAAGGCTTTGCCGACCCCGACGCGGTACTTACCGGCGTGGAAACACGCTCCTCTTCACCCGTGCGCATCCTGCGCGGCGAAGACCGGCAATGCGACATCCCCGGCATTTATCCCATGGGCGAAGGCGCAGGCTACGCGGGCGGGATTGTCAGCGCGGCGATTGACGGCCTGAAAACAGCAATCTCAGCCGTCGGACAGCACAACGTCCCATCCTGCGATTAGGCATCGCAGCATTGTAAAGATGGTTGGGAAAAGATTTTCCGCAGGAATCACGAAAGCTCACAGGTATGAACTAACCGCAAATCACATCCACGATTTCACTTTTTGTCGTATTACTGAAGAACTCCTCCAACGGAACCTGTCCGAGAACTTCCTCGACAGCCTCGCGTGTATATTGCGTGCCCACGAGCGTCTGCTCCAATTCTTGCGGGTCGCGACGCGAAAAGAAATCGCCATAGAAGCGCAAAGCGGCAATGCGGCCACCCTTAATATCCAAAATGGCCTGCACAGTGCCGCCTGCCGTGCGGACCTTGTGCTCCAGCACATACTTCGGCGACTGCCCATAGTTCCAATCCCACGTGGAGAACTGCGTCCGCTCAAGCTCCGCAATTCGAGACTCCTCCTCGGGCATCAACACATCCAAGGCTGACATATTGTTTTGCTTCAACACAAAATCCATGAGGAAATCCTTGAATTCCAAGACCGTCATCGGCTTGGACAAGTGTTCGGAGATGTTGGTAACACGACTGCGAACTGACTTGACGGCCTTGTCCTTAAACTTGTCGGGATCAACCTTTAGAGCCTGGACCAGATTGTTCTGCACCGTGGAAAAAAGCAGTGTGCCATGTTCGAGGACACGATTGCCATAAAAAGCCATCGCATTGCCCGATATTTTTTTGCCGTCGACCAGCAGGTCGTTGCGTCCCGAAAATTCCGCATTTACACCCAATGCATGCAGAGCCTCCACTATGGGCTGCAAATACTTGACAAAGTCAATCTCGCGTTCCCCGGAAGAAATGTTTTGAATGAACGAAAAGTTGAGATTGCCGAGGTCGTGGAACACCGCGCCACCACCCGTCAAACGGCGGGCAACGACAACGTGGTTCTGCTCCACATATTCCCGGTTGATTTCCGCCAACGCGTTTTGATGTCGCCCAATGATAACGGAATTATCATTTTGCCACAACATAAAAACCTCGTCTTCAGTCTCTTGAAGCAAATATGCTTCCACAGCCAAGTTGTGGTGTGGATTCTGTGTGGGAAGCCAAATAAAGCGCATGAGAGCTAATCGTTTTTAGTAAGTTCCGTCAACAAATATTGCCGCAGGTCCGAGGGAGTGAGCGCACGGGTCATCTTCCCCCCCTTGCAGATGGAGATGGTGCCGGTCTGCTCAGAAACGACGACGGCAATGGCGTCGGTCAGTTCTGTGGATCCGAGGGCGGAACGATGGCGCAGGCCAACCTCCTGCGGGAGATTTTTGTCTTTGGAAACGGGCAAAATACACCGTGCAGCGGCGATACGATGATTTTTGATGATGACAGCCCCGTCGTGCAGGGGACTGTTTTTGAAGAAGATATTCTCCAAAAGTTCTGCGGAAGGGCGGGCGTCAAGTGCCTCGCCCGTGGAAAGATATTCATCAAGCGGTGTCTGGCGGGCAAAGATGATGAGCGCACCCGTTTTGGTCTCAGCCATCTCCTGGCAAGACTCGCGCACGGCCTCCACTTCCTCTGTGAACTCCTGTCCTTCTGCCGGCTTGGCAAACTTGTCGCTAAAAAAGTGCAACAAGCGTCCGTTGCCAATATAGAGCAAGAACTTGCGGATTTCAGGCTGGAAGAGGATGATGATGGCCAGGATGCCGACGTTGATGATTTCACCCATCAACTCCGACAGCAAGGTAAAATGGAAATAGGCCACGACCTTCCAGATCACATACAGGAGGGCGATGACCCAAAACAACTTGACCGTCGCCGTCCCCTTGGTCAGCTTGTACAGCTCAAACAAGAGGATGGCGACTATCAAGATGTCGATGACATCGATGATGCGGAAATTAATAAAGCTCAGCGATGCTAATATGCCCATGGTTCAGAATTATTTGGAAAGCAGGGCAGCGAGGGTGATGGAATACATCTTGGTGCGGGCGGTGTCGCCACGGGAAGAGAGCACGCAAGGCACCTTGGCGCCCATCAGGCAAGCGCCAAGTTCGGCACCGTTGAGTTTGGTGCAGGTCTTGTAGAAGACATTGCCCGTCTCGATGTTGGGGAAGAGCAGGCAGTCGGCGTCACCGGCCACATCACTCTTGAGTTTCTTGATCTCGGCGGCTTCCTTGTTGATGGCGATGTCGAAGGAGAGCGGACCATCGACGTAGGCACCACCGATCTGGCCGCGGTCGGCCATCTTGGAGATGATGGCGGCATCCACGCATGCCTGCATGCCCGGGAGCATCTGCTCAGTGGCGCAGATCAAGGCTGCCTTCGGCTTTTCGATGCCCAATGCCTTACCTGTGGCAATCAAATATTTGAGGATGACTTGTTTTTGCTTGAGGTCGGGAGCCGGGATAACGGCCACGTCGCCAACGATGAGCAGCTTGTGGTAGCTGGGGTTCTCGATGACGGTCACGTGGGTCAGCGTGGCGTTGGGCGGGCAGAGACCGCGTTCCTTGTTGAGGATGGCGCGCATGTATTTGTCGGTGGGAAGCAGACCCTTCATCAGGATGTCGCCCTCGCCGTTGTTGATGAGATCGCATGCCGTGGCAGCAGCTTTGACATCCACCGTCTCGGGCACGATCTTGAACTTGTTCATGTCTATCTTAAGTTCGGCACACACCTTTTCGATGGCCGCAGGGTCGCCCACAAGTGTGGCATCGATGACACCCATCTCCACGGCAGCGTTCACGGCCTCGATGGTGTGGGCGTCGTTGGCGTTGGCAGCCACCAAACGCTTCTTGGGTTGTGACTTCACTAATTCTACTAACTGGTCTAATTTGGTAATACTCATATCTTTATATTTTAAAAAAGGTTTTTTTTTAACGGCAGCAAACATACGGAATTTATTTGAATTGTCCATGAATTGCAGATAAGAAAAAAGTGTATCTTTGCCCTCGCAAAAAAAAAGGCAAAAAATATGTTCGACGCTTCCAAAATCCGCGTGATTAACGACTTTCCCACGCCCGGCATCAAGTTCTACGACATCACCACGTTGCTGAACGACGGCGAGGAGTATCACAAAGTACTTGACGACATGCTGGCCGTGGCCCGCGAAGCGAAGCCCGACGTCATCGTGGCGCTTGAGTCGCGGGGGTTCTTCTTCGGCCCTGTGCTTGCCTACGAGTTAAACCTTCCGTTTGTACCCGTGCGCAAGGCCGGCAAACTGCCGTTCAAGACCCACAAGGAGACCTATAATCTCGAATACGGCACAGCCACCGTGGAGATGCACGTCGATGCCATCAAGGAAAACCAGCGCGTGCTCATCATCGACGACGTGTTGGCCACGGGCGGCTCCATGAACGCCGCCATCAAGCTGGTGGAACATTTCCACCCCTCCGACATCACCCTGCTGTTCCTGATGGAGCTGGCTGCCTTGAAGGGTCGCAAGAAATTAGGCAAATACCAAGTTCATAGTTTAATGCAAGTATAGTTCAAAAATTAATCCATAAACAATTAATAAATACGTAACAATGAAGAATATTGATTGGAAAAGTCTGTCTTTCGGTTATGTGAAGACCGATTACAATGTTCGCTGCTATTTCAGAAATGGCGAATGGGGGCAAATTGAAGTCACCTCCGATGAATACATCCCGATGCACATGGCTGCATCCTGCCTGCACTACGGCCAAGAGGCCTTCGAGGGCATGAAAGCCTTCCGCGGCAAGGATGGTAAAGTCCGCCTGTTCCGTTGGGAAGAGAACTGGAAGCGTCTCAACAACTCCGCCGACACCATCATGCTGGCTCCCATCCCGCAAGAGCTTTTCTTCCAATGCCTGGAGAAAGTCATCCAATTGAACGCCGAATACATCCCGCCATACGGCACGGAGGGTTCCCTCTACATCCGCCCGCTGCTGATCGGCACCGGCGCCACCATCGGTGTGAAGCCCGCTGACGAATACCTGTTCGTCGTCTTCGTGATGCCTGTGGGTCCCTATTTCAAGGAAGGCTTCAAGCCGACCAACATGCAGATCGCGAAGGACTACGACCGCGCTGCTCCGCTGGGCACCGGCCATGTGAAGGTGGGTGGCAACTACGCCGCTTCCCTGCGCGCCGGCGAACGCGCTCACCACGAAGGCTTCAGCGCCTCCATCTTCGCTGACGCCAAGACCAAGACCTACATCGACGAGGCCGGCCCCGCCAACTTCTTCGGCATCAAGGACGGCAAGTATGTCACTCCCGACTCCGGCTCCATCCTGCCCTCCATCACTAACATGAGCCTCCGCACCATCGCCGAAGACCTCGGCCTCGTGGTCGAAAGACGCCATGTCAGACTCGACGAGATCGACACCTTCGAAGAAGCCGGCGCTTGCGGCACCGCCGCCGTCATCTCCCCCATCCACATGATCCAGGATCGCGAAACCGGCAAGGAGTATGTCATCTCCAAAGACGGCAAACCCGGCCCCTGGAGCATCAAGATGCGCGAAACCCTCATGGGCATCCAATACGGAGAAATCGAGGACAAGCACAACTGGTGCACCATCGTGGAGTGCTAAACCCAAACAACCAAACCAACAAAAAAAGGACGCAGAAGCGTCCTTTTTTTTATGACAAATGCTTTGGAATGGACAAACGGCGAAATTGGCAAAAAAGGTGTATTTTTGCGCTTCAAAAAGTGAAGTTATGCTGAGCGTAAACGAGATATTCTATTCCATCCAAGGCGAAGGGGCCAACACCGGCACGGCGGCGACATTCATCCGGTTGGCGGGCTGCAACCTGCGTTGTCCCTTTTGCGACACGGAACACCACAGCGGTGTGGCAATGGACGAGAAGACCATCATCGGGCAAATTGAGGGCCATCCCGGCCGCTGGGTCGTTATCACGGGCGGCGAGCCCACCTTGCAGAATCTGGACAACCTCATCGATGGGATACACAAAATCGGCAAAAAGGTGGCCATTGAGACAAACGGGACACGCCCTATCCCCGCGGGTGTGGACTGGGTGACGGTATCGCCCAAGGCGGCCTTCGTCGCAAACGGGAAAGTCCTGGTGAAGAAAGCCGACGAAGTCAAGCTGGTCTTCGACGGAGAACATGACATCTGCGACTACGGCATAGAGGCGAGCCACTACTATCTGCAGCCCTGCGACATGGGGAATCAAGAGCAGAACATGAAAATCATCGGACAATGCGTGGCGTTCATCCTGCAGGACCCCAAATGGCGGCTATCCTTGCAAGTGCACAAGGTTATCCATGTAAAATAGAAGTTGTTTTCCCAGCAATTTGCCATGACGAGTAACATTGTCGTCGCAAACTGACGATTACATTTTTTTTGTATTTTTGCCCCCTGATTTTAGAAGATATGAAATACCATCGCATATTGTTGAAATTAAGCGGTGAGTCGTTGATGGGAGCTGACGGTTACGGCATCAACTACCAAAACGTCCGCCATTATGTGAACGAAATCCAGTCCGTTGTGGCGCATGGCGTGCAGGTGGGCGTGGTCATCGGCGGCGGCAACATTTTCCGTGGCGTGCAAGGCTCCGACAAGGGCTTCGACCGTCGGCAGGGCGACCAAATGGGCATGCTGGCCACCGTCATCAACGCCATGGCCGTGCAAGCTGTACTTGAAGAGATGGGCATGAAAGCCAAAGTGCTCTCCGCACTGGCCATTGAGGGTGTGTGCGAAAAATGCTCCTGGCGCAGAGCCGTGGAACTGTTGGAGTCCGGCTACGTCGTCCTCATGGGCGGCGGCACAGGCAACCCGTTCTTCACCACCGACTCCGGCGCCGCACTGCGCGCCGTAGAGATCGGAGCCGACCTTCTGCTCAAGGGCACCCGCGTGGACGGTGTCTACACCGCCGACCCCGAGAAAGACCCCGCCGCCACCAAATATACCACGCTGACTTTCGACGAGGCCTACAGTAAAAACCTCAAAATCATGGACATGACCGCCTTCACACTCTGCAAGGAAAACAAAATGCCCATTTACGTTTATAATGCCAATAAACCGGGGAACCTGCTTAAAGTGCTGGAAGGTGAAAGCATCGGAACCCTGCTCCAATAACCATATAATTGTTTATTATGGAAGAAAACGAAACAATCCCGACAACGAATCAAGAAAAAACTACCATTCCTGATGTAAACGTGGAAGAAGAGGCCAAAATGCAGAACGTGGCCACGAGCCGCATGCGCTTCAGAATCCATCTGGGCTTGTTTATTCTCATCAACCTCATCATCTGGGTGCTTTATTTCACCCTCTTCAACGCCATTGTCACCGATTTTTCCATCAAATGGGCCATCCTCAAGGTGTTCATTTGCATCACGGTGGCATGGTTCTTGCTTCTCGTCCTCCATTATTGCATTGCGTTCAAATGGAACAAGACATTGGTGGAAAAGGAACTCGCACGCATCAAGAAGCAACGAAACAAACAACTCAAGACAATCGAGAAGTTGAAGGCGCAGATTCAAAATGACAAAGTGAAAGAGGAGCAGCCCCAGAACTAAACTCCGCAAAACAACCGACACTGAATTTAACAACTTTTAAGAGATAAAGAAATGGACACACAACAATGCCTCAAACAAGCGAGGGAGAACATGAACTCCACGGTCGCTTTTTTTGACAAAGATTTGCAGAAAATCCGCGCAGGCAAGGCCTCCCCTCAAATGCTGGAGGGCTTGAAGGTGGACTACTACGGCAACCCCACGCCCGTGGAGCAGGTAGCCAACATCAACACGCCGGACGCCCATCAGATCGTCATTCAACCGTGGGAGCGCAACATGCTGCCTGTCATCGAGAAGGCCATCCTGGCCGCCAACATCGGCCTGACCCCGCAAAACAACGGCGAATTCATCCGTCTGGTGGTGCCCACCCCCACCGAGGAACGCCGTAAAGAACTGGTCAAGAAAGCCAAACAAGAGGCCGAACAAACCAAGGTCAACATCCGCAATATCCGCCGCAATGCCAACGACGAAGCCAAGAAACTGAAAGATAACGGCACGCCGGAAGACGAGGTCAAGAAATTGGAAGCCGACATCCAGAAGGCCACCGACGAAGCCATCGCCAAGGTCGACAAGATGATGGAGGCCAAGGAAAAGGAAATCATGACCGTATAAATAGACATTTATTCACATTTTTTAATACATTTTCAAAATCCTAAGACTATGAATATTCCCGAGAATCTGAAGTATTCCACAGATCATGAATGGCTGAAAGTCGACGGCGACGTCGCTTACGTAGGCATCACCGCTCATGCCGCCAACGAGCTGGGCGACATCGTTTTCCTTGACATCACCTCCGTGGGCGAGACCTTGGACAAAGATGAAGTGTTCGGTTCCATCGAGGCCGTGAAGACCGTGGCCGACCTGATGCTGCCCGTGGGCGGCGAGGTCCTCGAGTTCAACGAGAAACTCGAAGGCGAACCCGCATTGGTCAACAGCGACCCTTATGGCGAAGGCTGGATTGTCAAAATCAACATCACCAACCCCGCAGAGATTGACGAGTTGATGGATGCCGCCGCATACACCGCCATGCTGGGATAATTTATCCTGTTTTCATAAAAAAAGCGACCTGTTTGGGTCGCTTTTTTTTTGCATCATTCCGCCGCTTGCGGTGGAATGCCAAAGAACACCGGACACTATTTCGCCTCGATGTTCTTGCCGCAGTCGTCGACTATCATCTTGTACCAATACTGCGGGTATTCGGGCTGGTCGGGGAAGGCGCACTGCGGGATTTTGGTGTCAGAAACCTTGAACTTGCCATTCTCCTCCTTCTTGACATTGCCATCATTGTATTTCACAAGGAGATAGATAAACAAGTCGTTCCAAGTTTTGCACACCTCTTCTGCGGATTGTTCGGAATAGTCGTTCAATTTCTGAAGCACCAGCTCTGGTTTGGAGTCGTACAGGGTAACCAACGTACGATCCAATTCCTCGACATCTTTCACGAAGCGTCCTTCGAAGAGATTCTGTTTCTCGTTGACATGTTTGATCATGTCGTTATAACGGGAATAGACGAAGTTGCTGACCTTGGAGAATGTCCAGAACGCGGAAGTCGGGGAGTACTCGACCATGGAGCCGTTGCCCTGCTCATACTCGTGCGGAATCCTGGTGATACCGCAGAACATGGGCACATAGCAAGTGCTGGCTGCATCATCGACGCTGAACCAGAAAATGCCGCCGAACATGTTGGGCAGCCAGTTGCGGCACTGTGCCACGAAGGAGAAGCCTGTCTGCTGGGTGGCGGTAGCGCGTTCGTGGATGTATTCCTTGCCGTTGTAGCTCCAGTTCATGGGACGCCAACGATAGGGGCACTGGTAGGGGCCGGCACCGAGGTCCTTGGTCATGTCCATGGAGGTGCCCTCGTAGTGGTCGCGCATGGCGGCCATCATGAAGCGGACATCGATTTTGTTCTTGTCGGCGGGTTTGATCCAAAGCGGGAAGCGGTGTTTGAGGTTGTCGCCGCGGGCATAGTCCTCATACTGGGCCATCTCGGCGGGGTTGCAGCGGTTGAAGAAGGCCCACACACGAGCCTCGCAGCCGCGGGCGGCACCAAAATCGACGGGGGCGTAAGTGTCGCAGAAGCTGAACTCTGCATCCGGAGCGGCCTTGACATCTTTAGGATAGAGCCCTTTCAAACGGGCGAAAGAGATGACATCGTAGGAATAGACGGTCTCCACCTCGGGCAGGAAGATCTTGTCGAGTTCCTTGCTGGTGATGGAGGTCTTGCCGTCGCGGAGCGGGAAGGTGGAGATGCGCGACTGGTTGGCGTGGCCGCAGATGTAGCCGTCAGGGATGCGGCGGGCCACCCACACGGCGCCGTTGCTCCAGCCCTTGACCACCTTGCCCTTGGCGTCGAGCATCTTCTCGCCCTTGCCGATGAGCTCCATGATCCAGGCTTCGTTGGGATCGACGATGGAGAAGGACTCACCCTCGGAGGCGTAGCCGTAGGTGTCCATCAACTCGGCGATAACCTTGATGGCCTCGCGGGCGTTCTTGGCACGCTGCAAGGCAATGTAGATCAGGGAACCGTAGTCGATCATTCCCTGGCCCTCTTCGAGTTGCTTGATGCCGCCGTAGGTGGTCTCGCCGATGGCCAACTGCCATTCGTTCATGTTGCCCACCACGGAGTAGGTGTGCGCCACCTGGGGGATCTGGCCGAGCAGCTTGCCCGTGTCCCACTCGATGACATCCATCATCGTGCCGGCGGGATAGTCCTTGGCCGGACGGTAATAGAGTTCGCCATAAAGTTGGTGCGAGTCGGCGGCATAGGTGATGAAGCAGGAACCGTCCCTGCTGGCGCCTTTCGTGACAATGAAGTTGGTGCAGGCCATCGTGGTGCCTATCGACATCAACCCCACAAGCAGTGTAAGCAGAAAAGTTTTTTTCATAGACAATGTATTAGGTTTTAATGATAATTCCGATTTTGAAATCGTAGGTGCAAAAATACACAATAATTCCAGAAAAATGCCGCGAAGTTGAACTTTACCTACAATTCCTTACAAATATCAATCATCTTATCCAACAATGCTTTCACCATCGGCAAATACTGTTGAATATCTTCTTCGGTAACATCCACAAAATCTTCATAATCACCTTCTTGTCGTAAAGAGAATAATTTTCTGATCAGTCGGATGTCTTCTGTTGACAATAAACTTTGTTGTACAAGATGAAGGCTTATCATAGCAATCACGCCCGTATGAGTATGGGCAGACAATCCTTTCTTTATCAAAATTGCCGTGGAAGCATAAAATAAAGCGTAATATAAACGATTGGCGGCAATGTTCCATAACCCAATTGCCGACACCTTTTCCGCTTCATTAATGGCATTTTGTGCTTTTTCAATACGGTAACTCGCTACCGCAATTCTTTCTTCATCTGACAAACTCATAGTTCGATATGTTCTTTTAAGACATTAAATTTAAATAAGGAAGGTGGTGCAGTTTCCCATTGTTTGGTACTATATGTAAAAGCGTTGATTTCCTCTCCAATCTGGAGCCCTTTCCACCATAAGTCGTATGAAATGTCGCTTCGTGCATCAAAATTCATGTCAGGATCGTTGACCAACACAATAATATCCCAGTCCGAGTCCTGACGAGCAGTCCCTTTGGCTCGCGAACCATATAGTAAAATCCGCGCGGTAGGATCCACCGACAGTACTGTCTTTCGGATAAGATCAATAACATTTTTTGTGTCAACAACTTCCATAGTTACATTTTTCAATCGGCAAAGATACAATATTTTCGATAATACGTTTGTTTCCGCACGCTTTTATTTGTGCGGACCTATCGCGTCTCAATCCGATATAGCTTAACCGCATCACGGACAAAAATAACGGTCATTATACGAAAAGCCCCGCCTTGGAGATTCAAAGCGGGGCTTTTTTATCATCGGGGCCTTGGGCTATAGAATGTTTTCGACTACCCCGGCCTTCGGCCACCCCTTCTACATAGAAGGGGAATGCTTAATTCCCCATTTTATACACCGGCAGCGGCTGGTCGATGACCTCGTGCCAAGGCAGGCCGTAGCCGCCGATTTCCTTCATGAAGGGATCGGGGTCGAACTGCTCGACGTTGAACACGCCTTCGCCTTTCCATGTGCCGGTGAGGATCATCTTGGCGCAGAGCATAGCGGGCACGCCGGTGGTGTAGGAGACGGCTTGTGCGCCGATTTCCTTGAAGCATTCAGCGTGGTCGCAGTTGTTATAGACGTAGTAGGTGCGCTCCTTGCCGTCCTTGACGCCCTTGATCTGGCAGCCGATGGAGGTCTGGCCGTGGTAGCCTTCTCCAAGAGAGGAGGGTTCGGGGAGCACGGCTTTCAGGAACTGCAGCGGGACAATGTCAACGCCCTGGTACTTGATGGGCTTGATGCTGGTCATTCCAATCTCCTGCAGCACGTTGAGCACGGTGAGGTACTTCTGGCCGAAGGTCATCCAGAAGCGGGCGCGTTTGATGGTGGGATAACTGCGCACCAGCGACTCCAGCTCTTCGTGATAGAGCAGGTAGGACTCGCGTTCGCCGATGTTGGGGTACTCCACAGGGCGGTGGATGGACATCGGGTCGATTTCAATCCACTGGCCGTTTTCCCAGTATTTGCCGCGTTGGGTGATTTCACGGATGTTAATTTCCGGGTTGAAGTTGGTGGCGAAGGCCTTGCCATGGTCGCCGGCGTTGCAATCGACGATGTCGAGGTAGTGGATTTCGTCGAAGTAGTGCTTGGCGGCGTAGGCGGTATAGATGCTGGTCACGCCGGGGTCGAAGCCGCAGCCGAGGAGGGCCATGATGCCGGCCTCTTTGAAGCGGTCTTGGTAGGCCCACTGCCAGCTGTACTCAAATTTGGCCTTGTCGCGGGGCTCGTAGTTGGCGGTGTCCATGTAGTTGGTCTTGGTGGCGAGACATGCGTCCATCAGGGGAAGATCCTGATAAGGCAGGGCCACGTTGATAAGCAGGTCTGGCTTGTAAGCTTCGAGCAGCTTGATGGTTTCGGGCACGTTGTCGGCATCGACTTGTGCGGTCTGGATGCGGTTGCCGCCGATTTCGGCTGCGATCTTGTCGCATTTTGCCTTCGTGCGGGAGGCGAGCATGATTTCAGTGAAAACTTCCGGTACGGAAGCGCATTTGTGTGCCACGACGGCACCCACGCCGCCTGCACCGATAATGAGAACTTTTGCCATATTTATCGCTTTTTTATTGAATAATTTATTTCTAAAAGAACAACTACAAATTGAGGTGCAAAAGTAAGAAAATCTTTTGTACTTTTGCAGCCGTTTTTAAAAACAAGTTTTATAATGGCAGAAGAAAAGTTATTCACCGAATTTCCGCCCATTTCCACAGAGCAATGGGAGGCTACCATCAACAAGGATTTAAAGGGTGCCGACTACCAGAAAAAGCTGGTTTGGCGCACCGATGAGGGCTTCAATGTGCAACCCTACTATCGCGCCGAGCACCTCAGCGACCTCAAATATTTGGACACGCTTCCGGGCGAGTTTCCCTACACGCGCGGCACCAAGGCCGACAACAACCATTGGGAGATCGTGCAGGAAGTGGAGGTGGCCGACCCCACCAAGGCCAACGCCATCGCGCTGGATGCCTTGAAGCGCGGTGCCACCACCATCGCCTTCAACGCTCGGGAAATTGCCGACGCCAAGGCTTTGGAGACCCTGCTCAACGGCATGGACCTCCTCACGACGGGCGTGCAATTCAACCACGTGAAAAACTATATCGCCCTGACGGAGCTTTTCCTGGACTACATCGACGGGAAAGGCTACGAACGTAGAAAGATTTCCGGCAGCATCAACTTCGACCCGCTGATTTATCGCTTGAAGCACAACAAGTTCTATCACAGCGAGGAGGAAGACATGATGCAAACCGTGGAGTTGCTCCGTATGGTCGAGCACATGCCGAACTTCAAGCTCATCAACGTGAACGGCATCGTGCTGCACAACGCCGGAGCCACCATTGTGCAAGAATTAGGCTACACATTGGCCATGGCCAACGAGTACATTGCCTTCTGCACGGAACACGGCATCAAGCCCGACAAGGCGGCGTCGCGCATCCAGCTAACGCTCTCTGTGGGCTCCAACTATTTCATGGAAATCGCGAAGCTGCGCGCCGCACGACTGCTCTGGTCCACCATGGTGGAGCAATACAAGCCCGAGTGCCCCTGCGCCTACCGCATACACATCAACACCGTGGCGTCCACTTGGAACAAGACCACCTTCGACCCGTACGTCAACATGCTGCGCAGCACCACCGAGGGCATGAGCGCCGTCTTGGGCGGCACCGACTCCCTGTTGCTGCAGCCCTTCGATGTCACCTACAAGGAGTCTGATGAGTTCTCCCGCCGCATCTCCCGCAACGTGCAAGTGCTGCTGAAAGAGGAGTCCTACTTCGACCGCGTGGTGGATCCCGCTGCCGGCTCCTACTATATCGAGATGCTCACCAATTCCATCGCGGAGCAGGCCTGGAAACTCTTCCAGGAGGTTGAGCAAAACGGCGGTGCCCTCAAGGTCATCACCGACGGCTCCATGCAGGCCGCCATCGAGGCGAGTTGCCAAAAGCGCGACATGGACATCGCCACCCGCCGCTATATCCTGCTCGGCACCAACAACTATCCCAACATCAACGAGAAGATGGCCGACAAGATCGAGCGCGTGGTGAAAGACGAGGACGAAGGGCTGAAGACCTACCGCGGCGCAATGGCATTCGAGGAACTGCGCATCGCCACCGAGCGTTACGCCGCCCAGAACCACCGTCCGAGAGTCTATCTGCTCAAGCTCGGCAACTTGGCCATGCGCCAGGCCCGCGCCGGCTTCGTCACCAACTTCTTCGGCTGCGCCGGCTACGAGATTGTGGAATCCTCCGGCTTCGCCACTGTGGAAGAGGGCGTGAAAGCCACCATTGAAGCCAAGCCTGACATTATCGTGGTCTGCAGCTCCGACGAGGAGTACGCCACCCTCGGCGTCGAGGCCGCCAAGCTGTGCAAGGTCCAACTCCCCGACATCCCCTTCGTCGTGGCAGGCAACCCCACCGAGGCCATCGAAGAGCTCAAGGCCGCCGGCGTCGACGACTTCGTGCATGTCAGAACCAACATTTTGGAGAGCCTCCGCAACTATAACAACATCGTCCTGAAGTAGCCCGTGAAAAGACTCCTCCAGATTCTTGCCCTCACGCTACTGTTGGGGTCGTTTGTTGGTTGCCACCAGCAAACGGACAACCCTAAGTCTTCGGCATTCTTCGAATGGACCGACTCCTACGGGCGTGCCGTCGTTTTAGACACCGTCCCGCAACGCATCGTCTCCCTCTCCCCCGCCATCACGGAAATCTTCTACATGATAGGCGCAGAGAAAAAACTCGTGGCTGTCTCCGACTTCTGCCATTACCCACCGGAGGCCACAAAGCTACCCTCTGTGGGCGGCATGCGCAACATCAACATGGAGTCACTGCTGGAACAGCATCCCGACGTCCTGCTCATCGGATCCATGGTCTCGCAAAAAGATGTGGAGGCCATCGAAAAGATGAACATCCCCGTGGTCACCATCAAGGAGGAGTCGAACATCGAGGGCATGGCCGACATGATTGAGGTCATCGGGCAAATCACGGAGTGCCAGGAACGCGCGAAACAGGAGGCGACTCGTTGGCGCGACCGTATTGCGCAACTCAAACAGGACAAAGCCGCTCTGGAGGGCAACGAGAAAAGCGTTTACTACGTAGTCGGGTTCGGCGATGCCGGCGACTTCACCGCGCCGAAAGGATCCCATATCCACGAAATCATCGAGTTGGCGGGTTGCCGCAACATTGGCGAGACCGTCGCCAATTGGAACGTAAGCCGCGAGTTCCTCTTCAAATCCGACCCTGACATCATCATCATCCGTGCGGAAGACTGCGACGCCTTCAAGTCGCAATATCCCTACACGCAGCTCAACGCCGTCAAGAAGGGACACGTCTATCCCATCGAGAGCGGCTGGATCGATATTGTTTCCACCCGCAATCTGCAGGCAATCGAATTCATCCAACAAAAAGCACGTGAACTTGACTCGTGAACTCAATATATAATTGTATGATTCTGCCAAGACGATGGACATCCGTGACGGCAACATACATCACTTCTTTTAACAAATTGAAACAACATGATTAGTTATATCAAAGGAAAGTTAATGGAAAAGAGCCCCACCTGCGTCATCATTGAGACGGCGGGTGGTGTGGGCTATTGCATCAACATCTCTTTGGCCACATTCTCAGAACTCCCCAACGAAAACGAGGAGGTCAAGTTATTGACCTACTTTATTGTAAAGGAAGACGCACAAGTGCTTTACGGCTTTTTGGAGGAGGAGGAACGCGAGTTGTTCAAGCTGCTGATCACGGTCAACGGCATTGGCCCGAACACGGCGCGTTTGATACTCTCCTCGATGAGTGTTGGCGAAGTGCTCAACGCCATTTCCACGGAAAATGTCAAGGCCATACAATCGGTCAAGGGCATCGGAGCCAAGACTGCGCAGCGTCTGGTCGTGGAGTTGAAAGACAAAACCAAGAAGGCGACATGGGGAACATCGACAAAAATTTCGACCTCATACAATAATAACAAATACGATGCGTTAACTGCTTTAATTGCTCTTGGTTTTCCGAAGGCGGGCGCGGAGTCCGTTCTTGACAAGATCATCAAGGCCGAGGGGATGAATCTGAGCGTGGAGGATTTGATAAAGAAGTCATTGAAACTGTTATAGCAAGAGAGAAACTTGGAATCGACTATCAAAAAAACACTATATATATTTTTCGTCATTCTCGCGATGACGTGTTTTGTGGCACGCGCGGGGATAACACACGCGACACACGCTTGTGTCGAGACCATCACACGACCCCTGAACATCTTTCCGCCAGACACCAACCCGCCCGGCACGGTGCCACAACCCAACAACAACCCCCTCGACAATTCGTACCACAGCCCGTTTTGGTTGCAGAATCCGCCTGGCATCGGCACCCAAATCCATTACGATCCGGAAACCAACACCTACAATTTCCAGTACATGACGGGCAACACGCCCTTCGGCCCAGGTGCCTATATGGACGTGAACGAGTACTTGGGATACGACTTACAGCAAAGCATCAACGATTATTGGTATAACCACAGCACCTCCTACGGCGGCGGCAACCGCCGGGGGGGTGGAGGATTGATCCCTCAGCTGCATATCGGAAGCGACATCTTCGAGAGCATATTCGGCAGCAACACCATCGACATCAGACCCGCTGGCAACCTCGAACTCAAGTTTGGCGTCAAACACAACCGCGTCAACAATCCCCTCTTGCCTCCCAAACAGAGAAGAACCACCAATTTCCAGTTCGAACAGGATATCCAACTCAACCTCATCGCTAAAATCGGCGACAAAATCGAGTTCAACCTCAACTACACCACCGACCAACTGCGGCTTGACAACAACATGGACAAGATCAAGCTGAAATATGCCGGCAAGGAAGACGACATTCTGCAACTGATTGAGTTCGGTAACGTCACGTTGCCTTTGAACAGCACACTGATCACGGGCAGCCAGAGCCTGTTCGGCGTCAAGACGCAATTGAAGTTTGGCAATCTCATGGTAACCGCCGTGGCTTCCCAGAAGAAGAGCAACTCCGAGACCATCACTATCACGGGCGGCGCCGAAAAAGAGGAGTTCTATTTCAAAGCCGACGAATACGAAGAGAACCGGCACTTTTTCATTGCCCAGTATTTCCGCGACCATTACAACGAATACCTGAGCACCTTGCCCTTGGTCAGCTCCCCCATCGTCATCACCAAGATTGAGGTGTGGCGCACCACTGTGGGCGCAGCCACCAATGAGAACCGCAACATAGTGGCCTTCACCGACCTTGGCGAAGCCAACCCGCAGTTCAATGGCTTCAACTATAACCCCATGTATGCTGGAGGAGAACACCCTGACAACGACATCAACACGTTGGTCACCATTGCCGACTCCTCATTGATCCGCAATATCGCCAATGTCTCCAACAACATGCATTCCATCGGCCTCAAGTCGGGTACCAACTACGAAAAGGTCGAGAGCGCGCGACTGCTATCTCCCAGTGAATACACTTTTAACTCCAAGCTGGGTTTCATCACGTTGAATTCCGCCCTCAACTCGGACCAGGTGTTGGCTGTGGCCTTCCAATACACCATCATCGGCGACGACCACGTTTACCAAGTCGGTGAATTCTCCAACGAAGTCTCCGCCCCCAACTGTTTGCGGGTAAAGTTGTTGAAGAGCACAACCCTCGACACCAAGTCACCGTTGTGGAAGTTGATGATGAAAAACGTCTACAACCTCTCCGCCTACCAGGTCTCTTCCGACAAGTTTATTCTGAACATCCTCTACAAGGGCGATGCCGACGGTATAGCCAACGGATTCTTCACCCAAGGCTCCAACAAGGGGATTCCGTTGATTCGCTTGTTAGGACTTGACCGCTTGAACAAGCAGCAGGATCCTCATCCTGACGGCATCTTCGACTTCATCGACGGGGCGGCGACCACCGGTGGTACCATCAACGCCCAGAACGGCCGCATCTACTTCCCGACCGTTGAGCCTTTCGGCAAGGATTTGCGCGCCGTCTTCCCTCCTGAGGAACAAAATCTTGCCGACCTTTACGCCTTCGACTCCCTGTACACGATGACCAAGACGATGGCGCAACAAATCACCAACAAGAACAAATACTACCTTGAAGGCAGCTACCAGTCTTCCTACGGTTCCGAATATCGCTTTAACTCCACCAATGTAGCCAAGGGTTCCGTACGCGTCACGGCGGGCGGCATCACCCTCACCGAAAACGTGGACTACACCGTCAACTACGACATGGGAACGCTGACCATCACCAACCAGGGCGTCCTCAACTCCGGAACCCCTATTTCCATTTCCATTGAGAACGACAACGAGTTCGCCCTTAAGGACCAGTTGATGTTCGGTGCCAATTTCGACTACATCTTCTCCAAAGATTTCAGCATTGGAGCCACCATCCTGAACCTCAAGGAGCGTCCTGTCACCAACAAGGTCAATTACGGTGAAGAGCCCATCAACAACATGATTTGGGGCATGAATTTTGCCTATCGTACCGAGCTCCCCTTCTTAACGAAAGTGATTGACAAGATCACATTCCACAGCACCACGGCCAAGTCAAATTTGAACCTGGATGGTGAGTTTGCTCATTTCGTGCCAGGCCACAACAAGGTCGTGGGCAAGTCGGGCACCACATACATCGATGACTTCGAGGCTGCCAAATCAACGGTTGACTTGACCACGATGTCCAACTGGGTACTCGCCTCCACCCCGCAGGGTCAGCCAGACCTGTTCCCTGAAGCCATGTCCACCTCCATCACGGACAATGTGCGCAGGAAGCTCGCATACGGATACAACCGCGCTCTTCTTTCCTGGTACATCATTGACCAGCTCTTCTATAACAACAACAATGCCACACCGAGCAACCTAACGTCGGAAGACCTGTCGCAGCCCTACGCACGTGCCGTGTACGAAAACGAACTCTTCCCCTTCAAGCAGCGCACCTCCACCACTCAACTCTCGTCCTACATGACGGTGTTCAATCTGGCATTCTATCCCTCCGAACGCGGACCTTACAACTATGACGTCACCGGATCAGAAGGTTTCTCCCGAGGTGTGAATGCCGACGGTTCCTTGGTGGATCCCAATACCCGTTGGGGTGGTATCATGCGCAAATTCGATAACACCGACTTCGAGTCTTCCAACTACGAATACATCGAATTCTGGATGATGGATCCTTTCATCGAGAACCCCAATCATCACGGCGGCAAGCTCTATTTCAATTTGGGTGACATTTCCGAGGACATCCTTCGCGACGGTA
This sequence comes from Bacteroidales bacterium, assembly GCA_017615795.1. Lineage (GTDB taxonomy): Bacteria > Bacteroidota > Bacteroidia > Bacteroidales > WCHB1-69 > F23-D06. The sequence goes on from JAFZZK010000014.1 coordinate 29,260, forward strand.
TGAAATTCTTTGAGAACGGCTTGCCGGCGGATGGAAGCGATGAAGACGTGATATTCACCGAGTGGGGTCGTATACCTACGGTGCAGCTCATCGTCAACGCTTTCAACATCGAGGCAGATTCGCGCCAGCACCAGGATGTCGGCTTCGATGGCCTACCCACCTCTCGTGAGCAAGAGTTTTTCCGCGAAAACTACCTCGACCTCTTGGCCAACACTTTCGGGACCTCGTCTGAAGCGTACCAAAAAGCCTACGATGACCCGTCTTCCGACAACTACCACTATTTCAGAGGCACCGACTACGACAATGCCGACATGAAAGTCGTGGAGCGATACAAGTATTTCAACAATGCTGAAGGCAACTCCCCTGCCGACAGCCAGAGTCCGGAATCCTATCCCACCAGTGCGACCTCGCAGCCCAACATGGAGGACATGAACAACGACAACACGCTGAGCGAGGACGAGCGCTACTACCAATACGTCATCGACCTCGCGCCGGAGCGCATGGTCGTAGGCGAGAACTACATCAACGACGTCTACGAAGCCGTACCCGACCCGCTGCCCGACGGCACACGTCCCACCACCAAATGGTATCAGTTCCGTATTCCCATCCACAACCCCGACAAGGTGGTCAACGGTATGTCTGGCTACAACTCCATCCGTTTCATGCGTATGTTCATGCGCGGCTTTGACGAGCCCATCATCTGCCGTTTTGCCACATTGGAGCTGGTGCGTGCCGACTGGCGCACCTACAACCTGAGCTTGCAGGAAGAGGGCGACTACTCGCCCACGCAAGGCGATGGCGAAGGTTCGTTCTATGTGGGGACTGTCAGCTACGAGGAAAACGCCAACCGCACGCCCATCCCTTACATGCTGCCTCCCGGCATCCAGCGTGAGGAAGTCATGGGACTTGAGCTGACCCAAATCAACGAGCAAGCGTTGACCATGAAGGCCGTCGACTTGCCCGACGGTGACGCGCGCGCCATATACAAGAGCACCGCTTATGACATGCGCCACTTCAACAACATGCGCATGTTCATCCATGCCGAAGATGTCCATAACAGCGGGGAACTCCGCAAAGGCGACATCACAGTCTTCATCCGTCTGGGTTCCGACTTCACTGAAAACTACTACGAATACGAACTCCCCATCGAGATCACCCCGTGGGGTGTGGGCAGAGACACCAACGCCATCTGGCCCGAAGCCAACCGCATGCTCGTCTATCTCGACTCTCTTGTTGCTTTGAAACAAGAGCGCAATATGGCTGTGCGACATGGTGAGCACCCGAGCAATTTAACGCCCTACACGCGTTACTTGGCCGGCGGCAACCGTATGACCGTGCTCGGTATGCCCAACCTCAGCGATGTGACCACCATCATGATTGGTATCCGCAACCCTAAAAAGAAATCGCTCTACGACGATGACGACATGTTACCCAAGTCTGTCGAGGTCTGGATCAACGAGCTTCGGCTCAGCGGCTTTGACGACCGGCAGGGCTTCGCGGCCTTGCTCCGTGGACGTGTGAACCTTGCCGACGTGGGCGATATCACCGTATCCGGACAATATTCCACGCCAGGCTTCGGTAGCCTTGAGCAGTCTGTCACGCAACGTTCGATGGAGACCAATTACAACCTCGACATCGCCACCAACATCGACGGCGGCAAAATACTCTTCCCTGAGAAGTGGAACATCCGTATTCCCTTGCATTACGACTACTCCCTCGGTGTAAGCACGCCGGAATACAACCCGCTCAACCCCGACGTAAAGCTGCGCGATGACCTTGCCACCTACGACACCAAACAAGAGCGCGACTCCATCCGCCACCTCACCAACACCTTTGTGCAACGTCAGAATGTCAATCTCATGAATGTGCGCAAAGAGCGCAACCTTGAGAGCGGCAAACTAAAGATGCGCCCGTGGGACATCGAGAACCTCGACCTGTCCTACTCCTATTCCGAGCTCATCCAGCGCGATCCCGACTTGGAATTGAACAACGAATTCATCCATAACGGCGAAATCGGTTACACCTTCAGCACAAACCCGAAGAACTACCGGCCTTTCAACAAGGTGAAATGGATGAAATCAAAATGGCTGCAGCTCATCCGCGACATCAACATCACCCCGATGCCGAAGAACGTCGTCATCCGCACCTCCCTGCGCCGCGAAATGCAGGAGTTCAAGTATCGTCCCAAGAGCCAGGGCAACATCATTGTGGACACCAGTTTCGTGAAGACCTTCGACTGGACCCGCAATTACGCCGTGAACTGGGACATATTCCAGAGTTTGCGACTGGAGTACCGTGCAGATGCTTCCGCACGTATTGACGAGCCTGACGGCCGCATCGATCTACGCACCGAGAAGGATTCCGTGTGGCACTGCCTCGGACGTGGCGGCCGCATGACCGATTTCAGGCAATCTTTCAGCGCAACCTATCAAGTACCCATCAACAAGATCCCGCTCTTCAACTGGGTCAACGCCAACGTACGCTACTCCTCCACCTACCAATACACCGCTTCCGCTCTCTCCTTGGCATACTTGGGCAACAACATCCAGAACTCCAACCAAATGCAAGGCAACGCCACCCTCAACATGGTCAACCTCTACAACAATATTCCTTATCTCAAGAAAATCAACCAAGGGAACAATCGAGGAAAAGGCCAAAACAACCAGCAGAAAGGCAAGAAGGACGGCAAAGACAAGATGGACAACCTGACCAACGTCAAGAACAAGGAGCGCAAAGACACGCTCAAAGACAAGCCCAACGTGGGCAAGATCATCCTTGACGGGACGCTCCGCGTGTTGATGCTGGTGCGCAACATTTCCGCCAACTATTCCGAGGGCAACGGAACCTTCCTGCCCGGTTACATGGGCAGACCCAACATGATCGGTCTCGACTTCACAGACGCATCGCCCGGATTCCTGTTCGTTTTCGGTGGACAGCCCGACGTGCAATCTATCGGTGCCCGCAGGCACTGGCTCACCACCGACTCCCTGATGAACACAGCATATCGCCGCACACGCAACCAAGTCATCAACCTGCGAGCCACCGTGGAGCCGTTCAAGGACTTCCGCATTGACGTGAGCGCCAACCGCAACTTCACCCAAAACTTCACGGAATACTTCCGGGCATTTGAAGACGGCAGCCTTGAGCACTACACCCCCATGCTGAATGGTTCTTTCAGCATGACCTATTGCGGACTCAAGAATTTCTTCGGCAACCAAGACGAAATTTTTGAACAATTCAAGGATGCCCGCGCCACCATCGCCCAGCGCCTTGCAGCCGCCAACCCGGACTACAACGGTGATGTGGACGAATTCGGATTCCCCGTCGGCTACAGCCAAGTCTCCCAAGATGTCCTCATGGGCGCATTCTTCGCCTCCTACCTCAGCAAAGACGCCACCAAGACCGACATCTCGTCCCCGTTCTTGAAAATCCCGCTGCCGAACTGGCGACTCACATACAATGGCTTCTCCAAAATCAAAGGCATAGACAAGGTATTCCAGAGCCTCTCCCTGACGCACAATTACACCTGTTCCTATTCCGTAGGAGGTTACTCCACTAACATCAATTACCATGAAGGTGAATTCGTCCGCAATGCTCTCGGCGACTATTACCCCCAATATGAGATGTCGCAAATCGCCATGTCCGAGCAATTCGGGCCGCTGATCGGCTTCGACATGACCCTCAAGAACAGCATGATGCTGCGCGTGGATTACAAGCAAAGCCGTAACATCGCCCTGAGCTTCTCCAACAACCAGATCACCGAATCCAAGTCTTGGGAATTGGCCGTCTCGGGCGGTTATCGTTTCAAGGACATCAAGGTCGGTCTCATCTTTGCAGGCGAAAAGAGACAATTTGTCAGCGACCTGAACCTCACCGCAGGTGTCGGTATCAAGGACAACATGACCACCCTGCGCAAGATCCAGGAAGAGGTTGACCAAGTTACCGCCGGTATGCTGACCGCCACCATCAATGTGGCTGCCGAATACCAGTTCAGCCGCATGGTCGGACTGAAATATTACTACAACCAGACTATCAACCGCCCGCACATCGACAACCAATACAAGAACATGAACTTCGAAACCGGCATTGCCGTCACGCTCAACCTCTCGCAGTAAGCCGAGTGTTAGAGCAACAATTCCACCCCATCCTGATGTGTGTCTTGGGCATGCACTTTTTCTCAACAAACCGAGCATAAAAAATTTTTATTATTTTTGCGGCTCATAAAATACACCTACAATGGATAAGTTCAAATCATTGTTTATAGTTATGGGGCTTGTTGCATTGACACTTCTCCTGGCTCAATGCAAGAGAGACCATGAGAATGTGATCAAGCTCACCTGTTACTACATATCAGAGCAAGGTGACACTACCGGTCCTATCTCCGGCGTATGGGTAGAGGTTGACACTTCACGCATCTCCCCGCACGTAACGGTGGACTCCATTCCCGGCTTAGATAGCAATATGATTTATTTCAGCCACACCAATTACTGCAATCCTGAAGTCGTGAAGGCGCGCGGTTACACCGGTTCCGATGGATCCATCACCTTTACTTTCAGCCATCCCCTACTCATGCTGCTTAATGCAAAGGATACCCTACGCGATATATTTGGCAACGACTCCTTGCTGTTCATGGGACGCACCGAAGTGCAGGTCAAAGACGGCGAAGATGTCGAAAAAGACATCTATCTATATCCTTACATCAATTAAAAAGAGATGAAAAAAATCAAGATTATAATCCCCGCTCTCTTGCTTCTTTCGAGTGCATTGCTACTGTTCACGCAATGCGAACACAACTATAGCTGCACCATGAAAGTGGTATGCCGTCTTTTTGACGGCGTGGACACCGGCAAAGTTGCCGCCAACGCCTACGTGGTGGTTGGGAAAGAAGAATACGCCGACTACGCCCAAGCAGAAGGTGTCACCGACAGCCAGGGTATCTTCATCCACGTGTTCGACTACCCCGCCCTGCTTGACGTGAACGTCACCTATTATGACACCATTCACAACTTGAACGGCACTGTCGACAGTATTCTCTATACCGGTTCCGCCCAAATCCAACTCTACGAAAGCGAAACCACGGAGAAACTCGTGCTGCTGATGGAGACCCTATAGCGACAGGCTATCCTGCCTCTATGCTCCCATTTCCCCCGGAGCCTGAAAAGGGGAAGCAACCAATCCTAAAATCTTGAAAAAGAAACACTATAGTTATCTGTTCCTGTTGGTGGCAACGCTCCTTTTGGGAGCGTTCCTCCTTTGGCACGGACGGATAACACATACTCCTCTCGTACCCAAATTCAAGCACGAGAAAAAGGTAAAGCAGCACAGCGACACCATATCCGCACTCATTTTCTGCCACGCCGCCGACTATTTCGTCTACCACGGTTCCGTCATCGGCTTCCAATACGACCTCATCAAGCAGTTAGGCAAGGATCTCGGACGCCCCGTCACCATCTCCATTGAGAACGATCCTGCCCAGGCCTTCATGAAAAGCCTTTCCAACGAGTACGACATCGTGGGATTCGACTTCGACAAAGAATTGTTCACCCCTGAATACATCCTCCAATCGGAGCCCCATTCCTATACTTACCCTGTACTCATCATGCGCAAGGAAAAGCACCCCGACACCACACTCGCGCATGTTGTTCACGCCTCGGAGATGTACACCAACCGTGTCGATTTCAGTGTCTTGGACAATCCCAAGAGCTGGAAGCTCCAACATGACGTGGACCTCACCGTCGAAGACCTTTTCGACATGCTGGAGGATAAAACCATAGACTATTTGGTGTGCAACTACAACGTGGCCATCACCATGCTTCCATTCTACAAGCATCTCACCCTCGGGCCCCGTATCGGCGAGAATTTCCCGCGCACCTGGGTACTCAACATCGACAACACGACACTCAACGACACTATCAACCAGTGGCTGCACAACTTCAAAAAGACAAAGCAGTATGAAAGACTTTGCACACGCTATCTGTCCAGAGAGTCGCAACTGATACAAAACTCCTTCGGCCAAAAGCGCAACAGCATCTCTTCCTATGACAAGATTATTCAGTCGGTTTGCGCCAAGCGAGGGTTGGACTGGCATTTCATGTCCTCCATCGTCTATCAGGAGTCGCATTTCAACTCCGATGTGCTGGGCATGGGCGGCAGTTTCGGCATCATGCAGATGATGCCGGTCACCTGCGAACGATACGGCATCACCGACACCTCGACCGTGGAGGAGCAACTCATCGCAGGGGCCAAATACATCAGCTTCCTCTACAATATTTTCAAGGACAAGGTGGACACATCGCAGATTTACTATTTTGTGGCCGGCGCATACAATTCCGGTCCCGGGCACATCATCGACGCGCGCGCGCTTTGCGAGAAACATGGCGGCAACCCATCGAACTGGAAAGAAGTGGCCGAATACCTTATCCTCAAGTCGCACCGCGAATACTACAGCGATCCAGTGGTGAAATGCGGTTACTATCCGGGCAAACACACTGTCAACTACGTCGATGAGGTGATGACCCGTTATCTTGGATACCAAAACACAAAACAATAGCAATGAAAATAATGATTGTCGGTCGTGGCGGCCGCGAACACGCCATCGCCTGGAAACTGGCGCAATCACCCATACAACCCCAACTCTTTCTGGCACCCGGCAATGACGGGATGCTCAACCTGCCCAACACCGTGCGCGTTCCCTTGGAGGAGACCGACACGCAAGGTTTGCTGGATTTCGCCCGCAGCAACGGCATCGACCTCACGGTTGTAGGCCCTGAGGCCGCCTTGATGGTGGGTATCGCCAACGCCTTCCAAGAGGCAGGCCTTGCCATCTTCGCCCCCACGAAGGAAGCTGCACTCATCGAGGGCAGCAAACAATTCGCCAAGGAACTGATGGATCAATACGACATCCCCACGGCCAAATTCCGCACTTTTGAGGAATACGAGCCTACCAAGGCCTACCTCGATGAAATCGGTGCGCCCATTGTCGTAAAGTACGACGGCCTCGCTGCCGGCAAAGGTGTCGTGGTGGCCATGACCCACGAGGAAGCCGACAACGCCCTGCGCGACATGCTGCTCGACAACCGTTTCGGCCAAGGCAAGGTGGTGATGGAAGAGTTCCTGCAAGGCCCCGAGTTTTCCCTCTTTGCTATGGTCAACGGAGAGCAGGTGGTGCCCATCGGTGTGGCGCAAGACCACAAGCGCGCGCACGATGGCGACCAAGGCCCCAACACGGGCGGCATGGGAGCCTATACCCCCGTGCCCTTCATTCCGCAAGAACAAGTCGACTGGGCCGTGGAACATATCATGAAGCCCACGGCTAAAGCGTTAGCCCAAGAGGGTCGCCCTTTCTGCGGCATCCTATACGGCGGCCTCATGCTCACCGCCGACGGCCCCAAAGTCATCGAGTTCAACGCCCGATTCGGCGACCCCGAGACAGAAGTGGTGCTCGCCCGCCTCAAGAGCGACCTTCTGCAGATGATCCTCGACATCCTCGACCACAAGCCCGTCACAGTGCAATACAACGACCAGGCCTACCTGGGCGTGGTGATGGCCGCAAACGGCTATCCCGGCTCCTACCCCAAAAACTTGCCCCTCGGCAACCTTGACGCCATCTCCAACCTGCTGCTGCACATGGGTACCAAACGGGACAATGGCCAATGGCTCTCCAACGGAGGGCGCGTTTTGTGTGTCATCGGACAGGGCGGAACCCTCGCCGAGGCCCAGCGCGACGCTTACAACGGCGTGGCACGGATTTCCGCCGAGGGACTCTTCTTCAGAAAGGATATCGGCTGGCAAGCAATCTGACATTCCTCCGAAACACATTTTAGAATTGATTGTTAACAAACAACTATAGTGTTGACAATCAAAGAATAAAAAAAATCATTTTAACTATCAACTCCTAAAAATACGCGATTTTCGTATGTGAAAATTGCGTATTTTTGCGCTCTAATAAAAACTAAGACCTATACTGAATATGGAAAATGAAGAAAACAAGAAAGGCATAAATGCCGAGAAGCTGAAAGTCCTCAACTCTACTCTGGAAAAATTGGAGAAGACCTTTGGAAAGGGATCCATCATGAGAATGGGCGACACGAAAGTAGAGGAGATGGATGTCATCTCCACAGGCTCGATCGGATTGGACACCGCATTAGGCGTAGGCGGCTTTCCCAAAGGCAGAATCATAGAAATATACGGACCGGAATCATCTGGTAAAACCACGTTGGCCATACACGCCATCGCCGAGGCCCAGAAACAGGGCGGCATCGCCGCTTTCATCGATGCGGAACACGCATTCGACCGCTTCTATGCCGAGAAATTGGGGGTCAACACCTCCGACCTGCTCATCTCGCAACCCGACAACGGCGAGCAGGCTTTGGAAATCGCCGACAACCTCATCCGCTCCGGCGCCATCGACATCATCGTCATCGACTCTGTGGCCGCCCTCACCCCGAAGAGTGAAATCGAAGGCGACATGGGCGACTCCAAAGTCGGCCTGCAAGCCCGCCTCATGTCGCAAGCCCTCCGCAAGCTGACGGCCACCATCAACAAAACGGGCTGCTGCTGCATTTTCATCAACCAGCTGCGCGAGAAAATCGGCATCCTCTTCGGCAACCCGGAGACCACCACTGGCGGCAACGCCTTGAAATTCTACGCTTCTGTGCGCCTTGATATCCGTCGCCAAGCCCAAATCAAAGACGGCGACACCTCCATCGGCAATCATGTCAAGGTCAAAGTCGTCAAGAACAAGGTGGCTCCCCCGTTCCGTCAAGCAGAATTCGACATCATGTTCGGTGAAGGCATCTCCAAAACCGGCGAAATCGTTGACCTTGGCGTCGAATACGGCATCATCAAGAAATCAGGTTCCTGGTTCTCCTACGGCGAAAGCAAATTAGCCCAAGGCCGCGAGGCCGTCAAGACCCTCCTCGCCGACAACCCAGAACTTGCCGATGAGCTCGAAGCCAAGATTCGCGAGGCTATCAAGGAAAATATGAAATAGTTGCTATTGGCTATAGGCTTTTAGCCTTTAGCCATTGTTTTTTAATATAATATCACCACCAGCAAACAACTAACATCTGACGGCCAACGGCTAATAGCCAACAGCTAATACTAACAGAATGAAAAGAATTATCACCTGCTTATTGGCATTATTGCTAATCTTCGGTTATAGTTGCAAAAACAAGAACCGGTATGCCGACATGCCCAAGGAGTTGGCCGAACTATGCAAAAACATCGACCGGCACCCCAAGCGCGCTGAACTATACTACCAGCGCGCCGATTACTACTATTACCACCACAACGTGGACAAGGGTATCGCTGACATGCAGACCGCCATCCGGCTTCAGCCCGACAGCAGCAAATACTATGTCAAGCTCTCCGACCTCTACTTCGCCCAGCGCGAAACCGACCTGGCCGAAGAGATGTTACAGACTGCCATCAACAAAGATCCCGACAATAACGAGGCGCGCCTCAAGCTGGCCGAACTATACTTCCATCTTCGCATGATGGAACAGTGTGGTGCCACCGTCGACGAGGCCGTGCAACGCCAATCCTTCAACCCCAAGGCATACCTCATCAAAGCCTTCATGCTCAAGGAGCAGCGCGACACTGCCGACTATCTGCGCACCCTGCAGTTAGTCATCGATCAAGACCCCAAGGAGACCAAGGCATTCTTGGAACTGGGTTATTTCTACCAGCAGCGCAATAATCCATTGGCCATCAGCTACTATCAAAACGGTCTTGCCGCCGACCCCAACAACGTCGAAATCCGTTACAACCTCGGCAAGATGTACCAGGACATGGGCCAATTGGAGAATGCCGAACAGGAATACAAGACTGTGATAGAGATTGACCCCAAGAACATCCCTGCGCTCAACAATCTGGGTTACATATACTTGGACGATAGCCTGGCGCGTTACAACGAAGCCGCAAAACTTTTCACCCGCGCCATTGAAGCCAATCCCAACTTCGTCTACTCCGTCTGCAACCGGGGTGTAGCCTACGAGTATCTCGGTCAATACGACAAAGCGCGCCGCGACTACCAAGCGGCCTTGAAGTTGGAGACCAATTTCGAGCCTGCCATTGCGGGGTTAAACCGTTTGGACAAACTGCAAAGCCGATAGCCATGAACGAGAACTTAGACCCTTCAGCCAAACGGTTGTCGTCTGCCGACAAAGAGATGGAGCGCGCCATACGCCCCACTGTGTTCAAGGATTTCCAAGGGCAGCAGCAGGTCTTGGACAATATCATCGTCTTTGTGCGCGCGGCCAAGGCACGCGGTGAAGCCCTCGACCATGTGCTTCTGCACGGTCCTCCCGGCTTGGGCAAGACCACCTTGTCGCACATCATCGGCAACGAGATGGGCGTCAATGTGCGCACCACCTCCGGTCCTGTCATTGACAAGCCAGGAGATTTAGCCGGTCTGCTCACCAACTTGGAACCGAACGATGTGCTCTTCATCGATGAGATCCACCGTCTTTCCCCCGTGGTGGAGGAGTACCTCTATTCGGCCATGGAGGATTACAAAATCGACATCATGATCGACAGCGGACCCAGTGCGCGCAGTGTGCAGATCTCGCTCAATCCCTTCACTTTGGTGGGTGCAACCACTCGGTCGGGTCTGCTGACGGCACCGTTGCGTTCCCGATTCGGCATCAACCTCCGTCTCCAATATTATGATACTGCAACGCTTGGCAAGATCATCCACCGCTCCGCCGACATTCTCAACATCCCCATCCACGACGATGCAGCCTACGAGATCGCGTCCCGCAGCCGTGGCACGCCCCGTATCGCGAACCTATTGCTGCGCCGCGTGCGCGATTTTGCCCAAATCAAGGGCGACGGAACCATCACCCTGCCCATCACCCAAATCGCCCTCAAAGCTCTCAACGTCGACCAACACGGCCTTGACGAAATGGACAACCGCATCTTGAGCACCATCATCGACAAGTTCAAGGGCGGTCCCGTGGGGTTGACCACCATCGCCACCGCCGTGAGCGACGACCCAGGCACTATTGAAGAGGTTTACGAACCATTCCTCATCCAGGAGGGCTACCTCATGCGCACGCCCCGGGGACGCGAAGCCACAGACTTGGCATATGCACACCTCGGCAAAAGCCGGTACACTGCTTCTCAACCTGAACTGTTTTAAAGTCACGAATATGAAAAGAACAATCCTGCTCATCGCAACACTCTGTTTTGGCCTGGCCTCCCCGACCTTTGCCCAGCGAAGCCGTTCGCCCCGCACCCCCCACAAGCCGCGGCACGTCTATCCCGCCGGCGTGAACAAGGACAACGGCGAGGGCGCCCGTATCAATTTCGGATTAGCCTTCGCACCCTCCTTCGACTGGATGTACACCAAAACTCCGGGGCACGAGCGCGACGGCATTGTCGCAGGCATGCGCTACGGCATCCCCATCAACGTCAATCTCACCAAAGGCAAGAACTACTACGTCTCCACCGGCATCTTTTTGGAACACATCGGCGGCAAACTCGCCCTCCGCGACAGCGTCATCCTGCCCAATATCGGCGGCACTGTGGCTGACATCCATCGCACCTATCGCGCCATGTACCTCACCATACCGGTTGGCGTCACCCTGAAGACCAACTCCATCAACAATTTCTACGTTTGCGGCAATGCCGGTTTGTACAACAGCTTGTTGCTGCGCTCTTCGCATGTCGACGGCTGCATTTTAGGTGATGAACTCTGGTCGAGAGAACGACAGCCCTACGACCAAGCCTTCGTCCTAAAGGAGGCTTTTTACGCGGGCATGGGCTTCGAGTATGCTGTCACCCCGAAAATGAGGGCCGGTATAATGGCCAACTATGTGCACTCGCTGACAAATTTCTTCAAAGGCCGTGACCAAGCTTACAACAGCGTGCTGAAAGTTAACCCCAAAGCGCAAATCGGCTATTTCGAGCTGGTCATCCACTTTAACTTCCTGTAAAGATGAAATTCATCTGCATTGGTCGGAATTACGCCGCACATGCTGCCGAACTCAAGCACTCTGTGCCCAAGGAGCCTGTGTTTTTTCTCAAACAAGAGAATGCCATCACGCGCCGAAACCGTCCTTTTTTCCTGCCCGATTTCTCTGAGCAGGTGGATTATGAGACGGAAATCATCGTGAAAATCAATCGTTTGGGGAAATGCATCCAAGAGAAGTTTGCCCACTTGTACTATGAGGAGATTGGATTGGGGGTGGACTTTACCGCACGCGACCTGCAGCGCAAATGCATTGAACAAGGCGAGCCGTGGGAAATTGCCAAAGCTTTTGATGGCTCGGCCGTAGTGGGGAAATTCCTTTCCAAGAGCCAGTTTCAAGACCTTCAAGACCTGCACTTTCACTTGCTGCTCAACGGAGAGAAAGTACAGGAGGGCTATAGTGGCGACATGCTCTTCACCATCGACCAGATCATCGCTTACGTTTCCCGCTTTATGACCCTGAAGACGGGCGACATCATCTTCACCGGAACGCCCGTCGGCATCGGCCCCGTTCACATCAACGACCGCTTGCAAGGATTCCTCGAAGGAGAAAAACTGTTTGATTTCAAAGTAAAATAACCCATAATTGAAAACCTTAAAATACAACATCTTATGCAACTGAAAGTCCGTCTCACCATAATGAATTTCCTCCAGTTTGCCATCTGGGGAGCCTATCTGACCTGTATGGGCACCTATCTGTTCACGCACGGATTGGGCCGAAACATCGGCATCTTCTACTCCATCCAGGGCATTGTTTCCATCTTTATGCCCGCCCTCATCGGCATTGTGGCCGACAAGTGGATACCGGCGCAGCGGATGTTGGGCATCAGCCACGGCATTGCGGGCTTGGCCATGATTGCCGCCGGACTTTACGGCCTCAATGCTGGTGACGCTGTCCAATTTGGTCCGTTATTTACCCTCTACACGTTAGGCGTAGCTTTCTACATGCCCACATTGGCACTTTCTAATTCCGTAGCCTACAACGCTTTGGAAATGGCCGGCATGGACACAGTGAAAACCTTCCCCCCTATCCGCGTGTTCGGCACCATCGGATTTATCGTCACCATGTGGATTGTGGATCTGCTAGGATTCCAGGACAAGGCGACACAATTTGTGGTGAGTGGCGGCATCGGGTTGGTGTTGGCGGCCTACGCCTTCACACTCCCGCACTGCCCGACCAGCCAATCTACGGAGAAAAAGTCTATCGTAGAAGCACTTGGCTTGAAGGCTTTTGCACTCTTTAAAGACCCAAAGATGGCCGTGTTTTTCATCTTCTCGATGTTGCTGGGCGTATCTTTGCAAATCACCAACGGCTTCGCCAACCCCTTCCTTTCAAGTTTCAAGCACATTCCCGAGTACGCCGAGACTTTCGGTGTGCAGCACGCCAACATATTGATATCGCTCTCGCAGATTTCCGAGACCCTGTGTATCTTGCTGATACCCTTCTTTATGAAGCGTTTCGGCATCAAGAAGGTGATGCTCATCGCGATGTTCGCGTGGGTACTGCGTTTTGCCTTCTTCGGACTGGGCAATCCCGGACCGGGTGTGTGGTTGTTTGTCCTCTCGTGCATCGTGTACGGGGTGGCATTCGACTTCTTCAACATCAGCGGCTCATTGTTTGTGGACAAGGAGACGGACTCCGACATCCGCTCTTCCGCACAAGGCCTTTTCATGCTGATGACCAACGGCATTGGCGCCACCATTGGCACATTGGGTGCGCAGCTGGTAGTCAACAAGTTCGTCTTCTCGAACTTCCACGGCTTGGCGGAAGGCGCGCGGGAGACGATGACGGCTGCCGCGAAAGAAGCGCTGGCAATGGATGTCTGGCACGGATGGCAGGCCTCTTGGTTCCTGTTCGCCGCGTATGCGCTGGTGGTGGCCGTGACCTTCATCTTCGCGTTCCGGTACAAGGAATAGGAGTGAGTGTTTCTTAATATGTTTTTTCGGAGACTTCAAAACTCCTAACAATATATGAAAATCAAACTGATTTGGATCGGACGGACAGACGGCGACGTGTTTGACGAAGCCATCCAGCAATACACCAAGAAGTTACGCTTCTATACGGTGTATGAGCCGGTTGCCATCCCCTATCTCAAGAGTACCAAGGCCCTCTCTCAAGACGAGCAAAAGAAGCGCGAGGGTGAACTGATTCTCAAGAAGATAGAGCCAGGTGACGTGGTAGTGCTCCTCGATGAGAGAGGCCGGGAGTTCACTTCGGAAAAGTTTGCGCAGTTCATCCAACAGCAGGCTAACACAGGGCAGAAGGCGTTGGTATTCGTCATTGGCGGAGCCTACGGCTTCTCCGAGGCGGTCTATGCCCGTCAAAACTTCAAGATCGCCCTATCCCAACTCACCTTCCCCCACATCATGACACGGCTCATCTTCGCCGAGCAACTCTACCGCGCCTTCACCATCCTGCACGGAGAACCGTATCATCATTGATTGCCGACTTCTGCGAAGATAGTAGTTAATAGATTATAGATAAGAGATAAGAGTTGAGAGTGGCTAATGGCAAACGAGCATCGTACTTTTTTATTTGGAAAAAATGTATCTTTGCCCTCAAAACCATAATTATGGAGCCACCTGCTTTTAATAAAGCCCAACTGGAGGTTTTGAATCTCTTGCGAAAAATATTTTTTTCCCTGAGTGTTGTTTTCCTCTGCCCCGCCGCCACCGCACAGACCTTCACCGAATGGCAGGACCCCGCCGTGTTCGAGGTGAACAAACTCTACCCGAGGGCGAATATTCCACAAAACAGTAGAGACGCGATGCATCGCGTCTCTACTGTGGACGGTACGTGGAAGTTCCATTATGTCCCTAACGCCGACGAACGTCCGACCGACTTCTTCCGCACCGACTACGACGACAGCGGCTGGGGCACCATTCCCGTGCCGGGCAACTGGGAACTGAACGGATACGGTGTGCCTGTCTATGTGAACACCACCAACGACTTCGACAACAGCCAGCTGCCGAAGGTGCCCGTGAAAGGCAATGCCGTGGGCAGCTACCGCAAATGGGTGGACATTGACAAAAGTTATGAAAACCAACAGGTTATCCTCAATATAGGCGATGTGAAGTCCTGTTTCTACCTTTGGGTGAACGGCCAGTTTGTGGGTTACAGCGAGGACGCCAAGACCAACTCTGAGTTCGACATCACCGAGTTTGTGCGCTTCGGCGAACGAAATCTCATCGCCTTGCAAGTCTTAAAGTGGAGCGACGGTTCCTATTTCGAGTGTCAGGATTTCTGGCGATTGAGCGGCATCGAGCGAAGCATTACGCTATACGCCCAACCCAAAACGCATATTCTTGACTATAAGGTGGTTGCCGATTTGGATTCGACGTACAAAAACGGTGTTGTGGATGTAGATGTCGTGGTTGAGAACACTGCTTTTTATGAAAAAGAACAGCAATTTAAGGTTGAATTCTTTTTGAGAAAATATACTGGACCTTACGCATCGGGATTTGGCGCACCTGACCAGTTTGTCAAATTCAAAGAACCTGGAAAACAAACGGTTCATTTTCATTTAGAAGTGGAAGATATCACATCTTGGACTGCTGAACATCCCTATTTGCATGATGCGGTACTTGTTATATATGCCACAAAAAACAATGGAAAACTCTCTAGGATTGACGATTGTGAAGCTAGAATCGGTTTCCGCAATGTCAAAATCAAAAACGGTCTTCTGTTGGTGAACGGCGTGCCCGTGACCATCCGCGGGGTGAACCGCCACGAGCACGACCCGAAAACGGGACACGTAGTCTCCAGAGAGCGTATGGTACAGGATATTTTGCTGATGAAGGCCAACAACATCAACACGGTACGCACCAGCCACTATCCCAACGCACCAGAGTTTTACAACCTGTGTGACGAATACGGTTTGTACGTCATCGACGAGGCCAATGCGGAGTCGCACGCGCAGGGCTACGGCGAGAAGTCGTTGGCGAAACGCGCTGATTTCAAGGAGGCTATGGTCGCCCGCACCCGCAATATGTACGAGCGCGACAAAAATCACCCGTGCATCATCTCGTGGTCGCTGGGCAACGAGTCGGGCAACGGCGTGTGCTACGAGGCCGCCTACGACTGGCTGAAAGCCAAGGACACCACCCGCCCCATCCAGTACGAGCGCGCCCTCTACGATCGCAACACCGACATCGTCACCATCATGTACCCCTCGGCGGACTACCTTGCCAGCTATGCTCGGAAACCGCAGACGCGCCCGTTCATTATGTGCGAGTACGCGCACGCGATGGGCAACAGCTGTGGCGGTCTCTCCAACTATTGGGACACCATCTACAAGTATCCGCAACTGCAGGGCGGCTGCATCTGGGACTGGGTGGATCAGGGCTTGCTGACTAAGGATGCGCAGGGCCGTGAATTCTACGCATACGGCGGCGATTTCGGGGAGAACATGCCCTCCGACGGAAACTTCTGCATCAACGGTCTGGTGGATCCCGACCGGAAACCGCACCCGCAGTTGGCCGAAGTGCGGAAAGTGTATCAACCGATTAAGATCGAGGCGGTGGATTTGGATTCATTAAAATTTCGCATCATCAACCGCTTCGATTTCAGCAACTTGGAAGAATATACACTGCTGTATCGCCTGCGTACGGATGTGGCGCACGAAAATCCTATTCATCCTGATGATTTTCTGAAACTTGTTAAATATTTTGACGACAAAGTTCCCATTTCTTTGGCTCCACATGATACCGGTTATTTCAAGCTGCCAGCGGTGGTGTTGGATTCTATCAATAACTTGGATACTATTGCCCCCGGGAGGGACGTGATGGTTGACTTTTACTTGGTTGGGTCGAACACAGATTTCACAGATAACACAGATTTATTATCAAAAGTGGTCGCCTACGAGCAGTTCAAGCTGCCCGTGCCGACAACAGAAAGAAACGTGCCCAACCTTGGGTTTGTCAGCGACACCATCGAATGCCGACGGGTGGACTCCATGCTGATAGTCACCATCGGCAAAGAGGAAGTCGTGTTCAACTCCAAAATCGGACGCATCACCACGATAAAGAAAGACGGAAAGCCTTTGGTGGTAGATGGTCCGCAGCTCAATTTCTGGCGTCCGCCTACCGACAACGACCGCGTAGATGGTCACGGCGAGCTGCTTTGGCGGCGCATCGGGTTGGATAATCTCACGTGGACAGTGAAAAGATTCGATGTCGATAAATATTGGGGTGACGACCTGTATGTCAATATTGAGAGAATTGCCCTTAATGAGAACGGGGAGACGGTTCTCAGTACACTTGAGGACTATATGTTCAAATGTAGTGGGGACATTCTGATGTACTATGCGGTTTTTCCGGGTAAATGGGTGCCGTCGCTGCCAAAATCGGGTGTGCAGATGAAAGTTTCGGACGAGTTGGTGAACACCGAATGGGTGGGCTATGCGCAGGAAACCTACCAAGATCGTCAAGCATGCGGTTTTGTAGGCCACTATGAAGCCCCAACCGATGATTTGTTCCACTGTTACGTGCGTCCGCAGGCAGCGGGTAACAGGATGGAAACACGCTACGTGTCGTTACTCGACAAAAATCATCAGCGGATGCTCTCTGCCGCGATTTTGGACAAGTGGTGGCTCCCCGACAGCAGAAAAAACTTCCAGTTCAGCATTTATCCCTATTCCGACGAGAACATCGGGCAGGCGAAACACACCAACGAGCTGGAGCGGGCCGGTTACTATACCTTAAATATAGATTATGACCAAGCGGGGTTGGGCACCGCCACCTGCGGACCGGATATTGCAGACCGTGATTTGGTGAAAACCAGTCGGATAATGGATTTTGATCTGCTTTTGCAAATCGGGGAGAATGCGTTTTTCGAAGATCTGTTTGTCAATAAGTCCAAGTGCTTCGCCTATTTCCACCCTGACATCAATTTTCGGGTTTCCAGAAAAACAGGTGATTTTGACCCCATCACCTTTATGACCAAGCCCGATGCCCCTTACGACAAGTTTGCGGATACTGTACTTATTGATGATTATATCGGCAATCCAGCTGACTACCATGAAGGCTGGGTCGGTTATTTCGGCAATCCGATGAAGATACAATACGAAACCGGAGAATGGGAATCCGATTCGTTGACGGTCACCCTCAGTTTCTCGCACCACCCCTCACAGTGGGTCTTTATGCCGCAGAAAGTGCTGGTCTCCTACTCCACCAACGGCAAAAAGTATAGCAAACCCGAAGAGGTTACGCTGCCCTTCGACCCAACTTTGAAGGAGAACGACAAGCCGAGGGTCTGCATCCTGCGCCACAAAATCCCGAACAACAAGGTGAAATTCATCAAGATCGAGGCTCAACCCGTGGAGAAGTTGCCGGAATGGCACGCGGCGGCAGGGGAAAAGGCGTGGATTATGACAGATGAGATAAAAATATCCTCTACTCGCACACAATTCTGACGTACACCGGCAGATGGTCGGCGAACCCCCCAATATACCGTGGTCCGGAATAGGTGCGGTAGTTCTTCACGCCACCATATTTCTCGTCTGGCACAAGAAGGAAGTCAGCGTCGAAAATGTGGGGCACGCAGTCGGCAATCTGCAGGCGGCTCTCCCCCGTAAGCATTCCCCGCGTAACCACCATCTGATCCAGACAGCCCCAGAAATCCTCATGCTTGTGGGAGCCGACGTTGTTCTGCGCCACAAAGTGGTACATCAAGTTGAAGAGCGTGTCACTGAAATCACGTTGCGCCGGTTTGTAACGTTGGGCGCGCAGGTGTTTCTCCATGCTCTCGTCCGTGGGATAGTCGTTGAAGTCGCCCATGAGGAGGATGTTCGCATGCGGGTTTAGCAGCAGGAGCGAGTCCACGAGACGGCGCGCCACGTCAGCGTAATAGTTGCGTTTGGGGATGGTGGCCGCATAGCCGCCAAAACGCGAAGTCCAGTGGTTGACGACGACATGCAGGGAGTCGCCGCAGGGCAAGCGCACAAGCACATAGAGCAGGTCGCGGTTGCGGGTGCCCGGCTCGAAGGGAAAAACCACGGGTATGGCCTCCTCATGCAACACGGTCACGAGACTGTCGCGATAGAGCAACGCCACATCGACGCCGCGCCGGTCGGGGGAGTCGTGATGCACAAACCGGTAGCCGAACTTCTGGAGCGGCGAGCGATGGCACAGGTCGTGCAGCACACGGTCGTTCTCAATCTCCGCCACCCCCACAATGTCTGGCGGAGAACCTTTCCCCATGGCTATGAGAACTTTGGCAACATTGTTGATTTTTCTGAAATAACGTTTGTAGCCCCAGTGATAAAGTCCCTCGGGCGTGAAATCGTCGTCCGCTGTCAGCGAATCGTCAGTCGGATGGAAGAGATTTTCCACGTTGTAAAAGGCCACAATCATAGTATCGGCCGGTTCCTGCGCCGTCAGGCACCCCCACAAGAGTGCGCATACCAGCAGTAAAAGCATCTTTGATTTCATAATGTCTGTTTTTGAAATGCAAAGATACAATAAATATTTAATGGGAGGTTAATGGAAAATTATTTTTCTATAACAATATAAATATCAGATATAGGCTTTTGGCAATAATTCCATTTTTATTGTATTTTTGCCCGCGAAAAAAAGTTGATTATGAATACAAGAATACCAGAATCCATACAGGAAAGCATTGATATAAAGAGAAACATCTTGTCGAATGAGGTGCTGATGGCGCGGGTGCAGGCAGTGGCGGATGTGATGGCACAATCGCTACGGGCCGGCGGCAAGGTCCACTTCTGCGGCAACGGCGGCAGCGCGGCGGACGCCCAGCACCTGGCGGCGGAGCTCTCCGGCCGCTTCTACTACGACCGTCCTCCGCTCAATGCCGAGGCCCTGCACTGCAACACCTCCTACCTCACCGCCGTGGGCAACGACTACGGCTACGACCTGGTGTTCTCGCGCCTGCTGCGCGGCACCGCCAAGAAAGGCGACGTCATCGTCGGCATCTCCACCTCCGGTAATTCCAAGAACATCCTTGAAGCTTTTAAGGCCGCCAAGGAGATGGGCCTCCACATCGTCGCCATGACAGGCGAGGGTGGCGGACTGATGAAAGATTATGCGGACATCCTGCTCAACGTGCCCTCCACCAACACCCCGCGCATCCAGGAATGCCACATCCTGCTCGGCCACATCTTCTGCGAGCTGGTGGAATCCACGCTGTTCCCGAGGCGTTAGCCATTGGCCCTTGGCTATTGGCCGTTAGCCATTGGCCTTTAGCTATTAGCCGAACTATGAACTCAAGGTCTATGGTCTTTGGTCTTATTGTCGCGCATTGCCAGGGGATTCAGCTCAACGCTGTCGCGCTTCGCGGAATGGTGAGGCGCAAACAAAGGGGAAAGTAAAGTGGGCGGCGGCGCGCAGGACGTGCCTTACAGATATTCCCTCCCGCCGCCCATTCCACCTTCTCCCCTCCGGCAGACACCACCATTCCGCGGCGAACGCAGTGAGCAGCGGAATCCCGGAACGATGAATTATGAAATAAAGGTCTAAAGTCTCCCCTCTGTTTTATTTCTCCGAAAGATGCAGCAGGGCTTGGAACATCTTCACACCGATGGGCAGCAGTTCGTCGGGGAAGTCGAAGTGCGGGTGGTGCAAGGGCGGCTGCTCCGTGCCGGAGCCAATGCCGAAGAGCGCCCCGTCGAAATGTTGCGTCAGCAGGCCGAAGTCTTCGCCCCACGAGAAGGGCTGCTCCTTGGTCACGTATGCCAAACCGCACTGTTCGGCAGCTTGTTGCACCTTTTCCACCGCATCGGGATGGTTCTCCGATGCCGCGAAATACTCCTTCCATGCCATGTCATACTGCAATCCCGTGCATTTGGCCACCTCCTCTTCCACAATCCGCACCAGCTCTCGCTTGAGGGCCTGCAGTCGCGCATCCTCCTTGGCACGCAGCGTGAACCGCAGCACGCCCTCACCCGCCGCAACCCCGTAGGCCACCTCGCCTACGCGGAACTGCACCAGCGTGAGCAGCTGGAAGTCAGGTGCAGACATCTCATAGCGGTTGAGTGCCAACAGCCGGTCCGTGATGGCACGCGCCGCAGGATAGGGCGACAACGCCTTGAGCGGCTCGGCAGCATGCGCCGTATGGCCCGTCAGCACAATGTCACAGCTGACCACCGAGCAGGTGAAACTGCCCGCCCTGCAGAGCACCTGTCCCAGAGGAACGCCCGGAATGTTATGGAACGCGAACACCTCATCAGGACGATACTGTTCCAAGATGCCTGTTTCCAGCAGTTGGCGGACGCCATCGCCCGTCTCTTCGGCAGCCTGGAAAAAGAGCAGCACCCTACCCTCCTTGGGCGGGTTCGTGTGCAGCAGCTGCGCCACACCCAACAGGATGGCGGCGTGCCCGTCGTGGCCGCACTTGTGCGACACACCCGCGGTTTGAGACGCATACGGCACATCAATGGTCTCCGGCACATGCAATGCATCGAAGTCGCCGCGCAGTAGTTGGGTGGAGCCCGGCACACCAGAGTCGAACAGCACCAAAATATTGCGACTGTTCTCGAACGTATGGATTTTCGTGGGATTCAACGGGCGCAGCTGTTCCAGCAGGAACGCCTGCGTGCGCACCTCCTCGCCCGACGGCTCGGCGAGAGTATGCAAGGTATGGCGGAAAGTAAGCATAGTTTAGTGTTTTAGCAAATCAAAAGGGGAGCACATGCCGCGCTCCCCTCCTTCAAATATTATATAGGCAAAACAGAATTTTACTCTTCTTTCATGAGGATTTCAAGCATGGCGACGGCGGAGTCGGCGATACGGGTGCCGGGACCGAAGATGCAAGAGACGCCGCAATCGTAGAGGAACTGATAGTCTTGCGGGGGAATGACACCGCCGACGGTGATCATGATGTCCTCGCGGCCTAATTTCTTGAGCTCTTCCATCACCTGCGGTACCAGGGTCTTGTGGCCGGCGGCGAGGGAGGAGACACCCAGAATGTGGACATCATTCTCCACAGCCTGCTTGGCGGCCTCTGCGGGAGTTTGGAACAGCGGGCCCATATCGACGTCGAAACCGATGTCGGCGTAGCCGGTGGCAACCACCTTGGCGCCGCGGTCGTGGCCATCCTGACCCATCTTGGCAATCATAATACGGGGGCGACGGCCCTCCTTCTTTGCGAATTCATCGCACATTGCAACGGCCTTCTTAAAGGTGTCGTTGTCCTGTTGTTCTGCACTGTACACGCCTGATATCAAATTAATTTTTGCTTTATAACGACCGAACACCACTTCAAGGGCATCGGAAATTTCACCTAATGAGGCACGCAACCGGGCGGCCTTGATGGAGAGGTCGAGCAGGTTGCCGTTGCCGGTCTTCGCACACTCAGTGATGGCGGCGAGGGCGGCCTTGACCTCCTCTTCGTTACGGTTGGCGCGCAACTCGGCAAGGCGCTTGATCTGGGCCTCCCGTACAGCAGTATTATCGACTTCGAGGGTCTCGATGGGGGCCTCCTTGTCCAAACGGTACTTGCTCACCCCAATGATAGATTCTCTGCCGGAGTCAATGCGGGCCTGCTTGCGGGCGGAGGCCTCCTCGATGCGCATCTTGGGGATGCCGGTCTCGATGGCCTTGGCCATACCGCCAAGCGACTCGATTTCCTGAAGATGCTTCCATGCACGGTGGGCAATCTGGTGGGTCAGCGACTCCACATAGTAGGAACCGGCCCACGGGTCGATGGACTTACAGACCTTGGTCTCCTCTTGGATGTAGATTTGGGTGTTACGCGCAATACGGGCGGAGAAGTCGGTAGGCAGCGCGATGGCCTCGTCGAGGGCGTTGGTGTGCAGCGACTGGGTGTGTCCCAACGCGGCACCCATGGCCTCGATGCAGGTGCGGGCCACGTTGTTGAACGGGTCCTGCTCGGTGAGCGACCAACCGGAGGTCTGGCAGTGCGTGCGCAGCGCCATGGACTTCGGATTCTGGGGGTTGAACTGCTTGACAATCTTAGCCCACAGCATACGGGCGGCGCGCATCTTGGCAATCTCCATGAAGTGGTTCATGCCGATGGCCCAGAAGAAGGAGAGACGCGGGGCGAAATCGTCCACACTCATACCCGCGTTCACACCTGCGCGCAGGTACTCGAGACCGTCGGCCAGCGTGTAGGCCAGCTCGATGTCGTCGGTGGCGCCAGCCTCCTGCATGTGATAGCCAGAGATGGAAATGCTGTTGAATTTCGGCATGTTCTTGGAGGTAAACGCGAAGATATCGGCGATGATCTTCATAGAGTGCAACGGCGGGTATATGTAGGTGTTACGCACCATAAACTCCTTGAGGATGTCGTTCTGGATGGTGCCGGAGAGCTGATCCATGCTGACGCC
>JAFZZK010000015.1 GCA_017615795.1 Bacteroidales bacterium
ACATCCATCAACAATCCCACCAGCGATGTCACGCGGTTCCAATTGGAAAATCTTGAGCCCAACACGCATTACTTCGCACGAATCTTCGCCACCAATTCCGCCGGCACATTTTATAGCGACGATGTGGATTTCACCACTACGATCGTAATGGGAGAACCCTGTCCGGAAGCGGCCACTGTGACTGACTACGACGGCAACGAATATGCCACTGTACAAATCGGCAGCCAGTGCTGGATGAAAGAAGATCTCCGCACCACCCACTATGCCAATGGTACGGAGATACTCGGTTTCACCTCGCTTGACAACATGCTGGAAGGTTATCCTTATTATTATAATGAAAACCAAGTATTTGCATTCCAGCCCAACACTCCCACCAACTATGCTCCCAACAACAATGTTCCCGGCTCCACATACGGCCAACAAGATGCCACCGGATATTTCTATTTCGGTGATGCCATCGTCAACGGTTCGCGCGAACACAACGACCAGCATTTGCAGGGTGTGTGTCCGCAAGGATGGCATGTGCCTACCCTCGCTGAGTGGCATGAGATGTTTGATCTATTGGGTGAAAACTACCGCGATATGATTCTCGCCAGCGGATCCAATACTTCCGGCTTCAATGGCAATGAACAATATGCCCGTCTTATGAATGGCAACTTGACGATTGAACAAACACCGTTCCCCTACTCAAGTTCGGAGTTATTCAATATGAATGGCATCGATTATCTGGTGACATGGAATGGTTCCGGTAATAGTTTTACTCAATTTGCCAATTTAGTGCGCTGTATCAAGGGAGATGGAATCACCACATTGCCTGTTTCCCATGTAGTGGCCGCCAACGACATCATCTCCACCGAAGCCAGCCTCTGGGGCGAAACCCGCACCGACGGCGGAGCCAGCCTCACCTCCTACGGTGTATGCTGGAGCAGCAGCAACCAGGAGCCTACCACAGCAGACAGCACCCACAGCTTTGCCAGCGACTATGTAGGACGCTACTACTTCAGGGCGCAAAATCTGACCCCCAACACCACTTACTATTTCCGCTCCTTCGCCACCAATGCCAACGGCACCGTGTATAGTGACTCTGTGATAAGCTTCACCACACCGATCATGATGAACCAGCCTTGTCCGGAAACACCCACTGTGACCGACTACGACGGCAATGTCTATAACACCGTGCAGATTGGCAACCAATGCTGGATGAAGGAAGACCTCCGCACCACCCACTATGCCAACGGGGCTGAAATCCTCAGGTTCAATTCCTACCAAAGTTTTATGGAGATGGAAGGCTATCCCTTCTATTATTCTGAAAATGAAAGTTATGTAATACCTAACGACCTTCCCAACAACTACATTCCCGGAAATACAAACGGACTTTCGTCCACCACTGGACTTTTCTATTTCGGATATGCTGTTGTAAACGGTTCGTACACGCACGGCGCCGATGCTGTGCAGGGTGTCTGTCCGCAAGGATGGCACGTGTCCACCCCTACTGAATGGCATGAGTTGTTCAATTTATTGGGAGAGAACTACCGCGACATGATTTTCACCAGTGGATCCAATGTCACGGGTTTCAATGGCAATGAAAAATTTGCCTATATTAATGATAATAATTCCTTGATGGTTTATCAGACAGCGAAGCCCTACATATCTTCACGAGTGTTCTCTCAAAACAGTCACCATTATTTGATGTCATGGGACTATTCTGGTTGTGATTTCATGCGATTCGCCCATTTGGTGCGCTGCGTCAAGGGTGATGGCACCACCACGCTTCCGCAACCGAAGACCGTGGCAGTAAATGAAGTGATGTCCACTTCTGCCGCCCTGTGGGGAGAAACCTGCACCGACGGCGGAGCCACACTGACCAGACGCGGTCTCTGCTACAGCTCCACCCACACAACACCGACCGTTTCCGACAACGTGGCTTACCGCGATGACGACTTTGTTGGACGCTACCGCATTGAGGTGAACGACCTCGAACCCAACACCACTTACTATTTCCGTGCATATGCCATCAATGCCAACGGCACTGCCTATGCAGACTCCGTGATGAGCTTCACCACCACGGCCCAGATGGGACAATCCTGCCCGGATGCAGACAGTGTTGTTGACTACGACGGCAACGTCTATGCCACCATCCTGATTGGCGAACAATGCTGGATGAGGTCGAACCTCCGCACTACCCATTATCCTAACGGCAATCTCATCTACCCGCATTCCGCCGCCAACTACTACCCCCGCTATTTTGTCCTCCGTGAAATTGATGACGGCTATCTGTACCCGTTATACACAGTGTGTAACGGTTTTGCGAATGTCCAGGCACCCCTGCAAGGTATCTGCCCCGAAGGTTGGCACGTCCCCTCCAGTGACGAATATCTGACGATGTTCAACACCCTTGGTGGATTTGAAGCCGCATTGCCGCTTCTGAAAGCCAGCTACCGTTGGGAAACTCCCGGAAACAACGCCAGTGGATTTAACCTGTTGCCCGCCGGTGAATATTCTTACGGTTACTTCGCCAATGATAATACCCTCCTTCAGACATCGACAAGGGCTCATAAATTCTTAGTACAAGACGACAGAATTAGGGAGTTTGGAGAAGGAGGACGTGACGAATTTGGCTCTGTGCGCTGCATCAAGGGTGCAGGCCAACCCATCGCTCCCACCGCCAAAGTGGTGTTCGTGGATAGCGTGGCTTCCACAACCGCCAACGTACAGGGAGAACTGCTCTTTGACGGCGGTGCCACGGTAACCCAATGGGGTGTAGCCATCGGCACAGAACCGTTCCCGACAGATGAGTATATCTACACCAACGACAACTCAATCAGTGTCAGAACATTCATGTTGGAAAACTTGCAGCCGAGCACACACTACTACGTGCGCATCTTCTCCACCAATACCGCAGGAACCTACTTCAGTGAACAGGTGGATTTCACCACACAAGACATACCTACCGGCCCCGTGACCGGTCCTTGCCCCGAAGCCCAGTATGTGACCGACATGGACGGCAACATCTACAACACGGTGAAAATCGGCAGCCAGTGCTGGATGAAGGAGAACCTCCGCACCACCTTGTTCGGTGACGGCACCGCCATCGATCCCGAAAACGGAAACAACTCCGCCCGTTACATGGAACCTACCAATCGTAACGGCTACACCGTCAACCTTTACGGCCGCTTCTACAACTATGACGCCGCCACCAAAATGGCCCCGCACAACCATAACGAAGCTGTTCAAGGCGTTTGTCCTTCCGGTTGGCACTTGCCGAGTCGCAGCGAATGGGAAACCCTGTATGCCACTGCGGCCAGCATGGGCACGAATGCCGCTGCCGCACTGACCGAGAACAGCGCGTTCTGGACCGATGGACTCGAGCACACCAATACCTCTGGTTTCTCCGCCCGACCGGGCAGCTATTCTTTTGCCTCTTACGACTCCACAGGAAACGGAGCCTATGGCAAAGCTTTCTACTTCGCCACAGCCGACTTCAATTCAGAATCAATGGTGGCGGAAATGTCCTACGCAGCCACCTGCATTAACGGACAACTTGACTTCACTCCGATGGCTACCAACATCTATATGCCCGTGCGGTGTATCAAGGGCGATGGTGTGTCCGCTTTTGCCCCCTCCCTCGAAATCAATTATCGTGGAGTCACTACCTCGGAAGCTTCTCTCGTAGGAGAGTATTATGACAATGGCCATATTATCAATGATTTTGAACTCTATATGGGCACCGATCCCAATCAAATGATTCAGGTTACTTATGGCACCCCGTACTATGGAGGAGGACAATGGAGTTTCTTCTGGCTCAATAACCTTACTCCCGGCACTACCTACTATATACAGATGTGCATGCTATACGATGACACGCAGAGAGTGTGCGTGAACGGCTCCTTCACGACCGAATACGATGGATTGGAACCCTGTCCCGAAAGTCCAACAATGTATGACGTTGAAGGCAACGTGTATAATACCATCCTGATTAACAACAAGTGCTGGATGAGAGAGAACCTCCGTACCACCCACTATGCCAATGGTGACGCAATACCTTCCGATGACCGGATGTGGGGAAGCGACAGTGTTGCTTACTACTATTCTCCCGGAAATGACAGGTCAAATGTACCTACCTATGGCCGTCTTTATAACTGGTCGGCTGTAATGAAGGGCGCGGGGAGTTCGTCTTCCAATCCGAGCACTGTGCAAGGCGTTTGTCCTGCTGGATGGCACGTGCCAAGTTACCCCGAAATGAAGCAAATGATTGAATGGATGGGAAACAACGGCTATGCCTGTAGCGGTGGAACAGCCCGGGCTATGGCCAGCGAGAGCACGTGGAATAGCAGCAACGCCCAATGTCACCCCGGCTATGTCGGCAACGATTCACCCCAAACTGCCAACAGTTCCGGATTCTCGGCAGTGGCTGCCGGTTCTTGGAAAACCGTCACCACCACCTACACGGCCTATACTGCCTATGGCATGGGTATAGCCACTACCTTCTGGACATCCACTCTCGCATACGGTAATTATGCAAGAAGCTTCACCATCAACTACAACGCTAATGACATTGCCTTCGATGGCATGAACCTCAAAGAAAATGCCTATTCTGTGCGATGCGTGAAGAACTAACAACAATTCTTTTAGAAAAATCGGGTGATAATCATCACCCGATTTTTTTACAACAAAATTGAACGATGCAGACATCAAATTATTAATGTTCCTTAATTCTGAAATTTATTTACTTTTGCAAGTTCAACTCTAAAGAAGGAATAATATCGCAAATAATTATCAATCAAAATATTAAAATATGAAAAAGAAATTATTTTTGGCAGCAATGATGCTGTGTCCTTTCTTTTTGCACGCCAGTGAGGCTGACCTTGAGTTGCCGAACTTCACGCAGGTGAACTTCTTCAACGGTGCCCTCACCGGAAAAGCCCTCCTTTTGTGGGGTGCGATTATCGTGGTTATCGGCCTTTTGTTCGGCCTTTTCCAGGCTCTGCGCATCCGTCGCAAACCCGTCCACGACTCTATGAAGAAAGTTTCCGAAACCATTTATGAAACCTGCAAAACCTACTTGCTCCAGCAGGGCAAGTTCCTGCTGATTCTGTTCGTCATCATCGGAGCTGTCATCGGCATTTATTTTGGCGCCCTGACGGAAGAACCTTCCACTATCGGGCAAATTGCACTCATTTTGCTGTGGACAGTGCTGGGTATCGGCGGTTCCTACATCGTGGCATGGTTCGGCATCCGCATCAACACCTTCGCCAACAGCCGTACCTCCTTCGCCTCCTTGCAAGGCAAGCCGTGGCCGGTGGTTTCCCTCCCGTTGCAGTCGGGTATGAGCGTGGGGCTGCTGCTCATCACCATTGAGCTGATCCTGATGTTGGTGATTTTGCTGTTCGTTCCTGCCAAAAGCGCCGG
>JAFZZK010000016.1 GCA_017615795.1 Bacteroidales bacterium
TCGAAATCATTTTTTCGAGATGGTTTACGATGTCTGTTTTTTCACTGACATAACTGTTGATGCTATTTCGCCAATCCGTGACATCAAGGATCTCTATCTGTTGTCCATGGCCGAAAGCGTTCCTGTAGATTACATTGTCAGCGGCGACAACGATCTCATTGACCTTAATGAACATAAAGGTATCCCGATTTTGACATATAATCAACTGATAGCAATATTGCAACAAAACACTCAAGAAACGATTTAGAACACAAGATTTCTAAAATAATTCTTGCACTGAGACAAAATGTTTGTGTTCAAGTCCTCTTCCAGCCACTTCATAACTACCATTTATTCAATGGAGTATGACTCAGAAGGGACAAGTAGGGGACAAGTAGTACAAGTAATAGTACAAGTAATAGTACAAGTGAGAAAATACTTCGGCTGGTTCGCGTTGTAAAGGAAGAGATGAGCGTTAAGGAGATAATGGCAGAGCTTGACATGAGCAGTCGCCCTATGTTTTTGGAAAACTATATGACACCAGCTATAAAGGCGGGTCTTGTTAAGATGACGCAGCCCGATTCACCCAAAAGTCCTACACAGCGGTATGTG
Source organism: Bacteroidales bacterium (assembly GCA_017615795.1). Lineage (GTDB taxonomy): Bacteria > Bacteroidota > Bacteroidia > Bacteroidales > WCHB1-69 > F23-D06. The sequence continues at coordinate 592 of JAFZZK010000016.1, forward strand.
CTCACAGAGGAGGGAAAGAAGTTGCTGGAATGATAATAGTTTCACAGAAAACCCAAAGAGAAAATAACCTATAAAAAACATATTGTCTTTTTAATGCATCTAACAATAATGAAAAAGAAGAGTGTAACAAAAAATGAAATCATTTTCTTTGTTTCTTTCTTTATTTTTACCTTGTTATCAAGTATTTTGTTATTGCACAACTTTGAATTTCTCGGACACGCGCCTTTAATATGGGGAGAAATCTGAAAGGAAATGTGGAAATTCGTTGTCGTTTGTGTAATAGGGTCTTTTATTTGCACAGTTAAGATACAAAACTATCTGCGGAAATGATGGAATATTGGATTCCAAATTTTTTGCCGTCCCCTTTCATGAAGGATAATTGAACATATTTTCCACAATCTTCACCCCGTGCATTTTTCACCCTAAAAAAATGCACCGAGATAAGAAGAAGGCATCATCCTGCTAACCCATACACCGTGTGTTCATTTAACTAATTGTGCGTATTTTGCTGTCATTCATTGATTTGCAAGGTAATTAAATAAATACAAACAGCTGCACAATATGGGTGATAACGGAGAGATGAGTCTCGTCCGGTCCGCAAAAAAGGAGAAACAAATGTTTCTCCTTTTTTCGTTATATCCCGCATGGTTTGCCCGCACACCTACGGCGTGCGAATCAGCTTCGCACCCGTTTGAGCTACCAACCCCGGCAGACCTAACGGCCTGCCAACGTCAATACACCAACCGTATGTTATCCACCCACACCACGTTGCCTGTGCATCCCGTGTAGGGCTCTTGGCAACCGGAAGATATTTGCAGAATGAGATGTGTAGGTGTCACATCTGCCTTGTAACCCACCTCTTGAATCGGCACCATTTTCCCTTTGGAGTTCCGGGCCATGAAACGGTTTTTGGAAATCTTTTCCCATGATTTGTAATTGGGTGAGCCGGTGATGTCGCCGTAGCGGATGGACAACCGATGATTGTTCTGCCAGTTGGGGATGCTACGGGTGATGTGCTCCGATGCCGTGCCGACACGGTAGGCGAAAATGTTCCCGTCGGCATCCTCCCAGCGGTGTTGTAGAAGCAGCACGATTTCCCCGGCATCCTGCCCTTTTACCGTGGTCACTTTGGTGCCTCCGGTCGCGTGGACCATATCCTTCCCCTGTTGTATAAAAGCCTTGTAGTCAAGTGATAGAGCTACAGGGCGTTTTGTAAAAGGGATACCCATGTCGATGGCTTTCATCGGGTTTTTGGCACCCTCCAATGTCGCGGGGTCGATAAGTCGGCCGGTAAACAAACTGCCAGTTGCCAATGCCTTGAGGTCAATCCCGATGGCCTTAACCGTATGCAGCGAGGTTTCCAAGCGACAGCAGTAACCGTTTCCGCGCCGTTCTGGTGTGGCCGACACCGCGGCTTTCTCCACCCCGCACACCTTGGCGTACGCATTGCTCGTCCCCCACGGCGAACCATTCTTCCCATACGGGTACGGCTTGTTTTGACGGATGGTGTCGGTCTTGGCGATGACGTACAAGGCGCGGGTCTTGCCGCCCAACAAGGCAGACTCCTTGATGTACCGCACCGTCCATGAATCCATCTTGCCGTAAGGAAGATATTCAGCCTTTTCCTGTGCAAATAAAGAAAGACTCACAAACATCAACATCGACCAAAGGGCTGAAACTCTACGCAAAAAGCTTCGACTGCGGTGTTGTGCAACAGGAGTATGCGGTTGAAAAACGACATCCCTTTGCTCTTGCATCTCCATGTCCAACATCTGTTCAAACTTCGCCACGGATGCGGAAAGACTGTATTGGCGGCCGAATCGACGGTACTGCTCTTCCATACGGGCCTTCTCTTCGGGATGGTCAAGCCAGTAGTCGATGGCGCGCGCCAGGTCTTTCGGGTCACCGGGCATGAACAGGCTGCGACCATCCAGGGCAAACTGGGGCGTGGCACTCACGGAGCTGTTGGCGATGATCGGAACGAGACCTGTGGCAAACGCCTCGATGCAACTGATTGCCTCGCTCTCCATGTCCGATGCATGCACGTACAAATCCGTTTCCAACAAGTGCTCAATCAGCTCGTTTCGTCCCACATACACAAACTGCGGCTGATGTTCGAGGTCTTTTCCTAACTCTACATATTTGTCATACTCGGGTCCTCGCCCCGCGAACACCAGTTGAATACGGTCGGCATATTTGCTGTATTTTACAGCGTTAATAATCACATCCTGACGTTTCTCCTGACTCAAACGTCCAATCATCATGATCTTTATCGGGGAGTCCTTACCCTTCGTCCGCACGCATTCACCCATTGCTTTTCTTTCCCCCGCTTCCATGAACGCTTCTTGGATACCGTTGGAGATGGGATAGATCTTGGCCGTATAGCCGCGCTCTGCAATCATATCGCCCATAAATCTTGAAGGAACATGGACATGACGCACACGGTTGTAAATGTTCTTGCGGAAAGAGCGGTAGAACATTTCGTTAAACCATCTCACTTTTCCCATACTGACCGATGAAGTCATGTTTTCCGGCTGAATATGGAAAGCTGCCGTGACGGGTTTTCCCACCCGGTTGCAGTACTTGACAGCCTCCATGGAAATACCGAAAGGCACGAAGATGTGCACGATGTCGGCCCAGTCGCACGCGGCATGCACGATAGCGGTATCGTTGTACGCGAAACTGAAATCGTGTTTGTTCATCAACGGTTGGAAAACAGGCATGTGGAATTTCGCCGTACGGAAATCACCGTCTGTCAAACTTTCGGCTAAAGAGTTGGCTGGGCTGTCCCAGCACAATGCTTTCACTTCGTGGCCACGGCGACGAAGTTCCCCCGCAAAACGCTGGGCGGAAATAGACGTACCATTGTTGGTCGTGTAAAAACTGTCGATGACGAATAAGATTTTCATAATTGTTCTATTTTGAAGATTATATTACAAACAAAAACATTTATCAATTATAATTGCTCCAAAATAACGATGTTGTATAAACAAAAAATATTCCTGAATGATAGGAAAAATGTTCTAATTCTACTAAAAACAATTTGTGCATATTGAAAATTGTTGTATTTTTGCACCCAAATTGTTCTAATCCGAACGTTGGCTTTGAATCTTGAAATAATTGAGTATGGAAATACAAAACAAACTTGAAATCGTCGATTTCTCACAATTCAAATGGCGGGCTTTTATCCCGGGAGAAACTATCGTAGAAGATTTTAGTGTTATGAAATTTTCCGGACGAATCGAGGATATCGTTCCGGAACACTATTTTCCCGCCACCTATACTCTGCAGGTGATAACTGCCGGCACTTGCAAGGTGAACATCAACAACAAGGTCTATGAATTATCAGCCAACAGCGGTTATTTCACTTCACCGGACTTTTTGCTGAAGCGTCCGGAGCCATCCGACACTTCTGTGGAAATGTATATCTTGTCGTTTTCACCCAAGATTGCGAAAGAATTGACTTCTCCATTCTCGCTGTCGCAACTCGCACGTGTATATGTGCAACCTATTTGGCGAATGAGTGAGAAGAAAACGCAACGTATGGTACACTATTTGGAATTGATGCGGGAAGTGCTGGACGATGAAAATCGCAAGGCGGCATTGTATCTTCTCAATTCGTTGATATTTAGTCTTTCAGATTATTATGAAGAGGAACCCACGCAGGCGCAACTTCCCCGTAATGAAGAGATAACAGGTCAATTCCTTGTACTGGTCGATGGCAATTGTCACCAACAGCACTCCCTCGACTGGTATGCCTCCAAGATGTGTCTCACCACGCGCTATGTGGCCAATACGGTCAAGCAGACATTAGGTTTCACAGCCAGCTCCTGTATTGAACGGGCACTCGTGCAACGAGCCAAAGTGATGCTGTCCACCTCAGCAACACCCATTCAGCAAATCGCCGAACGCCTCGGCTTCCAGAACCAGAGCCATTTCGGCACATTCTTCAAGCGTCACGAGGGTTGCTCGCCAAAAGATTTCCGCACACATAACCACAGGTTGTAGGTGTGCCGGTAGTTCAACCCCTCCTCGCCGTCTTTTTTACAACCCAAATAAGCCACAATTTATTGCATCACAAGATGCTCGCATGCGTGAGGGATTGAAGCGGAAATGGCTGGCTTGACAGCCATTGGAGCGGAAAGCCCGACGGCGCGGCGGCGGAAACGTCGGATTGCATGCGTGATGGTAGGGACGGGGCGCGCCCCGTCCCTACAGCCATACGTGGTTTATACCGCCGCGCCGGCACGCCCAAATAAAAAAAAAGACGCAAAGGCCCTGATTTGTGCCGTCAAGTATGTTGTTGCCAAAGATTATCATCTCTACCCTCTCCTATCTGGGGAAAATTGAAAAATATGGATAATCACATATCTTATTTTTTCCTATCTTTGCCAATCAATTATGTTCACGACATATTCCGCATCGGCAGGCTCTGGCAAAACCACCCATCTGGTGGCCGACTATATCGCACTCTGTTTCAAACACGACAGTCGCGACCTCTCGCAGGCGCACCCTGACACGGGCACGTTCCGGCGCATCTTAGCCATCACCTTCACCAACAACGCGGCCGCCGAGATGAAAGAGCGCATCGTGCAAACCCTTGAGGAAATCGCCTTCACGCCCTTCGACAAGATGAAGTCGCGCTCACAAGCCATTTACAAGATGGTCGTGGACAAACTTTTCAAACCCGGGCGAGGGACAGCCGCCGACATCAGCGCATTCATGCAGCGCGAGTCGCTGGAACTGCTCCGCAGCATCATTTACGACTACGCCCGTTTCTCGCTCAGCACCATCGACAGCTTCTTCCAGCGCGTGATTCGCTCAGCCGCACTCTCGCTCAACCTCAACCTCAACTATTCGGTCCAAATCGACCTCAACGAGTTCTTCATCCAAGCCATCGACCAACTGCTCACCGAACTCACGGCAGGCAGCGAACTCTCCAAAAAACTCGTCTTCATGCTCAACAACAGCATGGAAGACTCCGGCAACCTCAAAGTGGACAAAGAACTTCGCCAAGTGCTCGACATCCTCTACGCCAATGCGGAAAAGAACTACGACTATCTCCAAATCATGCAAACATTCGCGCCGGAAGAATACCGCAAGACCATTTTGACATGGCGCAACGCAAGGAAAGAGATCCCCGACAAGCTGAGAAACGCCATCCGAGACATCGCAGCCGAAGGCCAAAGGCATATCGACAACCTGCAGGGCCTCAATTTCCAAAAGCCCACTTTGGGCAACTGGTTCAAGAAGGTGATGGAAGACCCCATCGCCAACTTTGAGACCGATATCGAGGTGTTTGTGAACGAAAAAACGGGGTCCTATTTCAAGAAAATGACGCTCACCGGAGATGAACAGGCGAGGGTCGACGCTGAAATGCCCGGTATCATTGATTGCTTCAACCAAATCCGGGACATACAAAAAAAATATCGCACGGAATACCTTGACGCCTGTCTGCTGCTAAAAAACGCTGACAAAATGCTGCTGCTCTTCGACCTCAAGCAAAAGATGGACGCCATAAAGGAGCAGCGCAACATCTTCATCCTGAGCGAGTCCAACACCTTCATCTACGACCATATCAAGGGCAAGGACACACCCGAGCTCTTCGACCGCATACCCTATACGCATTACTTCATCGACGAGTTTCAGGACACATCCGACTTGCAATGGAAAGACCTCAAGCCCCTGATTGTCAACAAAGCCCTTGCCACAAACGGGCAAGTCACGCTTTTCGGGGACGTCAAGCAGGCCATCTATCGTTTCCGGAACGGGGAGGCCGACCTCTTTTACAACCTCATCGATTACGGGCGCCTGAAAAACGATCCTGACCTGGCTGTCGTGAGCTCAGACAACTACGAAAACGAATGCCTCGACTACAACTTCCGTTCCTCCACACCCGTCATCCGATTCAACAACACATTCTTCGAACAATACAGCCGGATTCTGGAGTTGAGCCACTTTTATTCCGACGTGGAACAGAAAATCCACAAAGAGAGACCCGGATTGGTCGAAGTATTCATGGCGGGGGATGACAGTCCTGCCGAAAAAAAGGAATCCTCGAAAGAGAAGGCGACGTACGTCCCGACCCAACGCACTTGCCAACACCAGGACATGCATGTCGAGGCTTTCTGCAAGGGCACCAGCGGCCTCACCACCGAAGACATCGAAGTGCTGCGCGCCGTCGCCGACGCCCTGAGCCGCGGCTACGACTATGGCGACATTGCCATTCTCTATGCCGGCAACGACAAAAACACGCGCATGGCCAACCTGCTCATGAACCTGGGCTATCCCGTCGTGACGGAAAAATCCCTCGTGCTCAGTGCCTCTCCCGCCGTCAATCTCATCATCCAAGTGCTGAGATGCCTCATACAGCCTAATGACCGCGTGGCACAGACCACCATTCTCCACCATGTTGCCAGACAAAACAACAAGGAGACCGACTTGAACCAAGCCCTACTCAACTTCTCCGACCTGCAATTCCAGAAGCTGATGAAGGAGATCCATGGCAAGGAGATGCCTCTCGACTGGAAATCGGAACCGCTTTTCCCCTTGGTCAAGAAAATCATCCACTTCTTCGACCTTGATGCCACGCAAGATCCATTCATCGTTGATTTTGAAAATATTGTACTTAATTATATCCAGGACCGCAACGGCGAGCCCGCGCAATTCCTATCTTGGTGGCAAATGTTGCTGGACACGGACAAGATGTTCTCCTTGACACTACCCACAGATATTAATGCCATAAAAGTCAGCACCATACACAAATCCAAGGGACTTGAATACCCCGTGGTCATCCTGCCATACAAAAGCACGACGAAACGGGCACATTCGATATGGACCATCACATCCGACCATCACGTTGCCTACATCCCGATGACCAAGAAAGACTGCATCGGCTCTTCCTTCGAAGCATTGTACGAGGAGGAGATGCGGCATCTGGAATTAGACACGCTCAATTTGCTCTACGTGGCGCACACGCGCGCGGGCGACATGCTGTATGTCATCACGGAGAACACCGCAAGCGGGTATGGGCACATTCTCCACGACCTCATCCTCCGGAACGAGAGGGAAACCACACCTTCCGACCCGCTCCATTTCACATGCGATCCGCAGGATTCCCACGTCCACTACACCGGCCAACCCGACTGGAGAAAAAAACGCGCCTCCGAGAAGCTCGGGACTCCCGTCACGCCTCCAATCAAGACCTCCCCGTTTTCCATCGGTGCCATCTCCAAGTTCATCGACACGGACGCCCAGAGCAAGCAGCAACTCGCCGGCACGGCCATCCATGACTTCCTGGCCCATTTAGAGCAATTCCCGCAGAACATGGAAGATGTGGAGCCTCTTATTACGCACTTGGAAGAGACTCAGCAGCAACGATTACGCGAAGCATTCCAGAAGATTCTGGAAAACGAGGAGTTGCGCCCATGTTTCGCGCCCGGCGTTCAGGCGCTCAACGAGACCACGATTGTCGACTGCGAGGGTGTCGAGCACCGTCCCGACAGAGTGGTCATGCTGCCCGACAGGGTGGTGGTCATCGACTACAAGACGGGAAAACAGCACGACTCATACCAACAGCAGGTCGACCAATACTGTAACCTGCTGCGCGGAATGGGGTATCAGAATGTAACGGGAAGAATACTTTATATTTAGACGATATCCTCTTTGAGGCGTTCGGCGTTCTCCGCCACCTGCAGGGCTTGGAGCACCTCCTCGATGTCGCCGTTCATGAAGTTGGCGAGGTTGTACATCGTGAAGTTTATGCGGTGGTCGGTGACTCTGTTTTGCGGGTAGTTGTAAGTCCTGATCTTGGCGGAGCGGTCGCCGGTGGAGACCATGGTCTTGCGCTTGGATGCGATTTCGTCCAGATACTTCTTGTATTCCATTTCGAAGAGGCGGGTACGCAGCACGCGCATGGCCTTTTCGAGGTTCTTGATCTGGGATTTCTCGTCCTGGATGGAGACGACGATGCCGGTGGGGATGTGGGTGAGGCGCACGGCGGAGTAGGTCGTGTTGACGCACTGGCCACCGGGGCCGGAGGCGCAGAAGGTCTCCTTCTTGATGTCGCTCTGCTTGAGCTCGACGTCGAACTCATCGGCCTCGGGGAGCACCACCACGGAGGCGGCGGAGGTGTGGACGCGGCCCTGCGACTCGGTTTGCGGCACGCGCTGCACGCGGTGTACGCCCGACTCATATTTCATGATGCCGTAGGCCCCGTCGCCGTTGACGGCGAAGACGATCTCCTTGTAGCCGCCCACGGTGCCTTCGGTCATGGAGATGACCTCGATTTTCCAGCCCTTCTTGTCGCAGTAATGCTGGTACATGCGGAAGAGGTCGCCGGCGAAGATGCTGGCCTCGTCGCCGCCCGTGCCGGCGCGGATTTCCATCTGGGCATTCTTGCCGTCCTGCGGGTCCTGGGGCAGCAGCAACAGGCGGATATCCTCTTCCAGTTTCTCTTTCTCCTCGGAGAAATTATCCAGCTCCAGCTTGGCCATTTCACGGAACTCCTCGTCCTTCTCGTTGGCGAGGATCTCCTTCGCGTTGGCGATGTTGCCTATGACATCCTTGTAACGTTTGTAAGCCTCCACCACAGGTTGCAAGTCTTTGTAATCCTTGCTCTGCTTGATGAATTTCTTCATGTCGTTCATGGCATCAGGCTGTGCTATATCTTCGCCTATCTGCAGCCAGCGCTGGTATATAAGTTGCAGTTTTTCAAGTAAATCATTCATATCTTACCTCACTCTTATAACGGCGGCAAAGATACAAAAAACGACCATACGATGATCCCGAGTTTCGGTCATGGGAAAAAATACATTAAGCCGTTGGCCATTAGCAATTAGCTTAACTCTTATGGGCTATGAAACTTGAAACCTGAAACCTGAAACTTGAAACCTGAAACTTGAACTATGAGCCATGAACTCTCAACTCTCAATTATTTGCCCGAATTTTGTATTTTTGCGCCCTCTAAAAGAATACAGTATGCTAAAGATAGAAAACCTGCACGTTACCATCAAGGAGCGTGAAATATTGAAGGGTGTGAACCTTGAGGTGAAGGCCGGCGAGGTGCATGCCATCATGGGACCCAACGGCACGGGCAAGAGCACGCTGGCCTCCGTGGTCGCCGGCAAGGAGGGCTACGACGTCACCGCCGGCAGCATCACCTTCAACGGCAAGAACCTGCTGGAACTGCCCGTCGAGGACCGCGCCCGCGAGGGCATCTTCATCGGCTTCCAGTATCCCGTGGAAATCCCCGGCGTGAGCATCGCCAACTTCATGCGCACCGCCCTCAACGAGATTCGCCAATACCGCGGCCTCGACCCGCTCAACGGCGCCCAGTTCCTGCGACTCATGAACGAGAAACAGAAGGTGGTGGAGCTGACCGAAAAGCTCAGCAACCGCTCCGTGAACGAAGGCTTTTCCGGCGGCGAGAAGAAACGCAACGAGATTTTCCAGATGGCCATGCTCGAGCCCAAACTCGCCATCCTCGACGAGACCGACTCCGGCCTTGACATCGACGCCCTCCGCATCGTCGCCAACGGCGTCAACCAGCTCAAACGCCCCGACAACGCCACTATCGTCATCACCCACTACCAACGCCTTCTCGACTACATCGTGCCCGACGTGGTCCACATCCTCTACGACGGCAAGATTGTCAAGTCAGGGCCCAAAGAGCTGGCCTTGGAGCTTGAAAAGCGCGGCTACGAATGGATCAAGGAAGAGTACGAACAAGGAAAACTGGCATAATGAAATCTTTTGCAGAAGCCTTACAGACGCTGTCGCATTTTCGGCAGCAAACCGCCCCCGACCCCTACCGGCCGGTGGAGGAGTATTTCAAATGCCAGGTCAGCCAGATGGGCTCCGAGATGCTGCCCATCCTCAACGGCTGGTACGTACATGACAACGACGAGCTGACCACCTACGACAACGGCGTGATAGCCGGGAGCCTCAAGACAGCCCTCCAACGCTGTCCCGAATTAGTACGCCCCGCCCTTTCCCGCATCTCCGACAAGGAACGCGACGAGCTCACCGACAGCAATGAGCAGCAATTCAACGACGGCATCTTCATCTATGTGCCCGACGATGTGCGCGTGGAGCAACCTTTCCAGATCGTCTCCCTGGTCAACTCCCGCGACGACCTGTTGGTGCAGAACCGCCACGTCATCCGCGTGGGCCGCAACGCCACCCTGTCGCTCATCCAATGCGACGACTCCATCCGCAGCGCCAGCCATTTCCTCAACATTGTCACGGAAATCTCCATTTCAGAGAACGCAACGCTGCACTATTACAAAACCGAGAACAAAGAGGCCGACTCGCATCTTTTCCACCATATCTTCGTCAACCAACAGGCCTTCTCGATGTTCCAGTCCAACGCCATCACCTTCAATGCGGGCTATGTGTGCAACAACATCCACGTCAACCTCAACGAGCCATTCGCCGAAGCGCGCCTCTACGGCCTTTACCTCGTGGATAAAACTCAACAGTGCGACAACCACATCAAGGTCAACCACGTTGCCACCGACTGCAAGAGCTTCCAGCTGTACAAGGGCATTTTGGACGATGAGGCGAAGGCGGGCTTCCACGGGCATGTGGCCGTCTTCCCCGACGCGCAGCGCACCAACGCCTACCAGACCAACCGCAACATCCTGCTCACCGACAAGGCATCGGTCAACACCAAGCCCTTCTTGGAGATCTACGCCGACGATGTGCAATGCAGCCACGGCGCCACGGTGGGACAGCTCGACGACGAGGCGCTTTACTACCTTCGCTCGCGCGGCATCGGCGAGCGCAGCGCCCGCAAATTGCTGATGTTTGCCTTTGCCAACGAGGTGTGCACCTACGTGCAGATCCCTGCCCTCAAGGATCGCCTTAGCGATATGGTGCAACGCCGACTCAACGGCGAACTCACCATCTGCGACCAGTGCCTTCTCCATAACGCCAACCATAGCGAACTCATCTTCCCGATAGACGAGTCCAAACTATAGGGCCGACACGTGCCACGCCTTTACGCACCTTCATGAATTCGATACAACGACACACCCTCTACAACGGACTTCGCGTGATTGTTCACGAGAACCACACCACGCCGTTGGCCGCCTTCAACGTGGCCTATAACGTCGGCTCCCGCGACGAGCATCCGGACTGCACAGGGCTTGCGCATCTCATGGAACACTTTATGTTCACCGGCTCCGTGAATGTTCCCGAATTCGACAAAGCCCTCCAACAAGTCGGCGCCATCAACAACGCCTACACTTCCCAAGACCTCACCAACTACTATATCGTGCTGCCCGCCAACAATTTGGAGACCGCCTTCTGGGTCGATTCCGACCGTATGCTGGAACTCGCCTTCAAACAAGAATCTTTGGACATCCAAAAGCAGGTGGTCATCGAAGAATTCAAGGAGAGCTACCTCAACCATCCGTACGGAGATGTGTTGATTCTTTTCAACCCGCTGGTTTACAAGGTGCATCCTTACCAATGGCTGCCTATCGGCAAAAGTATCGAGACCATTGCGGAAGTGGACATGGACACCATCCGCGATTTCCAACATCGTTTTTACCACCCTGGCAATGCCGTGCTTGTGGTGGCGGGCGACGTGCATGCGGACCAGGTCTTTGCGCTGGCGGAAAAATGGTTCGGCGACATCCCGGCAGGTCCCGCCAAGGAGAAACGTTATCCACAGGAGCTGCCGCAGACTGAGGCGCGGCGCCTTACCGTGGAACGCGATGTCCCCTCCGACCTGCTGTTCAAAGGGTGGCGCATGTGCAACCGCCTGCATCCGGACTTCTACGCCCTCGACCTGCTCTCCGACCTGTTCGGCACGGGCCAATCCTCCTATCTATACAAAACTCTCGTCACGGAAAAACACCTTTTCACCGACATCTCCGCCGCCGTCACCGGCACGGCAGACGAAGGCGTGTTCCAAATCAACGGACGACCCGCGGAGGGCGTCTCCATCGAGACGGCAGACGAGGCCCTGAGCGACTATCTCTACCATTTCCAATTTGACGGGCATTTGTCCCACGACCTGCAAAAGGTGCAGAACGCTGCCGAGTCCATCCTGCTCTACAACGACATTAAAATCGACGACCACGCCACCAATCTCGCCGTGTGGGAAACCCTCGACCACGTGGAGCGCTTCCTCGACGAACGCCAACGCTATTTCGATGTCACCGAAGAGCAAATGAGTCGCCTGACGCGCGAACTGTTCACCGAAGAAAAGAGCTGCACGCTGCTATACAAGGCCGTGCAAAATGCAACCAACCCGTGCTAACGTGCGCTTTGCCGGCTGCCGGAGGGAATCACGTACGATTTTTTGTCAATATGCGACGTATAGTATTGCAGGACAGCCTTCAGATACTGTTCGCTCTCTTTCTGACGGTTGTCGTTTAAGTTGAGAATGTCATGCTGTTGCAATGTATCGTTTGCCGCATAGACATGTAGTACTTTTTCGCCATCGAAATACAGGCTCAGCGAATCCGTCAAGCATTGGTAAACCTGATTGAAGCAATTGGTGGCGACCTTTTTCCGCTGCGGCTCGTTGAAGAAGTCGCGACCGAAGGCAAAATAGGGCTTGTCATAGCCGATCAAGCCCAAGACGGTCGGCATGATGTCCAACTGCTGGGTCACGGCGTGGCTGATTCCTTGCAATGAGTGGTCGGGCGTGTACATAAAATAGAGAATCTCCGAATGGCTGCGCGGCGTGTTTTTTTCAGGTTGGGCAACCCGGCTGTTGACATGGTCTGCTACAAAGATGAAAAGGGTGTTTTCGAACCACGGCTCCTTGGATGCAGTTTCAAAAAACTTGCGAATGGAGAGATCCGTATAGGCCACGCATGGTTGTAAAAGGTTGTCGCCCTGAGGCATCTTGCCGGCATATTCCTCCGGCAGATCATACGGATGATGAGAAGAAAGGGTAAATACCGCAGAGAAGAACGGAGATTTGCACTCGTTGAGCTGGTGAGCCATATATTGCAGAAAATCCATATCCCAAACGCCCCAAATGTTTGAGTGGTCCTTGCCATCATTATATTTCTTGAAATGCGAGCGATTGTAGAATTGATTGATGCCCGCCATCTTGCCGATAGCCTCGAAGCCCATCTGCCCTTCCGAGCTGCCGCAGAAAAAATAGGTGCTGTAACCCTCCTTTGCCAAAATGCTCGGCAAGCCTTCCATCTCCCCAATGGATTGCGGCAAAAGGGGAAACGAAGTTTGATATGATGGAATGGATATCAAGATGGAGGGCAGTGCCTCAATGGATTTCATGCCATTGCTGTAACAGTTGGTGAAGGCAAAACCCTCTTGCATCAGCGAGTCCAGAAAAGGAGTGAAACCGTCTCGATTTATATGAACCTGCGGCATCAAAAACTTGGAATGGTCCTTGTTAAAACTCTCCAACACAAAAAGAACGATATTCTTTTTGCCTATTTGATGGGCGAATTCACCGTTGGGATAGTGATAAGGCGTATAAATGGCCTGCGCCTCTGCATCGTCAAAATAGTGGAGCACCGTGAAATTCTTGGAAATGTTTGTCCTGAGAAAACAGAAAGGGTTGCTAAGCACCATGGATGTCTGAGAAGCATTCGGAGCATACAGGGCCGCGTTACTCATGGTGACAGGACGTGCCTTTAGGTCGAAGGAACTCCGCACTCCGAAAACGTACAACGCCACGCCCAACCCTAAAATCAGGGTATGAACAGGATAGTACACTACCGCCCTTTTTATTCCAGAACCTTCGTAACATATTTTCTTATAGAGAAATACCATCAGAGCAATCAAAGCTATGCCCAACAGCACCAAATACCAGTTCTCCCCCATGCTCTTGAAAAGAATCCCGCCTGTATTGTCATTCTCCCTGAAAAAATGCAACTCCTCAATGGTCACGCGCTTGAAAGCATAGCGAAAATAAACAACATCTATTAAGTTAAAGATAATCAATCCAATGCTATTACTGATGGTGTAGAGCCAAAAGAGCATCTTCTGGTACCAGGGTTTGACTCGAAACCTAAAAGGCAGTAACGACAAAGCAAGGAAAGCACTGTTCAAGTAGAAAATGGAGATGGTATCGAATTTCAAGATACCATGAAACAATTTTGGGAGGTCCGCCCAATGTATAGGTCCAAGAAGAGATGAATTGTAAACATAGAAAACTCCTTGGGTAATGATCAAGACAAGGTAAAGAATCAATATTCTAAGCAATAATACAATGACGTCATTACGCCTGAAATTCTTTAGTATATCCATTATTTTAGTTCTAATAATTACATTCATTTTTGACCACTGTCATCTAAAGTCATCGGGGCTATCAAGCCAAAAAAACATTCAACCAATACCATACGACAGTTCCGGTTATTTTTCACAAAGAACAAAAGGGCTGCTACATGCTGTTTCAAACATGCCATTATACAGGGTAAACAGCATTGGCACATCGCGTTTCCACGGCACTTTCGCCACACCGCTTATAGTGGCACCCGCTGGGATAACAGGATTCGCGGGAGTTGGACAGCCAAACTTGCTGTATCCATCTCCCACATGGTAAGCAACAGACAGAATGGTTGGAAACTCGCTATGCGAAAAATCAAACGCCACAGAATAGGGATTATGGATGGTGTATTGCATCCAAATGGAGTCTCCTTCAATTTGATAGTCCACGAGTTTTACTTCTATTCGGCTGTTGCACTGAAAGTTATCCGTACTATAATACTTAAGGTTAGGGTTGTCCATCACAAAATGTTCAACTCCCTTCAGATTTCCGACAAGGAGTACCGGTTTGCCCTGCCACGCAGTATCGAGTTGCAGGATGTCGTATTGCGTGCGGCGTCCGTAGATGGTGCTGATCGCCGTGGCTTCCCCGCCCGTGTAAAATCGGTAGAGTGCCGGCTTTTGGAAAGAACTGACGAACACCACGGGCTTGTCGCCCGCCAACTGGTGAATGGACTCCATCACAGAGGGGTCGTGCCGGATGCCGCTTTCATCCGGCAGAACATTGAGACAAAGCATAATGCGCGCCAACAACAGCAAAGCAGCAATGGGCAGGAACAAGCGATAGATCCATTTCTGCCACGGCTCTTCGTGCAGAGCGCTGAACAGCAATATCAGCATCGGCACGGAGGCAGCCACCGTCCATTGCGGCTCCGAGCGTCCCTTGAAAGTCATCACCCAGAAGAAAAGGATGAAGCCCACGATGGAAAAAAGCAGGGACCTCTCAAAACGGTCTTGTGTCTTGCGACGTTTCCAACAAAAGTAGATGGCCAGACAAAATGCGACCGGGTTGAACGCAAGCATCTGGTCAGGAATGAACTTCAAGGGGTAAGCCCACTTGAAATGAAGATTGCGCTCGACAAGGTGGAACGAGAAACTCGGGAAATGGTTGTCAACCTGCCAGAGAAGGTGCGGCATAAAGAGCAGCAGTGCCAATATCATCGCGTACCAGACGCGCAGGTCGCGCAACAAGCGCAAGTTGGAGAGCAGCACAAAGCCCACCACCAATATGCCCATATACTTGCTGTACAGCATGGCGGCGACAGAGCAGGCGATGCCCGTAGCCAATAGCCACCCCTTGGGAGACTTGCGGGTCTCGTCAGCAGCCATCCCGACGTACTTTTTGTACAGGTAAAAAAAGAGGGCCGTAAAGAACAGCAGCGGGGCGTCGGGGGTCGTAATAACGCCGTAGGCCACGAACAGCGTCATGGACGCCGCGATGATGCAGAACTCCACGGCGGCGCGGGGCGCGTGCCGCTCCTCTTCATTAAGGGTTTTCCATATAAGCCAAAGCGTGCCCCCGTGCAACAGGGTCGTGAAGAAACGGATGCCCAAGATGCCATCAAAAAGGAGGCTGCTGCAATGTGTGAGCAGCGCCACCATAGGCGGGTGGTCGTAATAGCCCCATGCGAGATGCGCCCCATAGAGCGAGTAGTACGCCTCGTCGGCATGGAAGCCCGCGAACATGGCCGTCAGCAGGTCAGCGCAGACCCACACGGCCAAAAGGAGATAGAAAGACTTTTCCTCAGACTTCATGCCACACACGGGCTTCGACGCCCAATTATCTTGAATGATGAATTATGCGTTATTGATTCAGCCATTGGAGCACATTGCGCTCGATGCGGGCGGACGCGTCGCTGTTGTCGGCGGGCACAAACTTCTCGCCCAGCACGTGCTCGTACAATTCCACATAGCGGCTGGTGATGCCGTCGACCACCTCTTGGGTCATCTCGGGCACCTGCTGGCCCTCCTGCCCCTGGAATCCGTTAGCCATGAGCCACTCACGCACAAACTCCTTGGAAAGCTGGCGCTGGGGAAGCCCCTTGGCGAAGTTCTCCTCATAACCGTCGGCATAGAAATAACGGGAGGAGTCGGGGGTGTGAATCTCGTCGATGAGGTATATCTTGCCGTCACGCTTGCCGAACTCATACTTGGTGTCGACCAGGATAAGGCCCTGCTGGGCGGCGATTTCGGTGCCGCGCTGGAAGAGTTTCATCGTATAATCCTCGATGATGGCGTAATCCTCGGGAGAGACGAGCCCCTTGGCGAGGATCTCCTCTTTGGAGATGTCGGCGTCATGCTCGCCCTGCTCGGCCTTGGTGGTCGGGGTGATGAGCGGTGTGGGGAACTTCTGGTTCTCGCGAAGACCGTCGGGCAGCGGGTTGCCGCAGAGATTGCGGTTGCCCTTCTGGTAGGAGCGCCAAGCGCTGCCGCAGAGGTAGCCGCGGACGATCATCTCCACGGGAAAGCCCTCGCAAAGCACGCCGGCGGTGACCGTCGGGTCGGGGGTGGCTAACTTCCAATTCGGGCAGATGTCGCGCGTGGCATCGAGGAACTTCGCGGCAATCTGGTTCAAGATCTGGCCCTTGCAGGGTATACCCTTCGGCAAGATGACGTCGAAGGCGGAAATGCGGTCGGTGGCCACCATCACAAGCACCTCGTCGTTGATGTTATACACATCGCGCACTTTGCCGTGATAGACGCTCTTCTGGCCGGGAAACTGAAAATCGGTATGGGTAATTGCTGACATAGAAACTGAATTTTAGGGCTGCAAAAGTACAAAAAATAGCGGTTGACAGGGCCGACATGCACATCGCCCCGCACATTAATCCAAGCCCTTGAGCATAGTCCCTTTTTTCGTATCTTTGCAGCCTTGTTTTTAAAAACCCGAAACTATGAATAATCCCAAGCGTTACACGATAACTTCCGCCCTTCCCTACGCCAACGGCCCCGTCCACATCGGCCACCTCGCCGGCGTCTATATCCCTGCCGACATCTACGCGCGCTACCTGCGCAACAACGGCAAGGAGGTGCTCTTCATCGGCGGCTCCGACGAGCACGGCGTGCCCATCACCATCAAGGCCCGCAAGGAGGGCGTGACCCCGCAGGACATCGTGGATCGCTACCATAACATCATCAAGAAGTCGTTCGAAGATCTCGGCATCTCCTTCGACATCTACTCCCGCACCTCCAACCCCACGCATCACGAGACCGCCGCGGCCTACTTCAAGAAACTGCACGACGAGGGCAAGCTCATCGAGAAGACCTCCATGCAGTACTACGACGAAGAGGCCAAGCAGTTCCTCGCCGACCGCTACATCACCGGCACCTGCCCGCACTGCAAGAACGAGCACGCCTACGGCGACCAGTGTGAGGTGTGCGGCACGGCCCTGAGCGCCACCGAGCTCATCGACCCCAAGTCGGCACTGAGCGGCAACACCCCCGTGCTGCGCGAGACCAAGCACTGGTATCTTCCCCTTGACCAGTACGACCCGTGGCTTCGCGAGTGGATTCTCCAAGGCCACAAAGAGGACTGGCGCCCCACCGTGTATGGCCAGTGCAAGTCGTGGATCGACCAGGGGCTGCAGCCCCGCGCCGTCACCCGCGACCTCAACTGGGGCGTGAAAGTGCCGCTGGAAAATGCCGACGGCAAGGTGCTCTACGTCTGGTTCGACGCCCCCATCGGCTACATCTCCGCCACCAAGGAGTGGGCCGCCGCCCACAACGCCGAATGGGAAAAGTGGTGGAAGGACCAGGAGACCCAACTGGTGCACTTCATCGGCAAGGACAACATCGTGTTCCACTGCATCATCTTCCCCTGCA
>JAFZZK010000001.1 GCA_017615795.1 Bacteroidales bacterium
AGCGGCGCGGGTGAACGTTGAGACGAGTGAGCACGATGTTCGCCGCGAAATGGAGTTGTCGTCCGGCGAGCATGCTTGAGGGATTGCAGTGGAAATGGCTGGCTTGCCAGCCATTGTAACGAAAAGCCCGACGGCGCGGCGGTACAAAATATTTTATCACGTGCGTGGTTTGTGCCGCCGCGCCGGCACGCCCAAATAAAAAAAAGGATGAAAACCCCCGGTTTTGTTTCATCGGGTTATTTGTTGCCTAAAAAAAAGCAACCCCTACGGATGTATTCGTAAGGGTTGCGTTCCAGGGTGGTCCCACTTGGGCTCGAACCAAGGACCCGCTGATTATGAGTCAGCTGCTCTAACCAACTGAGCTATGGGACCCGATTGCAGAGCAATCTTTTTTGGGGCTGCAAAAATACGATTTTTTTGCAAACGTCCAAGGTTTATTGGACAGGAGGAACAGAAGTGTTCTTCTTTTTCTTGACAGGCTTCAGCGGCTCGTTGCCGAAGGAGTAGCTGACACCCACTAACACATTGATGCCGAAATTGTTGAAGTTGTAGTAGGTGGAGGCGTATTGGCAGCCGATGTTGTTCACCATCGCAAAGGCGGTCAGTTGCTTGTTGATGAGGTACTCGACGCCCACGCCAAAGTTGAGGATCGGTTTCATCAATTTTTTGCCTTCGTTGTTTTTCTGCAAGTCGTTGATGACTTCATAGTGGCTGATATAGGTGTTGCCGAGCGAGTCGGTGGCCGTGACGGGCGAAATGGCGCTGCGGCCGAATGCGATGCTCGCATTCAAATCCAAGATGAACTTGTCGCGGAGGATGTACTTGCCTTCGAAGCCGATGCCCCAGCGCGGCTTGTATAACGGTTTTTCAAGGTGCCCGATACCGGGAACGTCAAGGTGCAGGAAGAAGTAGTCCCAATAGTTGGCCGTCAGGTTGAGGTAGAGGTGGTTGATGGCTTCCCAGCTGAGGTTGGCGCAGACGTTGAGCGTGCTCCCCTTGTCGGCGTACATGAGGTCGAATTGGTTCTTCAGTTGGCTGCGCGTGTCCAAAACGAAGAACGGATAGTCCTTCACGTAGGCGTAGCGGGCCGAGATGTGATAGTTGAGTTTTTTGACGATATTGCCTTTCACACCGCCGTAGATGCTGATTTGCGAACGGGTGAACTTCAGGCTGTCAAGTTGCGGTTTGACGTAGGGGTTCTCGTACAGCAGGCTTTGCAGCGAGTTGTACTCCGACTTGCCGTCCACGCCCACATACAGGCTGAGCAGGCCGCGGACGAGCCCCATTTGCAACTCGGCGATGGGGTAGACCGGCACGTGGGTCTTGTTGTTGGCCATCACAATGGGCACGCCCACGCCCACCAGGAGGTGGTACTCTTTGATGGTGAAGTTCATCGTCGGGCGGAACTCGACCTTGAAACTGTTGGTGAGCCGTGGTACACGACGGATCTCATGCGCCCCGATGAGCACGGAGTCGCCCCAATGGTTGTGGTAGAAGTCGAAGTCAATGTCGAATTGATAGTGTTGATAGCCGGAAATTTTCAGGAATCTGGCATCGTAGGCCATGATGGCTCGCAGTCCGGCATCGTGTTCCATGTCCTTCCAGTAAGTGTGTATGAAGTCGTATTTGAGTTTCACGTCCTCCTTGAACTTCTTGTCTTCGGTGGTGTAGTTGGAACGGATGCCGATCTCGGCGCGCACGTGGTTGAAGTTGTTGTGGATGCTGTCGCGGTACTCTTTGCTGTAATATTGTTCGGGTATGCCCCAGTTGCGGTTGTAGCCGTATAGATTTGCCAGCTCATGGTTGTAGCCGACGGATGAGTACAAGGTTTGGTTTTGGAAGAAACGGTTGAAGAAGAGGTGCAGCCGGGTGTCGCTGGTGGGAGCATAGGCATACTGCTTCTGTATTTTGCCGATGGGCGGCGCCCAGGAGGAGAAGTGGTGGAAATTGATACCGTAGGAGTATTTGGCATTCTGACAGTTGTGCATCGACAACTCCGCTAACGGGGTGATGGGGTAGCCGAAACCCAGCTTGATGTAGTTGCGGTAGAGCACCTCCTTCACCTCGGGGTCGAGTTTGCTGACCTTGATGTCGGAGGGGTTGAAGTTGAGCTCCGGTTTTTGCGGACTGATCTCGTAGGTGTAGGTCACGTTCTCCTTGAGCGTGTCGTTAATGGCCGCTTGTTCGTTCATTTTAGTGGCTGTGCCGAGTTTCGGGACATAATGGATGAGCAGGTGCGCGGAGTCGACCACTTGCGCGTGCAGAGAGATCGAGCAAAGCAATGCACTGGCGACTAAGACGATATTTTTGATTCTATGCATGGATTTAATGGTATTCATAGCGGTCGGGTGTTATTCGTTTTTGTTTTCTTTGGCTTCGAGGGCTTCCACCTCGGCAATCTTTTCACGCGCCATGGACACGAGGTCGTCGCCTTCGTAGTTGTCCACGATGCTCTGATAGGTGTGGCGGGCCTGGAAATAGTTTCCTTTGGCTTTGTATAGATCGCCGTAGAGGATGAATGTGCGGGCATACCAATATTCGGAAGTGTAGTTGCTGCCCAGGATGTTCTGGATGCGGCTTTCGCAGTCGGCGAGATCCTTGTCTTGGTTGAGGGCGATGTCGGCGAGATGGTAGGCGGCTTCAGCGCAAAGGTCGTTGGTGCCCTTCTTGACCAGGCGGGCGTAATATTGCTTGGCATCATTGTACTGGCCGAGTTCCTTGGCGGAGTTGCCGGCGACCAGCAGGGCCTCCTGCAGCAGCACGTCGTCGGGCTGGTTGGCGTTGACCACGTTGACGGCGGCGGTCAAGGCGTTGCGGTAATCTTTCAGGAAGTAGGCACTGCGCATCGCCCCGTTGTTGGCATAGAGTACTTCGTCGGGATCGGTGGTGCTTTCGGTCAGCTTGTTGAAGTAGGAGAGTGCTCTGGAGTATTGTTTCTTGTTGTAGAGGATGGAGGATGCCTTGTGGAGCGCGGTGACCTCATAGTCGGAGCGGTGTCCCTTGATGACGGCCTCATAGTCTGCGAGAGCCTCGTCGTATTGGCGTTCTCCATATTGGCATTCGGCCTTGAAGAAGTGGGCCTTGATGGCGAAGGAGCCGTTGGGGAACTGGCGCAGGTATTCTTGGCAGGCACGCACCGCTCCGTCGCAGTCGTTGCGGTTGTACTTGGTCTCGGCGGCGCGGAACGCGATGGAGTCTTGGCGGTCGGCGGAGATGTTCATGTTCTTGTTGCGGATGTAGTCGAAGAACTCGCTGGTGTTGCCTTCTTCCGTGTAGATGGTCTCCAGGTTGGCGAGAGCATCCCTGGCCTCCTGAGAGCCCGGATAGGTCTCTACCACATACTTGTAGGTGGAAATGGCCATGGAGGTGTTCCCACTGTTCATATATGCCTGTGCGAGACGCGTGTGGGCCTGGCGGACATGCTGGCTCTTGGGGTGTTGTTGGATGAAGTTCTTGTATGCCACGATGGCTTGTCCGAAGTCGTTCTGCGTGTGGTAGGTGACAGCCAGGTCGTATTCGGCGTCGTCGCGGTAAGCCGAACGCGGATAGCTGCTGGTGAGGCGTTCCAAAGCCGCGATTTTCTTGGTGTTGTTCTTCTGGTAGCCGTAGCATTTGGCCAACTGATAGACGGCATAGTCGGCGTTGGCCTCGCCTAAGCGTTCGCACTGGTCGTAATATTTGATGGCATTGGAAAGGTCTTGTTGCATGAAGTAGCAGTCTGCGATACGGGCGGTGGCATCGGCCTGCATAGCCTTGTCGTCAGCGTTGCCATATTTGGAGAGGTAGTTCTTGAAGAAGGTGATGGCGTCGCGATAACGCTTGATCTTGAGTGCGGCATAGCCGAGGGTGTAGTTGGAGTTGACGTAGTTCTCGTTGAAGGAGGCACCGGAGCTCTTCTGGTAGTTCTGCAGGGTGTAGTAGGCATCCTGGTATTTCTCGTTGCGGTATTGGGCCTCGCCTTTCCAGTAGAGGGCATTGAGGTTGATGTCCTTGTCGATGGGCGCGCTCAGGGACTTGTCCAAGCACTTGAGGGCATCGGTATAGTTGCGGTTGTTGATGAGCTCAAGTGCGCGGAAGTAGGTGCAACGCTGGTAAGCGCGTAGGATTTCGGGCGACTTGCTGCTGAGTTTTTCTATCGAGTTGATGGCAGCCTGGTAATTTTTGGTGGAGAGGTAGAGCTTGGAAAGATAGGAGGAGACCTCTTCGCTGCGGGAGGAGTGCGGATAGCGGTTGCTGTACTCCTGCAGTGCCTCGATGCCGTTGTTGAAGGGGCTTGTGGAGGTCTGGCACTGCAACTTGGCGTAGTTGTAGAGCGCATCCTCCTTGATGTCGGCGTTGAAGTCGAGCTTTGATGCCTCCTTGAAGGCCTGGATGGCCAGGTTCTCCTGCTTGTTGCGACGGTAACAGTCACCGATGAGGTAGTAGCTGTTCTGGGTCATCATGTCGGGGTTCTTGTCGTTGATGCTCTTGGAGAAGCAGTCGACGGCGTCGGCATAACGTCCGGTGCGGTAGTAGGTGAATCCGGCGGCGAAGTTGTCGTTGCGGTCGAGGGTGATTTTGTTGGAGGAGAGCAGACGGTCGAAATTGTTGGCGGCATCATCGTATTGGTTGAGCGTATATTGCGAGATGGCCACACAACGCAGCGACTGTAGTTGGGTGGGGTCATTGAAGGATGTGAGTTTCGGAGCCACCTCCAGCACTTTTTCATATTCGCCTTGCTTGAAATAGATCTGGGTGAGGAATGCAGGCACATCCTTGCTGTATTCGGGCTCGTCCTTCAGGATGAGGAAATCCTCCAAGGCGGCCTCGTACTGGCCGTCCTGGTAGGCCATGTATCCCAAATAGTAGATGGAGCGCAGCTTGTAGGGCCCGGACGATTCGCGGGCCTGTTTGAAGAGCGACTTGGCGCGCTCATAATCGCTGGTCATGAAATAGGAGTAGCCCTTCTTGAACTGATATTCCGCCACATTCTCGGGCTGGATTTCGTTTTCGTAGATGAGCTCGTATTGTGCGATGACCTTTTTCCACTGCTTGCGGCTGAAATAGTGGCGGCCCAAATAATAGCGGGCTTCGGGGACATACGAGTGCACGGGGTAGCGGTCGATGAACCCTTGCAACAGATACGCAGCGTCGGGATTGTCGAGCTTTTCCGCACACACGCCCATGTAAAAGTAGGAGTTGGTGTGCAAGTCTTGCTGCATGTCCGTGGTCTTTTCGTAAACCTGCTTGAAATACTGTTGGGCCGAACCGAATTTTTCGTTGGAAAAGAGATCCATGGCCGTCTTGAACTCGTATTGCGGCGTCTTGAAGTTCTCGGTGCGTTGCGCCGTCGTCCATGTTAGAAAGCCCGTCAGAAACACAATCGTGAGCAGGCTGGATTTCAATATCTTCATATAAATGGTCGTTTTGTTCGAGATTACAATAAACGGACAAAAATAGAAAAAAAGTGTGCGTTTATTTTTATTCTGTCTTTTATTTGTAAACAGTGGAGTTTTAATAAATAGCGATCTGAAAACACGTGTCAGACATTCGTTTTTTTTTGATTTGGGCATGGGACTGATTTGTTTTGAAAAAAACAGTACTTTTGCGTTTTTTAAAACTAAAGCCAAACAAAACTTACTCATCATGTGCGGAATTGTAGGATACATCGGCCATCGACAGGCTTCCCCGATACTCATCAAAGGGCTCACTCGCCTTGAATACCGCGGTTATGACAGCGCGGGACTTGCCCTCGTGAACGACAACGGACAACTTTCCGTGTACAAAACCAAAGGCAAGGTTAAGGACCTGGAGGCGCTCGTGGCTGACAAGGACACTACCGGTACCGTGGGCATTGCGCACACCCGTTGGGCCACGCATGGCGAGCCCAGCGACCGCAACGCGCACCCCCATTGGTCGGAATCCAGAAACCTCGCACTCATCCACAATGGCATCATTGAGAACTACCAGTCCCTCAAAACGCAGTTGGTTGCCATGGGCTACCATTTCCAAAGCGATACGGACACAGAGGTTATTGTGCAGCTTGTACAGTATGTTATGGATTCCCACAAGATGTCGTTGGAGGAGGCGGTGCCTTTGGCACTCAACACGCTCACGGGGGCGTATGCCATCGTCATTATCGACAAGACACATCCCGACCGGATGATCGCCGCCCGCAAGGGCAGCCCGCTCATCATCGGCGTCGGCGACGACGAATACCTCCTGGGCTCCGACGCCACCCCCATTATCGAGTATACCGACAGGGTGGTCTATCTTGATGAGGAACAAATCGCCTTCATGGAAAGAGGAAAGGATCTCAGGATTGTAGACTTGCGCAATGTGGAACAAACGCCCGTCATCCAGCGCCTGCAGTTGGATTTGAGCCAAATAGAGAAGGGCGGCTTCCCACATTTCATGCTCAAGGAGATCTTTGAGCAGCCAGACACGCTGCGGACCTCCATGCAAGGCCGTCTTAATGTAGAGACGGGTGAGGTGAAGCTCTCTGGCGTTATTGACTTCCGGAAACGGCTGCTCAATGCGCGCCGGATCATCATCTGTGCGTGCGGCACGTCATGGCATGCCGGCCTCATCGGCAAGTACATCATCGAGGAACTGGCGCGCGTGCCCGTCGAGGTCGAGTACTCCTCAGAGTTCCGTTATCGCAATCCTGTGCTTTATCCCGATGATGTGGTCATCCCAATCTCCCAGTCCGGAGAGACCGCCGACACGCTTGCGGCCATTCAGCTTTCCAAGTCATCCGGCGCACTGCTCTTCGGTATCTGCAATGTGGTGGGATCGTCCATCCCTCGCGCTACCGACACAGGGTGCTATACACACGCCGGACCCGAGATCGGCGTGGCCTCCACCAAGGCGTTCACGGCCCAAGTCTCCACGCTCTTCCTGCTTGCCCTCAGTATCGCTCGTGAAAAAGGGACTCTTTCGGCTGAAAGAGAGCGCGTCCTGGTCCATGAATTGCAGCAGATCCCTGAAAAAATCGCGAAAATCCTGGAACAAGACAAGACTATATCCGACATAGCCAAGGTGTTCACCTATGCCCGCAATTTCATCTATCTCGGGCGTGGGTACAACTACCCGGTGGCCCTCGAAGGCGCCCTCAAACTCAAGGAAATCTCCTATATCCACGCCGAAGGCTATCCGGCTGCGGAAATGAAGCATGGCCCCATCGCTCTCATCGATGACGAGATGCCTGTGGTGGTCATCGCGCCCAAACGCGGACATTATGAGAAAATTCTCAGCAATATTCAGGAAATCAAGGCCCGAAAAGGTCGCATCATCAGTGTCGTGACGGAAGGCGACACCGATGTGAAAGCCCTTTCCGACTACTATTTCGAGATTCCCGATACAGAAGAGTGCTTTGTCCCGCTGCTTTCAGTCATCCCTTTGCAGTTGTTGGCCTATCATATCGCCATTGCCAAAGGGCGCGACGTGGATCAGCCGAGAAATCTCGCGAAATCAGTGACTGTCGAGTAAAAGGAAAACGGCAGGAACTTAACCGCTATCACGGTGATTCTTGGTTATCTCTCTTGAAAAAGAGTGGTTTTTGTTGTGCCTGGCATTAGGGCTATTTGTTTAATTGTATCCGCATCACCGTTCCTTTGTCGATGACAGAGGACTTTACGAACAGCTTGCCTTTGTGGTATTCGTTGATGATGCGGCGTGCCAGTGTCAGGCCGAGGCCCCAGCCACGGCTTTTGGAGGTGAAGCCGGGGGAGAAGATGCGCTTCTGCACCTTGGCAGGCATGCCCTTGCCCGTGTCCTCAATGTCTATGTAGACCTTTTTCTTCTCCTCAATGATGTCGATGTTGATGAAGCCTTTGCCGTCCATGGCGTCGACCGAGTTCTTGCAGAGATTTTCGATGACCCATTCGAACAGATAGCGGTTCAACGGCAGCATGATTTCGTGATCGGGCTTGTGGAACGTGATGGTGACCATCGACGAGATGCGCGATTGCAGGTATTGGGAGAATTCATCGATGATCGTCACTAAGTCATTGGGCTCCAACACGGGCGCGGAACCGATCTTGGAGAATCGTTGCGCAATGGTCTCTAAGCGATGGACATCCTTCTCGATTTCGGTGGGGATGGATTGGTCGACGGGCATTTCCTTGAGCAATTCAGTCCAGGCCATCAAAGATGAAATGGGGGTGCCCAACTGGTGGGCGGTTTCCTTGCTCATGCCCACCCAGACGCGGTTCTGCTCGGAGCGACGGGTGGTGCTGAACAGCAAGTATCCAATGATGAGAAAGATAAGGATGAATCCAAATTGGATGAACGGGAAATAGCGGAGCTGTTTCAACACAGATGATTCCTCGTAAAAAACATAACATCTGCCATGATCTACTAGATCCAGCTCGATGGGTGGTATTTGTGCCTTCATGTTTTGCAGCCGTTGTTGCAGTTTTGCACGGTCTTGCAATGTGGCTGTGTCGATGTTGCCGGCGTTGAGCACGTTGTGTTGGGTGCTGTCGGTGATGATGACGGGTACGGAGGCGGAATTGATGACTGTCTCTTGGAAGAAGGATTGGATGAGGGTGTCGATGACAATGTGGAGGTCGACCACGGCGGGAGATTCCCGGTAATAGACAGTCACGTAGTCGCGTCCGTAGTAGGCGAGGCGGATGCTGTCGAACCCCTGCAGCGCTTCGCCGAGTTCACTGATGTTGCGTTTTTCCTGGATGGAGTCGGGCAGGTTGACAGCAGCGTCGATTGTGCCGCGGCGGTTGGCGACGATGATCGGGATGGAGGTGTTGGAGGAGATGATGTCCTGGTAGAAAGTAAGGTCTTCTTCGAGGGAGGCCTCCGTGACCTTCTTGATGGCACCGGCTACAATGCGGGCGTTGTTGCCCACGTCGACCTTGATGGAACGGAAGAACCGGTCGGTCTCATTGACGAACTGTGCCTTGTAGGAGATGGCTCCGGCCCAGATCTCGATACGCTTGCGTTCTTCTTGGGCGATGTTGCCGATGAGCCGGTTTGAATAGAAAAGTATGAAGACAAAGACGATGGCCGCCGTGATGAACAGCAGCCATTTCCAACGGGTGGCCTGGAGATTGTCTTTCATGAGGTGCTATTCAGCGGCCGCGAGGAGCTTGTCGATGACCTGCTCGACGGTGATGCCTTCGGCTTCGGCCTTGTAGTTTTTGATGATACGGTGACGCAAGATGTTGTATGCCACAGCTTTTACGTCCTCAATGTCGGGCGAGTACTTGCCGTCGAGCACGGCGTGGGTGCGGGCGCCGATGATCAGGAACTGGGATGCACGCGGGCCGGCGCCCCAGGAGAGGTAGTCGTTAGCCCAAGGGTGGGCAAGGGCTGTGCCGGGACGGGTGAGCGTGGAGAGCTTTACGGCGTAGCGGTAGACGTTCTCCGGAACGGGAATCTTCTGCAACAGTTTTTGATAGAAGATGATGTCTTCCACGGTGAGTACGCGATCAGGCTCCTGCATGGCGCCGTGGATGGTGCTCTTCACAATTTGCTGTTCCTCCTCCATGGAGGGGTAGTCGAGCATGATGTTGAACATGAAACGGTCCTGTTGGGCTTCGGGCAGCGGGTAGGTACCCTCTTGCTCGATGGGGTTCTGGGTGGCCAGCACGAAGAACGGGTCAGGCAGGGCGTATGTGGTTCCGTTCATACTGACGGAACGTTCCTGCATGGCTTCCAGCAGTGCGGACTGCGTCTTGGGCGGCGTACGGTTGATTTCGTCGGCCAGAACGATGTTGGCGAAGATGGGGCCTTTGACGAATTTGAAGTTGCGGCTGTCATCCAGAATCTCTGCGCCCATGATGTCGGATGGCATCAAGTCGGGCGTGAACTGGATACGGTTGTAGCTCATGTCCACAGCCTTGGCGATGGTGGTGATCATCAGCGTCTTGGCCAGGCCGGGCACGCCGATCAGCAGGGCATGACTGCGGCTGAACATGGCCATGAGGATGTTCTTCACCACTTCGTCCTGTCCTACGATGACCTTGGCAATCTCGCGGCGTAATTGTTTGTATTTGTCAACGAAAGCCTCAATGGCTTCCACGTCGTTTTTCGTGTTCAAATCCATAGTTTGTTACTGGTTTTTACGGAATCTGCCATTTGGTAACGAAATCGCAGTCCTTATATTGTTCGCTTAATTTAATGCTGGTGACTTTTACTTTGTCGACGACCCATTTTTGGAGGGCGTTGTATTTCTTCTCTTCAAGGGCGGCGTTCTTGATCATGTCGTAGTCCTCCACGATGTTGGCCTTGTGCTCGGCCACTTTCTCCTTGAGGTAGAGGAGCCGATAGGCCATGACACCGTCGTCGTTGACGAAAGGCACGCATTCGGAATACTCGCCGGGGATGAGCTTGTTGAGTGTCATGAAGGTGGTTTCGTCGAGGGATTGTTTGTCGAAGCTGTTGGAGTTGGTGTAGGGGTTGACCGCAAGTCCGCCGTTTTCTTTGGAAGAACCTTCGGAGAAGCGTTTGGCGGCTTCGCCGATGTCGAGTTTTTCGTTGACGATGATGGCGCGCACGCTGTCGAGATATGTGATGGCGCGTACCTGCTCGTCGGTGGAGGGCTTGGGTTGGATGAGGATGTGGGCAACGTGGATGGACTCGCCCTTGCGCTCAATCATCTGGATGATGTGGTAGCCGGCTTGGGTCTTGACGATTTGGGAAACTTCGCCGGACTTGAGGTTGAAGGCGGCTGCCTCAAACTCGGGGTAGAGGGTGCCGCGTTCCACAAAACCGAGGTCGCCGCCCTTGGAGGCGCTGCCCGGGTCGTCGGAATAGAGACGTGCCAACATGGAGATTTTCTCGCCCCGCAGAATGCGCTCGCGGTATTCATTGAGACGCTTCTTGACAGCTTCCACCTCCTCGTCGCTTACGGGCGGAATCTTGACAATCTCGCCGAACTGATAGGAGGTGGGCACCATCGGCATGCTGTCGGTGGAAATGCCGGCGGCGAATTTCTTGACCTCGGACGGGGTGATGGTGATGTTGCCGGTGATTTTGTACTGCACCTGCTCGATGAGCGCCTGCTCGTACATCATCTCGCGCATCTCCTTCTTGATTTGCGACATGGACTTGTGGAAGTAGTTCTCGATGAACTTCTCGTCGCCGCCCACCTGCTGGAGGAAATAGGCGATGCGGGCGTTGATGCGGTAGTCCACCTCCTCGTCGGAAACTTCGATGCTGTCGAGGTCGGCCTGGTTGACCATGAGCTTGTTGAAGACGAGTGTCTCCAAGACATAGCACTTGGTCTCGAAGGGGTCTTCCACGGTCTTGAACTGGGAGGTGTAGTCGAGATAGTGTTTCTCGAGGTCGGACTGCATGATGATTTCCTTCCCGATGATGGCTACGATGCCGTCGACGGGCACGCCGCCGCCCTGCGCGCAGGCCATGAGGCAGCACGTGGCAAGCAGGAACACAGTGACGAACTTCTTCATAGAACAGGTTGTTGGTTATGTCGGTTGCCCTTTGTCAAAAAGGGGCGGCGAAAATACAAAAAAAAGAAGACGGTCAGCCTTCTTTTTTTTGTTGAAAACGCTATGGGCTGAATTATTTTCTGCCCAGACTCTCGTCGGAAACGGTCAGCTTCTTGCGTCCTTTCGCTCTGCGAGCTGCCAATACGCGGCGTCCGTTGGCGGTGGACATTCTCTCTCTGAAACCATGCTTGTTTCTGCGTCTCTCGTTGGAGGGTTGAAATGTTCTTTTCATCTTTTTATTACGTTTATTTTACTTGCATTTTTTGAGGGCGCAAAAGTACACTTTTTTTTATATCATTCAACCATTAATTATAAAAAAGTTATAAACAGTAAAAACACGGCGAAACAGGGTGGCGAGTGTGACAAATTTTTATTATTATTGCTTTCTCAAAAAACAATGCAAAAAAACAATGTGCCATGAGTAGAAAAATCACCCTCCTGCTAATATCTATGTTGCTATTTATCAGCAACATGTCGTTTGCCCAGACCGAAAGTCCCTATGCTGGATTCGACCCGAAGCCGCTGCAGGAAAATGTCAAGTATGCCCGCAATTTCGCGCCGAATAACTATGACGAGAGGATCCTGTACAGTTGCATGTCCGACATGATCAACGCCGCACGGGCTCAGTTTTGTTTCCTGCCCGCATTCAAAACGGATATTCGCTTGGACTCGTGCGCGTCGTTTCAGGCAGACTTCCAAGGCTCGAAAGACGAGAAGACCCTCGACAACTACGCGCCTTACAAGACTACCTACTATCGCCTGCGCAAATATGGCATGTCAGGCAATGGCGATGAACTGGTGACCAAGGTCAAGGCTTATCTCGGTGAAACGGAGTATTCTTACTACGATCTGTGTCTCGCCGCCCTGCAGACTATCCTCAAGAACGTCAAGACCGCAGAGGTGCTGCTCGACAAGCAATATTCCTACCTCGGCATAGGATTCCGCACCGACGACATGATGAAAAACATGTATTTCTCGTTCGTGCTTGGCAACGACAGGACCTTTAACATACACCGCCCCCCCTACAGCGCCAGGAATGTGCCCTATACCAAGGGCCAGGCGGGGCTGAAGTCCTATGACGACAAAGTGTGCAAGAAATGCGCCGCCGAACCAGGGCTTGAGTCGCTCTCCGAGATGGTATCTGCGAACAAAAACGGCGAGGTGTACCTCAACTGCGACGATTATAAGGGACTGAAGAAACTCATAGGCAAGGACGGCGATGCCATCGCCCTCGACTTTGTGCAGCACTCACAATATCAATGCGACGATGCCACGGTCGATTACGACCTCTCCCATCGCGGCACCGTCACCAAGCCCATTACTTTCGAGACTCTCATGGAACTCAACGAGAATTCCAACCTCAAGTCGGGCAAGCTTATCGCCAAAATCTGCGACGTGCCGGAAACCATCGAGGACAATGACTTCGACATCCATATCCTTGTGCTCAAGGAAGGCAACCGCGTCTGCCGCACGATTATACCGAAGGCCATCGAGACAAAGAACGCCTCTTACTCCGAGAAGGTCAATTTCATCAAAGATCTTACCAGTATTAAACCCAAAGGCGAATGGATCGCCGCTCCCGAGGAGGGTGATTTTAGCGTAACCTTCCCGTATGAGCTGAAGAAAACGGATTATACGACCGCGGTGTATGAGGATAAACTTGGCACTTCTGATGTGCCGGATTACCAACTTAACAGTATTGAGATCATCGCCCACAACTCTCCCAATTATTATAAGGACGCCGTTTATCAGAAAATACAGGAAAAACGCGCCGACTTCCTTAAAAAGAGTATTTTGGCCAAGCATCCGGGCACGCAGGTGACCGTTACGTACGACTATTGTTGGGAAGATTTCAAGAAGAAGATCGTTAACGATGAAACCTATTACGACTTGAGCTTCCTTACATTGGACGACTGCGCCCGCCAGCTCAAGAGCGACACATGGGCTGTCAAGTACCTGGACAGCGCATATCTTGCACCGTGCCGTTACTATGAAATCAAATATCACATCAAATATCTGGTTGACACCAAGCAGCGCGAAGAGGCCTTCGCCATCTGGAAATTCAACAAGGTGCTCTCCGAAAAGAACCGTCCGTTGGCCATGGCCATCGAGAACTATATCATAGATCAGGTCGAGGCCGGCAACTATACTGCCGGGCCGCTCAAGGATATGGTCATCCCGAAAAACAAGGAGAACCAGGCCCTGCTCAACAACCGCTTGTATATGCAGTATTATCTGTCGTCCAAGCTGACCGAAGCCATGTCGGCGGAGATGAACAACATCTATAATCTCAATACCACAAATGCGCAACTGTTGTATAACATTGTCGTTTGCGATGTCTTCCAGAAAGACATCACTTCCACGGCAGATATCACCAAGACGCAGGCCAATATCGACAAGCTTTACACCACGCCCGGCATCCCCAAGGACCGCGTGAACGCCATCAATATGGAGTATCAGATGAAGATTGTGGATTATCTCTCTTCTGTTCCTGCCACGACGGAAACCACTGCTTTGATGGTCTCTACGTTTCAGAAGATCAAGGAGATTCGCAATCCTGTGATGGATAGCTGGCAAAATGCCTACAAGTTGGCCTCCCGCTTTGCCAAGCAACGCGATTATGTGTATGCGCTCTCCTTGATGGAGCCATTCTTGGATGATGCCACTGTCTCCGAAGACTTCCTGTTCTCTTATGTTTCCATGGCCGCGCATCGCGAGCAGACCTATCTCAGTCCTTTTTTCACCAAGGCTGTCAAGTTGGCTGCCGATAAAAACCCCACGCGTCTTTGCGGCCTTTTTGACAAGTTGCCTGTTGTGGTGCTGGAAAACGAGGAAGCGAAGACCATCATGTGTCGTGCTTGTAACCGTTAGCGCACTATGCAAGAGATCGAAGAAACGCCCCAGCAGGAAGCCAACGAACTATACGAACATTTTCGCTTTGTCGTTGACCCCGGCACGGAGTTGTTGCGCATCGACAAATACCTGTTCAATCTCATGCGCCATACCTCCCGCAGCAAGATTCAGCAAGCGGCCAAGGCTGGCTGCATCCTCGTGAACGGCAAAGCGGAGAAGCAGAACTACAAGGTCCATCCCAACGATATCATCTCCGTGCTCATGCCCAACCCCCCGCGTGACACGGAAATCTTGCCGGAAGACATTCCGCTCGATATCCCATACGAAGACGATGATCTGCTAATTGTCAACAAGGCAGCGGGCATGGTGGTGCACCCCGCGTATGGCAACTATACGGGTACGATGGTCAATGCCCTCTATCACTATCTGGGCAAGCAGCAGTTGCCCGACGGTTCGCCCGTTCGTCCTCTGTTAGTGCATCGCATCGACAAAAACACCTCTGGCTTGCTGGTCGTTGCTAAAAACGAGCTGGCCCAAATGCGTTTGGCCAAGGTTTTTTTCAATCACGACCTTGAGCGCAAATATTACGCCATCGCGTGGGGTGATTTCCCTGAAGACTCCGGCACTATAGTGGGCAATGTGGGGCGCAATCCGAGGGATCGTATGGTGATGACAGTCTTTCCCGAGGGCGATGAACGTGG
This sequence comes from Bacteroidales bacterium, assembly GCA_017615795.1. Lineage (GTDB taxonomy): Bacteria > Bacteroidota > Bacteroidia > Bacteroidales > WCHB1-69 > F23-D06. Next base: position 15,008 of record JAFZZK010000001.1, read on the forward strand.
CAAGCATGCCGTAACCCACTGGAAAGTGGTCGAGCGCTTTGGCTATGTGACGCTCTTGGAGTGCCAGTTGGAGACGGGGCGCACACACCAGATCCGCGTTCATCTGCAGTCCATCGGTCATCCGCTGTTCAACGATGAGTCGTATGGCGGAAGTCATATCTTGAAAGGCACGACGTTCTCCAAGTATCAGCAGTTTATTCGCAATTGTTTCGCCCTCATGCCCCGGCAGGCTCTTCACGCCAAGTCGCTGGGCTTTGTGCATCCCACTACCGGCAAGTTCATCCTGTTTGACTCGGAGCTTCCCGACGATTTCCAGGCTGTGCTCGCCAAATGGCGCGGGTACGTGCACACCACCATATAACCAACGCGGGCATAGGCTACCCGAACGCCTAATGGCCTAATTCTTCCAAAAGATCTCCTACCACGAAGCAACTTCCGCCGACGAAGAGGATGTCGTCGGGGGAACAGTCGTGCTCGGCGGCGGCGAAAGCGTCGGCGACGGTGTCAAAGGTGCGGCAGTCCAGGCCGTGCTTTGACAGCTGTTCGGCTAATTGCGAGGAGGGGATGGCGCGTTCGTTGTTGGAACGGCACACGTAGTAGAGGGCTTTCTTGGGCAACAGGGGAATGATGTGGTCCACATCTTTGTCGTTGACCATGCCGAAAACCATGCGCAGTTGGCGGCATGGCATGGCCTCTAATTGGCGCATGGTGAGCGCGAGGCCACCTGGGTTGTGCCCTACATCGCACAGCGTCAGCGGATTGCGGCGCAGCACCTGCCATCGGCCGCATAGCCCGGTATTCTTCACTACATGTTCCACGGCAGGGCGCAATACGTCCTTGTCGGTGGGCCACAGTTGCTCAAACACCTCGACCGCCTGTAGAAAAGTGGCCAGATTCTTGCGTTGGTATTCGCCCACAATGGGCATGTGCAGATGTTCGTACAACACCTTGCCCTCGAAGTCGAGGACCGTGCAGTCGGCGAGGTCGCCTGCCACAGTGTAGTTCTCTTCCGCCAGGAATAGCGGTGCGTTCCGCTGATTGGCGATGTCGGTGAAGACGGGGAAACTTTCAGGATGGAACTCCCCGATGACCACAGGCGTGTCAGCCTTGATGATACCCGCTTTCTCAAAGGCGATCTTGGCGATGGTGTCGCCCAGTAATTTGGTGTGTTCCAATGTGATGTTGGTGATGATGGAAAGCAGCGGGTGCAAAACATTCGTGCAGTCCAAACGCCCTCCCAAGCCCACTTCTATGATGGCGACATCCACCTCCTGTTGGGCAAAATAGTAGAAGGCCAAGGCGGTGGTCATCTCGAAGAAGGAGGGATCTAACGTGTCAAAGCGTGGCTTGAACAGGCGAAAGAAATCCAGAACATCCTCTTCGGGAATCATCTTGCCATCGATGCGGATGCGTTCGCGAAAGTCCACTAAGTGCGGCGAGGTGAACAGGCCGGTCTTGAGACCGCGTTCCTGACAGTAGGAGGCTATCAGGTGCGCAACCGAGCCTTTGCCGTTGGTGCCCGCAATGTGCACTGCTTTCAGCCTTCGCTCTGGGTTGCCCACAATATCCATCAGGGCCTCAATGTTTTCCAATCCCTCTTTGTATGCCGCAGACCCGACTTTGTGGTACATCGGGTAAGCCTTGAAGATTTCGTCCAGTAGTTCTTTATACATATTTATATATTAATGCAAATCGTAAGGAATCACTTTTCATGTGTTTCAAGTGTTGGGTCGAGTCGATGCCGCCAAGCGAAATTGTTACGGCCATAATCAGCGAAAGTTTTGGGAAGCATTGTTATCTGTTTGAAATATAATAGGTTGCAGAATACTGTCGTTTTTGTGATTTTTGCTGCAAAGATATCAAAATCCCCTCTTTTTCACTCTTTCAAAATTCGTAAAAAATATGTATGTTTGCAGACTTTTGGTAAAAAAGGACTTTTTTTGTATTTTAATGATTAACAACAACTTATAATAAAATAAAATGAAACGTTTTTTTCTTTTCATCCTGCTGTTCGGAACAACATGCGCTTTTGCACAGACCAATAACGATATTCTGATACGCATTGGTCAGGAGAATGTGACGGTGGACGAATTCGTGAACGCCTATCAAAAGAATAATTCTTTCAGTGAGTCGACGGAGAAGGATTTGCGCGAATACCTCGATCTCTATATCAACTATCGCATGAAAGTGCAGGAGGCGACTGCGTTGCGCATGGACACGTCGGAAGCCTTTAAGAAGGAACTTGCTTCGTATCAAAATCAATCGGCGCAGCAATATCTGGTTGACACGGAGGTGAGCGAGCAACTTTTGGACGAGGCATACACGAATGCCCATTATCAGGTGCGTGCTTCTCACATCCTTGTCAGATGTGGCGCTAACGCATCGCCGAAGGATACGTTGGCGGCTTATCACAAAATCCTGCAGATCCGCGACAAGATTGTCCATGGCATGGATTTCAACGAGGCTGCGGCTCTTTATTCCGAAGATGAGTCAGCCCGCGACCGTATCAATCCGCAGACGAACAAGATTCATCACGGCAACAGGGGAGAGTTGGGGTACTTCTCCGTGTTAGAGATGATTTATCCCTTTGAGAAGGCAGCTTACACCACTCCGGTTGGCCAGGTTTCCATGCCGGTTCGCACGCAATATGGGTATCATCTTATCTATGTGCAGGACAAGGTTCCCTCCATGACGAAGATTTATGTCTCCCAGGTGTATGTGTTGGATACAAGTGCAATTACGGGAAAGGTGTCGCCGGAGGTTGCGGAGCACTTGCGCCTGATTCAAGACCAATACCGTACCGGCAAGATGTCGTTTGCGGAGCTTGCCCAGAACTATTCCCAAGACATGGCCACCCGGTCCATTGGCGGCAGGATGGAGCCGTTCACCCCGAACCGCCGTCCCGGCAACTATGTCAGTGCGGCCATCAAGCTCAAGCCGGGTGAGATTTCCCAGCCGGTACCCTCCACTTTGGGCTGGCACATTCTCAAGCTGGATTCCATCATATACTCTAAAATTACCGACGAAACCAAGTACTTGCTGAAGTCGGCTTTGGCACGCGACTCGCGCGCCCGCCAGAGCAAGGAGTCCCTTGTCGCCAAGCTGAAAACCGAGTATGGATTCAAGGAGAACGGCAAGAAGGCTGCTATGAAGTTCTTCAAGAAAAATCTTCCAAACAACTATTTCCAGTCCACGGCCACGGAAATAACGACGCTCAAGGGTATCGACAAACTCAGCCCCATGTTTACGTTTGCCGACCAGACGGGGACAGCTGTTGAATTCGCCCAGTTGATTTCCCGTTACCAGGGTACTCCGCTCAACGGCTCCGCCATCGATTTTGTGGAGTCGCTCTATCCCAATTTTGTCAGCGAGCAGATTCTGCGCTACGAACGCGGGCATCTTAGCGATAAATATCCCGAATACCGCAATCTGGTGAAGGAATTCCACGATGGCATGCTGCTCTATGAAATCAATTCCGAAAAGGTGTGGAATGCTGCCCTCAAGGACAGCGTGGGCTTGGAGAAATTCTATGAGAAAATCAAGACCGATTTCCCGACGACCGATTCCCTTGGCAACGTCGTTTACAAGCCTTTCGAGAGCATACGCGCCGTCGTCATTGGCCGTTATCAGGACTATCTCGAGGCCGAGTGGCTCAAAGAACTGCATGAGAAATATCCTGTCACGGTTGATGAGAAAGTCTTCCAATCCGTCTTGAAGAGAAGATGAGAAACAGAGTCATCATCGTTGCCTTGTCGCTGTGTGCATTGCTGGCGGCCTCTTGCCATAGGCACGAGGATAGAGTGATGGCCCAAGTCTATTACCATAAACTCTACGAGTCGGAGATCCTGCAAAACATGCCTACCGGCCTTTCTCCCGCCGACAGCATCGCCATGGTCAATGATTTCATCGACAAATGGGTGAAGGAACAACTCATCCTGCACGAGGCTGAGAAAAATTTGAGTCCGATAGAGAAGAATTTCGACAAGCAGATTGACCAATATCGGAACAATCTGCTTGTCAATGCTTACTTTGACAAACTCGTGGCTCAGTCAGACACGTTCAACGTTACGGATGAGGAATTGGAGGCGTTTATGAAGAGTTTCGACAAACGCTATACCATAGAGAAGGAGATAGTGAAGGTGAACTATGTGAAACTGCTCAAGAATTCGCCTCTCTTGGAGGTTGTAAAAGGTATTCTTTTCGACGATGCACGCCGGGCCGAGGAAAAAGAGAGTCTGGCGATCTTGCTGGGCGACTCCATCGAGTATTTGTTGGATGATGACACGTGGCTCTACCTTGACGATATCCAAAACGAGGTCTCGTTTGATTTCACCCAGGAAGCTGTTTCCGGAAAAACCAAATACGTGGAAAAGGAAATAGGCGATTATCATTATCTCTTGGTGGTGCTCGACTACAAGAATCAGCGTTCCGTGAGCGAGACCAACGAGGAGAAAGCCGCTGCGCGCATGATGCTGCTCAACCAAAAACGGCAGCGGTACCTCAAGCAGCATGTGGATGAACTCTATCAGAAGGCTCTGAAGAGTGGATCTGTAACCCAATAAGAGAATTTTATTGTTTGATGTGGACGTCCAATTGGTTGAAGGGGATTTCGATACCCTCTTTCAGCAAGGTTTCATACACTTGTTGATTCAGGTCGTATAGCACGGTCCAGTAGTTTTCCGGCAACATCCAGGCATATAAGCTCATGTTTACGCAACTCTCGCCCAGTGATTCCACGGGCGCGAAGGGTTTCTTCGGCTCTTGTAACACCAGCGGGTGTGCGTTGGCCACGCGCAGGAGCACCTCCCGGACTTTCTCAATGGACTCGCCGTATGCGATGGACACGTCAATGCGCACGCGGCGCATCGGAAGGTTGAAATGGTTGACCAACGATTTAGTGGCCAATTCTGTGTTGGGAACGATAATGTTGCGGTTGTCATAGGTGCGTAGCGTGGTGTTGAAGATCTGGATGGATTCCACAAAACCGGCATAGCTGCCTTGCTCGATGTAGTCGCCGACTTTGAAAGGCTTGAGCAACAAGATGATGACCCCGCCCGCGAAGTTCTGGAGAGTGCCTTGCAGGGCCATGCCTATCGCAAGTCCGGCCGCGCCGACAATGGCCACGAGAGAGGTCATTTTGATGCCGACAATCCCCATCGCCGTGAGCACCAAAAGTATCTTTAGCGCTGTGTTGATCAGGGAGTTGAGAAACATCTGGAGCGATGGGTCTACGGTATGGCGCTTGTAGGCCTTGTTTAAGGCTCTGTCCACCAGTTTGATGAGTTTCCATCCAATCCAAAGAATCACCAAGGCGAGGATGAGCTTTGGGATGTTTTGGAAAACAATATCCGTTAAAAATTTCTTGGCTCCGGCAATGAATTCATCCATGTTTTTGTGCTTTAATCAAAACTATACTTTACACCTAAATATAATATGTGTGTGGGATTGTTGACCTGGACTTCGTTGTCCGACCGGACGTGAAAATCCAGGGTGTGGTGCTTGTTGATGTTGTACTCCAGTCCTAAAGTGGTGCGCAAGTGGTCGATGATTTTTTTCTCGGGGTGATATAACCGCCACCAGAACTCCTCGGCGATGTAGACTTTCAAAGGTTTTTGGGGGATGGAGTAGGAGAAGGAGACCCGGTTGCGCATGTATGACTTGGGGTTGAAGCGGTACGAGCCGCGTTTTTCGTCGCGGAAGGTCCACTGGAAGGCGGCGCGGTAGGCGATTTTCCATGAGGACGCCTTGTAGGCAAACGTCAGGGCGCCGGTCAGGCGATGGCGCCAATCAAAGATGCCCTCGTCGTCCTGGTAATTCATCAAACTATAGGAAGCCCCCACCTTGATGCGTTTTTTCCAAAAGGTGTAGTCCGTGCCGACAGATACTTTCCAGCGGTCGTAGTGCGTGAAGTTGTGGTCGAAACGCAACTGGGACTCTGCGTTCCAATGCCAGCCCTTGATGATTTTCATCTCGTACTGGGCACCGACCAGCCCGCCGGTCTCAAATGTCTGCGCATGGATTGTCGCACCCATCAGCAGCAACAAGCATGGTATCGCGATGCGTCTGAGAATTGTCATTGGAAATAATTGTCTGGTTTCACTTTTGTCAGGTTGTTGACTGTGTTGTATTGCTCCTCGTTCGATTTGTAGTGTACCTTGATGTAAGCCACATCCTTGAGGAAATTGATGTGCCCGACCTCAAGGCGTATGATGTCGAGTCCCGTGCGTTCCTCCAGGTCAGCTTTTAATTCAGCCTCGCGACCGGCCTTGACAAGCTCGATTTTTTCATACAGGATGATTTTGGTCTCCACACGATTCTTGGATTTGTGGCTTTCAAAGATCCATACAGCTGCCACGATGATGAGATTCGTGAGCAGAAGTTCGGCGTAGCTGGCGGTCATGGCCAATCCGTTGATGACGGAAAGTCCGATGGAAATGAACAGATAGGTCATTTCGCGGATGGGGATCGATTCGGTCCGGTATCGGATCATGCCGAAAATGGCAAATAACCCCAATGCGAAACCGATTTGCACCTTGACATTGTCCATCAGGAAAATCATGAAGAAAATCGTGATGCTGAACATCAGGAAGGTGAAATAATAGTCGCGGCGCCGACTTTTCCTATAGTAGAAGAGTCCGATGATAATCCAACAGAAGAGGAGATTGATGGCGAATCGGAAGAGCATCTGCCATAAGGTTGGACCGTCAAAGAAGGGGATGCCGAACAGCTGGTTGGCGTTGTCAATGGTGTCGAGCCCAAATTCGCGGGCTATTTCTGGATCGTATTCGGGGAAATCTTGGAACATTTTGGTTGGGGTGGGGTTAGGTTTTGTTTTTAATGGACAGCGCGTTCGTTGTCGTTACTTTGAATTTTGTGCGTTAAGCTGTATATCTCCAAAGGCCGGCCAATCAGTTGGCTGACGAACCTGACCTTGGGCTTGAATCGGTTGTATTTGATGCGGTCGTCGGTGAGCAGCATGCCGAGGCAGTATTTGCTTAGTCCGTGGCTTTGGATGCGGGCATCGAGCAGCAGGCGTTTGAAGTCGGAGGGACAGTTGCCGTCCTGTTTCACCTCGACAATTACCAGACCGGTGGTGTCGGCGTCTTGTCCAGTGACGAGGTTGTGGTATTGGATGTTCGAGTCAATGGTGATGCGCTCGCTCTTTTGCCGGTTTACGAGTGTGATGCGTTGGAACGCGTTCTGCAGCCGGGGATGCAGCTCCTCGTGCGTCACCCAAACCCTTTCGCGCAGGAAGTCGCGCTTTTCGGGCGTGTCGTACAACTTGCCGAAACCCTCCATGGGGATGGCGATGCGCTTCTTTTTGGTGCGTCCGGTGTTAACCTTGTTCTTGATTTCGAGAAAGCAGGTGTTGGATTCCACGTAGATGCGCTCGCGTATCTTTTGTCTGTGCAGTTGCTGGTTCTGGTGGATGGTGTAGGTGATGGCGTCGGGTGTGTCGAAATAGAGTGTCCTGTATCTCGCGGTGCGCAGGCCTAGGTTCTCTTGTACATGGAAAAGCCCCTGCCAACGCAAAGCCAACTCCTCAAGTGCCTGCTGGTTGAGCAGATACTTGGTGTCGGTGCGGTTCATCAGCTTCACGGCACTCATCTCTTCTAAGGAGATGGAAGGAAGCAACTGGAGAATGTGCGCGAGGGGATTCATCGGTGACACCCCTTTCTATCGGACGTATTCGAATTCTTTCACGGACAGTAATTTGCCGTTGGGAGCGTAATTGTATTGCTTGTGCTTGGTGCCATCGGTATTGTATTCGTATTTACGGATGCGAACCACTTTGCTGCTCCCCTCATAAATGATTTGTCGGGACACCTTGCCGTTGCTGCCGTACTCGTAGACGACGCGGTCGCGGACGGTGCCGTTGGAGGTGTATTCAATCTCCTCGCATTTGCGGCCTTGTGCATCATACTTGGTTACGTGGTCTAAAGAGCGAGGACTCTTGCCATCGGCTGATTTTTTCCATTCCTTGACAGTCAGGTTCTTCTTGGAATCATTGCCCGACGTGGTTTGGGAATATGCGCAGGACACGACAAGCGTGAGGATGAGGATTATCCATATTTTTTTCATAGTTACTTGTCCTTTTGTTTAATGGTGAAAACGACTTTTTTGGTGGTCTAAGGGCGTATGGTTACGGAGAAGGGCTCCGGAATTTCCACGATGATGCCCGCCTCTTCCACTGAGACATTTTTCTGGATGATGAAGGGGACCTCGTCCTCGTCGTATACAGAAGTGGTAAAGACAATGTATTGACCGGGGGTTATCTTTTGGAACATGAAGACACCATCGATGCCGACGCGCACGTCATCAAAGGGATATGGTTCGTCTTGTCGCTGGATGTACATGCGGTGCTCGTAGGCAGGGCCCGTGCCCGTGACGACACCGTTCTTGTCGATGTAGGTGGCATTTGTGATACCTTTGATGATGGAGGTGCCGTAGGCTTTGCCGGAGTGGATGTAGATGTCGGGGACGGTGGTCGTCTTGCCACGTTCTATGGTCACGGTTTGCGACACGGCGATGCGCTCTCCGGAGGGCAGGGTGGAGTAGGCATAGAGCGTGTAGGTGCCGGGGCGCAGGTACTTGAACTGATAGAAGCCGGTGTGGTCGGTCTCCACATCGTCGCCGTAAAACTTGTCAGTGCCGTATACTAAAAACACGTCGGTTTTCGCTGCGGGGATGGTGTCGGTTTCCAGATTGTAGTTGTCGTCCGGATGCAGGACGGAAAAGACAGTGCCTTCGAGGGTACACGTGCCCCCCGTGCCCTCGCCCCTGTTGCATGATCCAGCTATGAAGACAAGCACCGCAAGGGCTATCAGAGAGAGAATCTTTTTCATCAGTATGTTGCTTTGAGTGGCTTAAATCAAAGACAGAGGTTAGTCCACCATCACTTTGCGAATGGTTTTGCCGGTCGGGGTGGACATCTCTAAGATGTAGAAGCCGGAGGAGAGGTTGGAAACGCCGATGGTGTGATGATTCTCGCCAGCGTTGGCTATGATGGTCTCCGTGCGGATGGTCTTCCCGGCAAGGTCGAGCAGATGGCATTGCACGGCTGCGTCGCTTTCAAGGGAGAACTGGATGTGGATGTTGTCGCTAGCAGGGTTGGGGTAAATTGTGAGGTCGTCAAGACCGCTATGGTCATCGATGCTGGCAAGAGCGTAGTAGCTGAATTCAAAGCCATCACGCTGATCAAAGTTGTCAGATACGAAGTTGATGCGCATTCTTTTGAAATTGACAGAGTAGATGCCTGTGGGAGGCTCGTAAATGTCAAAACGTTTGTAGAGGGTGGGTGGGTTAGTGGTGGCGTTGTACACATCCACGAAGTCGCCATAGCCCAGATCGAACTTGGTGAAGTTAAAGGCAAATCCGGAGATGTAGTTGAGGTTTACGTTCCAGGTGCAGCGAGTCTCTGCTTTGTAAGGTGTTCCATCACCACTTTCGTCTGAAAAAACAGTGTGCCAGTCTGTGATGATTTCAGTTTCGTCGCAGTAGGGTTCATCCAAAATAGTGGAATAGCTGATGAGGAATCCGTAGTAGTCTGTGTTTTCGCTGACAGATCCATTGGATGTGAAGGTGATGAGGACACTGTCGGCGGTGATGGTATAGGAGTTGCCGGGTAAAGTGGAACCTGTGATGGTGGCTCTTTCGCCGCTTTCTACGGTAGGGCCGTTGTAGATGGTGACAAAATCGACATTGGGGTTAAGGTCGAGACGGTCGAAGGTGAAGGTGTAGGAGTGCGCATTGGGTACAGCGACCATCCATGAACAGTCGGGATTGGCTTGGTAGGGCTTGGCGGTGGGGGAACCGTCGGCGATATAGCCGAAGGAGGCCGTGTTGCGTTGATGGCCTTGGCAGTAGGTGTCAGGAATGGCACCCGACGGGAAGATGCGTACGATGGCGGCCCCGCTGAAGTCGTAGTGTGTGCTACCAGCAACGAAGTTTTCCAGGGCGTAGTTGCCGTTGGAGGCGCCGCCCCAGCCGTAGTTGATGTGGAAGCGGTCTTCATTGTCGTAACCGTCCAACACATAGGCGTGGCAGCTGGTCTCGGAACAACCGGAGTAGTAAATGGGTCTGCGGGCATCGATTTCTCCCTTGAGCAGGTTGGTGTAGTAGACTCGGTCAGCGGAGTCCAGCATGAATTGTCCTTGATGGTATTGGGCAATGCTCTGGTCGTATCCAAACGTGTTGGCCAATTGCCGCATGGCGTCTTCGGATTGGGCGCCGGAGCCGTCGGGTGTGTAGCCCATTTGGATGGCCACGCCAAAGTGGTAGGCCAATTTGGCAATCTCGCAAGCATAGCTTTGGGGCTGGTTGCACATGGCATCCCAATGGTATGTGTGCTGGGAGAACATGACGGTTTGCCGCGGATAGCCTTGCGGAATGTAACTGCTACCGCCAACACCGTGTTCAGGATAGCGGTGATAGTTCATGATCTGGGCGCTGGCGAGCGCAACGCAGCCGTTCGGCACGCGGTAATCATAGTAGGAACCGGAGTTGGCGTCCCACGGGCAGTAAGTGTTGTAGTATTTGTTTTGGTTCCAACGAGTGGTCAACAGAGGACCATGGGTGGGCGTCTTGGGATATTGCGGCGTGAAATCGTCCGCTAAATAGCGCTTCCAGTCTGCCACGGACTTGGCGTCTGCGGGAGCTGAACCTTCTTCTGTGGCGCGTACTACCTGTTCATATAAGTGCAAGATGTTCTTTACGGGCGGAATCATCTCGAAATTGTCGTCGAAAGAGTACGCGAGCACGGGCATCACGGATTGCGAGGCGGATACGATCACAAAACCGACACCGTCCAAACTGAATCGATACATGCACGTCATGCCCTCCTCGTCAACCAAGGTCTCTTGGAGCTTGGCTGCCGGTAGGGTAGAGGTGGGATAGTATTCCGTCAGAAAACGTTCACAAGCCTTTGTGGCCTGCTCGGGTGTCACCTGTTGGGCGGACAGGCTGCCAAGAAATGCGACAACTATCGCTAATACAAAGAGTAGAGTGTGTTTTTTCATCTTTTTCATTTTAAGGGCGCAAAGATACACAAAAATTGTTTTGTTCGTTCAGGAACAATAATTAATACATTGTGGCAAAAGATTTTTTGTCCGCAAAACCCTAATTTCAAAACTTTTCTGTTTCTTTGCACTTTTATTGGATAGTCATGGCGCAGATGCGCCTGCTGTATAAAATGTAGTAAAGATGAAGAAATTCGCATATTTCCTGATTGTGTTGCTTTTCACGTCCTGTGGGGGCGTGGATGTCGAACAGTTGCGCCAATATTCCGCCTGGCTTGCCGATGTGGATGGCAAGTCCTGGGTCGTCCGCATAGATGATGTGGCTTCGGACCAGGTGACGGGCCGGGCTTATCTTGCGGATAAATTGGTTGCCGAAAAACATCCGTTTACCGCTACAATCAGGAATGGCAGATGCGTTTTCTCGATGCCTGGCGTGACAGAGGATTTCACTGTCAAGGTCAAGATGAAGGGAGACCGCATCACATGCCGCAGCAACGACCTTGAAGTCAGGTCCTTCACGTTGAAACCCATTGAAAGGAAAACGTTCAAGTCGTTCCGCGATCAGTTTGTGTCCCCGATTTATAAGGTCAAGGTGAGCAAAGATGTTACGTATGCACGTGCCGAGGGCTACTGGAGCAGCTATCCGGATGTGGACGAGAGTTTTGCCAAGATTTATGCGCGCCGTGTGCCGGATTTGCTTTCAGGCCCGCAGTCACTGGATCTGAAGATGGACATCTATCTGCCCGACGATAATAAAGGTGGCCTCCGTCCTTTGATGTTTCTCATCCATGGCGGAGCCTTTTATAACGGCGACAAGCAGGATGAGCCCATCGTCAAGTGGTGCCGCCACTATGCTTCGCTTGGCTACGTGGTGGTCTCGCCCAATTATCGGATGGGGTTCAAGCCCAATCATGAGTCTATCGACAAGGCGGGGTATCGCGCCACGCAGGACGTGCACGCTGCCGTGCGCTATATGCTGCACCATGCCTCGGAATATCGCATCAATCCGGACTGGCTCTTCTTGGGCGGCTCGAGCGCAGGTGCCATCACGGCGCTCAATGTGACCTTCATGCGCGACAAGAACCGTCCCGGCACCGTCCTCGACGAGGGCCCAATCTCGAAACTTGCCACGGCATATAAGGAAAAAATCAAGGTTCGCGGCGTGGCCAATATGTGGGGCGCCGTGACCGACACCCTTATCTTGGGCAACTCCACGGCTACAGCCATCATCTCCTTCCATGGCGATGCTGACAACATTGTACCCTACGGGCATGACTACCCCTTTAAAAACATTGTAGGTCCTGGCGGGGAGATAGCCAAATCCTTGCGGAAGCTTTTCCCCTCAAACGATCAAAAAAGCGGCAAGGCACAGGACGAACTCATCACCAAAATGTATGGCTCCCAGTGCATTGACCAATATGCCCGAAAACATGGTATGCGTAGCAGACTCTTCACGGCAAAGGGCAAAGGACACAGCCTCCATGTGGACGAACACCGCAAAATTTCAAGTTATTTCTATACGATTCAGGACTCAGTGGCCTATTTTTTCTATCGGGAGTTGGTGCCACAGCCTGTTTCGCTCCGACATGTTTCCAAAAATTCGATGATTTACACTTTCGACAAATCACAAGTGAGCGAAATCTATTGGCAAGTCACGGGCGGCTTGATTCTCGAAGAATCCGATGACGAAATACGTGTGATTTTCTTCGGTGATGAGCCGAAACGCTCGCTGATCGTCTCTGGCAAGTACAAGAATGGGGTAGAGTTCAGCAAAACGCTGAAATATTGATTTTTTTTCGC
>JAFZZK010000017.1 GCA_017615795.1 Bacteroidales bacterium
AAGATGCTGAAAGAGACCGTCTGGTTCGAAATGAAAGCCGTGTCCGGCTCCGTCACACCGCAGACGGAGGAACAGATTGAACAGGCGGTGTGGGTGGAACGCGACAAGGTTTCGGAACTCCTGAAGAACTCCTATGCTTCCTTAAGAGAGGCGTGGAGGTTGGTTGCAACGAAATAATAATATTTATTGTAGAGACGCAAAATTTTGCGTCTCTACGGTTATTGTCTTTAGAATCAATTGATTTTCTTCTTCAAATAATCCTCTACCTTTTCACGGGCGAAGTGGTAGGAGGCCTTCAGGGCACCGACGGAGGTGTCCAAGGCTTTCGACATCTCCTCGTACGGGAGCTCGTCGTAATAGCGGAGGGTAAAGACAATGCGTTGTTTTTCAGGCAGTCGGATGATAGCCTCCTGCAGCCACTGTTCCAAGCGGTCGGCGGAGAAGTAGTGTTCCTGCGCCGCCACGTTCCAAAGGTGGTCGGTGAATTTGTCGTCACCGAGGGCGAGGGCTTCCTTCTTCTTTTTCAGAAACGACAGGCAGGTGGTGATGCAGATGCGGGTGATCCACGTTTTGAGGCTGGAGTCGCCACGGAAGCTGCCGAGGAACCGCCAAATCTTGACGAACACATCCTGCGTGAGGTCGTTGGCATCCTCGTGCGAATAGACGAACCGACGGGTGTAGCTGTAAACATAGCGGCTGTACTTGTCCATCAGCATACGGAAGCCCCGCTCTTTCGTCTTCTCGTCGTTGAAGAGCGACAGGATCTGTTCATCCTGCGCGGGGGGCCGTGCTTCGAAGGGTTCGTCCATTCCCAAAGGTTATTTCCGGGCCATCACCTTGAGGGCGGCCTCCACGATGTGCGGCGTGTCGAGGCCGTACTTGGCCATCAGTTCGGCGGGCTTGCCGCTTTCGCCGAAGTGGTCGTCCACGGCCACCATCTCGACGGGGGCGGGGAGTTTGCGACCCAGCAGTTGGCAGACGCTGTCGCCAAGGCCGCCGTTGCGGAAGTGCTCTTCGGCCGTGACCACGCAGCGGGTTTTGGCTACGCTGCGGAGGATGGCCTCTTCGTCAAGGGGTTTAATGGTGTGTATGTCAATAACTTCTGCGCTAATACCCTTCTGGGAGAGTTCATAGGCGGCCTCGAGGGCGTGCCATACGAGGTGGCCGGTGGCGATGAGGGTGACGTCGGTGCCTTCGTTCAGCATCAGGGCCTTGCCGATGACGAACGGCTGGTCGGCGGGGGTGAAGTTCGGAACGGCGGGGCGGCCGAATCGGAGATAGACGGGTCCGACGTGCTCGGCAGCGGCGAGGGTGGCCTGCTTGGTCTGGTTGTAGTCGCAGGGGTTGATCACCACCATGTTCGGGAGCATCTTCATAAGGCCGAGGTCCTCCATCATCTGGTGGGTGGCGCCGTCCTCGCCCACGGTGATACCGGCGTGGGAGGCAGCGATTTTCACGTTAAGGTTGGAATAGGCGGCCACCATGCGGATCTGGTCATAGACGCGGCCAGAGATGAAGCCCGCGAAGGCGCCGGCGAACGGCACCTTGCCGCTGAGGGCGAGGCCGGCGGAGATGCCGATCATGTTGGCTTCCGCGATGCCGGTCTGGATGAACCGTTCGGGAAATTCCTTGATAAAATCACCCATCTTGAGGCTTCCGATCACATCGGCGCAGAGGGCGAAAACATTGGGGTTGCGGCGACCCGCCTCCAACAAGCCCGCACCGAAGCCGGAACGGGTATCTTTAAAGTCGTTACATACAAGAGGTTGCATAATTACAAAATTTGGTTGCAAAGATAGTACAAATTTGCTCACTTCGTTCGCATTTGGGTTCGCTGACGCGAACATTTACATCAAACACTTGGAAATCAAAAAATAATATGTAAATTTGCCCCGTTATTTTTTTCAGATTCTGTTGAAGGGACTTGCAGAATCTGGAGATATGGCGAAAGAAGAGTAAAAATAGAAGTCCCCATCTGTATTTTGCAAACATTTTAATCCTAAAATACTATGAAAAAGGCATTTACATTTATAGTGATGCTGATATTGCTTGCAACAGTATCAGCGCAGACAGTCAATGTGACGTTCACAGGTCGCATGTCGGAAACCAATGAGGTTGTTCCTCTCACGTTTGTGACGATCCAAAATTTGAGTCGCGGTTGGATAGAGACTCTTCGTTATCCTGATACCATATTGGTGATGACGGATGTGACTGGTGTGCAGGAGTGGCAGCACACAAATGCCATCACCTTGTATCAGAACACACCCAATCCATTTAGTGATGCTACGGAGGTGCAATTGAGTGTTGCTGTCCCCGGTTATGTTACCATTGAAATCAGCGACATTTTCGGTCGTGTGATAGTGGCGGAAAATAGGTTTCTGTCACAGGCAGGAGTGCATTTGCTGCGTGCCAACCTTCCTGCTGCAGGAACTTATCTGATGACTGTCCGTCAGGATAATCAGTCCGCGTCTATCAAGATGGTGTGCAGTGGCGGCAATGGCAAATCCATTGACTATGTCGGTACGGTTCATCAGTTGGAGTTTCCATGGATGGAGAAAGGATGGAACAAGGCAGGAAGCCAGCATCCCTATCTTCCTGGTGACGTGATTCTTTGTCAGGGTTTTTCACTCAATGAAAGCGATCAGCTGATGCGCAGCGATCCTATACAGCAAGAGATTGACCATGTATCGCAGGATATACCGTTGTTGTTTTCAACATCATCCACGACAACTTACCAATCTTGTCCCGGAATGCCGATAGCAGTGGACCATCAGGGTAATATTTACACTACGGTGTTGATGGGCAACCAGTGCTGGACCAGAGAGAATATGCGTTGCACTACTTCTCCGAATGGCTGCCTGCAGGTGGGTTGCACTCCGGCGGATTATTCCCAACCGTTCTGGTATTATGATTTTTCCAACGCAGACATCCCTTTGATTGACTGTGGCATCTACTATACCTGGGCAGGTGCGATGGATACCACGTCAGATGCTCTCATCGGCACCTCATTCACGGGGCGCAGGGGCATCTGTCCGCAGGGGTGGCATGTGCCAAGTTATGACGAGTTGGATACGTTGTGCAATTATTTGAGCAGTCAGAATGATTTTTTGTGCGATATCGACAGCTCTTCGTATATTGCCAAAGCATTGGCTTCTGAAAATTATTGGAACACAGATACTACTGTCTGTTCCGTGGGAAACGACCCCTCGGCCAACAATGCCACAGGCTTTTCCATGGTTCCTGCAGGATTCTACGACCATGTCTTGAATGCAATCGT
>JAFZZK010000018.1 GCA_017615795.1 Bacteroidales bacterium
AACGGTATCCATGAATTTCTCTACTACAGCCTGAACAGTGCTTTTGTCAAGGTTGGTCTTGTTGGCGATTTCGTTTACGATTTCTGCTTTAGTCATAATTGAAATGTATTAAATTTGGTTATAAAATGTAATGGTTTATAGGTCTGATTTTTAAGCGTGCAAAAATACAACTTTTATTTTATTCTAAATCATCTATTTAGAAAAATTTGAAAAAAAAATTATATTTCCGCTCTAATCTTGTCTGCAAGGCGGCTTGCGCCTATTCTGAAATAGCGGTTGGAGAGCCATTTTTCGCCCAGCACATTCTCCAAAATTTTGAGGAAGGCGATGGCGGTGGGAGCATCGGCGATGCCGCCGGCGGGTTTCATGCCGACCATCTTCCCTGTCGCCTCATAGTGGTCCTTGATGGCGTCGAGCATCACGAGGAACGACTCGGGCGTTGCGTTGACCTTGATCTTGCCCGTGGAGGTTTTGATGAAGTCGGCACCGGCGGCGATGGCAATCTGGGAGGCTTTATATATATTGTCAGCGCTGCCCAGCTCGCCGGTCTCGAGAATCACCTTCAGGTGGGCGTGACCGCAGGCGGCCTTGATGGCAGCAATCTCGTCATACACGGTCTGGTAGTCGCCTTCAAGGAACTTGCCGCGCGAAATCACCATGTCGATTTCATCGGCGCCCTGCGCCACCGCGTAGGCCACTTCGGCTATCTTGATCTCGATGGGTGACTGTCCGGCGGGGAAAGCGCCTGCCACACAAGCCACGTGAATATCAGTGTCTTTCAGGATCGATTTGGCCTGCGCCGCGAAGGGCGGATAGACGCACACGGCAGCCGTTGACGGAATGCCGTTGGCATCGTCGTGGAAAGCCATTGCCTTCTCGCACAGCTGCTGCACGCGGGCAGCGTTGTCGGAGCCCTCCAACGTGGTGAGATCAATGACACTCAGAATAAAGCGATAGGCTTGGGAAAAATCGAAATAGCGCAGACTGCCGTTCTGATATTCGGCAAGTCTGGCCTGAATTTGCTCGTCCGTATAAGGATAGTTTTTAAGGACAGAAAAGGACATGACTATTTTTATATTGGGTTTCAGAATTAAGTCTGCAAAAATACAATCTTTTTTTCTATTCCCAACGAATATTTTTAATTCTCCACAATGCTTTGGATTCCAAAAAAAATTATTATTTTTGCACTTTCAAAGAAAACAACAAAATCATCACCATTATGAAAAAATATTTCATCACCTTATTTGTGGGCATTCTGGTCGCTTTGACTTCGGGATGCACGAAATTCGAACCTGCCACCGTGGACGCTTCCGTCACCCCCATCTCCTACCCGGGCACCTGCATCATGGACTGCAAGGGCACCATCACCGAGAACGGCGGCTGCAAATACTTCAACGAAGTGGGCTTCCTCTTCAGCCTCACCCCGGAACCCACCTACAAAGCCGACGGCGTGACCACCATCGCCATGGAGGAGCATGACGGCAAGAGCACGACCTTCAACATCACCTACAACGCTCCCATGCTCGACACCGTGTATTACGTGCGCGCCTACGTGTGCACCAACGCCGGCACTGGCTACAGCGAGGCCAAAATCATCCCCACTTACAACACCACTGAATAATCACCATTAAACCTGTTTTTAATAATGAGAAATAAAATTCTTGCCATCAACCCAGGGGCAACCTCCACTAAAATTTCCGTCTTCGAAGGCGAAAAAAACATCTTCACCACCAACATCAAGCACTCCGTCGAAGAGCTGTCGAAGTTCGCAGCCCTCGCCGACCAGTACGACTACCGCAAGAATTTCGTTCTGGAAGAACTGAAGAACCAGAATGTCAGCCTTGACGAAATCGCCATCGTGATGGGCCGCGGCGGACTCATCAAGCCGCTCACCTCGGGCGTGTACCGCGTCAATGACCTGATGAAGAAACACCTTTTGGAAGGCTACAACGGTGTGCATGCCTGCAATCTCGGCGGTCTCATCGCCGACAGCGTGGCCAAGATGATCGGTCTGGAAGCGGCCTACATCGCCGACCCCGTCATTGTGGACGAGATGGACGACATCGCCCGTATTTCCGGGCACAAGGATTTTGAGCGCCTCTCCATCTTCCACGCCCTCAACCAGAAGGCCATCGCCCGCATCTATGCCAAATCCATCGGCAAGAAGTACGAAGATCTCAACCTGATCGTGGCCCACATGGGCGGCGGCATCAGCGTGGGCGCACACCGCAAGGGCCGCGTGGTGGACGTGAACCAGGCCCTCGAAGGCGAAGGACCGTTCTCTCCCGAACGCTCCGGAACCCTCCCGATGGACCAGGTCATCAAGGCCTGCTACAGCGGCAAATACACCTTCGAAGAGATGCGCAAGGTGATCGTGGGCAAGGGCGGCCTCGTGTCGTACCTCGGCACCAACGACGCCTACGAGGTAGAGAAACGCGCCCTCGCCGGCGACAAGTACGCCGACCTCATCGAGCGCGCCATGGCCTATCAGATCGGCAAGCAGATTGCCGGCAACGCCGCAGTGCTCGAGGGTAAGGTGGACGCCATCCTGCTCACCGGCGGCATCGCCTACGGCAAGCCCATCGTCGGCCACATCAAACGCCACGTGGAGTGGATCGCCCCCGTAGCCGTATATCCCGGCGAGGACGAAATGGCCTCCATGGCGATGAACGCCCGCATGATCCTCGACGGCAGCATCGAGGTGAAGGAGTACGTGTAGGTATCAATCCCTACCTTTATGATCCGCAAACTTCTTCTTCCCGCACTTTTACTGTTATTGTTGCCGCAGCTGCACGGACAGGGCAACGGCGCCCTTTTCACCGATGAGGCCACCGCCAAGGAGCTCTACTTCTCGGGCAACATGCACGATGCCGCCCGCCACTTCGAGGAGCTGCTCCGCGTGGACTCGCTGCACTACGAGTACAACCTTTTCGCCGGCTATGCCTACCTCAACTCCCACACCGATTACTCCAAGGCGGTCATTCATTTCCAGCGCGCCCAGCGCAACCCCAAGGCCGACCCCTACATCCCCTTCTACCTCGGCAAAGCACTGATGCTCTGCTACCGCTTCGACGAGGCCATCGAGTCATTCCAGACCTTCAGCAAGAAAAACATTCGCCTCGACAAATCCGACTTCCCGCCCGAAAGATACATCGAAATGTGCAACAACGCCAAACTGCTCATCGAGATGCGCGGCAATGTCACCGTTGAGAATGTCGGCACCAACGTCAACAGCGAGTTTCCCGACTACAACGCCTACGTCAGCGGCGACGAGGATGTGCTGTACTTCACCTCCAAGCAGGCCCAGAACGGCGGCACCGCCCTCGACTACGATGGCTACAAGCTGGCCGACGTGTACTTCTCGGAGCGGGTGAACGGACAGTGGAGCAAGGCGAAAAAGCTCTCCAACCCCGTCAACAGCGCCCTCGTGGAGGAGGTGGTCGGCCTCAGCAGCGACGGACAGCAGCTGGTGCTTTACTTCAACAACGACAAGGGATACGACGACATCTTCATCTCGCAGAAAGACAAGAAGATGTTTGGCCGTCCGGAGATGCTCAACACGGCGGTGAACAGCGAGTTCGCCGAGGAGTCCGCCGCGATTTCACCTGACGGCAACTGGCTGTTTTTCAGCTCCAACCGGCCGGGCGGCTACGGCGGCATGGACATCTACTACTCGCGCAAGCTGCCCAACGGCGACTGGAGCTCGCCCAAGAATGCCGGCCCAAACATCAACACCGAGTACAACGAGAGCTACCCCTATCTTGCCCCCGACGGCACCACCTTCTTCTTCAGCTCGCAAGGCCACAACAGCATGGGCGGATACGACCTGTTCCGTTCTACATGGTCACCTGAAGAGCGCTTCTTCGCCGTCCCCGAAAACCTTGCCTTCCCCATTAACACTCCCGATGACAACAAGACCATATCGGTAACGAAATCAGGAAGATACGCCTATATCGGAGATTTTCGTGCCAACAGCACCGGCGACTGCGACATCTACAAGGTCACCTTTCAGGATGTGCCCGCCCCCTACTGTGTGGTGAAGGGGCGCGTGGAGGGCCGCGACAGCACGGATGTGATGGCTGAGATGTCGCGCTACAAGGTGGAAA
This sequence comes from Bacteroidales bacterium, assembly GCA_017615795.1. GTDB lineage: Bacteria > Bacteroidota > Bacteroidia > Bacteroidales > WCHB1-69 > F23-D06. The sequence goes on from JAFZZK010000018.1 coordinate 4,107, forward strand.
TCCGTCAGGCCGGCGACAAGAGCAGGGTGGGCACCTACCGCCCCAATCCCCACAGCGGGTTGTTCACCTTTATCCTGCAGCCCGGCTTCTATCTTGTTGATTTTTATATCGATGAAAAGAATGTTAGCTCATCGCAACTGCGGATTGAAGACCGCGAATACGGCAATGAGATTCCCATTATTCCCTTAAAAGAGACCCCATGAGCAACGCAAAACGAGTATTGTTAGCCTTGATGATCATCGCGCTGGCCTTCGGGAGCCATGCGCAGAACTTCCGCGGCGGCCTGCGCGCGGGCTTCACCGCCACGCAGATGTCGGGTGACGAGCTGTCGGGATTCCACAAGATGGGCGCCTACGCCGGCGGCTTCGTCAACTGGCGGTTTATCCAGAACCCCCACTGGGCCATCCAGCCCGAGATCAACTTTGTGATGAAGGGCAGCAGCACCTTCCTTCGCGCCGACAAGAACGGAAACATCGGCAACAAATATGTGCTCACGCTTTATTACTTAGAGGTGCCTGCATTGGCCAAATACATGATTGTAAACGGATTGGAAATAGAGTTCGGCCCCACCTTCGGCGTGTTGTTTGCCGCCACCGAGAAGGATGCCAACGGCAAGATGCCGGGACGCATGCCGTTCCGCCGCTTCGAACTGTGCGGCATGGCGGGCGTGTCGTACACCTTCAAGGAGCACTATGGTGTAAGCCTGCGTTTCGTGCAGACC
>JAFZZK010000019.1 GCA_017615795.1 Bacteroidales bacterium
AAACATGTCCTTGGATGCTCTCGCCAACAATGGAATCTGTAGACTCGAACACAGATATATCTCCTATTTTGATTTTAGGTGTTGGCTCTTGTGCGTATATAGATGTGCTCAAGGCCAACAATAAGAATAACAGACAAAATAGTGGCGCCGGCAAAATAATTCGTTTTTTCATAATAAATTTGTAAATAACCTTAAAATATACCAAAGTGCCATTGAAAAGTATACCACTTTGGAGACTACAAAAATACAAAAAAGAGAAACAGGATGCCGTTCTCCAATATATTTGCAATCACCCAGGATGCAAATCCGCAAAAATATCTTCCAAAACCAAATTCTCGTCAAGAACCGTCGGCCGCTGCCTCTATGAGCTCAAGAAGCAAGGTCTCATCAAGCATACCGGGAGCAGGAAACTGGGAGGGTATTTTGCGGTGGAGAGTTGAGACGAGGGGCGATGTTCGAGGGGCGATGTACGAGGGGCGATTTGCGAGGGGCGATCGTAAACCGTAAATCGTAAACCGTAAATCGTAAACCGAACACCCCTAACTCTTAACTTTCAACTTCTTCAACATAATCTCCTTGTACGTCTCGTACGCCTCCATTTTGAAAAGCACGGAGACGAGCCAATAGAGGAGTGTGTAGGCCACGATTTGCACCGCCATCACTATGTAGGGGTGGAACGGAAGCAGCTGGCCTCCGAAATAGACCGCCACGGCCAACAGCGCCGACAGCAGATAGCAGACCCCCACATCCCCGATCTGGCTCCAGAAGCCGTAGTTTATCAGTTTTTTGTTGACGATGGCGTTGATGGCAAAGCTGATGTATCCAACCGAGGTCACCGCCCACAACAACCCGTAGATGCCATATTGCGCACCCCAAATAATGAGACCGATGCCAATGACTCGCTTGCTGAGTTGTACAAAGAAGAATATCTTGCTCTTGCCCAGCGACTTGATAACATTGGTGTTCAGCGTATTGAGGGTATATATCATACTGGAGATGCAGAGTATCTGGAAGAAGGGCACGGCAGGCTCCCACTGCGGGCCGTATAGCAGAATTATCAAGGGCTTTGCCACGGCAATCATCAACGCCATCAAAGGGAAGTTGAGGTAAGTGATGGCCTTGGTGTTGCGCCGCACCGCACTGAGCAGGCGCACCCGGTCATCCTGCATTGCCGCAAAGACGGGGAAGGAGACCTGATTGACAATCTGTGACAATGATTCGGTGGGCACCGACTCCAACTTACGCCCCTGCGAGTAGTAGCCAAGGTCGGTGGCCGAATAGAGCTTGCCGATGATCAGACTCTGCAGGTTCGTATAAACCGTCTCTACCAAGGAGGATAACGCCATCAGCCCGCCGAAGGCGAACAACTCTTTCAAGGAGGCGAAACTGAACTCCAGGGTGGGGCGCCAGTCACTCATTCTCCACAACAGAAACACGCTGGTCAGGGCTGTGATCAGCTGTGACACCACCAAGCTCCAGATACCAAAGCCCATCAGAGCCATGATGATGGCCACCACCATCCCCACAAAGGTGGCGATGATGTTGCGGATCGACAGCTCCTTAAAGCGCAGATGCCGCTGCAGCTGGCAGGACTGCACAAGGGAGAATCCCTGGATGAGCAGCACGAGGCTCTGCACACGGAGCACGTTGGCCAGCTCGGGCATTTCGTAGTAGCGGGCGATGGCAGGGGCACAGACGAAAAGCAAGCCGATGAAGAAAAGGGCTGCCGTCAGGTTCCAATAGAAAACGGAGTTGTAATCGACGTGCGAGGGTTCATCCTTTTTCTGGATCAACGCCATCCCGAAGCCGGCATACACGAAAACGGTGGAGATGGCGATGAAGACGTGCAGCATCCCCACGCAGCCGAAGTCGGCAGGCACCAGCAACCGCGCCAGCACCATATTCGCGACAAAAGAAAGCCCCACGGAACCGAATTTTCCGATTCCGGTCCAGATCATCCCGGCGATGGTTTTTTCCTTCAAACTGGCCATGGTGGTGCGGTTTACGGTTTGCGTTTTACGGTTTGCGTTTTACGGTTTGCGTTTTACGGTCTTCGGTCTCTGGTCTCTAATTCACATTCGTAAATCGAACATCGAACATCGTAAATCGATTTAAATCACGGATTAACCCAATTTTCCAGATATGCAAATTTCGGGGTCAGTTTTCCATCACGCAGTATGGTGGCGCCGTCGATGGTGCCGGAGCCTGTGCGGTTGAGCAGGGGGCGCAGCACGTGGGTCACGAGCGCGTCGCCGAAGAAGGCGCTGGAGTCGAGGGCCAAGGCGTTGGGGCAGGTGTCCACCGCCATCACGGTGATGTTGGAGGGACTGGCAAAGGCGGGTTCCTCCTCTTGGGTGGCGGGGTTGTAGTCGTAGTAAGGCGCGTCGTGGGTGGAGGAGCGGAGCGTGGACTTGACGCTGCCCTTGATGTCGCACGTCACGTCGCCAATCATCCTGATGCGGAGGGTGGGGTCGGCGAGGTCGGCCTCGCTGAGATAGACGGGCGCATCAGGGGCCCAGAAATGGGCGCAGAGCAGGGCGTCGGCGGCGCGTCCCCAGCGCATAAAGTCGCTGCGGTACTCCTGCGGGTGGCGGGTGAAGTCGTCCCACGAGAATGCGCCCCCGTCGGCGCGCTTCACCAAGCGGTCCACGTCGGCCACACAGTAGGCGAGAGTCTCCACCGCTCTGTTTTGCAGGAAGGTCTCTTCGTCCAGCTGCAGGGCGCCGATTTCGCGCAGGAGGTGCTGTGCCCCCTGGGAGACGCGTCCTGCGCCGGTGACCACCAACTTGATGGAAGGCAGCGTGATGTTTTTCAGCAATCGGACAATGCCCTCCAAGGTGAAGGTGCGGTCGGCGGGCGGCAGCTCGTAGAGATGGTGGCGCAGCCCATAGCCACGGAGGGTGTAATAGACGCCCACAATGCCGGCCCACCAGCCGAACGCACAGACGCGCAGGCCTTTCTCGTCCACCAAGTACTCGTAGTCGGTGAAGGTGATTTCCCGCTCCATCAAGGTCTTCACCAAAGGCAGGTTATAGGCTTGCATCTTGGCGAAATGGCCGAAGAAGAAGTAATGCTTGCGCGGCAGCAGGCACTCCATTTTCACCTCCTTGATGCCCATCAGCACGTCGCAGTCCGACACGTCGTCCACTACCGGGATGCCGGCGGCGCGGTATTGGTCGTCGTCGTAGGCCCGGAGATTGCTCGACTGCACCACGAACTGGTCGTCGGGATACTCGCGTTGCAACTGCGCCATCTGTGCCGGTGTGAGCGCCACACGGTTGTCCACCGGATGCTTGGTCTCTTGGATGAGGGCGATTTTCATCGTGTTATGCGTTTTGGCGACGCTCTCAGTAGAGATTAGTCGCGTTTGAATATGTCGCGGGTATATACTTTGTCGGCCACGTCGTCGAGGTCTTTGTCGTAACGGTTGGCGATGATGGCCTGGCTCTGTCTCTTGAACTCGTCGAGGTCGTTGACCACGCGGCTGCCGAAGAAGGTGACGCCGTCGTCCAAGGTGGGCTCGTAGATGATGACGGTGGCGCCTTTGGCCTTGATGCGTTTCATCACCCCTTGGATGGAGCTTTGGCGGAAATTGTCGCTGTTGCTCTTCATCGTGAGGCGATAGACGCCGACCACGCACTGCTTCTCGTTTTGGGCATCGTAGTCGCCGCGGTTGTAGTAGTCGTAGTAGCCGGCCATCTTGAGCACTTGGTCGGCGATGAAGTCCTTGCGGGTGCGGTTGCTCTCCACGATGGCGCGGATGAGGTCTTCGGGCACGTCGTCATAGTTGGCCAGCAGCTGCTTGGTGTCTTTGGGCAGGCAGTAGCCACCGTAACCGAAGGAGGGGTTGTTGTAGTGGTTGCCGATGCGCGGGTCGAGGCAGACGCCCTCGATGATGTGCTGGGTGTTGAGCCCTTTGATCTCGGCGTAGGTGTCGAGTTCGTTGAAGTAGGAGACGCGCAGGGCGAGGTAGGTGTTGGCGAAGAGCTTCACGGCCTCAGCCTCGGTGCTGCCCATAAAGAGCACGGGCACGTCCTGCTTGATGGCCCCCTCCTTGATGAGGGCGGCGAACTGGTGCGCCTTCTCTTCCAGAAAGGCATTGTTTTGGTCATAGCCCACAATGATGCGCGAGGGGTAGAGGTTGTCGTAGAGGGCCTTGCTCTCCCGCAGGAACTCGGGAGCGAAAATGATGTGCGGCAGCCCGTCCTGATAACCGTGCTCCGTGGTGCGGAATTTCTTCCTGACACCCTCCACATACCCCACGGGAATGGTCGATTTGATGACCATCACGGCGTTGGGGTTGTGCTGGAGCACCAGCTCGATGACGCTCTCCACGGCGGAGGTGTCGAAGAAGTTCTTGACGCTGTCGTAGTTGGTGGGTGCGGCAATCACCACAAAGTCGGCCTGCCGGTAGGCGGCGGCCGCATCCATGGTGGCGTGCAGGTCCAGCGGCTTGTTCGCCAGATATTCTTCAATGTAGTCGTCCTGTATGGGCGACTTTTTTGCGTTGATCATCTCCACCTTTTCGGCGACGATGTCCACTGCCTCCACGTGGTGGTGCTGGGCTAATAATGTTGCTATGGAAAGGCCGACATATCCGGTGCCGGCAACGGCAATATTCATTTAGGGGGTGGGTTTTAGGGGTTCAAGTTTCAGGTTTCAAGTTTCAGGTTTCAGGGGTTATTCTTCTCGTTCCACCAGTTGGATCAGGTATTGTCCATACTGGTTTTTGGCCATCGGCTTGGCGATTTCCAGAAGACGGTCGGAGGTAATCCAGCCCTTGTGGTAGGCGATGCCTTCAAGGCAGGCAATCTTGAGGCCCTGGCGTTTCTCGATGGTCTCCACGAAGTTGGTGGCTTCGGCGAGGGAGTCGTGGGTGCCGGTGTCGAGCCAGGCGAACCCGCGCCCGAGCAGTTGCACTTTCAGCTCGCCGTCGCGGAGGAACTCCTGGTTGACGGTGGTGATTTCCAGCTCGCCACGGGCCGAGGGCTTGATGTACTTGGCCACCTCCACCACCTTGTTGGGGTAGAAGTAGAGACCCACGACGGCGTAGTTGCTCTTGGGGTTGACGGGCTTCTCCTCAATGGAGAGGCAGTTGCCCTCCTTGTCGAACTCGGCCACGCCGTAGCGCTCGGGGTCATTGACCCAATAGCCGAAGACCGTGGCCTTGCGGTCCTCTTCGGCGGCCTTGACGGCGTCCAAGAGCTTTCCGGTGAAGTGGCTGCCGTAGAAGATGTTGTCACCCAGCACGAGGCAGGCGCAGTCGTCGCCGATAAACTCTTCGCCGATAATGAAGGCTTGGGCCAGACCGTCGGGTGAGGGTTGCTCCGCATACTGGAGGTTGATGCCGTAGTCGCTGCCGTCACCCAACAGGCGCTTGAAACCGGGGAGGTCCTGCGGCGTGGAGATGAGCAGGATGTCGCGGATGCCCGCCAGCATGAGCACGGAGATGGGATAATAAACCATCGGCTTGTCGTAGATGGGCAGCAGCTGTTTGCTGACGCCCTTGGTGATGGGATACAACCGGGTGCCGGATCCACCGGCGAGAACGATTCCTTTCATAGTATATTTATTTTATTGATTATCAATATTTTATAAAAACTTTTTTCATAGGAAAGAAAACAAATGTCCCTTCTTTTCCTATTTTAGTATAGGGCGCAAAGATACAAAAAATAGTGTATGGTATGTCAGGAACGATGTTGGGGGTGCTGTGCATAAAAAAGTGGGGACGAGGCGCGCATCGTCCCCACGAATATTGGATGGTCACCGCATGCGGTGCGGTATGGGATATCGGACTACAGTTTGACAGTCTTGTCCATGCTGCAGATAAGGTCAACGACCTTGTTGGAGTATCCGATTTCGTTGTCGTACCAGGAGACCAGCTTGACGAAATGCTCGTTGAGCATGATGCCGGCGGCAGCGTCGAAGATGGAGGTTCTCTTGTCGCCGAGGAAGTCGGTGGAGACCACAGCCTCTTCGGTGTAGCCGAGGATGCCCTTGAGTTCGTTCTCGGAAGC
>JAFZZK010000020.1 GCA_017615795.1 Bacteroidales bacterium
TCGGCAGCCTTAGTCCACCATTGTATGGCTTTGCGTGGATTTTCTTCGCACCCATATCCCGCACATAAACAAACACCCAGAAGGTTCTGCATTATGGGATCTCCTTGTTTCGCAAAACCTTTCAGACATTCCAAAAGCTCAGTCTCATCAGCAAATACATCGAACTTGAAATGTTTTTTCAGATACGCCCTTGCTTCAGCCTTGTCTCCAAACGATATTATATTGTTAATTTCAAAATCTGAACTACAAACATTTTCATTGTCGCTTTGCGACTTACATTTGATTTCCTGCTGCGTTTTGTTCCTCAATGCTGTTTCTTTTTCCTTTTTACTATTCATGAATACCTTTACCTGTTATATCCCATCGGCACGTCGGGTCTTGTTCTTAATAATAATATCTGGCTCAGTTCTTTATTCCTGTTATTTTGAAAAGGCATCCCAAAACACATGTCCCAACATGCTATTCTTGATTTCGGGATGCCCTTTGACAATAATATCCGATAATGTTACTCGATTTTCTCCCCTTTGCTGTTGCGCAACTCTCCGACACCATAGTGACAAAAATCATTTTCATCACTTTCGTGTATTTCTTCACATTCATTAAATCGGCAAAGGAAAACATCCTTTTTCCCTCTCACTGCTTCAATGTGAGAGTAGATAGCTGGTGTTAATTTTTGCAGGTCTTTGCTCATCATACCGCAGTTGCCAAGATAATCCGTGTATTCATACAGCAACACATCTCCTTCATTCTCAGAATAATAGACATCATCGATTTCATAAATTGGACGAATGTCTGTGTAAAAGTCTGCTGTCGGCTCGCGTTTTACGATTTCACCTCCAGGCACCATAATGGTATAAATAGTGTCATTTTTTTCTGCCATATAGGTGTTTTTTGTTGGATTCCAAAGTTTGTCATATTGTGCCGGCAACACGAATTTTGCAGTATTGAGGTCAAGCAGACCTTCTTTCCCTTTATAACAGGCGATACCTGTCGAATCATCAATTTTGGTAAGTCGTGTGATATCAGTAAGGACTTCTTTGTTGGGGCACGTCTTCATAATGGCATCACGACTTGGCACATACACAAGGCCATTCTTCCCAATTTCCATACCGTAAAGATCGCCGAACCAGTGGTCATACCATCCTCCACAAAAATCAATGATTCCCCATGCCATCCAAACCACCAAGCCGATAGTTCCAACAATGGAGCAGATACCTAATACCGCACCGCTGAATTTCTCGAAAGCGGTTCTGAAGCCCGAGGTCTTCTCGGTTGTAGCTTGTTCTTCTTGCTGAATCTGATTATCCTCTTGAGTTCGCTCGTCTTGAGGAATTGACTGCTGCTCTTTTTGCAGCGTTTCTGATGCAATGTTTTCCATAATTTTACAGTTTTTTAGTGAGATTGTTTTTTTGATATTTGCAACATATTCGACTGTTTTTCAGCAACGGTACGAAAAAGATTCTGCGTCACACTTCACAATTTTTTCGTACATCTTTTCCACTGTCTCATACAGATTGCTGTCCAAAGCACCCTCATCAAGCTTATATAGAGAAAAGAAATCCTCTTTTGAGATCAAGTCATCCTCAGAGAACTTAAACTCTATCTCTTGATTCAGGTTCCCCTCTTCCATCACGGGAAGTAAATCGTTCCCCAATGCAGTCCACAAATGCAACATGAGAACATCCAACTCGTATAGTGTCAGTTTGGAGACGAAGCTATCGTGACCATTCACATTGCAAAACCGGAGATCCAACGAGCCGTCAATCCGTTCGTCCAAATGGCAATCCATAACAAAACTGCCAAACAAAAGCTGGTAAAGGACATTCCACAATTCCTTGTCGCACTCCTCAAAATCTGGGTGTTCATATTCTATGGGAGTGATAAATCGGTAATAGTAATCGTATGAGGGCAATTCCTTGAATGCAGCAACGATTTCTTGAAGAGCGTCCTTCTGTCCGTTCAACATAGGGGTGCTTTGTTCACTCTTTTGACTCAAGACCTTCCGTTGGTCACATTTTTCAGGAACACACCAATCATCTTTTTCCAACATTATTGGCAAACCCGCTTCCAGAGACAGATTCCACACCAAGACTCGCACATAGTTGAACAATCTGCAGGGAACATTTTCCCTCATAATTTTTTCTAAATCCTCATCAGAACTAATATAGACGAGAGGGATGTACTTCAACTCCATATACAGAGAATCGTCGCTCTCTTCGATGTATCTGGATATTGCAACCTTGATTTCATTTGTATAAAGATTATCCCCTAAATCATCAATGTCTGATATTTCAATTTTAACTGGAGGTAACGATTGAGATAAGGATCCCGATTGCTTTTGCATCATGAGGTCTCGCAAATCACGACCCACGATTCTGAAATTTTCCATATTAATGTTTTTTTAGATTAATACAACCACTATCTGTTCAGCACCTTTTCGACGTACTCCCTATCCACGTTCACCAACTGTTCGTGTCCGTCTGCGGTGGATTTCATTTTGAAGTACATGGAGGAGAGGCAACGTGCCAAAAGCGTTTTGACATTCCTGAATCCCAACCCTGAATCATAAGCCCTTTCTGCGATACAGCGAATAGCATCATCAGTGAAGACGAGCTGAACGTTATGCTGCCGGCAGTAGTCAATATGCGCCTGAAGAATGCTATCTTTTGTCGACAACATAATCTTCATCATCAACTCGGTTGTAAGTGGATTCAACACACAAATAGTACCAATACGACCAGTCAGTTCTGGAAAGAACCCCCATTCTTCCAAGTCCTTTTCACAGATTCGTTTCATCCAACTCGTTTTGGTTGGAATGATTCTTTGATTAACAAAACCAATAGATTTTGCATTGCAGCGCTGTTGGATTATCTCTTCAATGCCATTGAAAGCGCCATCAAATACAACCAACAAGTTGTTCACAGACAACTGTAGACCGTTGTATTGTGAGAGAGGGTTGTCATCTGTGATAATAAGGCTACTGTCACGTTCGAAAAGGCGCATAATATCTCTCTGCATATCCTTATCCATATCAGCTCCTTTGTCGCTGGTAATCTTACTGCCATAATGAGTGATTTTGTCAAATTCATTGAAAACGACAATGGCATATTCAAGGTCTTGCATTTTGACACCTGACTTCAAAGCATTTAGAAATGCATCACAAATATGTGTGCCCTTCCAGGACTGTGGAGTGATGTCAGAAGAATTAATGCGAACAACGGGGCATTCATTGCTGCAAATTTCTGAGAATCTACGGTATAACTCTGTTTTTCCGCAGCCCGTCTCACCAATCAAGAGCACAGGTGTTTTGATAGCGGAACAAGTACCATTTTTCTTGCTTTCAAGATGCTGCCAGAACGGGATAGCAATTTGGTCAATAGCATCGTCCTGTCCGCAGATATATTGCTTCACATAGTTGGCCAGTTCTTCCGCAGACGAAATTTCGATAGAGTTATTATTGCTTGAGTAGAGATCGTCGTATGTAAAACCAAATTTCTCAAAAATGTTGACCCAGTCCTCTGCTTCCAGAATCCCGAAGGTCATCGGCCAGTCATCAATCCTATAAATCATTTTGTCTTTAATGTCTTCATCTTTTTCCCGCAACAGTTGGATTTGCGCATTCGTCCGCCGCAGGAAACTGTCTATCGACATCCTCTCGTTTTCCAAACTGTTGATGACTCCAACAACTTTCTCGCAAGGAATTTTCGGACTGAGGAATATGCGTGCGGCAACTTCTCGATAATCCATTCCTTGTATCGTATCAGATTTGAACTCAATCCCCATGAAATATTTGTTACTTTGAGATGATTGCTGATCAATGTCTCCTGACATTTTTTTCTTGTTTTTATTTTTTGTTTGCTTGCTCATTGCTTTGTATATTTAAAATTCCGGTGCAAAAATAGTTTTATCACAAAAGTACATTTTCTGAAAGGGCTTTTTTTGACATCAAATGCCTAAAAATGCACATGAAACACCATGTGTACTTTTCACACACAGAACTCGTCCTCTGAGAGGTAAAATAGTTGAACCAATCGTGTAAATGTGGTCAACACTTGACACCTCTGTCAAGCGTTTTAAAGAAATAGCATGCGTTTTGGATAGGCAATCTCATTTTGCCTTTACGTCAAATTATAAGAAAATCCTCTTCACCAGTGAAGAAGTCTTTCTAAGTTCCCATCGGTGCGTCCCCTTGAGACAAGAACTCAGGGTGTCTTGCTTAGATCAGTAACACTTCGGCGACAATATGCACATCTTTCACCTGACAAGTAGTCCATTCATAAATTTGGAATGGCACCACCTCTTTTAAACTTTCGACGTAGAAGTCGAAAAGATTCTCTACCCTGCCTCCTTTTTCCTCTATCAGTTAATCTTTCCTCCCAACCATTTCAAAACAGCACACCCAAAAACAAAACACAAAAAAAAGCGGGATGATGATAACACCATCCCGCCCTGTTTGTATCAAAAAGACGTTGATTACACCAGATTGGAAAATCCCATGAAGGCCATGGCGAGGATGCCGGCGGTGATGAGCGCGATGGGCACTCCCTTCATTCCCTTGGGGATTTCGACAAGCTCGAGTTGCTCGCGCAAGCCCGCGAAGATGACAATGGCCAGCGTGAAGCCGATGGCGACGGCAACAGCATAAATGGTGCTGTCCAAGATGGAGAAGCCGTGTCCCGCAATGAGCTCCTGCTCCGTCACCTTGATAGCCACGCCCAGCACGGCGCAGTTGGTGGTAATCAGCGGCAAGAACACGCCCAAGGCCTGGTAAAGCGGAGGACTGACTTTCTTGAGGACAATTTCAACCATCTGCACCAAGGCCGCAATGACCAGGATGAAGACGATGGTCTGCAAATAGGTAATGCCCAACGGCATGAGAATGTATTTCTGAAGAGTGGCGGTGACGAGCGTGGCCAACGTCATCACAAAGACGACTGCCATGCCCATGCCGAGGGCGGTATTCACCTTGTTGGAAACGCCCAAGAACGGACAAATGCCGAGGAACTGCACCAAGACGATGTTGTTCACCAAGACGGCGCCGATAATCATTAAAATATATTCCATAATACTAAAATGCTAAAGGTTATTATTTCTGCACGGCGAGTTGTCTGGCCTTGCGCTTGGCCTCAATCCTGTTAAGGATATGGCGCACAAGAGCCATGATGAAACCAAACACGATGAACGCACCGGGTGCAAGCACGAAGATGAGGATATTGTAGTCGGAGGGGATGAACTGGTGGCCCATGAAAGCTCCGGCTCCAAGAACCTCGCGCACGGCTGCAATGAGGATCAGGGAGATGGTGAAGCCGATGCCCATGCCGAGACCGTCGAGAATGGAGTCGCACACGCTGTTCTTGCTGGCGAACGCTTCGGCACGGCCAAGCACGATGCAGTTGACGACAATCAGCGGGATGAAGACACCCAAGCTGGCCGACAACGCCGGCACAAAGCCCTGGATCAGCAGGTCGACCATACTCACGAAGGTGGCGATAATCACGATATAGCACGGGATGCGCACCTTGTCAGGAATCACATTCTTGAGCAATGAGATGATGATGTTGGACATCAAAAGCACAAACGTAGTGGCCGCGCCCATGCCGATAGCGTTGTTCACGGACGTGGTGACGGCCAACGTGGGACAGGTGCCCAACACGAGAATCAAGCTGGGATTCTCCTTGAAAAAACCTTTGGTCAGAATATTCCATTTACTCATGGCACTCCTCCTTTATTTTCATGAAAACATTGTAAGCACGTTGCACAGCATCGCAATAGGCGCGCGACGAGATGGTGGCCGCTGTGATGGCATCCACATCGCCGCCGTCTTTCTTGACGGAGAGTTTGTAGGTGGCGGGATCCTGACCGTTGAACTGCTTGGCGAAGTCGCTCTTGGTCTTGTTGATCTTGTCGCCCAGTCCGGGGGTCTCGGAGGCATCAATCACCTCCGTGTTGATGATGCTGCCATCGGCGGCGAAACCGACCATAAGGTCGAAGCGCCCGTCGAAGGCCTTTTTGGTATATGTCTCGATGGCGGCGCCATAGAGGGTTCCATCCTCTTGGGTGGCGAGGTGTACCAAGACACCTTCCTTTTCGCCTTCGGGAACAACAGTCGTATCGGTGAGGGTGCCCTTGAAATCGGGGAGAACCAAATTCAGGGCCTGTTCTTTCTTGGCTTTTTGCGCATTGTCGATGCGTTCCTTCGTGAGGGCGTAGACCCCGGTCAGGGCCAGGCCCGCCACCAACGCAATGCTGGTCAGCACGACGACCAACCGCAGCAATGAAGCTTCTTTCTTCTGTGACATAATGGTTGGATTTTAGTTATTTTGCGTAAGTTTTCGGTTTGAATCCCTTGTTGATGAGCGGCACGAGGGAGTTCATGATCAAGATAGAGAACGAAACGCCCTCGGGGTAGGCGCCGAAGAGTCGGATGATGATGGTGAGCAAACCGCAGCCGCAACCGAACACCAGCATGCCACGATTGGACACCGGGGAGGTCACCATATCAGTGGCCATGAAGAAGGCGCCGAGAATGAGACCGCCCGTGAGCAGGTGGAAGAAGGGATTGGCGTAGTGCGTCGGGTCGATGAGCCAGAAGATGCCGGCGAACACAAACACGGCGAGCAGGAACGACACCGGGATATGCCAGCTGATGATGCGCTTCCACATCAAGAAGGCTGCGCCGATGAGCAGGGCGATGGCGGAGACTTCACCGAAGCTGCCGCCCATCTGCCCGACCAGCATATTGGTGTACGTGGGCATTTGGCTCATATCAACCGTGGCTCCTTCCTTGAGCAGTCCCAACGGGGTCGGGCCTGTCACGGCGTCGGCAAAGCCCCAGATGGGCTCGGCAACCGGCCATGTGGTCATGGCTACTGGGAAGGCGATGAGCATGAAGACACGTGCCACCAGCGCGGGGTTGAAGAGATTATGGCCGAGGCCGCCGAAAGGCATCTTGGCGATGCCGATAGCCACAAGTGCACCCACGACGAGCATCCATATCGGCAGGTTGGCCGGCACGTTGAAAGCCAGCAGCATGCCCGTCACAACAGCGGAACCGTCACTGACCGTAGGCTCCACCTTCATGATAAAACGCTGTATCAAGTACTCAAACAAGACGCAGCAACCCACGGAGACCAAAGTCAGGATGATCACAGGCAACCCGAAATAGAAGATGGAGACCAGGAATGCCGGCACCAAAGCCAACACCACCGACCACATGATCTTCTTCACGGATTCGCCGCTGTGCACGTGGGGAGAACCGGAAACATTTAATAATTTATCCATTGTATCAAAGTGTTACTAATTATCAATTTTAGATACAAGCGGCAAAAATACAATTTTTTTGTTGTGATGTCAAGAAAAAAAACGGAGTTATATACCTGATGGCACAAATCAGGGCTTTTTGCATCTTTTTTATTTGGGCGTGCCGGCGCGGCGGCACAAAACACAAATTCCGCCGCCGCGCCGTCGGGCTTTCCGTTGCAATGGCTGGCAAGCCAGCCATTTCCACTGCAATCCCTCACGCATGCTCGTCGGACACCACATCCGTTTCGCGGCGAACAACGTGCTTCCTCGTCTCAACATTCTCCCGCGCCGCGATTTTTCCCCACGCGCCATCCATCCCAGGGGTTGCGGCGCCCGTTCCTCACACCTTAACCCCTGGCCACCGAGGTATGCAGCCCTACAGGGCTGCTCGTCATTGGAAAAAAACCTTATGACACGACCTTATTAAGCCAACATTGTGCCATCTTGTATATAAACACCAAAAAAACGGAATAATCCCGAAAAATAATGTATCTTTGCAAAATTAAATTTCACATTATCCATCAGCATCTTATCTTATGAATAAGAAACACTTTTCAAAGTTCCTGTTGACATGTCTGGCAGTTGTTGCCGCTCTGGGTGCGTCTGCACAGCAGAAGTTGACGTATGAATACGTGGTGCGCGATGGCAAGCCGCTCAAGATGGACGTTTATGTGCCCACCGTGCAGGACGAGCACCGGCCCTGTATGATCTTCGCCTTCGGCGGCGGCTTTGTCTCCGGTTCCCGCAACGACACAGCACAGGTAAACCCGGTGGTGCGCTGGGCAGAAAAGCACGGTTTCGTACTCGTGGCCCTCGACTACCGACTCGGATTAAAGGGTGCGGGGAACTTCACCATCGCCTCCGGCATCCAGAAATTCCGCAACGCCATCGACATGGCGGCAGAGGACCTGCTGGCCTGCACGGACTACATCCTAAAGAATTTGCTGAAGACCCCGCAGTTCACCATCAACCCCCAATATATCGTGACCCTCGGCAGCAGCGCCGGCGCCATCACGGCCTTGCAGGCCGACTACATGCTCGGCAACCGTTTCGGAAGCGCGC
This sequence comes from Bacteroidales bacterium, assembly GCA_017615795.1. GTDB lineage: Bacteria > Bacteroidota > Bacteroidia > Bacteroidales > WCHB1-69 > F23-D06. The sequence continues at coordinate 8,365 of JAFZZK010000020.1, forward strand.
AAGCCCTGCCGGACGATTTCCGATACGCGGGCGTGATGTCCTTCGCCGGGGCCATCTTCTCCGACAAGGGCAACATCAAATACCGCGTGCAACCGCCCGCCCCCACCCTGTTTTGCCACGGCACCGACGACCATCTGGTGACCTACAAGCAAATCCAGGTCTTCAACCTCGGTCTCTTCGGCAGCAATACACTCGCCCGCCGCTTTGAGAAATTCGATTATCCCTACATGATCCGCCGCTACAAGGGTGTCGCCCACGAAGCCGCCGCGGCATACGTCCGCGACACACACGCCATCGACGAATTCATCGACGACTACGTTTTCAAAGGACGCAAACTCCAACAGGACATCACCATTCAGGACCCCGACATCCCCTACTTCGCCTGGGCCAGATACAGGGTGAGAGACTTGAAAAAGATGGGACAATAAGCGACACTGAACCAACGCACGCGTTGACCCCGCAAACAAGACAACACTGGCATTAAAATCAGGATCTCCTTCCCAACATCTTCCTCCCTTTCACCATCGTGCGCAGATCCATGCGGACACTATAGTCGCGCATATAAAGGTCGTCGGCAATGGCTACAATTTCTTCGGAAATATTGGAAGTTGGCAGGACATCCGTCGGGAAGAGCATACCCGGGCGCAATCCCGCAGACACCGTGTTGTTCGGCAACCGGCAACCCACCCAACTTTTGCGTCCCGCGAGCACGGCGAAGATATTGCCCACAAAACCACCCTTATTGTCCACAAGCCAGACATCAACGGGCAAGAACAGCAGCAACAGGAGCGCGGATCCTATATCAAAGGCGCGCTTGGCACGACGATGCGCCCGCTGTGTGATGGCATTGGATGCCGCCACGTAGGGCGCGTCGGCAGAGAATATGGAATTGCTGCCGATGACGGTATTGGCATTTTCCGGAGCAATGCGATACTCCACATTAAACACTCGCAGTTGTTGCATCCAGTCGATAATTTCGCGTATGGGGACGTCTTTGGCGCAAAAAATCACCTCGTTAAGACGATACAGGGGCAACAATTCCCGAATTTGCGACAACTTGCCGATATAATATCCGGTTTGAGGCGCATCATCCCCGATGTTAACAACCCCGGCGAACTCGCACTTGGGTTCCATCATGCGCACGAGTTCCATCACACGGGAACACTCTTCCGCATCGCCGACCACCGCAATGCGGCGGCGACTTGTCGTCTCAAGGTCATAGCCCTTCACATGCAGCCGCTGCAACACGTAGCGCAGCAGGTCAATGGCGATGATAGTCCACATGGCACCCAACACCACCACGGCGCGCGAAAAACGCAATGTCTCAGGCAACAGAGCATAGACCAACAAGATTGAAACAGTGCCTAACGCTATGCCCTTATTGACATTCGTGAGGCGTATGGGTTTCCTATAACCCTTGCAAAGGGCAATAGCCACCAGCCAGACCACGATGTAGAGTGGAATGATGGCATAATAGTAATAGTCGGGGTAGAAACTGTGGCGCTGGGCCAACACATTATTGGACCAGTAATGTGCCAACACGAGCATTCCCGCATACACCAGCAAAAAGTCGACGATGGGAAGCAACAGCTTCAGGGCGATGCGCTTGATGGCGGCCATGGATGCACGCAACCATATAGCGCAGTTAATCAAAAAATTGAACACCCCTGCATTCTTCTGTGAGAAATGCTTCGTGGCAAAAATCTGCATTGCCTTGTAGAAGACATGCACATAATTGAGGCTGCCAGTCTTGGTGCTTTCGCCCTTATAGTGGATGATGCGTGTTTCTGGAAAATAGTAATTCTTGTAGCCGCCCTTCAGGATACGGTAAGAGAGGTCGATGTCCTCCCCATACATAAAATAGTCCTCGTCGAGCAGTCCGACCTGATCGAGCACGCTGCGGCGCATCATCATGAAGGCACCGGCAAGCACTTCGACAGAGTGGATTTCGTCCTCGCTGAGATAGGAGAGGTGGTAGGCTCCGAACTTGCGGGAGTGCGGGAAAAGCTTGGAGAGTCCGAAGAGTTTGTAGAAGGCCACGGAGGGCATCGGGATGCCGCGCTTTGACTCGGGCAGGAACTCGCCCTTGCCATTGACCATCTTCACGCCAAGGCCGCCGGCATCGGGGGTCTCGTCCATAAAGCGGATGCATTTCTCGAAAGTCTCTTCCTCCACCACGGTGTCCGGATTCAGCAGGAGCACATACTCGCCCGTGGAGACGCGAATAGCCTGGTTGTTGGCCTTGGCGAAGCCCACATTTTCCTGATTGGCGATGAGTTTCACCTGCGGGAATTTCGCAGCCAACATTGTCAGGGAATCGTCCGTGGAATTGTTGTCGACCACAAAAACCTCGCCCTCCACGTTGCGCAGAGCCTTATACACGGCATTCAGCGCCTGTTCAAGGAAGCAGGAGACGTTATAGTTGACGATAACGACGCTCAGTTTCATGCGAGAGGCTTAAAAGTAGGCGAGCACAGTTTTCTTGGAGACCACCTTTTCGCCCATACGCACGGCCACCTGGACATCGAGGGGGAGGAACACGTCAACGCGGGAGCCGAACTTGATCATACCCACCTCTTCGCCCTGAATCACCTGGTCTCCTTTCTGGGGATAACTGATGATGCGGCGCGCCACAAAGCCAGCGATTTGACGGAAAAGCACCTGGTCGTGGTCGTCCTTGGCCACCACGATGGTGTTGTGCTCGTTGTCCACCGAGGACTTGGGCAACTTGGCCAACAAATACTTGCCGGGATGGTAGGCGACATATTCCACCGTGCCGTCGATGGGATAGCTGTTGACATGCACATTGTGAACGGACATGAAAATGGATATCTTCAACCGTTCGTCCTTGAAATACTCATGTTCGAAGGCCGGGCCGATGTGCAGCACGGTACCGTCAGCGGGGGCCAGCACGCCATTGTCCACTTTATTGATGATGCGGTAAGGCACGCGGAAAAAGCGTACAATCATGAAGGTGATAACCAACATGGCCACGAAGAACAAAACGTTCACCCACCACAGGTTCGCCAAGAAAAGCAAATAGCATACCGTCAGCAACACCACAGAGAGTAGTGTGACGAATATGCTAACCTTGCCGGCCTCATGAAACTTCATGCCTACGATTTTTTACTGGGCGTAAAGAATATAGGTGTTCCGCGGGATGTTGTTCTCGCTGGAAGTCTTCGTAAACTGACGCGGGTATTTCTTGTCGTTCATGTAATTCTGACCTGTATAATTATAGGTGTAGACAATCTCTCTGGAAACAACGCCGGCAGTCTTGATGGTCTCGGTCTCCACCAGTTTGTTGTTCAGATAATAGCCCGCATATTCGGCGTATGCATACGGCAGCCCGTAGAAGGGGTTGAAAGATTCCACGTCGTACTGGTAAGTGCGCGTAATCTCTTGGCGGAGGTCGGGATAGACTTCGACAACGGAGGCGATGTTCTCGTATTTTTCCTTCTCGCCTGGATCGTAAGTGACAGTCTTTTCGCAGTGCAGCGTCATGTCCTTGGCACCATTATCACGAATCAACTCCAACACACGGGTCGGGTCACCCATGAATTTCCGATACAGAGAACTCTTGTTGAGAATGCTGAATCTGTCGTAAAAAGACTTGTCGTACATCTCTTTGATATTTGTGATGCGTGTTGTCTCCTCGTCACGGGTAAAAGTCACCTCCTGGCGAACCGTGTCATCGACGTAATAGACAATCTTGTCCACCAGACGGTCTGTATAGGTCATCTCGATTTTTTCGGTATAATCCTTGCCCTTGTGGACAATCTCGGAAACGGTCTTGTCCTTGTTGTATGCAAAATCGTAGGTCTCCAAAGAGTCTATCGTGATATTGGTAAGAACATGCTTTTTGTCGTAGGTGTACACCTCATTGGCGGGACCGACGTTGCTGAAATACCAAATCTTGCTAATCCTGCATTTCGGATTATAGATTTCATCGTCTGGTTTGCAGGATGACAAGGCCACTACGCAAAAAGCAGCCAAGATGATAAAGGAAAAATATTTTTTCATAATACACATTATTGTAATAAGCGGGCAAAAATACAAAAATTATTCACGACCACCAAACATCAGGCGAAAAACTTTACAAGCTCCCGATTTCGCGCACAATGCGTTCGCCCACGGAACATTCCATGCACCTTTTCTCCTTGCAATAACGGTGCAACAATTCAATCAATGCCTGGGAATCAAGCGCCGTTTTATTGGGAAAAGGAGTGTCGCGAAAGACACGCGTGACCTTGTTGTCTTCAAACGGGAGCTGCTCCAAAAGGGCCACAGTCGGTTCCAGCATGGATTGGTTCCCGAAAAAACGATGGTAGGCGAACAGCACGGGGATCACAGCATTGACAATCAACAGGTCAACGGCCGTCTCCCCCAATGCAACGCCGTGGGGCAGTATCGTCTCTTGGCCGAAATGGAAATGCCGTTCCCAGTAGGGGTCGGCTTCCACGGAGAGCAGCTGGCGGAAAGCCTCCACAGACTGTTGGACCAGCAGGGCACTCAACAAGTCGGGAGTGCGGCAGAGGAGAACGGCCAGCTGCGACAAGCGCAGGCACGGGAAGTTGGAGGGACGGAGGCGAAGCTGGTTCCAGTGATGCCGCCCGATCGGTTCCAACTGATACTTGTAACGCAAATAGTCATATTCATACTTGAGACTGTCGTAGTAGGGGTCGATGTGCGGCACGTCCAGCAGCCCCGCTTGCCCGAACACCAGCGCGCTGACCTGCAGCTGTGAGTCCGTATGGCGCGAAAGTACCTTGAACGGAAGGCTTCGCGCCAGCAACTCGAAGGCCGTCGCATTGGTCTTGAACCCGAAGCTGGTCGCAAGTTGCCGGAAAAGGGTCTCGTTCCAGTCTGCATGGCATTGGGCGTGGGTGGCCATGATGTCGTCCTGTTTGCGCAAGAAACGCTCCATGGCCACAGAAGAGAGCAGCGAGCGCAAGTATATGGGACGAAAATCAGGAAGATAGCTGCGGCAGGGCAACAGCTCTAACGAATCCACCAAATATTGATACTGCGTCCACATGCCTTCGGGGATGTAGGGCTTCAGCTCCAATGTCGGGAAAAACTCGCCCGGGGTGCGTTCCACCTCCATGTCGTGCTCATAGACCACATGCAAGGCCACCGATTTGTATTTTTCATCGTTGTGATGGTTATGGCGGAACCAGTCGGAGCTATGGATATGGATTTCCACATCGCCCACCCACTTGATGTCGCCGATCTGCACCACGGCCTGCCGGAAATCGGGTCCAGCATCGAAGTTGTGCAACCCGGGGGCAAAGATATGCAACGGTTCTCCTGAAGTGGTTTGCACATTCAGGAAATCAAACAGTCTGTTCTGCCATAAATAATGTAAAAAATTCTCTGTCATAATGTTGTGTTTTTAATCTTGGCAAATATACAATTTTTATTAAATCACAACAAAAATATTATAATATTTTTTCAACAATACAATTACACACATGTAATATTCACGCATTTACAACGTTATTATGTCAACAATTCATTATTAACAAATACAAGTATTAACTATTAATTATTAAAAATGCAGACAGAAAAACAAATAAAGGGAAAGAGGGGCGAACAGTTGGCCGCCGAGTATCTTTCGCAGAAGGGGTATTCCATTCTGGAGCAAAACTGGCAGATAGGCCATCTGGAGGTGGATATCATTGCCTCGAACGAGACAATGCTGGTGTTTGTGGAGGTCAAGACCCGCAAGAGCAACGCTTTCGGGGAGCCCGAGGAGTTCGTGGGCATAGCCAAGCAACGCAACCTCATCAAGGCTGCGAACATTTACAGCAGCAAGACCAACATCACAAAGGAGGTCCGGTTTGACATTGTCTCCGTCATTTTGGACGAGGGCATCAGCAGCATCAAGCACATCGAAGACGCCTTCAAGCCGAGGTGGTAAAAAAAACCGGGCGCGGTGTGCGTCCGGTATGATTTTGGGAACCTATAAGCCGGGTTCTGTGTTATGTTGCCATTTATCTTGGGCCTGCGTCGCCGCAGGTCTCTATCAACCTACCCTCCGAGTCGGACGAGCAGCCCTCAAGCCTCGGTTTATTTGGTCTTTCAACCCATAAGGTTTACCTCCGCCGGCATCACTGACGGCGACGTGAGCTCTTACCTCGCGTTTTCACCCTTACCCTTGCGGGCGGTATCTTTTCTGTGGCACTTTCTGTCATCCCGAAGGATGCCTTCCCGTTAGGAAGTATGGCGCTCTGCGTTGCCCGGACTTTCCTCTCCCGCGCAAGGCGGCAGCGACAACCCGGTCCCCAAAACAAAAGGTTAGTAGTTGAGCATCACCGGCATGATGAGCATCAGCAGAGACTCGTTCTCGTCAAACTCCTGCTCCGGCAGGATGAGCGCAGCGCGGTTGGGCTTGGACATCTCGATGCGGATCTGCTCGGAATCCATGTTCTCCAGCATCTCGCGCAAGAAACGGGAATTGAAGCCAATGTCCATGGGATCGCCGGAATAAACGCCGGAGATCTCCTCTGCGGCCTTGTTGGAGTAGTCCATATCCTCGGCGGTGAGCTGGGTCTTTTCCTCGGTGAGGGAGATGCGTACTTGGAACGTAGACTGGTTGGAGTAGATGCCCACACGGCGGATGGATTTAAGAAACTCGTCGCGGGACACCACCAAGGAATAGGGATTTTCTTGCGGGATGACAGACTCGTATGCCGGATATTTGCCCTCTCTGAGGGAAGAGAACAGCACGAAATTGCCAAAGGAGAAGCAAATATGGTTAGTATCCTGCGAATACTCGACATGTACATCACCCGGCACACCCGACAGGATGCTCTTCAGATGCGTGATGGGCTTCTTGGGGAGGATAAGGGTGGTCGGTTCCGCGGATTTGACCTTGTTGTTGCGGTAGCGCACGAGCTTGTGGGCGTCCGTCGCCACAAAGGTCACGTAGTCCTCGGAAAGTTCGCAGAGCACGCCCATCATGTTGGGGCGCAACTCGTCGTTGCCCGTGGCGAACAGCGTCTTGCTGATGGCGCGTTGCAGCACGGCGGCCTCGATGTCGAACGACTTGGGGTCGGCCATGGGGTTGATCTTGGGGAATTCGTCGCCGGGGAAGCACGGGGCGTCGTACTCGCCGTTGGCGGCAGTGAATTTCAGCAGGTTGTTCTCCGCGTCGATGGCGAAAACTATGGGGGTGGCGGGTATCAGCTTGAGCGTTTCAACCAAAATGCGGGCGGGCACGGCCACGGAGCCTTCCCCTTCCACGTTGTCCAAGTCGATGACTGCGGTCATCGTGGTCTCCAAGTCGGAAGCCGTGAGGGTAAGCTTGTTCTCTCTGATGGTCATCAGGACATTGTCCAGGATAGGCATGGAGTTGTTGGAACTCATCACGCCGCTGACGGCGCTCAGATTGCGATACAGGACTTCACTTGATACGATAAATTTCATATTTTATCATTTTAAAAATTAAAGCGCAAAGATAATTTTTTTTTCGATACAAAAGACCATAAAAATCACAGCCCATTTTTTGTATTTTTGCCGCCACGAAAATTAATGCAAACAATATGGTAATAGACGAACTCAAACAATCAGAAGCCTTGCTGGAAGGTCATTTCCTGCTTTCATCCGGTCGCCACAGCGATCGTTATTGTCAATGTGCCAAGCTCTTGCAATATCCCGACCGTGCAGAGCGCGTCATTGCGGAGATCGTTCGCCAAGTGCGCGACCTGCCCATCGACATGGTGGTCGGCCCCGCCATGGGCGGCATCATCGTGGCCTACGAGCTGGGGCGCCAGTTGGGCGTGCCCGCCATCTTCACCGAGCGTGTGGACAACGTGATGACGCTGCGCCGCGGCTTCGAGGTCAAGCCCGGCCAAAAGCTGCTCATCACCGAAGACGTGGTCACCACCGGCAAATCCTCCCTCGAGACCATCGAGGTGCTCAAATCCTACGGCGCCGAGGTGCTTGGCATCGCCTGCATCGCCAACCGGAGCACGGGAGAGCTGCCTTATCCCGTCTACGGCGCCACCAAACTCGACATCCAAAGCTGGACACCCGAAGAGTGCCCGCTCTGCAAACAGGGCTTGCCTTTCGTCAAACCCGGCAGCCGCAAGTTCTGAACCGCCCCGTCGCAGCAACCAGCATCAGTGACAGAGCCATGACCGAATTTCAAATCGGGCGCTGTCAATTGTCAATTATTTTTGTATATTTGCGGCTCTTAAAATTTTACAATGAAAAACCCGAAAATAGCCAATCGATACGCCAAGGCATTATTTGATTTCGCGTCAGAAAGAGGCCAGGTGGACACTGTCCACAAAGACCTCCAGACCGTGCGCGACACGCTCCGCGAAAACCGAGAACTGCAAGTGGTCCTCGACAGCCCTGTCATCGTCCCCTCGAAAAAACGTGCCATCTTCGCCAACATTTTCAAGGAATCCCTCCACGAGGTCTCCTTCTCTTTCCTTGAAGTCATCATCCTCAAGAAAAGAGAGCCCATGGTGGCCGCCATTTGCGACGAATACACCAAACTCTACAACGAGCACAACCACATCAAAGCCGTCACGCTGACCAGTGCCATGCCGCTGAGCGACGAGATTGTCAACAGGATCAGCGCCCTGCTCGCCGAGAAGACAAAGTACACCATCCAAATCAAGCAGGTGGTGAACCCCAGCATCATCGGCGGCATCATGGTCCAGATGGACGATTATTTCTACGACGCCTCTGTCAGCACCAAGCTCAACAAGCTCAGACAAGAGTTCGCCCACAACATCTATCAAGTCAGTTTCTAATTTACCAATATCAATCCTATGTCAGAAATAAAACCCTCCGAAGTAACCTCCATCCTGCGCCAGCAGTTGCAGAACTTGGACCTGAGCACCGAGATGGAAGAGACGGGCACCGTGCTCCTCGTGGGCGACGGCATTGCCCGCGTATATGGGTTGCAAAACGCCCGCTCTGGCGAACTTGTGACCTTCGAGTCTAAGTCTGGCGGCGAGACCGTCACGGGCATTGCCCTTAACCTCGAAGAAGACAACGTGGGTGTCGTCCTGTTGGGTGACGCCAAGAGTCTGAACGAAGGCGACATCTGCAAACGCACAGGTCGCATTGCCTCCATTCGCGTTGGTGAAGGCCTGTTGGGCCGCGTCATCAACACCCTGGGCGAGCCCATCGACGGCAAAGGCCCCATCGAAGGCGACCTGCACGAGATGCCCATCGAGCGAAAAGCCCCCGGCGTCATCTACCGCCAACCCGTCAAACAGCCCCTGCAGACGGGCCTCAAGGCCGTGGATGCCATGATCCCCATCGGCCGCGGCCAGCGCGAGCTGATCATCGGCGACCGTCAGACGGGCAAGACCGCCATCGCCATCGACACCATCATCAACCAGAAAGAGTTTTACGAGCAAGGCAAGCCCGTATATTGCATCTACGTGGCTGTCGGCCAGAAAGGTTCATCTGTGGCCGCATTGGTCAAGACGCTCACCGAACGTGGCGCCATGCCCTACACCATCGTGGTGACCGCCACCGCCTCCGACGCCGCCGCCATGCAGTTCTACGCCCCCTTCGCCGGCGCTGCCATTGGTGAATATTTCCGCGACACCGGCCGTGACGCCCTCATCATCTACGACGACCTCTCCAAGCAGGCCGTGGCCTACCGCGAAGTCTCCTTGTTACTCCGTCGTCCGCCCGGACGTGAGGCCTACCCCGGCGACGTGTTCTACCTCCACTCCAGACTGCTCGAAAGAGCCGCCAAGATCATCGAGTCCGACGAGATTGCCGCCAAAATGAACGACCTTCCGGATTCCCTGAAGCCCATCGTCAAGGGCGGCGGTTCCCTGACGGCACTGCCCATCATCGAGACCCAGGCTGGTGACGTCTCCGCCTATATCCCCACCAACGTGATCTCCATCACCGATGGCCAGATATTCTTGGAGACCTCCCTCTTCAATGCCGGTGTGCGTCCCGCCATCAACGTGGGTATCTCCGTGTCCCGCGTCGGCGGCAATGCCCAGATCAAGTCCATGAAGAAGGTGGCCGGCACCCTGAAGCTCGACCAGGCACAATACCGCGAGATGGAGTCTTTTGCCAAGTTCGGCTCCGACGTGGACGCTGCCACGCAGTACGTGCTCGACAAAGGCGCGCGCAACGTGGAGATCCTCAAGCAGCCGCAATACACGCCGTACAAGGTGGAAGAGCAGATCGCCATCATCTTCTGCGGCTCCAACGGGCTGCTCCAGAAAGTGCCCATCCAAAACATCCGCAATTTCGAAACCGAATTCATCCATTTCATGCACGAACAACATCAGGACGTGCTCGACGTGCTGCGCTCCGGCAAGATCGATGACGACACCACCCGCGCCCTCAAGGAGGCATGCGCCGAAGTGTCCGCTAAATATATGCAATAGCCATGGGTAACCTTAAGGAAATACGAACCCGCATCAGCTCCATCGAGTCGACGCAGAAGATCACCAGCTCCATGAAGCTGGTTTCTGCGGCGAAGTTGAGACGCGCCCAAACCGCCATCCAGTACCTGCGTCCATACTCTGAGAAACTCAACGAGATCCTGCACAACCTCTCCGGATCCGCAACCTCGACGGAAGGGCTACCGCTCTTCGAACAGCGTGCACCGGAGAAAGTCATGCTGGTGGTAATCACCTCCAACAAGGGGCTTTGCGGTGCCTTCAACGCCAACATCGTCAAGCAGGTGCATGCCCTCATCGACGGCCCGTACGCCGAACAGCACCGCGCCGGCAACGTGCGCCTCATCTGCATCGGCAAAAAGGGCTACGAGCAACTCAGCAAGGTCTACCCTGTGGTGCAATACAACGAAACGCTGTTGGACAACCCGGATTTCAGCGAATTGGCTGCCATTGCCGACTACCTGACGTCCGAATTTCTCCAGCACAACATCGACAAGGTGGACATCGTCTACAACCAGTTCCTCAACGCCGCCACACAACGCGTCACCGTCGAGGAGTTCCTGCCCATCTCCCACTTGGACACCGAAAGCACCCAGGCGGTCAACAACGACTACATCATCGAGCCCTCCCCGCAAGAGGTGCTTGAAGCCCTCATCCCCAAGATTCTCAAAAATCAGCTATACAAGACCCTTTCCGACTCCATCGCGTCGGAGCACGGTGCCCGTATGATATCGATGACCAAGGCCACCGACAACGCCACCGAGATCCTCCGCGACCTGCGCCTCAAGTACAACAACGCCCGTCAGTCATCCATCACCAACGAACTGATCGAGATTGTGAGCGGCGCCGAGGCCCTGAAGGGTTAACCCTCCATTTCGACGATTACAATTATATACAAGATCCCGTGGGGCACTCTCACGGGATTTTTTCATAAACAAGATAGAACGATATTATCTTCGGGCTGAGCCCCACCGTACACTCTATTCCTTCGGTGCAATCACCATCACAAACTCGCCCTTCACCTCTCCCTTGCCAAAGTGCGCGAGGGCCTCGGCAAGTGTCCCCCTGAAGGTGAACGCATGAATTTTGGAAATCTCTTTCGAGATGGAAACCCGCCTGTCGGGTCCGATGATCTCCACCATCTTCTCCAAGGTCTTGACCAAACGGTGCGGTGACTCATAGAAGGCGACGGTCTCTTCCATCTCGGCCACGCGCTTCAACAGGGTTTCCTTTCCCTTTTTGTGAGGCAAGAAGCCATAGAAGTAGAAGCGGTCGCAGGGCAAGCCCGACTGCACGAGGGCAGGCACGAGAGCCGTGGCACCGGGCAGACACTCGACCTCGATTTCTTCGGCAAGGCAGGCGCGCACAAGCAGGAAGCCCGGGTCTGAAATCCCCGGCGTGCCCGCGTCGCTGACGAGGGCCACACTCTCATGGCTTCTGATGATGTTCAAGAAATTATCCAGCCGCTCATGCTCGTTGAAAATATGATACGCCACGCATTTCTTGTCTATATCATAATGTTTCAACAAGTTGCGGGTAGTGCGCGTATCTTCGCAGAGAATCAGATCCACGGACTTGAGCACATTGAGAGCACGCAGGGTGATGTCTTCCAGATTGCCGATGGGGGTAGGTACCACGTACAGTTTCATAGGGGTGCAATTAATGACGGTGCAAAAATAACAAAAAGTGCTGGCATAGGCACAAAAAAAGAGCCACGACTTTGTGGGTCGTGGCTCTGGGTTGGTGCCCGGAACAGGACTTGAACCTGCACGCCTTACGGCACACGCACCTGAAACGTGCGCGTCTACCAATTCCGCCATCCGGGCGTTAATAGATACCCTCCTTTATGATGTCGTGAATATGAATAACCCCTAGGTATTTGCCGTTGTCGTCAACGACAAAGAGGTTGGTGATATTCTTCGACTTCATCAGCTCCAGTGCTTGGACGGCGAGGGCATCTGGCGAGACCGTCTTGGGCTGTTTTGTCATAACATCCTGAGCCAGCAGACGGCTGTAGTCGGGATTGTGTTCGAGCATTCTGCGGAGGTCGCCGTCGGTGATAGCACCGACAACCTTCTGGTCTTGCACCACAGCGGTAACGCCGAGGCACTTGCCCGAGATCTCGAGGATAACCTGTTGCATGGGGGATGTTGGAGCGACCATGGGGACATCGTTGAACTTGTAGAGGTCGCCGACCTTGAGGGTCAGGCGTTTCCCAAGGATGCCGCCGGGATGGAGTCTTGCAAAATCCTCCGAGGTGAAGCCCCGCAGCTTGATGAGGGTGGATGCAATGGCATCGCCGAGGGCAAGCTGCGCAGTAGAACTGCTGGTAGGAGCCAGGTTGTTGGGGCTTGCCTCTCGGGGCACGGAGCAGTTCAGCACGAAATGCGCCTCGCGCGCCAAATAGGAGTCCCGGTTTCCGACCATTGCAATCAGCACATTGCCATTCGTTTTGAGGAAAGGAGTGAGCTGTGCAATCTCAGGAGTATTTCCACTTTTCGATAAGCAAAGAACAACGTCGTCGGGCTGGATGATGCCCAAGTCCCCGTGGATCGCATCGGCGGCGTGCATGAACACGGCCGGAGTACCCGTGGAATTCAGCGTGGCGACAATCTTCTGCGCGATGATGGCGCTCTTGCCGATTCCTGTGACAATCAACCTTCCCTTTGAATGGAGGATAGTTTCGACGCTTTTGACGAAATCCTCATTCAGATACTGCCTGATGCCGCTCACGGCTTCTGCCTCTTCCTGCAACACCTGACTGGCATAATCCAGTATTTCTTGCTTCACGTCCACGTTAACTTGTCACTTAAGGGACATTTTGGTTTTTATAGCGCGATACAATCGCTCGTATTTTCTGCGCGCTATCGCAGTGTTTCCAAAATAGGCTTTAAATTCCTCATTCCGTAGGTTTTCAAACCCCTGATTTTGGAGCTGCAAAAATACAGATTTTTTCGATATATTGTCCTTGTTGGGAAATATTTTTTTGTTCTTAGGGCAAACCTCCTGGCAAACATCGCACCCAAAGATCAGCGGCGCGCTTTCAAGCACCTCATTATCAGGGTTTTTATTCTCATTCAAATGATAGGCAAAGCACTTCTGGGCATCCACTCGATAGGGGGTCTCAAGAGCCTTGGCGGGACATTTTTCCATACAAAGCCTGCACTCCCCGCAGTCGGATTCGAGGGGTGAATCGTAGGATTCGAAGGCCACGTCCGACAAAATAGCGCCCAAGACGAAGTAGGATCCGGAGTCATTGTGGACAAGCCCGTTCTTGCCGTAGCACCCCACGCCAGCCTCCACTGCCCAGTTCTTTTCGGAGATGCACGAGCTGTCGACCGTAATGCGGCAGCGGCACTCCCCCACCCTCTGCATCATTGCCACGACATCCTCCAGAAGTCTCTTCACCAACACATGATAATCTTCAATCCAGGTGTATCGCGCGGTGCGGTAGCGGTCGGAAGCGGGCATGGCATCCACCAAATAGTTGTACGTCACCACAATCACACTTTGGCAACCGGGCAACAACTCCTGCGGGTCGAAGCGTTTGTCAATGTCGCGCTCCAGATAGTGCATGTCAGCCTGATAGCCCAACGCTATGGATTGCCTGAAACGCGACTCCGCGTCCGACAGCCTGTGGGCCGGGGCAATGCCGCAGGCCGAAAAACCCACGGAACAGGCTATATCCTTAACCACCTGGGGATCCATTGATTCATCATTTTAATCTGCAGGGACGCAGCGTTCTGCGTCCCTGCAATATATTATTTATAATTTCAATTCCTTGAATTTTTCAGGGATACGGATTCCCGTGGGGCCGGGCACGTCGAATTTAATGTTCTTCAGGGTAGCAGTGATGGTAATGACATGATTGAGGTCTTTGAATGTCATTGCATTAAAGAACGAGCGCGTCGAGTCCACCGCGGCATAGTCGCCGTATTCAAAAGAGAATTTCTGATGCTGGGGCAACTTGGCCTCGTCACCATTGAAAAGGGCCTGGATCATCTGGAAGTCGATGGGCAGGCGCGCCAGCATACGCAACGGAGTGTAAGTGCCACAATAATATTGATATGTCAACTTATTGACATACGTGATGCTGTCGGGGGTACAGACCACGCGGATGATTTCGATGCCAGAGGTGTGGACATTCAAGTAGAGAATGCTGTCCACCCTATTGACCATAAAGAAGTTGCAGTTTCGCGTACCCCCCGTATCGATGATTTGCGCCTTGCCGCGATAGGAGACCCATTGATAGCCGGATGCGACAGGGGGTATTGTATCCAGAGTCTGCGCATGCAAGGCAGACACACACATCCATATTAGCAGGAAAAAAGCCCCTTTCTTCATGACAGTTTATTTTCTTTGCGCCAATTCCAGCACCACATCGGCGGCCTTGGCGGAAGCGGAACCATCACCCAAAAGCGTGTACAGTTTCCGATAATCCTCCTTGATGCGTGCGATATTGGCAGTGTCTTCCGTGATCAAACGCAATTCATCACATAAATGTTGTGTCGTGTAATCATGTTGTATCAATTCCGTCACCACCTTCTTGTCCATGATCAGATTAACCAAAGAGATATAGTTTATGCCGGAGATCAACTGCTTGGCTATCAAATAAGAAATCTCGCTACCGGCGTAACAAACCACTTGCGGGGTACCAATCATCGCCGTTTCCAGCGTGACGGTGCCTGATGCGACCACGGCAGCCTTGGCGTTGGCCAACATCGGGTAGGCACTCCCTTCGACGCGTGTCACATCAATGTTTTTCAGGTATCTGTCATAGAGGGATGTGGGCTGCCATGAGACCACGGAGACCACAAATTGGTACTGCGGGAACAACGGCACCATCTTGAGCATCTGCGGCAAAATAGCCGTGATTTCCTGTTTGCGGCTACCTGGCAGCAGGGCGATGATCTCACGTTCATCCAAGCCATATCGGCTGCGGAACTGCTTCACCTCCTCACTGTCATGCAAATCCTTGCTAACAGCATCCAAGAGCGGGTGCCCGACATAGTGCACTTTCATGCCTCTCTCTGCGTAATATTGCTCCTCAAAGGGCAGAATCACCATCATTTCATCCACATTTTGCTTGATTTTCTTGATACGGTTCTTTTTCCAAGCCCAGATTTGCGGAGAAATGTAATAGCACACCTTGATGCCTTTTTCCTTGGCAAACTCGGCAATGCGGAGGTTAAAACCCGGGTAGTCGACCAACACGAGCACATCGGGATCATAAAGGAGGATGTCGGTTTGGCAGATGCGGATATTGCGGAGGATGGTATTGAGATGGAGGAAGACCTCCCAAAAACCCATGAAGGCCAGATCACGGTAATGTTTGACGAGATCGCCGCCGGCAGCTTCCATAAGGTCGCCGCCCCAACAGCGGAAATCCGCCTCGGGGTCGCGTTGCCGCAATGCCTTCATCAGATTGGAGGCGTGGAGGTCGCCGGACGCCTCACCGGCCACGATATAGTACTTCATCCTTGCGATTGTATGTGGTCAGAAAAACAATGCCTTCAGACCTCTTATGCCAGCAGACGTTTAACGATATCCGAGACAGTCTTGTTGTCGGCCTTGCCGGCAAACGTCTTGGTGGCCATGCCCATCACCTTGCCCATGTCCTTCATGCCGGCAAAACCGTTGTCGGCAATAATTTGCTTCAACGTCTTTTCAATGTCCTCCTCGGACATCATCTGCGGCAAATATGTGGCAATCACATCCAATTGCGCCTTTTCCTCTTGGTAGAGGTCTTCACGGTTTTGTTCTTTGTAGATGGCGGCAGAGTCCTGGCGTTGCTTCACCAACTGCTTCAGCAACTTGATTTCAGCCTCTTCCGTCAATTCCTCGGAAGCACCCTTGGATGTTTTGGCCAAAAGGATGGCGGATTTGATGGCACGCAAGGCATTCGTTTTCTCTTTCTCGTGAGCCAGCATCGCACGCTTAATGTCTTCATTGATACGTTCTTCCAGTGTCATAATTGTAGATTTTAAAGTTTGTGCAAAGATAGTAAAAATTTTGCCGGAGGTGGAGGATGTTTAATACTTGGCTGTGGCCATCAGCATACGAAACAGCACATTCCGATCAAGATTTCCCGCCTCCAACTTCCAATTTCTCACTGAATCACGCCACCGCCAACGACATCGTCTCCCTCATAGAAAACCGCACTTTGTCCGGGAGTGACAGACTCCACGGGCTGCTCAAACTCCACACGCACACCACCGTCCACATGGTAAAGCCGCGCCGGCACACCCTGGCTGCGGTAGCGAATGCGGCAGGCGACCTGCATACCGTCGGGGAAGTTCGCATATTTGGTCAGATTGAGCTGTTCGACAAGGAGTGATTTGCTTTTCAAGTCCTCTTTGGCGCCGACGACCACACAGTTGCGCTTGGCATCGAGAGACACCACATAGGCAGGAGCACCCGTCGCTATACCCAGGCCGTGACGCTGCCCGATGGTATAGTTGAAAAGCCCTTTGTGGATGCCCAATTTTTTGCCGTCCGTGGAGACGAACTTGCCCGGCGGCATCCTTTCTTCCAAGTCGGGTACATTCTCGTACAGAAAATTCCGATAATTATTGTCGGGCACAAAACAAATCTCCTCGCTTTCTTTTTTCTGCGACATTTTCACAAAACCCCGAGCCGCGGCGATTTCACGCACCTCGCTCTTTGTAAGCTCGCCCAACGGGAACAGCGTGCGTTTCAGATGTTCAGACGTGAGTTTCCAGAGAAAATAGGTTTGATCCTTCCGGGCGTCGCGCCCCATGCGGAGAAAAAAATGCCCATCCATTTGCCCGATGCGGGCATAGTGACCCGTTGCAAGATAGTCACAGCCCAACTCATCGGCCATGTTGAGCAACATACCCCATTTGATAATGGGATTGCAAAGCACACATGGGTTAGGCGTACGACACTGCAAGTATTCGTCTATAAAATTCTGTATCACCGTCTTGCGAAAAGTATCGCGGGCATCGAGGATATGGTGTTCAAAGCCGAGCTCCTCCGCGAGGTGTTTGGCCTCAAAGATAGAGTCGACGGAGCAACATCCTTTTTCGCGCGCCATGCAACTCTCCGTGATGGAGTCGAACGTCCGAAATGTCACCCCAACAAGCTCAAAGCCCTGCTCGCGAAGCAACATCGCCGAGACGCCACTATCGATGCCGCCACTCATGGCCATCAGAACCTTTGGTGATGTTTTTTTTGTTTGGAGCTGCATGGAATCTGGAGTTTAGGGTTGGTTATCAGGAGTTTATAATTCATATAATCACCTGCTCGCATATTGCAATACGGAAAAGTGATCAGGTTGGAGGATTTCGTTGGCAACGGCAAGCACTTGGTCGGCAGTAACGGACTCAATTTCGGCCATGCTTTCCTCGAAAGTGTCGACCTCATCGAAAAAGAGGGCGGTGTGCCCCAAGGCGAGCATCTCGTTAAGTTTGGCTTCATTGGAGAGTGCGAGTTGTCCCATCAACTGTTTTTTGGCGCCGTGCAGTTGCAGTGTGCCGAGAGCATGGGTGCAAACTTTCTCCAATTCTTTATATATCAACTCCATACATTGTCCTTTGTGTTGATTTTCGCAACCAAAGTAGACAGAAAAGAGTCCCGTATCCGAGAAGGGGGTGTAGTTAGATTCTATGGAATAGGCCAGTCCGCGGCGTTCGCGCACGCTCATGTTAAGGCGGGAACTCATCCCCTGTCCTCCCAGCAAGTTGTTGAGCAGAAGGAACGGCACGCGCTCGTCGCGATGCACGTCATAGGCCGGGCAGCCCATCATCACATGGGTCTGAGCAATCCTTTTGTGCTGTGTCACGCTGCGGGGCTGATAGTCGGCAAACGGCTGACGCGGGCGCGGCGCGTTGCAAATCTCTTCGTCCCCGAAAAAACGCTCGCAGATACGCACCAGCCGCTGCGTGGAGATGTTCCCCACGGAGGAAAGCACAATGTTGTCGAGCGTGTAGTTCTGCCGGATAAATGTCAAGATGCCCTCGCGGGTGATGCGCTTCACGCTGCGGGCAGTCCCCAGGATGTTTTTTCCAAGCGAATGCCCCGTAAAGACCAAGTCCTCGAAATCGTCGAAAATCAGCTCCGAGGGGGAATCCTTGTAATAATTGATCTCCTCAAGCACCACGGTTTTCTCTTTTTCCAGTTCATCTTCCGGAAAAGTTGCATGGAAAAAGATATCGGAGAGGAGTTCAACGGCGCGCGGATACTCCGAAGAGGGGAAAGAGGTGTGAAAACAGGTCTCCTCCTTGGATGTCGAGGCATTGAGGTCGCCGCCCACCGACTCCATGCAGTTGATAACCCGATAGGGGGTGCGTTTGGCCGTGCCTTTAAAGATGGTATGTTCCACAAAATGGGCAAGTCCCATCTGCTGAGCGGACTCATCGCGCGTGCCGGCATTCACCAGCACGCCGAAATGGGAAATGGGGGAATCGGTCTGCTTGTGTACCAACCGCAAGCCGTTGCGGAGGGTTATAACACGATGCGGCATTGTTCGATGGTGACCGGTTGGATGGTATTGATGAGCTTCTCGTCCAACGGAACGCTCACCCGTATGTAGTTGTCGGTAAAGCCGAAGAGTTGGTCGTCAACGGGCTCGCTCTCGACAAGGACAGGACGTGTCTGACCCTCGCATTGGGAGTAGAACGCCAGTTTCTTGGCATGAGAAAGTTCAAGCAGACGGTCAGTGCGCTCGCGCTTCACCTCCTCGGAAATTTGTTCCTCTATGAGGTTGGCGTGCGTACGGGGGCGACGCGAGTATGGGAACACATGCATATAGCTGATGGGCAACTCCTCCAAGAAATGGTAGGTTTGCTCGAACTCTTCGTCGGTTTCACCCGGGAATCCGGCAATGACATCGCAGGCCACGCAAGCGTCCGGCATCAATTTCTTGATAAGCATGACCTTGTCGGCATACTCCTGCGTCGTATAGCGCCGGCGCATGGCCGAGAGCACCCGGTCGCAGCCCGCTTGCAGCGGCAGGTGGAAATGCGGCATCAAGATGGGCGACTTGGCGACCAGCCTGATGATTTCGGGCGTAAGCAGCTCGGGTTCGATGGAGGATATGCGCACCCGTTCCAAGGCATTCTGCTTGACGATGGCCTTCAGCAGCTTGAGGAGGTTCTCCTTGGTGCCGTGGCCAAAGTCCCCGACATTCACGCCCGTGAGGTTAACCTCATGGATGCCTGAGTCGGCGATATTTTGGATATTCTTGAGCACATTTTCGATAGTGTCGCTACGGCTTTTGCCACGGGCAATCCACACGGTGCAATAGGTGCAGTGGGTATTGCAGCCGTCCTGGATCTTGAGGAAAGAGCGGGTGCGGTCGTGCGTGGAATAGGCGTCGAAGAAAGGAGGTACCGGCTTCGGCTCCTGTTGCAGGATGAAATCCACGCAACTCATCTTGTTGGCACTGCCGAAGACCTTGATGACACCCGTCCAGCGTTCCAGCAGTTCCGGTTTCAGGGCGCTGTAGCATCCCACCACCACAATGGAGGCCAACGGGTTGTCACGGTGAATTTTAGAGGCCATGTTGCGGGTCTTCTTTTCTGCCGATTGGGTGACAGCGCATGTGTTGAGCACGATGATCTCGGGGATGCCGCCCCGGTGCCAGCCGTTTGCCTCCAAGCGAGCCGCGATAGCCGCCGACTCGCTGAAGTTCAACTTACAGCCTAATGTGTGGATCTCGAAATTTTTCATAGCCGTAGATTTATTGGTTATGGTGCGGTGGATAATCTAAGGAATAGTGCAACCCGCGGCTCTCCTTGCGTTCCATGGCATGCCTGATGATGAGGTAGCCCACGTTGATCATATTGCGCAGTTCGCAGATCTCAGGATTGAGCACGGATTTCTTATAGAGGTCCTCCGTCTCGCGATAGAGGAGCTCCAGACGGTCAAAAGCACGTTGCAGACGCAGGTTGGAGCGGACGATGCCCACATAGCTGCTCATGATGGTTTGCAGTTCCTTCTTAGACTGTGTAATGAGGACCATCTCCTCGTTGAGCACAGTTCCGTCGCTATTCCAGTCGGGCACCTCCTGACAGAAGGAGATGGACGGCAGGGTTTGAAGTGCCTTCAAGCAAGCGCGATGGGAGAACACGAGGGCCTCAAGCAGGGAGTTGGACGCAAGTCGGTTGGCACCGTGCAATCCCGTGGAGGCACACTCGCCGGATGCATAAAGGTTCCGGATGGAGGTCGCGCCCCACTCGTCGGTCTGGATACCGCCGCAGGAGTAGTGGGCCACCGGCACCACGGGGATCATCTCTTTGGTAATGTCGATGCCAATACTGAGGCACTTGGCATAGATATTGGGAAAATGGGCGAAGATCTCCTCTTGTTTGATGAGGGTGGTGTCGAGATACACATGGTCGACGCCCTGGCGTTTCATCTCGGAGTCGATGGCACGTGCCACAATATCACGCGGGGCGAGGGAGCCTCGTTTGTCGTATTTCTCGACGAAGGGCACGCCGTTGGCATCCTTGAGGATGGCGCCAGCTCCGCGCATGGCTTCCGTGATAAGGAAGGATGGCGACTCTTTGGGATTGTAGAGGGATGTCGGGTGGAATTGCACGAACTCCATGCCACGCACAGCACCCTTGGCGCGATAGACCATGGCCACGCCGTCGCCTGTGGCGACACGGGGGTTTGTGGTGTGCTCGTACACCATGCCGACACCGCCGGTAGCCATCATGGTCACCTTGGCCAAGACCGTGGACACACGGTTTGTCTCAGGGTTGAACACGTATGCCCCGTAGCAGGTGATGTCGGTGGAACGGCGGGTCACCTCAATGCCCAAATGGTGTTGGGTGATGATTTCGAGCGCGATGCGGTTTTCAAGGATCTCGATATTCTTGTTTTTCTTGGCGGCCTGGATCAGCTTCTCTTCTATCTCATAGCCCGTAATGTCCTTATGGTGAAGTACGCGGAACTCCGAATGACCGCCCTCTTTGGCGAGGGCGAAGCTGCCGTCCTGGTTCTTGTCAAAATCGACGCCCCACTCCACCAGTTCCATCACACGTTCTGTAGACTCACGGATGGTGAGCTCGACAATCTTGCGGTCGGAGAGCTCGTCGCCGGCCACCATCGTGTCCTGGATATGCTTCTCGTAAGAGTCGGGTTGATAGACCACGGAGGCGATGCCACCCTGGGCGTAGCGGGTGGAACCTTCGTCAATCTTGGACTTGGTCACCACGCACACCTTGCCGAAATTAGCGGCTTTCAAGGCGAAGCAGAGGCCTGCCACACCCGAACCTACGACCAAAAAATCTACTTCTTTGCGCATTTTAGACAATATTAGAAAACGGTGGCAAAAGTACAAAAAATAAATATAGATGTAGTATCATAAAATGTAGTATTATAAAAATGATTATTTTTGCTGCCTTGATTCTTCATTCTATGAATAAAGAATAAATTACTAACAAGACATATTGACAATCTGCTAAATAACACATTGATATATATTTTCGCAATAAAACCAAATCGATGAAGAAACTTATTTCGATGATAATAACGGTGCTGACCATGGCTGGAGTGATGGCACAAGCACCGCAGCAATTCAGCTACCAGGCAGTGGTGCGCAACGCGAGCAACCAGCTGGTAACCAACACATCGGTAAGCGTGCAGGTCAATTTCCTGCAAGGCTCAGCCACAGGCAACGCTATCTATACCGAGACCCACTCGGTAAACACCAATGCCAACGGTCTGCTGACGTTGAATATCGGCTCAGGCACTGCACTACACGGCAGTTTCTCGAACATCAATTGGGAAAACGGACCTTACTTCCTGAAGACTGAGATTGACCTCAACGGCGGCAACGACTACACAATTACGACCACACAGCAGATGCTGAGTGTGCCGTATGCATTATACGCCGAAAAGGCAGGGAATACACCTGTTATTACCGTCACCCCAACCGACACAGGCTACATTATGGTGCTTTCCTCTCCAGATGGCAGCCAACAGAGTTTTGTTCTGCGTAACGGTATAGATGGAATTCCAGGCCCTACTGGTGCAACTGGACCTCAAGGGCCCACCGGCCCACAAGGACTTCAAGGGCCTACCGGGGCGCAAGGACCTATTGGGCCTACCGGGCCTCAGGGGCCACAGGGACTTACCGGACCTCAAGGACCACAAGGCGATACTGGACCACAGGGACCACAAGGCGATACTGGACCACAGGGACCCACTGGAGCTACTGGGCCACAGGGGCCACAAGGCGATATTGGTCCACAGGGGCCTACTGGAGCTACTGGGCCACAGGGGCCACAAGGAGACACTGGTCCACAAGGATTGCAAGGTGCACCAGGTCAACCCGGTTTCTCTCCCATTGTATCTACTAACTTGATAACCGGCATGGGCACATACGTGACCATCACGGACGAAAATGGATCTCATACTTTCCTTGTACCTGAACCATTCACCCAACTACCCGCCGATTGGAATGAATCTGACCCCACAAGTTCACAATACATACAACACAAGCCCATTCTTTCCTCTGTTGCCACCAGCGGCGACTACAACGATTTGGCCAACACTCCGACCATTCCCGACACAGCAAACAACGCAGTGCTTACTATTCAGGAAAACGGTGTGCCTGTGGGTTCTTTCTCGGCAAACGCTTCTGACGATGTACTTATCAACGTGACGGTTCCGACCGCAACCAGCCAGTTGGTTAACGACGCTGGCTTTATTTCTGCAGGGCAGTGTGAAAACGTGGATCTTTGCGCGTTGATAGGTACCATTTCAGCCCTGCAAAATCAGTTGTCACAGATGCAAGACCGCATGGATTCCATGGCATCCGACATTGCAGCCATGCGGATATATGCCCCCACCGTAACCACAGCACACATTACGGATGTCACCACCGACTCGGCCAAGTGTGGCGGCAATGTCACCTCCGATGGCGGTTCTGAAGTGACCGCATACGGCATCTGCTGGAGCACTTCCATCAACCCCACCATTACAGACAGTCATACCATGAACGGCGCTGGAGTGGATAGTTTTGCCAGCAATATTGCGAACCTTTCAGCAGGTGTCACCTACTTTGTGCGCGCCTACGCCACCAACCGTGTGGGAACATCCTACGGTGACAACGTCAGCTTCATTGTTCCCACATTACCATGCGGAAACACCACCGTAACAGACCACGAAGGCAACGTTTATAACACTGTACAAATCGGCAGCCAATGCTGGACCAAGGAAAACATGCGCTGCACAACTTCTCCAAGTACGGGCACCACCATCTTGGACACCAATCCGACAGAAAATTCTTACGTGGGCAAAAAAGCCTACTATGTATACGAAAACCCCTCTTATTTATCCACACGCGGTTTGCTTTACAATTGGAACGCAGCAGTGGACACTTTCAACACCTCTTTTGGTGAAACTGCCACAGAATCCCATTCTTACAATGCGGTGGATGCTGTCTTCAATGGCTACCGGCGCGGTATATGTCCCGAAGGTTGGCATATACCGAGCGATGCGGAATGGACACAATTGACGGACTATGTGTACAGCCAAAACCAGTATCACTGTCCTAATTGTTCCGGGACCTACCGAAGTGACTATGTACCTTGCATTGCCAAATCTCTGGCATCCACTACAGGTTGGACCTATACAAACATTATGGGCAGCTGTGATGTATTGTATTCTCCCGCCTCAACTAATGGTGCCACCGGATTTAATGCTTTTCCGGCTGGCTGTTATTCAAATCGTCTTGGTGGACAAGCTAAGTACATATATTTCTTGTGTGCCACTCAAATCAATGGTGTGTACACGCCGGTCCGATCAATATGCGGTTCTGATGAAGAAGGTGCAGTGGAAAGAATCCCTGGGAAAGACTTTAAAAGTATCGGTTTTTCAGTTCGTTGTCTTAGGGATGGCGGAATCAGCAGTTGGGATGGCAATTCCACAGATGTGGCACCTACCGTAACGACAGCAGCAGCCGTTTTGAGTGTGGAGGGCACCTCTGCCACCTGTGGCGGCAACGTAAATGCTACCGGCAATGGGGTGACTGCAATGGGTATCTGCTGGAACACAACAGGATCTCCCACACTCTCTGACAATTACACCAACGACGGAAGTGGAACTGGCGATTTTACCAGCATCCTTTCGGATCTTGAGGATTGCACCACCTATTATGTACGTGCCTATGCCATCAACAGTACAGGAACAACCTATGGTCCTGAAACCTCTTTCACGACAGAGAATGGACTCACCTGTGGCATTCCTACCGTAACCACATCCGCAGCCACGAATATCACAACTACCTCAGCTGTCTGCGGCGGCGCTGTAACAAACGCCGGTGATGCTATGGTGACGGCCCGCGGCGTATGCTGGAGCACCTCATTCTACCCTACTGTTTCCGACAACCATACTACCAACGGCTCCGGTACTGGCAACTTTGTCAGCAACATTAGCGGATTGACTCCAGGCACCACCTACTATATGCGTGCCTATGCCACCAATAGTACAGGCACGGCTTACGGAGACCATGTCAGTTTCACTACATTACCATTCCCTTGTGGCACCGCCACTGTAACCGACCACGAGGGCAACACTTACAATACCGTTCGCATCGGCAACCAATGCTGGACAAAAGAGAATATGCGATGTAAGACATCGCCAAGCACTGGCACGATGATAGTAGAACCTCGCCCATCCCGTTATTCCATTTCTGGCAAAAAGGCGTACTACGTGCATGGGGATTCCACCCTTGCATCCACACACGGCTTGCTCTACAACTGGAATGCGGCGGTGGATACGTTCAACACCACCTTCGGAGAAACATCCGACGAAACAGATAACGCCACTGCGGTATCCGCCATTTTCAACAACAACCGCCGCGGCATTTGTCCAGAAGGTTGGCATGTGCCGAGTGACGAAGATTGGAAACAACTGACGGACTTTGTAAGCAGCCAAAGTCAATATCACTGCCCTGGGTGCTCCGAAACCAGCATTAACACTGATTATGTCATGTGCATCGCAAAGTCTTTGGCTGCAACTACGGGATGGTACAACTATAGTGTAGGAGAATGTACCGTAAACAACACCCCTTCTACTAACAATGCTACAGGTTTCAATGCGCTTGCTGCAGATTTATATGAGTATGGAGGCAACTACATCACAAACAATCCAAGTGTCGGCTATAATGCCATTTTCATGTCTACCACTCAAATTAATTATAATAGTTCACGTATATATTATCGTGCCCTTGGATATGATTCTCACTATGTTCATAGAGGTACATTTATTAAAGGTGAAGGATTGTCTGTCCGCTGCTTGCGAGACGGCGGTGCCGGCCACTGGGACAACGGTGAACCGCATGCAAAACCTACCGTGCAGACGTCTGTAGCCGTGAATGTAACAGAGACTACGGCTCTGAGCGGTGGTGTGGTTGTAGACGACGGTGGTTCTCCCATCATTGCACGTGGTTTGTGCTGGAGCACTCACCCAGAGCCCACCGTGTTAGATAATTATTCTATTAACGGGAACGGCATAGGTACCTTTGTCACACAGATTACTGGACTGACTCCCGGCACAAAATACTACATCCGCGCATACGCCATCAATCAAGTGGGACCAGCATACGGCGGGCAAGTGATTATTCAAACAGTCGCAACGCCTCCACCATTCACGTGTGGCACATCCATGGTAACAGACCATGAAGGCAACGTCTATAACACGCTGCAACTTGGTAATCAATGCTGGATGAAGGAGAATATGCGTTGTAAAACCTCTCCAACTACAGGAACCATGTTATTGGAACCCGAGCCACTCGGAAACAGTTCATACACAGGAAAAAAAGCCTATTATGCAGGTGGCAGCCCGAGTACTATAGGAAAATATGGCTTACTTTATAACTGGAATGCTGCCGTGGACGTGTACAACGAAGCATTCGGGGAGACATCTGCCAACGAAGAAGATTCCAATGCTGTGAACATTACATTTACCGGTCATCGTAGAGGTATTTGTCCTGCAGGTTGGCACGTTCCCACTCTCTCAGAATGGAACCAGCTGACAGACTATGTTTCAACACAAAGCCAGTTTATTTGCGGCTCCGATAGCACCTACATAGCCAAGGCTCTGGCCGCTCCATCCGTATGGAACAGCGGTGGAACGAACAGTTGCGGGTTGGATATTAATCAGACTGCCAATAATGCCACTGGCTTTTCGATTGTTCCAGCTGACCAATATCCATACGAAGGTCTTTTCGGTTGTCATGCCCATCTCTGGTGTACTTCCCAAGTTGAAGAACAAGGTTTCCTCTATCCTGAAAGCATTGCGTATATCTTCTGTCTATTCCATGGAAGTCCTACAACAAGAGACGATATTGGGAACAAGAAGAACGGCTTTTCCGTTCGTTGCCTCCGAGACTAAACAGTCAAACTTCAAAAGACTTGCTTTTTCCCAAAAACAAATCTATCCGACATAAAGAGAAATAAGAGAACTACCCGTATAGAATCTTTTATTCGTCTGGTACGATTTTTATAAAATATGATGTATCTTTGCCGTCCCCATAACCTAAACACAGAAGCGTAATATGCAATTCAAGGATGTCCTCGTCGCGCCGCAGCTCAAAGCGCAGATTATCAACCAGGTGAAGCTGCACCGTGTCAGCCATGCGCAGCTTTTCCATGCTCAACCCGGCAGTCACGCCTTCGCCTTGGCCATCGCCATGGCCCAATACATGTGCTGCGAGCACCCCACCGAAAACGACTCCTGCGGCCACTGCCCATCCTGCATCCAGTTCGAGAAGCTCACCCACCCCGACCTGCACCTTTACTTTCCCAACTGCATCACCAAGAATGTCAAGAAAGAACCCGACTGCCAGCAGTTTATGCAGGAATTCCGCGAATTTGTCTTCCGCAACGACTATCACATCGACATACAAGACTGGCTGACAGAATTGGAGGGCGAGAACAAGCAGGCCAACATCAACATTCGCGACTGCTCCAACATCATCAGCCACAACAACGTCCGCTCATACTCCGGTGGCTTCAAGTTCTACATCCTTTGGAACATTGACAGACTGTACCACGCGGCGGCACCCAAATTGCTCAAAACCCTGGAGGAGCCCGAAGGACAGTCGCTTTTCATCCTCATCTCGGAAAAACCAGAACAGATCCTGAAAACCATACTCTCCCGCACACAGCTGGTCACGATCCCCAAACTCACGGACGAACAACTGGCCACAGCCCTGCGCAAGAGATTCCCCGACATGGAGGAACAAACGGCGCACGACATCGCCATGCTGGCGGACGGCGACTACAACCGCGCTTTCCAAATCCACGCCGACGACTCCGACTACCAGGCCTCGTTAGCCGCCTTTGACATATTGATGGGCAGTGCCTTGTCGTTCAGCAGACAACAATCGGCAGAAGTCGTCAACTACCCACGCGTACACGAGGAGATGGGCGAAATCGTGGCACAAGGCCGCGAGGCGCAGAAAGCGTTCCTCACCTTCACCATCCGCATGTTGCGCAACATGCTGATGACCACCACCAACCACCCGGAGATGGTCAAGGCGACCCACGCGGAACAAACCATTCTGGAAAAATACAAAGGTGCGATCGGGCTCAAGCAGGCGACACTCCTGACAGAAGAATGCAACAAAGCACTCTTCCACATCGGACGGAACGCCAATTCCGGAATTGTCTTCACCGACCTCTTCTTCAAGATGGCCGGCGCACTTCGCTAACTATTTCTCCTTTTCCCACTGCGCAAGACGCAATTCCATCTTCCGGATTTGTTCCCGCAACTCGGGTAACACATCCTGTCCTATCTTGTCCAAGTCGGCAACGATGCGCTTCAACTGCGCTAAATCTTCTTTATATTCTTCTATTTTGCCCATTAATCCTGATTTTTTACTCTAAAAAAAACGTGACCCCCCTTATATTTTCCACCAAGGCATCTGGAAAGCCCATCGACAAAATATAGAGGAGGGCTCACGTGAACGTGAGCAATAACCTCCTGTCTTAGTCGAAAAATTTTCCAGATTTTTGATGGTCAGACAAAAGCAATTGCTTTAGTATGAACAGGGTCGTTTTTTATTCTGTATGTGGTGTATTTTTAATTTGTTATACAATGATTTTAATCTATATGACTATGTTAAAATGCATCATGGGGAAACGGTATGCCCAGGCGCATGATCACGGGGCAAAAATAGCATTTTATCCGATTCCGTAAAAGCATCTTTTTATTTTGCCATCATTTTGTCATTCAACAACTTCTCAAGATGTTTCATAGCTTGTTCCACGGAAAGCGCCTCCGTGAGACGTGTTTTGCCCTCATAAACACAGACGGTGCCATGCGAGGCACCCACAATGCCGAAGTCGGCATCCGCCATCTCGCCAGGCCCGTTGACGATGCACCCCATCACCCCGACTTTCAGCCCGGGGTAACCGGAGAAGCGCTCCTTTACCTGCGACAACACCGATTGTATGTCGTACTGCGTGCGTCCGCAGGAAGGGCATGAGATAAACTCTGTCTTGATCATCTTGATACGGCAGGCCTGCAGGATGGTCGCCTCCAATTCCGCACATTCATCTTTCCCAAAACGAGGATTTATCAATTTCACGTCCTTGATCCGGTGATTGTAATAGGCATGTCCCGCCAACGCCGAGGCCTTGGCCAGCCATGTTTCCCAATCT
Organism: Bacteroidales bacterium; assembly: GCA_017615795.1. Lineage (GTDB taxonomy): Bacteria > Bacteroidota > Bacteroidia > Bacteroidales > WCHB1-69 > F23-D06. The sequence continues at coordinate 37,409 of JAFZZK010000020.1, forward strand.
GGCTCGTCGCAAGCATACTCCATTACGCCGTCGTGAAGGGTGTAATCACGCGGGGAGAGTGTTTTTGCGGCCTCCACCAGTTTGTGTGCAAACGGGGTTTCGTTTTCCGGCGGCTCGGTCAAGGAGACACGCACGGTGTCACCCACCCCCATAAGCAGCAGTGCTGCGATGCCGGCAGCGGACTTCACGCGTCCTTCAAGGCCATTGCCCGCCTCGGTCACTCCAATGTGCAGCGGATAGGTACATCCCCGCCGGGCCATCTCCTGATGCAACAGCAAAGTGGCCTCCACCATGGTATGGACGTTGGAGGATTTCATGGAGACGACCACCTTGTGGAAATCGTAATGCTCGCAGATGTCAACCCACTCGAGAGCTGACTGCACCATGGCGCGCGGGGTGTTGCCATAGCGGCTTACAATGCGGTCGCAAAGCGATCCGTGATTGATGCCGAGCCTGATGGCCGTGCCATGTTCCCTGCAAATGCGAAACAGCGGTGCAGCACGAAGCGCCATGCGTTCCACAGCGTCGCTGTACTCCGAGTCTGACAAATCGAGTTGCTTGAAGCTGCGTTTGTCCACATAGTTTCCCGGGTTGATGCGCACCTTGTCCACTATGGAGGCTACAGCTTCGGCCACCTTGGGGTTAAAGTGGACATCCGCGACCAGAGGCACATCCACGCCGTCGGCACGCAACTGGTCCCGAATAGCGCGCATAGCCTCCACTTCCTGGAGCGAGGGCACAGTGAGACGCACCATCTGGGCACCTGCAGCGACCATGCGCTTGACCTGCGCCACGGAAGCCGCCACATCCCTGGTGTCTGTGTTGGTCATCGACTGTACCACGACAGGCGATGAGCCACCGATGGTGACATTCCCGATATTGAAAGAAGTCTTGCTATTCATACTTTAAACAGAATGTTGGGGCGTCTCATGCGCAAACTGTCACTAACTTTTAAGATTGCGGAAGCCCTGGGCTTGCAGTTCAATCAGGCAGTTGTCGCCCGTGACGAGATGACAACCCGCAGCCTTCTCTTTGATATAACCTATGATGGAGACATTGGCCACATTCTTGACCTTCTCGAAGTCGGACTGCCGGATGGTGAACATCAGCTCGTAGTCGTCGCCCCCATTAAGGGCAGCCACCGTATGCACAATGTCAAGATCCTTGAGGGTGGTGAACGTGAGTTCCGTCATGGGCAATTTTTCCTCAAAGAGGTCGCATCCCATGTTGGAGGCGCGGCAGATTTGCATGGCGGCGGCGGCGATTCCGTCGGACACGAGCGTCATGGCAGTGGGCAGGATATCCTCGCGCCGCAAAGCCTCCACAATGTCGAGGCGCGGTTCAGGCTTGAGCTGTCGGCGCAGCAAATAATCCTTGCCCTCGAAATCGGGTTGCATGTCAGGCTGTGCCAAAAACACCTTCTTCTCGCGCTCCAACAGAAGCAGGCCGGCATACGCCGCTGCAAAATCGCCCGAGACGCAAATCAGCTCGTTCTCCTTCGCACCCTGGCGTGTGAGCAAACGAGCGGGTTCGCACTCGCCCATGGCTGTCACCGTTATCACCAAATCCTTGCGCGAAGTTGAAAGGTCCAACCCCACCACATCGACATGAGCGCCATCGCAGCAGGCACGCACCCCGTCCAGCAGCTCGCTGACATTCTTCAGGTCAAAGCGGTCGGAGACGCACACGTTGACCATCAAATGCGTCGGAATGGCATTCATACCCAACAAGTCGGAGATGGCAATGGTCACCACCTTGTAACCCAAATGGATCAGCGGCACGTAGGTCAAGTCGAAGTGGACGTTTTCCAAGAAGACTTTTGTGGTAGAGACCACATTCTCTTCAAAGGGAGCAACCACGGCAGCGTCATCGCCGATGCCAACGACGGTGGAGCCATTTTCTGTCGGGAAAAATTTGGCAAATTCCTCTATCAGCTCATATTTGCCGAGCTGGGGAGTCTCTTTATCTTTTATTGTATCATCCATTATATCAAGGATTTTCTTATTAAAACTCAAACAAGGTCCACAAATTGGGCGCCGACCAACGTGGCGAGGTCTGTCGCGGAGAGCTGGACTTGCGCCCCCACTTTGCCGGCACTGCAACAAATCGTGTCGAACAGCGTTGCGCTCTCTTCTATGAACGTCGGGAAGGGCTTTTTCATGCCAACGGGCGAGCATCCCCCATGAATGTAGCCCGTCAAGGGCAGCAGTTCCTTTTGCTTGATCATCTGGATGCTCTTCACGCGGGCGGCCTTGGCTGCCTTCTTCAGGTCAAGGGTGGAACAAACAGGAATCACAAACACATAATGCCCGCCATCGTTACCCACTGTCACGAGAGTCTTGAAAACCTGCATCGGGTCTTCGCCCAGCAAATTCGCAATCGTGGCCCCGTCGGTCACGCTATTGTCGTAGTCGTGCGGGGTGAACGCGATGCCCTGCTGGGTCAAGATACGCATAACATTGGTCTTTTCCATAACGATTTAAAAAAATGCCAGGCCAAGATCCGGATGGACAACCTGGCTCGGCAATGGATTTACAATATTATATAATATTAGCGCAGGCGGTCGGCGGCATGCACCAACGCCTCGTCGCGCTTGATAAACTTGTTGGCCAAGAAAAGGCAAATCGCCTCGACAAAGACCAATATCAACAGCAACGCCTTATTGGCAAAAAGGAACTCATAGTCCATTTGATTGATGCTAAAATACTTCTTAAACACCACATCCGGACAAACCCACAGCATTAGCATCAACGTCACCAGATAGACAATCATCGTGATTGACACGATTCTAACTTGACGGGCGCGGTTCTTGTAGGAGAACAGGGCGAGCAAGGAGAGTCCGGCACAAGCAACTAAGCATAGTGCGACGTAATAGACTTTCACGACCGCATGGCCATCTGCCATGTTATATTTGAGGACTAATGAGTTAAACACATATTGATAATCCTGCGTGTTGATATAGGCTATGGGGATAAAAAGCAGCACAATAGGGATAATGGCTGCAACCAGCAGGAAAATGGATTGAATTCTTTGAATCATTTTCTTTTTAAGATTATTAGTTGATTATTATTTGCGGTTATAAAGAAAAAGTATGGGACTACTGGAACTCCTTGTTTAAAGTTATCGTGGGCAGTTTTAGACTGTTTTCCTTGGTGCCGGCGTATGGGGTGAGCTTGACTTTCACCTTTGAAGGTTTGCCATCGCCATAGTCCATCAGATTCTTGGTAAAATTGATGATATCGCCCACCTGTCCATTTTTGACGATGCTGATGATGTCAGCCGAAATGGGGACAGGGATCGTAAGCGTGGAATTGGGATTGATGATGTATGTCTTGTCCTGATTTTTTCCGGAAGCGATGAAAGAATCGTCCAGGAACAGATCATAATCGAAAGCGAACAATTTCGCCACATGGGGAGTTTCGTTCTTGACATTGACATTGACGCTGGCCTTGACCGTAAAGTCACGATTCGATATGGCGGTCGCGGCCTTTTGCAAATTGTTGACAGACAAGTCGGAGACACCGTGAATATTACTCAGGTTAATGTCGGCCCAAGTGACATTGGAGACACTGGCCAGATTAAATTTGCAGTTCACCAAATTGGCCACTTGGCTGAGGGTGGAGCACCCCACAATCAAGACAATTGCGATAACCATCAGAGCGACGGCTGTTTTCTTCAAATATTTCATTTTGCTGGTAATAAATTATGTTATAACACTTGGCCATCCTTGAGCACGATTTTCCGGTCAGACAAGGTGGCAAGTTCTTCGTTATGGGTGACGATGATAAAAGTTTGGTGGAATTGGTCGCGCAGGTCGAAGAAGAGTTGGTGGAGTTTCTTGGCATTGTCCGTGTCGAGGTTGCCTGAAGGCTCGTCGGCGAGGATAAGCTCGGGGTTGTTCATCAGGGCACGGGCCACGGCCACGCGCTGTTGTTCGCCGCCGGAGAGTTGCGAGGGCTTATGCTCGGCGCGCTCCTTGAGTTTCAGGAAATCCAGCAGCTCATGGGCACGCACCAAGGCGTCCTTGCGGCTCTTTCCCGCAATCATGGCGGGCAGCGCCACATTCTCCACCGCCGTAAACTCGGGCAGCAGGTGATGAAATTGGTAGACAAAGCCGATGTGACGGTTGCGGAATTCCGACAGCTGGTCGTCGCCAAGCTGATTAAGATGCGTGCCGTCAATGACAACCTCACCCTTGTCGGGGCGGTCGAGCGTGCCGATAAGATGCAACAAGGTGGACTTGCCGGCCCCTGAAGGGCCGACAATCGTTACCACCTTGGAGTTTTCTATTTTGAGGTTGATGCCACGCAAAACCCGCAGGGCCCCGTAGCTCTTTTCGACACCGCGAATCTCAATCATTACTTCTTGATTTCCTTGGCGAGACGGGCGGTCAGCAGGGGCACCACCTTGTTGAGGTCGCACACGATGCCGAGGTCGGCCACGCCGAAGATAGGCGCAAATTTATCCTTGTTGACAGCGATGATGAGGTCCGACTCTTCCATGCCGGCGAGGTGCTGGATGGCACCGGAAATACCGAATGCCAAGTAAAGGTCAGGACGCACCGTCTTGCCAGTCTGTCCCACTTGACGATCATGGTCCATGACACCAGCGTCAACCATGGCGCGGGAGGAGGCTACTTCTGCATTGGGGAAGGTTCCTGCCAAGCATTCCAACTTGTCGAAGCCCTCTTTGCAACCTACGCCGCGACCGCCGGAGACCAGCACCTTGGCTTCGGTGATGTCCAATTTGCCTTTGTCGTCTTTCACATTCTCGACCAGGCGCACTTTGAACTTGGAGGCGTCGAAGGCCGGTTTAAAGTCGATGATTTCACCCTTGCGGGAGGCGTCGCGGCTGATGCGCTGCATGACGCCCGGACGCACGGTGCTCATCTGCGGGCGATGGTTGGTGCACATGATGGTGGCCATCAGGTTGCCGCCGAAAGCGGGACGGGTCATCATCAGCTCACCCTCCTCGGAGATCTCGAGGCGCGTACAGTCGGCGGTAAGGCCGGTGTTGAGATGGCAAGCCAAACGCGGAGCCAGGTCGCGGCCAATGGTGGAAGCCCCAATCATCAAGATGCTGGGGTTGTATTTCATCACCACCTGATAAAGGGCTTGGGCATACTGCTCGGTCAGATAGTCCTTTAGCTCGGGCTCATCGATGCAGATCACCTCATCGGCACCGTATTCAATAAGCATCTGGGCTTGGTTGCGGACTTCATAGCCAGCCAAAACTGCGACGACCTTCTCTTTCAGGACGCCGGCCAGTTCATGGGCTTTGCCGAGCAATTCCAACGCCACGTTTTGAACGACGCCCTCGCGCTGTTCTGCAAATACAAATATATTTTTATAATCAGATTTTTCCATAGTGCGTTCGTTCTTTTAGATGATGAATTTTTCTTTCAATTTGCTGACAATGAGTTCAACAGCCTCTTCGGCATCGACTTCGTAAACCTGACCTGCGGTCTTCTGCGGCTTGGTGAAGGATTTCTTCACGCGTGTGGGGGAGCCGGAAAGTCCAAGGCGGGATTGATCCACGTCGATTTGGTCGGCGTTCCAGACCTCCACTTCCTTTTCGAAGGCTTCCATGATGCCCTTGACGCTCATGTAGCGGGGTTGGTTGGCGGTGGCCAGCACGGTGAGCACGCAGGGGGCTTCGACTTCGAGCACTTGGTGACCCTCTTCGGTCTCCTTCGTGACGGTGCAGAGCTTTCCGTCGACCTTGAGGTCGGTGACGTAGGTAACTTGGGGCAGGTCGAGGTGCTGGGCCAGGGAGACGGGCACCTGGGCGGTGTCGCCGTCGATGGCCTGGCGACCGCAGATGATGAGGTCGTAGTCGAGGGTTTTGAGCGCGCCGGCGAGGGCGTAGGAGGTGGCCAGCGTGTCGGCGCCCGCAAAGCGGCGGTCGCTGAGGATGATGGCACGGTCGGCGCCCATGGCGAAGGCCTCGCGGCAGATGGCGTCGGCTTGCGGCGGGCCCATCGTGATGACGGTCACGTGCGCGCCGAGCTGGTCTTTCAGACGGAGAGCCATCTCAAGGCCGCCCTTGTCGTCGGGGTTCATGATGGAGGGCACGCCGTCGCGAATCAGGGTTCCCGTCACCGGGTTGATTTTGATTACGTTCGTATTCGGAACTTGTTTTATGCAAACTATGATTTTCATACTGTAAAAATTCTTGGGTTATTTGAACAACTTGCCGGCGATGACCATACGCTGCACTTCGGAGGTGCCTTCGTAGATTTCGGTAATCTTGGCGTCGCGCATCATTCTTTCGATTTCATACTCGCGGGTATAGCCGTAGCCGCCATGGAACTGGAGGCACTTGGTGGTCACCTCCATGGCCGTCTCGGCTGCGAACAGCTTGGCCATGGCTGCATCCACGGAATACGGAAGGTGCATATCCTTCTTGTAGGCAGCCTGGCGCACGAGCAGGCGGGCAGCCTGCACACGGGTCTCGAGATTAGCCATCTGGAACTGCGTATTCTGGAAGGCACTGATGGCCTTGCCGAACTGTTTGCGCTCCTTGGTATATTTGACGGTCACATCCATAGCGCCCTGGGCGATGCCAAGGGCCTGGGAGGCGATACCGATACGGCCGCCGTCGAGCGTCATCATGGCAATCTTGAAGCCCTTGCCGAGCTCGCCCAGCAGGTTGGCCTTGGGAATGCGGCAGTTTTCGAAAATCAGCTCGCAGGTGGCGGAACCGCGGATACCCAATTTCTTCTCCTTCTTGCCGATGGAGAAGCCCGGGGTGTCCTTCTCGACGATGAAGGCGCTGATACCCTTGGTGCCGAGCGACTTGTCGGTCATGGCCATAATCACATAAACGTGGGCATACCCGGCGTTGGTGATGAAAATCTTGCTGCCGTTGAGCACCCACTCCTCGCCGTCGAGGACTGCGGTGGTCTGCTGCATGGCAGCATCGGTGCCGGCATTAGGCTCAGTCAGGCCGAAAGCGCCGATCCACTCGCCGGAGGCAAGTTTGGGCAGGTATTTCATTTTTTGCTCTTCGGTGCCGAATTCCAGTATAGGGTTCATGCAGAGGGAGGTGTGCGCGGAGACAATCACGCCCGTGGTGGCACACACGCGTGACAATTCCTCAACAGCCATGATGTACATTTGGTTGGTGCCGCCCTGGCCGCCGTACTCCACGGGGATGGGAATGCCCATGATGCCGATTTTGGCCATCTTCTCCACGGACTCCATAGGGAAGCGCTCCTGTTCGTCGACTTCAGCCGCCAACGGTTTGATCTCGTTCTCGGCGAACTCGCGAATCATCTGCAAGAAAAGTTCTTCTCTTTTGTTTAAGCTAAAATCCATTGTTTAATTATTAAATGTTAATTTTTAATTCTTCTAGTCGAGTTGCATGGGTTTGAGATCGGGGGAGATGATAAGCGTGGCCTCGGTGGCAGCCTTCACATCTTCCACGGTGAACTCAGGATTGAGCTCGGTAAGGACGAGACCCTCCTTAGTAACCTTGATGACACCCATTTCGGTGACGATAAGGCTGACAGCGTTCTTGGCCGTCAGCGGCAGGTTGCAGCTATGGAGGATTTTGGGGTTGCCCTTCTGAGTGTGCTCCATGGCCACGATGACGGTCTTGGCCTGCATCAGGTCCATGGCGCCGCCCATGCCGGCCACCAATTTGCCGGGAACCATCCAGTTGGCGATGTCACCATTCTCGGCCACTTGCATGGCACCGAGGATAGTCTTGTCCACGTGTCCGCCTCTGACCATGCAGAAAGAATCGGCTGAGCTGAAGGAGACGGCACCGGGCTGTGCGGTGATGAAGCCGCCGCCAGAGTTGATGAGGTTGAGGTCTTCCTCGCCTTCGGCGGGAGTCGGACCCATGCCCAACATACCGTTCTCGGTTTGCAGGATCACGTGCACATCATTCGGCAGGTAGTTCGGCACCATCGTCGGCAGGCCGATACCCAAGTTCACAACATCGCCGTCTTTCAATTCCTTGGCGACTCTTTTTGCAATGGTTTCTCTGATTTGAGCTTTATCCATAGTCATATATTTTTAAAAGTTAAGACATAAAAACAGATGCCCCACAAAGGGCGGGCAAAGATACAAAAAAAAACAGTCCGATTCCATAACGTCCGCAACACCGCACATTACAATTTTTTTTATTTTTGCACCTTCAACATCAAATCTGTTTATCATGGATAGTATCAACAACCCAATCACGAAAGAGAGCACCCCTCACATTCAAGAGTCACAACACACTTTCAGTGAACACGAGAAGAACCTTATGGATGAGGCCTGCACCTATCTGTACGGCATCAGCCAATGGTCAAAATTCTTCTTTGTGTTGAGCATCATGGGCATCACCTTCCTTGCCATCGCGGGTATTATGTTCCTCGTTGCCTTCCCCGCAATCGAATCCATCTCCAACACACCACCGATGCCCAAAACCTTTATCGGGGTACTGTACCTGATACTTGCGCTCGTATACATCATACCCACCATCTACCTCAAGCGCCTCTATACGGCAGCCGACAACGCGATGAACGGCAACGACAATGAAGCGATGGTGGCGTTCCTGAAAAGCCACAGGTCACTCTGGAAATTTTACGGGATATTCTATATCGTGATGTTTGCATTTTGCATTCTTGTCGTCCCTATCGTCAGTGTCTTGAGTGCCTTATAGGAGGCCTGCGCAGAAGTCATCGGACTTCCGCCCCATCTACACCTGAAAACAGGCGTGACGCTGTCACGTTGTAGCAATTTTCCCTTTTCATGCATCTATCTGGAAAAATAAATGTCATGAAAAGAATATTGCTCATTTGTATGTCTCTATTGGCCGTCAGTTTATTGTCGGCGCAAACTGTTGTGATTACCGTTGGCACCTCAACGGAAAACGGCTACTACGCCCCCTTCAATTCCTATTATCATCACTCCTGGAACCAATGCATCTACAACGCATCGGAAATCGGCATTTCCGGTGATATCACATCCATCGCCTGGCATTGCGCGAACAACCAAAGTTCCCTGCAGTGCAACGACATCACCATCTATATGGGAACCATCGCTGACACCGCCCACACCCTCAGCACGGACTGGCTGCCGATGGACTCCCTCACGATGGTGTACCAAGGGCAGAATGTCATTCTCGGCAACCAAACCGGATGGAAGACCTTTTACCTGAACACGCCGTTTCACTACGACGGCACCCGCAACCTCGTGGTGGTCGTCTCCAAGACAGCCGACGACTACTCCGCGCAACGATGGAGTTTCACCAGCAAGTACAACGCCTGCCTCTACCGGCAGAGCGACGACGACCCCACGTTCGCTTCCCACCCGGGAACCAACGCCGGCACCCTGTACTATGCCCGCGCTAACATCCGGCTGGGCATAGACACAATGCCCGGCAACTGCCTCCGGCCCGAGAACCTGACCGCGTCCAACATCACCAACCACAGCGCGGACATCACCTGGCTCAATATGGGCAACGAGACCTCCTGGCAGGTGGTCTGCTTGCCGCAAGGCACTATGATAACGCCCTACGTTTACACCACGACCGTGACAACCACCGCCTATACCCTCAACAACCTCTTCCCCAATACGGGTTATGACTTTTATGTCAGGGCCGTGTGCGGCACCAACGAATATAGCACCTGGAACTCCATCCCCATCCACACCTTGAGCGACGACGTGGCAAACGTCCCCTATTTCTGCGATTTCGAGGACACGGCGGAGGTCAACCGCTGGGTGCTGAACCCCAACCCCGGCACCAATGACTGGGCCATCGGCAGCGCCACGCACGAGGGTCCCGGCACCGGGCATTCAATGTACATCTCCAACGACAATGGCGCGACCAACTTCTACGACGGCAATACCGAGAGCAGCAGCTGGGCCTATCGCGACCTCGAGCTGCCCGCCGCCGCCCAATATGTCATCTCCTTCGACTGGAAAGGCATCGGGAGCTACAGTTCCAGCCCCACGGACTATATGCAGGTCTTCATCGGCGACCCGACCTCCATCCCGGCCAGCAACGGCCTGCCGACCGGCCTCCATCCCATTGGCGGCTTCTTCTATGCACAAAACTCCTGGCAGCATTTCGAGGGCACCGTGGACTCCTCGTTTGCCGGCACCAAAAGACTCTATTTCCGCTGGGTAAACAACAGTTACAGCGCAAGCAACCCGCCTGCGGCCGTGGACAATGTGATGGTCACGAACACAAGCTGCGGTGCCCCGTACAACCTGACCTTGGACACAGTCACGACCAACTCGGCGACTCTCTCGTGGCAATCCTTCTCCACGAGCGATTCCCTCTGGATAATCCGGTACGGTACGTTCGGTACCGACCCCGACTCTATGGCCACCCTGCAGGCCACAACAACTTCCTACACCATAACGGGGCTTACTGCGTCGCAAGCCTATGAGTGCTATGTAACCTCCTCCTGCGGCGGCGCACAGCGGCACATCACGTTCAAGACCGATTGCGGGCCCATCACTCAGTTGCCCGTCCGCACAGGTTTTGAAAGCGACACATTGTACGCCACCCCTTATTGCTGGCACGCGCTCACCACGGAAAACACCAATTGCTATGTAACCACCACCGAACCCTACGAGGGCAACGCCTCGCTCTTCATACCCAACAGTTGTTACGTTTCCCTGCCTGTCATCGGTGGCAACCTGGCTATGAACAACCTGCAAATCGGGGGATGGATCCGTTCTTCAAGTTCGTCCACTCCCACACAGCTCATCGTCGGCATAATGAGTGACCCGAACGACTACAGCACCTTTGTCGCCGTTGACACGGTGAACCTCACCAACTCATTCCAGTTCTTCGAGGTCAACACAGCCAACTACACGGGCTACGGCCATTACCTGACGCTGAACGCATCCGGGTATTCCTGTTATCTTGACAATGTGGAATTGAGCACGATTCCGCCGTGTCTCCGTCCGATGGACGTGACCGTGGACAGCACCACGCTGAGCTCGGTCTATCTCTCCTGGACTGAAGTCGGCACGGCCACGGCCTGGCGTGTCACCTACGGTCCGCAGGGCTTCACCCCCGGAGGGGCCAACAGCAGCACAGTGACGGCCTCGGCCACTCATATTGTCATCCCCAACATCCCCGCTGCTATTCCGTACGACTTCTACGTGCAAGCCGACTGCGGCGGCCAATACAGCCTGTACTCAGTTCCTGCCACCGGCGCCACCGGAGGGTTCAATATACCCACGACAGGTACCGTTACGCTGAACACTTGCAGCGCCATCCTCTATGATGACGGCGGTGTCAATGGAGATTACTCCATCAACTGCAACGCCACCGTCGTTCTCCAGCCCAGCAGTCCCAACAGCGTGATGACCATTTCCGGCACTATCAATCTTGAAAACAACTACGACTTTATATATGTATATGAAGGAACCAGTGCCACCGGGACTCCGCTCTACACGGGAACCGGCACGACCGTTATGCCCACCATCGTCTCCGCCTCCGGCCCGCTGACAGTCAAGTTTACGTCCGACTACGCTATCGTCAAATCAGGCTTCGAGCTGACCGTCCAATGCCAGCAGGCCCCGAGCTGCGCCACGCCGTCCAATATGCGCATCATCGCAACGGAAGCCAACAACCTGACGCTCACCTGGACTGAAAACGGCAACGCCACACAGTGGGACGTCTATTACGGAATGCAGATGAACAGTTTCACGCCGGATTTGAACTACCCCAATATGACGGTCACCACGGACACCATCACCGTCACCGGATTATGGGTGGGCACCACCTACGACTTCTATGTGCGGGCCAACTGCGGGGTCAATACCAGCGCGCTCTCCAGCGTCTTCTCCGCCGTCCCCGGCCGTGTCTTTATGCCGCATACCGGCACAACCTCTATGGTGATGTGCTCGGGCGATCTCTTCGACGACGGCGGGTTCACTGGCAACTACTCCAGCAACTGCAACGGTGAGTTGATTATCTATCCCAGTACCCCGGGTGCCGCGGCCAGTCTGAGTGGGAATTACCGGATGGCGTATGGCGACACTTTACGTATTTTCGACGGCGCGGGAACCAGCGGCAATATGCTCTTTCACCAATACGGCAATATGTCCTCCTACCAAAATCTGCCCAACACCGTTTCCACAACGGGGCCGCTGACCATCCAGTTGAAATCCGACAACGGAACAACCGCGGCTGGATTCCATTTCTCTGTATCCTGCGTCACCTGCATTCCGCCTATTCCTGCCGTTGACCACTTGGACAGCACATTCGTCAGCCTCCATTGGAGCGACCTCGGCGGAGCGCAGACCGAATGGGAAATCGCTTACGGTCCAACAGGTTTCAACGTTAACAACGCCACGCCCATCATTGTGACGACCAACTCCCCCACATTGACCGGCCTGACGCCCGATATGGTTTACGACTGCTACGTGCGCACCCGCTGCGGTGCCTCGGATCACAGCACATGGGGGATGGTGACATTCCACACAATGCCGGCCTCCCCTGCACACATACCCTATTTTTGTGACTTCGAGGATTCCGTGATAAACAATGCGTGGATAATCGCCACCCACGGTCCCAATGAATGGTTCATCGGCAACACGGTCAACCAGGATATGAACGGCAGCAACTGCCTGTACATATCCAACGACACGGGCGCCCACAACGAGTACAATATCAACTTCGCGGGGGTGAGCTGGGCTTACCGCGACATCTATTTCACCCCTGCCACGGAATATACCCTGTCGTTCGACTGGCGCGCTATGGGAGGCAACAACGCCTACCTGTCCGTCTATCTCGGCGACCCCGAGACCGTGGACCTTACGTACCCCTACGACAATCCAGCCAACTCCACCACATTGTTCGCCAAACTGTACGGCCAAAGTTCGTGGCAAACCGCCACCTACACACTGAACTCCTCTTGGGCGGGCACCACCAAGCGGCTCTATTTCCGATGGGTTGGCGGCGACCCCAACGGGCAGAACCCGCCGGCCGCCATCGACAACCTTTCCATATTCACCGAGACCTGCGGGCAGCCCCAACAGGTGACGGCCTCCAACATCACCAGCACCACCGCGCACATCGCCTGGACGCCCGCCGACAGTCTTGACACCGCCTGGGCCGTTGTGTACGGTCCTGTCGGTGTCGACCCCGACGCACTGGTCCCGACCATTGTACACACTCCCGAGTTCGACATCTCGGGACTGAGTCCGATGATACGCTACGAAGTCTATGTGCGGACCCAATGCGATGCAGGACAGCACTCCGTATGGTCCGTGGTGTGCCCGTTCAACGCAGCCTGCGGGCCGATGGACCTGCCCTACTCCGACGACTTCTCCCTGTATCCGTCCAACGTCTATTTTCCGGAGTGCTGGTACATCCTCACCAATTATTCGAGCAATCCCAACATTTTTCACTCATCAACAGCTCAATATCTGATGGTGCCGGGCAACAACAACTCCTACTGTTTTGTCATTCTTCCGGAAGTCTCCAGCCTGTACGCCTCCAACAATCTGGAAGTCGATTACAGTATGCGCACAGGCAACGTCCAGAACTATATGGAGATCGGTATGATGACCGATTTTACGGACCCCTCCACCTTTGTGCCTCTGGACACTATGGTCAACGCCACCGACACGGCATTCGAAACAGGCTACACCAGTTTCGCCTCCTACACCGGCAATGGGCGTTATATCGCCTTTAAATGTGTGTTCCCGGCATCGGGCTTCCTACGGTTGGACGACATTTCCGTCGGGTTCCTCCACGACCCTTACGACACCTGTGCCACGCCACAGAATCTCATAGCACAGAACCTGTCGGCCACCAGCACACAGTTGACCTGGACGCAGGATATGGATCTTGTCCAAGGTTGGGACGTCTATTACCGCAGACTGGGCGACACCGCTTGGACCATCGTCCCCTCCACGAGCACAAACTACACCCTTACAGGACTGGTCGAGGATGAGTCATACGAGGCCTTCGTCATCACGTACTGCCACTACGGATTGGTCAGTCTCTCCTCCGACACCATCACATTCATACCCGTGGGCATTGATGTCCATAATGAAAGCAGCATCCTGCTCTACCCGAATCCCACCAACGGCAGGATCAGGGTGCAGAGTATCGGCAACGGCATAAAAGACGTGTCCGTGTACGACGTCACGGGACGGCTCGTTATCCCTGCTGCAACGGGCACGAGACAAGACGAGACAAATCTCGTATTGGATGCATCGGACCTGCCCGCCGGCATCTATTTCGCCAAAATCCAACTGGAGAACGACGCCTATATGACAAAACGGTTCATCAAAGAATAAGACGGAAATAGCGCGGCAGCACAAAACACGCATGGTCGTAGGGACGCCCATCGTTTATTATTCCCGTAGCACAGCAGTGCCACGAGGCGCCAACTCCCCTTCTGAGAATCAGAAGGGGTGCCCGAAGAGCGGGGTAGTTAATACGGATTATAATTCCTTAATTGCCGGTTGGTTTATAGACAGAAAAGTCCTTGTTTTAATATCATTGAACACTGTTATATTCCTCTTACTAAGGTATTCATATTCTTTATGTTACTACCCCGGCCTACGGCCACCCCTTCTAAAATAGAAGGGGAATTTTTGGACGTCCACACTTCTGTGCAAACTATGGAAATAAGGAGGTGCCAGAAATATCAAAAGAAAAATGAGTGATTAAGGAACGATATCATTAAACCATTGATTTAAAAACTAATAGCTAATAGTCAATGGCCTATATCCTACAGGTCATCCTCTATATCATTGCTTTTTTTGATGACACTTACAAGTATCAATCTATTGTCAATCTTCGCGCCATCTTCGAGTCATCAGTCAGCACGTCGTGTCCACAGAAGGTTATGCCCATGGAGGCGGCTATTTTGCGGAGATTGGATGTATCGTTATCCTTCTTCAGTGAAAAAATATAGGATTGGCACATCATGCCAAGCAGGACTTCCTTCAGGGCCGCGGCTTTATAGACGATCTCGTTGAAGAGTTTTTGGGTGGAGATGCCGCTCTTGCACTCGATGACCCGCAGCTGGTTGTCGCGGATGAAGACCACATCGAGTTCATTGTCGTGTGTGGTGTCACCCCTTGTCACATGCACCCCCACACCAATTTCATCGACAGGAAGCAACTCCTTGACTTTGAAATAGCAAAACTCCTCGAACCAGCCGCCCGTCAGGTATCCGATCTCCTGTTTGGAGAGGTATTCGTCCACTTTGGGCACGAAATGGATGTAGCGAAGAAGCCTTACCAATCCGGGGACAGCGGGTTCGCAGCCCACACGACCGCTTTCAATGTCGGCTATGCGCATGTCGAGATCAGAATTGCGGTTGCGATAGTGCAGTCGAAGGGCTTCCAGCACGTCGTAATCGCGCCCGTCCATGCGTCCAGAAGCAAAATAGGAAAAGAGCGTGCGGGCATACTCCGCGCTCCGCACCGGCTTGTAATCGCACTGAGCCTCCGCATCGTTCTGCATACGATGCAGCGACAGGTACTCCCCTATCCTCATCCGATGACAGATTGGGATGACAAAATCATCATCATCGTCGATACTGTCATTGTAGATAGTCTTCACAATAGTGTTGTCGCGCAGGTTGATGTAGTAAAAATCTGCGTGCAACGAAGAGAATGCCTCTTGAATCGCCAATGCCATGTAGCGGGTCCCGCCCGCAAGATTCACATAATAGTGCTCCTCTTTTTTCAGTTCTTCACGAAGACGACGGCAAATACGCTCGTATGAAAATTCCTCTTCTTTGGAAAAGACAATCTTTTCCATGATTTCAGCGGGCATCGACAGAAACTGCGTCAAAAATTCCAGATTCTCCTTGGCCGACGGAGCCGCCAGGAACAACAGTCTGTCGCCTTTCACATATCGCTCCTTGATGAAAAGATAAGCGGGCAAAGGGCTCTCCACTGAGATGATGTTCACAATCGTCTTATGTTGTATATTATTCATTTTTAACAATTTATATTTCACCATTATCAGACATCCAACGCAACACTTCCTCAACCATTTTCTCCTCATACTTGAGCGACAATCGTTCAAAAAGATGTTTCCTATCCTTCTGATTCTCTTGTATCATCTTTCGTGCTTCCTGCCGGATGAGTTCCCGCATATCACTTTGTTCGCGTGTTTTTCGACGAGACAAGCAGACATCGCATCCGCCACAGGGTGAACTGTTCATTTCCCCGAAATAGCGCAGCAAAGACTGACTTCTGCACAAGTCGCCGGATGTCACATATTGCCGAACGGATTCAACTCTTTCCCTGGCACGTTGCTTGCGGTTTTCATACACCTCGGGATTCAGGTAGAGATAGCGTTCATCTTGCCGGTTGAGGGCGAAGATGAGCAAGGGTATATTGCTTTCCTGTTGATAGGAAACTACCTGGTGGTTGTGCAGCATTCTGAGTTTTTCCACCACTTCTTCATTGGACAGGTCCGCGCGACGGGCAATAATCCGCTCATCTATGTGCACATACTGCGTGAAGACGCCTCCGTAGGAGCGCAGCAGGAGTGTCACAAAGTCCTCCATATCGGGGTGCTGCGTCTCAAATTGCCGCAGTTGTTCGTCGGTCATCTTGAAATGGATCTGCGACTGGTCGCGAAGATGCTCGGAAAGCACCAGCCAGCCTGCTTGTTCCAGGAGTTTAAGGGCGTTGAAATACTGTACCGGATCCATGCCCACACGGGGTGCGTGTTCGTGGATATAAAACGGGAACATGCGGTTTTGTCCCGTGCCCATCTCAATGTAATAATGTTGACAGAGGTCGTGGTACACTTCGCGCACCTTTTCTATGGGAGGAAACGACAGCGTGAAGTTACGCTTGAGCTGGCGGAGGTCATATT
This sequence comes from Bacteroidales bacterium, assembly GCA_017615795.1. GTDB lineage: Bacteria > Bacteroidota > Bacteroidia > Bacteroidales > WCHB1-69 > F23-D06. The sequence goes on from JAFZZK010000020.1 coordinate 54,224, forward strand.
CATCATAGAGCAGGATGGCGACCGAGGGTTTCCCGTCGCGCCCGCCACGCCCGGCCTCTTGGAAATAGGCTTCAAGGGAGTCGGGCAGATCAATATGGACGACAAAGCGCACATCAGGCTTGTCGATACCCATGCCAAAAGCATTGGTAGCCACAATGACGCGGGTTTTGCCGGTCATCCACTCGTTTTGGCGGCGGTCGCGCTCCCGGGTGTCGAGGCCGGCGTGATAAAAGTCGGCGGCAATGCCGTGCTTGCGCAGGAATTCGGCGGTTTCGGCCGTGCGCCGCCGGTTGCGCACGTAGACGATGCCCGTGCCCGGATAGCGTTCCATGATGCGCAACATCCGCCCCTGCTTGTCGTCCTCCTTGACCACAAAATAGATGAGATTGTCGCGTTTGAAACTCTTCTGGAAGACATTTTCCTGTTTAAAGCCCAATCGAAACTGTATATCCTTGACCACATCGGGGGTGGCGGTGGCCGTAAGCGCAAGCACAGGAGCTTCGGGAAAAAGCTTTCGGACCGCAGCAATCTGCAGGTAGGGAGGGCGGAAATCATAGCCCCACTGCGAAATGCAGTGGGCCTCGTCCACGGCAATCATCTTGACGGGCATGCGCTTGACAGCTGTCTGGAACGTGTTGGTCTGGAGACGTTCGGGAGACACGTAGAGAAAGCGGAACTCGGGGTCGAACATGGCGTTCGAGAGGGCGTCCTCGACCTCACTGGCTGTCATGCCCGTATAGATGGCGGCAGACTTGACGCCCTTTTCGCGAAGGTGTGCCACCTGGTCTTTCATCAGGGCTATGAGGGGTGAAATCACGAGGCAGAGACCTTGCATGGCCAACGCTGGGACCTGGAAGCAGATGGACTTGCCGCCGCCCGTGGGGAGCAAGGCGAGGGTATCCTTGCCGTCCAAGACGGAAAGGATGATGTCCTCCTGCAAGGGGCGGAAGGTGTCATAGCCCCAGTTCTGCTTCAGGACATCGCGGATTTCAGCCAGTCTGAGATGTGCCATAACGGGTGCAAAAATACAAAAAAAGAGACCGCGCATTTTTGAGATTCTGAAAAAAATTGTATCTTTGCAGCCTTTAAAATTTAAACCCTATGAATAAGCGTTTTCGTTCATTCCGTTGGATTCTCGCACTTTTCTGCGTCCTGCTCCTTGGTTTTACAACAAATTCCTGCTCTTCAACAAAGAACAGCACCCATAAAACGCCTTCATACCAAAAAGGACGTGATGCCCGTCCGCAATGGAACACCACCACATCCACACACCGTACCTATTACATCAAAAAGCGCAAGCCTCGCAAAAGGTACCAAGACTAACGACTTTCACAATGACAAAAAAGAAATTATATAGTATATTATTCATATTCATCGTATTAGCAGCCTTTCAGAACACACTCTCCGCACAGGAAAACCACATACAATTCAACGTTGTCAACGACACAGTACGTGTTGACAACGTCATTCCCAACGATTCGATGGGAATCCAATTAGGGCTTGACGATGACGATCTCGACAACGTTGATCACGGCGACGGCATGTTGTTCACCTATTTCAACTGGATGCCGGGGTACAGCCGTTACCAGAATTTCGACATCATCCGCATACACTATCGCCATACGGGGTCTGCTCCGCGTGACACCATTTTTCTGGACGGCTACCACCATCCGGCGAATTACCCGAAGACTTCCGATTACGGTTGGCGTTGGCGTCGCATGCATCGCGGCGTTGACCTCGGCTACCCAGTAGGCACGCCCGTGGCCGCCGCCTTCGACGGCATCGTGCGCATCTCCAAGGGCAGCAACACCGGCGGCTATGGCAACCTCATCGTCATCCGCCACGACAACGGCCTTGAGACCTACTACGCCCACCTCTCCCGTCGCCTTGTCAACCCCGGACAAATGGTCAAGGCGGGCGACATCATCGGCCTCGGCGGCAGCACCGGACGCTCCACCGGACCCCACCTCCATTTCGAGATCCGCTACCTCGGCATCGACATCAACCCCAACAAGATTGTCGATTTCGAAAACTACAAGACCCGATTCGACACACTATACATCTCCGGATACAGTGTTTCCACCCCTAACCCGCCTTCCCACGAGCAACAAGCCGCTGCCGCACAAAAAGCCCAGACCAAGGCCACCTATTACCGTGTCCGCAAAGGCGACAACCTCGGACGTATTGCCCAAAAGTACCATACCACAGTTTCCAAGATCAAGAAACTCAACCACCTCCGCAGCGACTTTATCCGCGAGGGCCAAAAGCTCCGCGTCCGTTAACAAACGGCCATGCACGCCAAAACCCTTTCTTTTTTCCTCGTCTTTCTAACAGTCTTTTCCTACCACGGAACGACGCAGAACCTTTATGACTTTGGCTTTACACGAAACCATCATATTCCTGTCAACGCGTCGCCCGACAGTCTGCACATGCCCTGGGCTGGCGGCATGAACGCCGTGCGGTTCTCCGAGATCGACCTTGACCTTGACGGCGACCCCGACCTCGTTGCCTTCGAGAAACATGGCAACCGCATCCTGCCATTCCTGCGCCAGAACGACGGGCTCGTCTTCGCCCCACAATTCATCCACCTCTTCCCAAGCCTTCACGACTGGGCCATCTTCCACGACTACAACCATGACGGCAAGGCCGACATCTTCACCTACGGACTCGCCGGCATCGCCATTTACAGGAACATTTCGCAAGACACATTAGCCTTCGAGCTGCTCACCGACCAACTGACCGCCTACTATTACGACGGGCCCGTCAACATTTTTGCCTCGCCCGACGATTATCCCGTCATTGCGGACGTGGATGGTGACGGGCACACCGACATCCTCAACTTCTGGGTTCTCGGCAAGTACGTCCATTTTCTGCGGAACTACAGCACCGACCCTGAGACTTTCGATTTACGTCTTGAAAACGAGTGTTGGGGACATTTCGCCGAGGCTGCCGACAACAACCTCATCACGCTGTTCTCGGACTGCAATGACAAGCAAGGCGATGACGACCACCTACGCCACGTGGGCTCCACCCTGCTGCTGCACGACTTCGACGGCAACGGCCTGGCCGACCTGTTGGTGGGCGACATCGACTCCCCGCACCTCATCCTGCTCTCCAACCACGGGACGTCCTCGGAGGCGCGCATGACCGAACAAGACACGGCCTTCCCCTCAGGTGCACCCGTAGACCTGCTCTCCATGCCCGCCCCCTCATTGATCACCTTGCCTGGATCCGCAACACCCTCCCTGTTGGTCTCCCCCGCCGACCCTTCGCTCACCAAGTCCCAAGACCACAGCAGCGTCTGGCGTTACGACTACAACACCCTGTTGCAACAGTTCACCCTCGTGCAGACCGATTTCCTGCAAGGTGACATGCTCGACGTTGGCAGCGGCTGCCGCCCCGTGCTGTTCGACTGGAACGGTGACGGTCTCCTTGACCTTTTCCTCGCCAACTACGGCACCTTTGACAGTGCGAGCACCGTCAACGGATTCGTCACATCCTCGTTCTCCTCCTCCATTCGTTATTTTAAAAATGTTGGGAGCAGCAGCAGTCCCGCTTTTGAAATGATGACCGACGACTTCGGCCATCTCCGGGCACTCAATTTGCAAGCCCTGCATCCGACCTTCGGGGACATGGACGGTGACGGTCTACCCGACATGCTCTGCGGGTTACGGGACGGCACGCTGATGTCCGTATCAAATGCGCGCATCGCCGCGGCCAACGCACCGGCAGCCGACTTTGGCATCACGCCACACTTCCAGGGTATCGACGTGGGCGACTTCAGCACACCTCAGCTTTTCGACCTTGACGGGGACGGGCGACAGGACCTCGTCATTGGCAACCGGCGGGGACTGCTGAGCCACTATCGCGACACGCGCACTTCAGGGGCACCACTGTTCGCTCGGGTCACGGACACGCTGGGCGGGGTGGACGTGCGCAACTTCGAGCTTTCCTATTTCGGGCATAGCGTACCCTGGCTTTACCGCGACCCGCAGCGCGGCACTGTGCTCTTCTGCGGCAGCGAACAGGGCAACGTATTCTACTACAAGGATATCGACGGCAACCTCGGCCATGATTTCACCCTCTCGGAAAGCAACCTTGCCGAATCCATCGGCGGGCAGGCCTTCCCCTTGCGCGAGGGCAAACGCACGGGCATCGCAGTCGCCGACCTAAATGGCGATGGAAAGCCCGACATGGTCGTAGGCAACTACGCTGGCGGCTGCGCCTACTTTGAAGGGAGCGCGCCCCTGCCGCACAGCATTGCCGAACACCATCCCGGTTTCGACATGCGCGCCTACCCCAACCCCACCTCCGGCATACTGCACCTTGATGCCGACATTCTCATGCACCGCATCTCCCTTTACAACATCCAAGGACAACGATTAGCGGTCAAAACTCCGAACAGTCTCTCCTGTCAGGCAGACCTCTCCTCGCTACCCGCCGGCATCTATCTCATCCAAGTGGAAACCGGCAAGGGAAATGTGGTGAAACGAATTATAAAGTTATAAGTTGGCAACTCGCGGAAATAAATTGTATTTTTGCCACCCTAAAAAACAGGAATTTATGAACCGGAAACATTGGATTCTATTAGCCATCAGCATCCTGGCATTACTTGCCGTCATCTGTTGGCCTGCGAGGAAAGTTGAGAAGAGGACACCCTCTGCAAGCGAAATCGTAGGGATGCTGCAGGCACAGTCGCAGATTGCCACCACCGAGGTGACCATCCGGAAAATAGGTGTCTATGATTCCAAAACAGAACTGGTTTCACTTAACCCCACCCGATGGAAGCTGGGAAAACAGCTTTGCGTCATCCCTGTAGACGTCACCATTCGATACGGCATCGACCTTGATGAAATCACCGAAAAGGACATTCGGTTCATCGGCAAGGACACTGTTGAAATCAAGCTCCCCAAGGCGAAAATCATCGACAAATCGTTTGTCCCTTATACTCACAAAGATGAGATCGTGACCATATCCACCGGCTTGCGCGGCAACGTGGGGGAAACCACCATACAGAAAATCAAAACGATGGCTTTTGACGAGGTTGTCAAGCAAGACAAAGAGATCCAGAAGAAGCTTTCCGATCAACTGACACACAACACGGAAACGGTATTCACCTCCATTTTGTCGGCCATCGGCCTGCACCCTGTCTTCATCCAATAAGCTCATACCATGAAACCCAAGACCGTCACTATCATCAGCGCACTCCTCTTCGCCACAGCTGCCGTATGCCTGCTGTACCGGTTGCATTCACAGAAAAACAACGAAGAGATTCAATTGAAAGAGACCGCCACCATAATAGAATCAGCCCGGCCGATAGGCATCCTATACCTCTATTCAACCATCACCGAAGATTATGCCAAAGACAGTTTCTGGGGCAGCGGTATCGGCAGTTCCGTTTTGGGGAAAGAAAACGGCTTGCTCAAGCGCAAGCACGATTGCGTGCAAATCCTCAACCAGCAGGTCAATCTCATTATGGATCTTGACAAAATACAATACAAAGTGATGGAGGGTTCGGACACTGTGTTGGTTTTTCTGCCCGAAGTGGAGTTCTCACAATCCACGATTTCCTCCTGGTTCAAGTCGGACAACGAGAACGAGGAAGGTGCCGTCCAATACAATGCCGCGCCGCTCATCCAACGCGTGGAACGCAGAATAGAGGCCCGCTACAACACGCCCGAAAACCGGCGGAAAGCGGAGGAGAAGGCAAAAAGTTCCCTGTCGGAATTCCTGCGGCAATATGGAAAAACCGCCATATTCAAACCTCTTTAACCCAACATTCATTCCTATGACCATCTACCAAAACGACCAGCCCATAGCACCCGAGCAGGTGCGCGACCATCGTCTCATCCACGCCGCCGGCGGCGTGGTGTTCAACGAACACAATGAAGTGCTGATGATCTACCGTCTCGACAAATGGGACTTCCCGAAAGGAAAGGTGGAGGCGGGCGAGCAATACGACGAAGCCGCCTTGCGCGAGGTGGAGGAGGAGACCGGCCTGCACGGCATCACCCTCGGCAAAGCGCTGCCCTCCACGTTCCACACCTACACCCTGCACGGGGAACCCATCCTCAAGGAGACCCACTGGTTCCGGATGTCCGCCCCCGCACAAGACCTCATCCCGCAAACCGAAGAGGACATCACGCAGGCCACTTGGGTGCCGGAAGAGCAGGTGGAGAATCTTCTTCAGGATTCGTATGCGACGCTGAGAGAACTTTGGGGAGAATTAAGAATTAAGAATTAAGAATGGAGAATTATAAAGAAGTGCGTGGCGTTTTTTTGTTTTTGATGCTGTTTTTGTTTGGGGCACTTGGTGCCCAGAACATCAGCGGCTACTGGGAGGGTTCCTTGAAAATCACCTCCCGCGATTCCTTGCGGCTGGGGATGTTCATCGAGCAGACCGGCGACTCGCTGCACGTTGAGCTCGACAGTCCCGACCAGTACGCCTTCGGGATGCCGACCCAACAGGTCCGCTTTCTCTATGACACCTTGAGCTGGAAAGCCCCCTCGCTGAACGCCTCCTTCCGGGGAGTGCACAACGGCGACGCCATCACGGGCACGTTTACCCAAAATAGGCAACGCTTCCCCATCGCGCTGACACCTGGCAAGCGCACCGTGCTGCACCGCCCACAGACGCCCAATCCCCCCTACCCTTACAGGAGCGAGGATATCCGCCTGCGCACCCGCGACGGCAAACTCGTTCTCATTGACGGCACCCTGACGATGCCCGACAGCACCCCGCCCTCTGCACTCTACATCCTCATCAGCGGTTCCGGGTGGCAGGACCGCGACGAGAGCCTTATGGGGCACAAGCCCTTCCTGGTCATCGCCGACCACCTCACCCGCACGCAAAACGCCGCCGTGTTCCGCTACGACGACTTCCCGCAGGCCATATTCCTCAAGTCCACCACCCTGGACTTCGCCGACGGTGTGCAACTCATAATGGACTCGCTGCTCGCCAGTCCCGAGCTGGCCAGACTGCCCGTCGTCCTTCTCGGCCATAGCGAGGGCAGCATCGTGGCTTTCATCGTGGGCTCCAAAGACCCGCGAGTATCCAAAATCATCACCCTCGGCGGTGTGGCGCAGCCCATCCACGAGGTGCTGCTCTACCAAATCCGCGCCATCTACGAGACCGACACCGTGCTGACCCCCGCCGAAATCGACAAGACTGTCCAGCTCTCGGACCAACTGTACCGACTCGTCCGCAAATCAAAGGACCGCAAAGAGGCCGCCCGCCGCATCGGCGACTTCTGGGACGACCAGAGCGCAAAACTCACTCCTGAGGATCAAAAACGGTACAATATGACACCCGAGGGCAAGTACACCTCCATACAGCAGCTCTCCTCCCCTTGGTTTTTCACCTTGTTCCATCTCGACCCCAAGGTGTACATCAAGAAGGTACACTGTCCTGTTGTGGCTATCAATGGCGAGAAGGACCTGCAGGTGGACGCCGTTGCCAACCAACAGCTGATGCGGAAATATCTGAGCAAGAAGCAAAACCACCAGTTCCACATCGTCCCCAACGCCAACCACCTGCTCCAGACCTGCGCCACAGGAAGTCCATCGGAGTACGGCAACATAGAAGAAACCATTGGGGAAGAGACCTTGAGACTGCTCGACCGTTAGTTCTAAAACTAAAAAATTCCGTGATGCGCACTTCAGTGCATCAACATAAATATTTTTTTTATTTTTGCCCGCTATAATACACATTTATAACATAAACATAAATGCAAAAATACAAAATTTGACTATGAGAAATTTTACTGTTTTACAGAAAACGATTTTATCGATTGGTTTATGGATAGCAGTCTTCATGTTGCTTCCGTTTTCGCTTTTGATGGCGCAAACCACACTGTATTTTACAGGTAAGGATGCCAACGGGCAACCGGTACAACTAGACAGTGTGCGGATAAACAATGTCACGCGCGGGTGGACAGAAGTGCTTCCCGCTTCCGACCTCGTTCTAACGATGACCAATACAGGCATCGTGAATCCCATTATGCATTCGGCATTGTCGCAAAATGTGCCCAATCCGTTTGATGGGGTGACGGATGTTACCCTCAAACTGCCGAAATCCGATTTCGTAAACATGACAGTCTATGCCTTATCAGGTCAGCAAGTGACCGCTTTTGCAGGAAAACTCGAAGCCGGTCAACATACGTTCAGAATCCGTCTGTCAAGACCCCAGGCCTATATGTTAAAGGTGAAATCAGAAACGGTGACCGGTTCCATCAAGATGTTGAACACCGGCAATACGGGAACTGACCGTATTGAGCTTGTGGGGAAGGGCAGCCTGAATCATAATCATGAGAAATCCGGAAAGGGTAATACGGATGAGATTTTTGTCGTGGGAGACATGATGTCGTTTGTCGGCTATTCTACCATTGGAGGTGTGTCTTGCACAAGTGTTCCTGTAGCGATGCCGATAGAATCTTCTCAGACGATTGTACTGCAGTTCACCCGTTCGGACTCGTTTGTTTGCGGAACCACACAAGTGTTTGATTATGAAAATAATGCATACAATACTGTGGAAATCGGATCCCAATGCTGGCTGAAAGAGAATATGCGAACGACGCATTATGCCAACGGAACATCTATTCCAATATCAACAAGCAACAGTTTTACAGATGCCTATTGCTGTTATCCGAACAATGACCCAACCACAGTGCCTGTTTACGGACTTCTGTATAACTGGCCGGCAGTTATGGAAATGGACCTTGAAGGCGGTGAGGCCGATGTGCAAGGCGTTTGCCCCGATGGCTGGCATGTGCCCTGTGAGCAGGAATGGAATAACTTCTTATGGTTTGTGGAGGGACAGAGCGCATTCCAATGCGATAGCCAGCCGGATAACATTGGCAAAGCTTTGGCTTCCACAACGGGTTGGCAAAGCTGTAGCAGCAGTTGTACTCCTGGCTATATGCAAGCCACAAACAATGCGACCGGTTTTTCTGCTATGCCGGCCAGTGGGTATTATGGTTATTATGACAATGAGAGCTTTGGCGGAGAAGCTCTTTTCTGGAGCTCGTCCGAATCATCATACCAAAATTGTGCCCATGGTCACTATATTGACTATGATAGAAGAGCTTTCTTTCATTGGGAATTTGTCCAGAATTATTATTTTTCAGTTCGTTGTCTTCGTGATGAAGAATACAGCAGTCCTACTTCCAGTAATCAACCCTGTCCGCAAACTCCTACCGTAACTGACTACGACGGGAATGTGTATAATACGGTTCAGATTGGCACCCAGTGCTGGATGAAAGAGAATCTGAAAACCACCCATTATTATGATGGAACACTTATCCCAATAGGCAATGGCTATAGCAATGTGATAGGGTACCGGTATTTTCCCGAGAATGACAGTGCTAATGTTGGAGCATACGGATGTCTGTATAATTGGGCTGCTGTGATGAATGGTGAAACGCCATCCACATCTGTTCCAAGCAATGTGCAGGGTGTTTGTCCTACAGGTTGGCATGTGCCGTCAAACATGGAATGGATCACGTTGACAGACCATATAGGAACTCAGTCAGAATGCCAGTGCGGACATCAAAGCACCCTGAATGCCAAATCATTGGCCTCAACGTCAGGATGGTTGAGCAACGCAATGTATTGTACTCCAGGATATTTGCCAATGTACAACAATGCTTCGGGCTTTACGGCTTTGCCGGCAGGACATGTTTATAACGATGGCTATGAATGGATAAGTGTTGAGGCTTTCTTCTGGAGTTCAACGGAATATACAAGTGATGTTGCCGGATTCTTCAATATTCAAAGCGATATTCCCCATGCGGAATTTGCTGGAGTCTCAAAATCTAATGCTTATTCCGTCCGTTGTCTGAAGGATTAGTCTGAAATCCATTTTTTTGCGTACTTTTACGGCATTTTGAAAACCGTTATCTTTCCCAACTGCAAAGGTCTCTTGATTCGCCAGATGGTGCTGCAATATGTCTATACTGGCGAGATCATGGGCGTGTCGGAACGCGAGTCGTCCGATGTGCAGGTGACACATCAAGCACTGGAAATCATACGAGAAAACGACGGGTGCTGCAGAAAACACTGTGATTGATGCGGCCGATTGCGGTGCCACCTACCGCTTCCTGATGGCCCTACTGCCCTGAAAATCAGAAGGGGTGTTTACGCCTCGCGGCATTGTCGTGCCACGGGTAAAAAAGTGATGGGAAAACAATCTCTTTTACTTTTACGGGTCAACAGCTATATTATTGGCAAAAAAAAGCAAAGCCCAAAGCGTATGCCCTGAGCTTTGCCCTTTTGTTTTTTTGAACTTGTCCTATTAGTATTCCATAATGGGGTCAAGTCCTTTGGCGAACTCAATCATCTTCTCCAATTCGGAGACAGAAGGCACACGATTGCAGAGATTCTTGGCAGCGTTCACCTCTTCCAGCTTGGGCTGCAGATTGGCGGGCACGCGGTGACGGAACTCCTTGACTGTGTCCACGCCGGCAGCCTCCAACAGTTCTGCAAACTGGCCGGCAATACCCTTCACGCGGAAAAGGTCGGAATGGTTGGTCCATTTCAGGATGAGTTTTTCGCTGATTTCCGTCTGCTCTGCCAATTTGGCACGACCAGATTTCTTTGCGCACTGTTTGAGCAAATCGTCCGTGGTCATAATGCCCACTGCATTCAGTTTCTGTTGGTAAACATCGCCAACGCCCTCAATTTGTTCGATTTTGTAAGCCATAGTAGTAAAATTACATTATTTATTATAAGCAACGCCTACTCTTTTCCGGATTTTCGGCTTCCTCCGCTTTTTTTATAAGATTCAGGCTGCAAAGATAAATAAAATACTTGTAAACTGCATCCTTCATAAAAACATAAAAAAACAACTTTTTTGAAAAAAAATTCAAGAATGTGCCGAGGCGAATATTTTTTTTCTATTTTTGCAACCGATATCATTTTGATATCATTTTAACGCAACTAATATCTAACACCTTAAAAATCACCACAATGAAAACTCAAGAATTTATCAAAACCCCCACTGCGAAGAACAATGGTTTCTTGCATCTGTTTCTCAACCTCGTCATGTTGGCCGCTTTCATCCTCATCATCGTCGGGTTGGCGAAGCTCGACTGTATGACCCGGACGGTTGTCACGCCCGGCAACCTTGGGGAGTTAGTCGCCTCCACACTCAACAACACACCTGCTCCTTCCGAGCCCACTGGTTGGATAGCACTACCCATTGCTTTGGGATTCATTTTCACGTTCCTCTACATCCTCCATTTGGCCGGTTTCTTCATCGTGCAACCCAACCAATCAAGGGTGCTGACTTTCTTCGGCAAGTACGACGGGACGGTCAAGGAAAACGGTTTCATGTGGATGAACCCCTTCTATCACAAGGAGAAGCTCTCTTTGCGTGCCAGCAACATGGACGTGGAGCCCATCAAGGTGAACGACAAGAGCGGCAACCCCATCATGATCGGGTTAGTGTTGGTATGGAAGATTGCGGACACTTACAAGGCCTGTTTTGAAATCGACTCGGACTTCACCGTGACCACCACACCGACCCATTCCGCAGCGGTCAAGAATTTCAATTCGTTTGTGCGCGTGCAGAGTGATGCTGCCCTGCGCATGGTGGCCGGGCAATACGCTTACGACAACATGGACAAGGAGGACACTGGGATCACGTTGCGTTCGGGCGGCGAAGAGATCAACGAGCGTTTAGAGGACGAGTTGCGCAGCCGTCTTTCCATCGCCGGCATTGAGGTTGTAGAGGCTCGCATCAACTATTTGGCATACGCCGCCGAGATTGCCAGCGTCATGCTGCGCCGTCAGCAGGCCGACGCCATCATCTCCGCCCGCGAGAAGATTGTAGAAGGTGCCGTCTCCATGGTCGACCTCGCCCTCAAGAAGCTGTCTGAGGATCACATTGTCGAATTGGACGAGGAGCGCAAGGCCGCGATGGTCTCAAACCTTCTGGTCGTGCTCTGCGCCGACGAGTCTGCCGCCCCAGTCATCAATACGGGCACCCTTTACCAATAGGCCACCCGCTTACCGAGTGCAATTATGAAAAAGAGTTTTGCATTACGGATTGACACGGAGTTGATGACAGCCGTTGAAAGATGGGCTTCCGACGAGTTCCGCAGTACCAACGGACAGATTGAGTGGATACTGTCGGAAGCCCTCAAAAAGGCTAGACGTCATCCCAAGAAATCCGACGCACCCCCAAATACCGAAACGGATGAGGAATAGCATATTTCTTGTAGTATTTTTCAGCCTTGTCGCCATCGGCATACGACCGACGGAGGCGCAAGACTACCGGCAGCGGCTCTATGCGCCAGGCGACTACGGCTCGCGCAACTGGCGCATTCCAGCCATCCGCGCCCTGCCCGACAGCTCACTGTTAGTGGTCAACGACCGGCGCAAATACAACGAGGGCGACCTGCCAGAGGACATCGACATCGTGGCGCGCCGCAGCACCGACAACGGGCGCAGCTGGAGCGAGCCGGTCACCATCGCCAAGGGCACGGGGCGCGGGCACGGCTACGGCGACCCTGCATTGGTCACCACCTTGCAGGGGGAAGTCATCTGCGCCTTCGCAGGCAGCAACGGCTTCTTTGCCTCCACCGAGGAGAATCCCATCCGCACCTTCATCGCCCGCAGCTCCGACGGCGGACGCACATGGAGCAAGCCCGAAGACATCACCGCCCAAATATGGGGCAGCAAAGCCCTCAACCCCGACTGCCGGAGGTACGAGGGGGGCTTCTGCGCCTCCGGCAACGGCCTGCTCCTCACCCGCGGTCCACATGCAGGGCGCATACTCTTTGCCACCGCCCTCTGCCGCGACCACCGCGAGGTGGACAACTTCGTGCTTTATTCCGACGACAACGGCCACACATGGCAGGTTTCCCATCTTGCCTACCGGGGCGGCGACGAGGCCAAGATGGTGGAGCTCTCCGACGGGCGCATCCTGTTGAGCGTCAGGCAGAATGGTCCTCGCGGCTACAACATCTCCGAAGACGGGGGCGTCACGTGGGGCACCCAGGGCACCTGGCCCGAGATGACCACCAACGCCTGCAACGGGGACATCATCCGCGCGACACGAGGCAATCAGGAGGTTCTCCTCCACTCCATCACGAACTCTATGAAGCGCGAGAACGTCAGCATCTTTGTCAGCTACGATGAGGGCAAGAGCTGGTGCAACCCCAAGACACTCTGTCCCGGCAAGTCTGTCTATTCCTCCCTAACCCTGCTCCCCGACGGCACCATCGGTGCCTATATTGAGGAGAGCACCTTAAAGGGCTGCGAACTCTGGTATATCAACTTGCCGTTCGATTGGTAAATATTTTCAAACACGTTATTCAGAACAACAAATTATATGGCAGACAATTATTTGGAATCCAAGATGGAAGAGCTGCGGCAGGCTGGACAGCGCAAAGCAGCCGCCAAGGGCACACCGCGCACACTCGACACCCTGCTGACCCGGAACCGCAGCTTCCGTGGCTATGACAAGAAAGTTGTAGTCACACACGACACCCTCACGAAGATTGTGGCGGTGAACACCAAGATTCCCAGTGCCCGCAACCAGCAGGTGCTGCGCTTCAAGTTAGTCACACGCGACAGCGGCGCCGAAAAGGTGTTGGAGAACATCAAGTTAGGCGGAGCTTTGCCTGAGTTGCACCTACCCTTCCCTGGCACAGAGCCTGAGGCCTTCATCATCATCTGCAGCACCATACCCGAAAACAAACTCGTGGACATTGACATGGGCATCTCTGCGCAAAGCATGCTGCTGCGCGCCGTGGAGATGGGGCTCAACGGCATCATCATCGGGGCTTTCAACAAGGCCACCATCATAAAAGAATTCGGGTTGGAACTGGAGCCGCTGCTCATCATCGCCATCGGCAAGGGGGCGGAAGATATCCGCCTCAAGCCCATTTCAGAAGGCGAAGACCAGAAATACTATCGCGAAGAGGGCATTCACTATGTACCCAAACTGAGAGCTGAGGACCTTATCCTTTAGATCCCTTTTACCTCACTTTGATTTTCTGGCCTAACGAAAGGATGCTCGTCTCCTTGATGTGATTCAGGCGACAGAGCTTTTCCACGGTTGTGTGGTATTTCTTGGCAATGGCATACAATGTGTCGCCCTTTTTCACGACATGAACCGTAGTTTTCTTGTCCGCGTGAGTCGTCGGTTTGGGCTTCTCTTGCACCACTTCATTGGCGATCTTGGCCAAGGAGTCGTTTGTTGTGACTGCACTATTGTCGCCATCGTCGGATTTATTGGCATCTTGGGAAATCGACTGTGCCGGGGCACTGCCGCGACCGCTTTTCACCGTGATCTTGTTGGCCGAGCGGTCTATGTCCTGATAGGCCTTGCCGAGCGTGGTGACGGTGATGTCGACATCCTTGTTCAGTTTCCGTTCCTTGCGGTTATGGCTCAACAGCCACTGGTACGTTTCCGGCACATAGAAAACCTTGGCAAGTTGGGAGTGGTTATATCCTGGAATCTTGTCGAATCGCAGGAGTTTCGTACTTCCGCATTTTTTCATGGCATCCACAACAACCTGCGATTGGCTGAGGGGCACAGCCTTGTCGGCGGTGCCATGCATAATCCAGAACGGCAAGGTGTTGAGGCCACAGACATCGCCTCTCGACTTTCCGCCGCACAAGGCCATGGCCGCCGCAAACTTGTCGGGATATTTCGACACAAGGTCGAAGGTCCCATAGCCGCCCTGGCTCATGCCAATGACATAAATGCGGTCGGTGTCCATCTCGAAACGGTCCTGCACCCACTGCAACACATTCATAATCTTGTCCGGATTCCACGGGCTGCCCGGATTCTGCGGGGCAATAATCAAAGCATCAATGTCGCGCCCCATAGAAATGGCATCCAAGCAGCCATACTTGCGCACGCGGTTCAGGTCGGTGCCGCAAAGGCTGTGCCCATGGAGAAACAGGATGACGGGCATCTCGCTCTTCTTCTCCGCATAATCGTCGGGAGTGGAAATCCAGAAATTATAACCGTTGTTCACTACATTGTAATAGGAGGTGAACGTATATTCCGTCTGAGCAAAAACAGACATGGACAAGATCATTGTCCCTAACAGTGTCAATATTTTTTTCATCATAATTTAAATTTCGGCATCACGCCGATATGTTCATTCTTTGGGTTTTTCTTTGTTGAAGAGAGCCTTGACCATCTTGGCCTCGACGCCCTCGGAATAGATTTCCATGTCGGGCGAAGGATTGAGTTTGATTGTAATGGCGTCGTCTGTACCTTCGACATCCTTATAGCCCACAATGGCATCGGAAGCAGCAATCACACTGGGCGAAATACGTGTGAAGACCATAAAGTCCGCCCAATTTGAGATGTCGTCCAGCGACTCATCCACTTGTATTTGCTTCCCATCGCGCAAAACCGCCACGGACTTGTCGCCCTTCTTGAGGAAATAGGCGATAAGATCCTGGTTGATTTTCTGTCCATAGTTGCCTTTATATAGGTAGACGTACGTCTTGGCCACGCCTTTCTCATTGTAATTGACCGTTGAGCGGTGCTTCCCGCCGGCATCATAGAACTCCCAGTCGCCAATGCGTTTGCCCATACGGTAATCGCCCGTCACGGAAACATGTCCTTTGGGATAATAGGAGGTGGAACGTCCGTTGTGAACTCCATTGAGGTAATTCTCCTCCAGACTAACCGAGCCATCGGTATAGAAAGACTTGTAGACCCCGCTTAGATGATTATTCACATAGTTCGACTCCTCAAGCAACACACCGGTCTCTTTGGAGAAAATCTTCCATGTGCCGGAACGCTTTCCCAGTGCATATTCCTCGATGGAAATCAGCTGGCCGTTGTTGGCGTAATAGTTCCAGACGCCGTCTTTCTTCTGGTCGATGAAAACACCCTCAGACGCCTTGCGACCATTCTCATGGTAGATGACGGTCTTCACTTTATGAACACCCTGCAAAAACTCCGTGGTGCTCTTGGGTTTGCCGTTAGCGTGATAATAGTGAAACGTGCCGTATGGCACATTGTCCTTGAATTGCCCTTCATAGACCAGCTTGCCCTTCTCATACTTTTTCCACACGCCCTGTTTCCGACCCTGAGCATCAGTCTTGTTGATGTTCACAGTGTCCTGGCCATACAATGAGATGGCGAAGAGACAGCCTATTAAGATGAGGATTCTTTTCATTGTCGTTGTTTATTTACTATCCACATTTTTAAGGACGATGGCGCTGCGACTGGGCAGGTACAGCTTCAATCGGGGAAGGCCAGCACGCGCGGAGGAGCGGTACTCCATCGTCTCATCAATATTTCCAAAACCGTTGTACTTGGTCGAATCGCTGTCCAAGCAAATGGTATAACGGCCTTTTTTGCAAGTTATTTCATAGTCTGTAAAAGATTTCGCGGGATTGAAGTTGAACACAAACAGGCAAGGCCCGCGATGATAGGCCAGAATCAGGTCGCCATTATTGTCGCAGCACTTCTCAGGCAGGTAGTCGAGGAGATTCTCGCTCTTCACGAGGTGTATCATGTCGGCGTCAAAGCGATTGAGCCCCGCGTACTTGAGCAGTTCGTCATCGGCGAGGTTCCATTGACGACGGGCATAGTGGCATGACCAGCCGTTGCCCTCGCGGGGAAAGTCGATCCACTCGGGGTGACCGAACTCATTGCCCATAAAGTTGAGATAGCCGCCCGACGCCAACGTCAGCGTCACCAAGCGGATCATCTTGTGCAGGGCGATGCCGCGGTCCACCGTCATATCGGGCGTAAGCACCGACATGGCCGTGTACATCTTGCTGTCGATCATGCGGAAGATGAGCGTCTTGTCGCCCACCAAAGCCTGGTCGTGGCATTCCACGTAGCTGATAGTCTGCTCCTCTCGGCGTTTGTCGGTCATGCGGAAATAAATGTCCCCCATGCCCCACTGCTCGTCGGAGAGCGTTTTGACCGTTTTGGTCCAATAGTCGGCGATACCCATCGACATGCGGAAATCGAAGCCGATGCCACCACGCTTGGTAGGGAAAGCCATTCCCGGCATGCCGCTCACGTCCTCGGCAATGGTCACTGCTTGCGGGGCGAGACCATGCACCAAGTTGTTGGCCATCGTCAGATAGGCCACTGCGTCTTCGTCCACATTGCCGTCGAAATACTGGGCATACTCCAAAAAGTCCACACCCAAGCCGTGGTTCATGTAGCACATGCTGGTAACACCGTCAAAACGGAAACCGTCGAAATGGAACTCCTGCAGCCAATATTTGAGGTTGGAGAAGAGGAACAGCAGCGTCTCTTGCTTGCCGTAGTCGAAACAGCGGGAGTTCCACACACGATGGTGCCCGCGCTCGCCGGAGTGGAAGTAGAGGTTGTCGCTGCCGTCAAAGCGGGAGAGACCTTCCTTCTCATTGGAGACAGAATGCGAGTGCACAATGTCGAGGATAACAGCGATACCCTCCCTGTGCGCCGTGTCAATGAGTTCCTTTAGTTCATCGGGTGTACCGAAACGCGAGGAGGGAGCAAAGAAGTTGGAAACTTGGTAGCCGAAAGAGCCGTAATAGGGGTGCTCTTGAATGGCCATAAGCTGTATCATATTGTATCCCAACTTTTTGATTCTTGGGATAACGGTCTCCTTAAATTCCCAGTAGGAGGCAACCTTGTCCTCCTGCGAAGACATGCCCACATGGGCCTCATAGATGAGCGGATGCGTCACTTTCGCGGGCGCGTCATATTTCCATTGATAGGGTGTTTCCGGCTCCCACACCTGGGCACAGAAGACTTTGGTGGTATCGTCCTGCACCACACGGGTGGCGTATGCGGGCAGGCGTTCATCGGCACCGGAGCGCCACACCATCCAGAGCTTGTAGAGCATGCCGTGCTGCAAGGCAAAGTCAGGCAACTCTATCTCCCAGTCGCCGTTGCCGATGGGATGGAGTGCAAACTCGGGTTTCACCTGCCAACGGGAAAAGTCGCCATACAGGTAGAGTTGCACGGCATTAGGTGCCTTCTCGCGAAACACCCAGCCATTCCCAGTGCGGTGCAGACCATAATAGAGATGGCCGTTGGCCATGTCAGACAACGCACACTTGCCATCCGTAAACTCCAATTCACGGAGCACCGCACGCTGTTGCCGCTTCTGCAACGCTGCCGCATAGGGCTTGAGATACGGGTCGATTTTTACAAGTTCCGGGGTCTTTATCATAATATCGGATCAACGATTTAGGCAGAACAATCAATATTGGATAACAAAGGGATGAGGAGCGTCCCACTGCGTCAACATTTCGCGGAATTTCTTGTAATCTTTCAAGGAAATCTCACTCTCCGTAAGCGTCAGCTGGCGAAATACCGTCAACTTGTTGCCCGACACCATGGTTTTAACCGTAATGGAGCCAAAAGAGTACGTTTTGTGGTAATCGAACGGATTCACCACCCATTTTGCATCAGCGGGAAGGGAGACCTCGTAAACATAGCGTTCCTCCGTCGGGACGACGGCCACGGCGTGCATGCGCTGGCGAGGCAGGTTGACAGACCGCAGGGCCGTGCCATAGTTGCCATCGTGCAGCAGCAACTGGCAATAGTGTCCTGTCAAAGGCTCCACTTCAGCAATCTGGCCCATTCCCTTCGGTTGCAGCGTGCGCTCCATCGGCGAGACAATCTCGACATTCTTGAAGGTCACATCGGGGACCAAACTACCGTCAGATTTCGTAAGCTTCACCTCCACTTCCCTTTCCACTTTGAGGTTCTCAGGTTGGAAATTGAACACATTGCCATTCTTGTCGATAAAACTGTCGTTTGTACGATTCACATCCATGGACAATGCACTTTTCGACACGGCGGAAATGTAATAAATCCTGCCATCCATATCCAAGCGCAGCAGCGATTCGGGGTTGTCCATCAGGTGCTTGTACAGCAACCCGAAACGAGCGTCGAATCCCGCTGCGCGAAGCATCGACTCTAACAGCAAGTTCTTTTCCACCGGGGTGCCGCAATTGGTGGACCACACCATGAAAGGCGATGCCACGATATAAGCCATATATTGAATGGGCAGTGCATTGGTATGGATGTTGTCATGCACATAATCGCGAATCTCAAGGACCTTATCCATCGGGGATGCGTCTTTGTCCATAATGGGCTTAAGAACAGCATCGTACAAACTGGCGGGCGCCGGCATGAAGGCATTTTGCATCGTGAGATCCAACATAAAAGTGGATGGACTGTCAAAAGTCGTGAACATCAGGTAGGGAAGTTCGTTGTGAGGCAAGTAGCTCTCGGACGTCTTCTGTTCCAAATTATCAAATTTCCACTGCAACTTCCGCACATTGTCGTCCGAAGATTCCGTTAAATTTCCACCCTGCTTGCCAGGCCAGTTCAGATTATGGTACAGATTGACATCTTTCGGCAAGGTGACGGTAACCTCGTAGTGGTCCACGGGAGCATCCTCATACAAATCAATGCGCTCCATCAACGAAGGCAGGAAGGGTTGTTGCGTGTGGATGGTATAATCAAGCACGATGGTCGCGTCGTATTCCAAGGCCGTATGGGTCACCACCATCTCGCGCACAGGATTAAAACGCTCGCAATCCGTACAAGAGTAGGGCAAACTGGGATTGAAGGCATTATCGGGTGTCTTCACCACGCTGCCATCCTTGCGCACAGTATAGGCCTCGTTAATCGTGAGAGTCTGAAACTCTGGATTATATAAAATAAAAGTCTCCCCGTATTTGTCAAAAGATGCGGTTGTGAAAAGCTGTAACTCCTTACGATAGCGATAGTCCATGCTGCCATCATCGTTAAGCGTATAGGATTTGGAGACAAGATGATATGTTGCCTCGTACTCTTGTGCAGTCGCGGCGACGGCGAAAAGAAACAGGGATAACAATATAGAAAACGTATATCTATTCATCGTGGTTTACTTTTGAAGGTTAACGACTAAGCACGACAGGCGTGTCCATGAAGAAATGCTGGTTGATGACGGCTTGCCTGTACGAAGGCCAGTCCTCGGCCTCGTAGATGCGCTTGCCAAAGCGGATATTCTCGTGGAAACGGAGCGTGGAACTTCCGAGGTCATAGCCTCCATCAAAGGTGACAGCGCCACCCTTTTGGGAGCGTGCCTTGGGAATTTGCGCGGAGGTGTAGCCTGCGGGCAACGTCATCGTCTCGGAGAGCTGCACCAAGCGTGAGCAACGGTCATTGAAGGGCATGGTGCGCGTTTCCAAAGAGGTATCGTAATAGAGATGCGGCATCGCGAACTTGTAGAAGCCTTTGGCCAAGAACGGGGTGACAACCACCACATTGTCCGTGACAGTAGCATAGTTAGGGATGACAAACTTATAGGTTATGGAGACAGGCTGTTCGAGGTAGCGATCCTCGTCGGTATATTTAACGCTCTTGATGATGGCATTGGGATAGAGGGAGAGAAGCTGGCGTTCGACATTCTCGCGCCACTCGGTGCGGCGTCCACGGAAAACGGAGCGCACAGTACGGTCGGACTGTCCCTCGGCGGTGACGGTCACCGTGCCAGAGAGTTCTCCCTTCTTGTTCAACTTTGTGTTGGCGTTCATGCGAAGATAGTGGTTCTCGGCCTTGGAGACGGGTGTAAGTCCAAGGTTGGCGCCTTGCGGCAGCCCCATCAAGTAGTTCTGTTGCTGTTCGGCACTGGACCACAGCTCGCGCACCCCGGGCACCCAGGTGGGGTCGAGGAGCTGGTAGTTGCCATTGCGTCGCTGCACCACCGTAACACAGTGGTTGAACTGGTCGGCGGGGATGTCGTCGATGCGCTCCCCGGCCATCGTCATGGCAGCATACGCCTTGAAGCCCGCGGCGCGCAGCATGGCAATCAGCATGCCTGCCTTGTCCTTGCAGACACCGCAGCGGTCGGTGAAGTTCATCTCGCACTTGTGGAGCGTGAAGCCTTCGCCCTCGCCCATCGAGATACCGGAGTAGCGCATGTTGTCGGCCACCCAGTGCGTCAGGATGGAGATACTGTCGTTTTCGTTCTTGGCCGGGCGCAGCAGCTCGGCAACCTTCCGTTTCACCTCATCCGTGGGCACAAAGCTGCCATAATCCTCGTTCACGCCGTAGAACCAGGTGGACTTTGCCTGCCAGTTTTCGGCAGTGGAGAGCAGCAGCTTGGTCTGCACGTCGTTGTCGGCAAGTGTGTGCGCAGGCTTGTCAAGAGGCATGATATCCTTTTGGGTGAAAGTATAGACGACACGCCCGGCGAGCTCTTTGCGGTCAACCCGCAATGTGCCGTGGTAGATGGCGTACTGCAATTTCTTGGAGGGCAGCAGGCTGAGAGAATAGACTTTTTCGCGCACTGGCTGGTGACTCCAGAAGGGAACGATGTCGTAGAAATGGCCGCGCATCGGGGGAATGTACTTCGCATCCGGGTCCTCGCCCTGCAGAAGGGCGTATGTAAAGCCCTTCTTGTAGGTCACATACTCCACGGCATCGCCGGGTTCGAGACGACCGATGGCCACCATCTTCTGGCATGCGCCCCAATAGATCATGCGGGCCGGCGCCGGATAGTCCAGCACGGGGTTGTCGATCTTCTCCACCAAGCCGCTCTTGCGATACACCTTCACTTCGCGGATTTCCACATGCGCGGAAAGCGGGTCATAGTCCATCTTCACACAGTTGAAGTCGCGCCCGCCGGCGGGGGTGAGCACCTTGTAGAGGACGTGGCCATAAACGTGGCTCAGGCCGCTCTCCTCCATCACCACGCGTGTGCTGTCGAACAGAGTCACGATATCATGGCCGTCGTATTGTCCCTCGGGCAGGGCGGCCAACCTCTGCTGCGGGGTCTGCGCATGCAATCCAACCGTCACAGCCAAAAGGAGCGCCAAGGCTAAAAAACATTTTCTCATACCTTGTGATTTTGCGGGGTATTATACTAAAAGCCGCAAAAATACAAAAAAATCCACGAATTGCACGAATTACACGAATTTATAAGGTCGGGAAAGACAACCGTAAGTGCCTTGAAAAACAAACACAAGAATCATCAAATTACAAGACTGGTTGTCGGGGCTGAACAACTCAAGAGCAAAACATTTTAAAGATAACAACTAATCGAATCGTTCCCACTGTATCACACCTTCAAAGTGAATATCGCAGAATCGAGAACATGATCCTATTCTGCACACCCATGAGATTCTTGTCCAAAACACCCCACAAAAAATTCGTGTAATTCGTGTAATTAGTGAACCCGTTCGTGTAATTAGTGTAATTCGTGTAATTCGTGGTCAATAGATCATCCTTTTATACGCCAAGCTCGTCTCCCCGAAATTAATCAGGACCCCCACCCGCATCTTGGAAGCCTTCAAATAATTCAGCAACTGTGCCTGATGGACATCCTGAAGAGCAGACATCGCCTTCATTTCCACAATGATTGAGTCATAGCAGATAAAGTCGGGCACATACTTCTTCTTCAACTTGACACGCTTGTAATAGATATCCAGCGGTTCCTCACGCAAATAAGGAATGGAGCGGAAATTGAGCTCTATCTCAAAAGCCTCCTGATATACAGCCTCAAAAAATCCAGGGCCTAAATGGGAATGTACTTCCATGGCGGCCCCGACAATACGATACACTTCCTCTTTGTATAAAAGCATAATGTTCAATTTTTCAAAGAGGAACGAATTAGCTATCGATTTATTATACTATTGTTTTAATAATTTTAAAAAAGATACAATTCGTGTAATTCGTGTAATTAGTGGACAAGCTCAAAATCGCTCGCCGGGTGCTTGCAAATCGGACAGATGAAGTCCGCGGGCAGCTCCTCGCCCTCGTATTCGTAGCCGCAGATGATGCAGCGCCACACCGTCTTGCCCTCGGCCGTCACGCCCACAGGCTCCGGCTTGGGTTTGATATGCTCTTGGTAATAGGTGTAGGTGGCCGACGGCACATCCGTGAGCGGTGCCATCTCCGTGACCCTGCCGACAAAGAGGGTGTGCGTGCCCAGATCCACCATTTGAGTGACCTCCGCCGAAATGAAGGCATTGGTGCCTCTGGTGACCGCCAAGGTGCCGTTCTTCACGCGCCGACAGTCCGCAAAATCCGCAAATTTGTCCACCTCACGGCCCGACTGGAAGCCGAAGTGCTTGAACAGCTCGAAATCCGCCTTCTCGCTGATGATGGAAGCGGTAAACCTGCCCGATTCCTTGATCATGTCGTGGGTATGGTTCATCTTGTTGACCGCGACGGATATCTGGTTGGGTTCTTGGGTCACCTGCGCCACTGTATTGGTGATGCAGCCGTTGTCGTGTCCATCCTTGCAGGCGGTCACGATGAACAATCCGTATTGGATGCTGAAGAGTGGGTTCGTACTCATAGGACCTTGTGCTTGATATTTAATTGCAGCGGCAAAGATACGAAAAAAAGGTCCACGAATTCCCATAGTGCCAGTTTCAGATAATTGACTATCTTTGCAGTCGCAAAACAAGCCCATATGCAAACCGACCTGACCCTTTACAAGACCGTTATCGTGGCCAACGGCGCCTTCCCCGAGCGGGGCGACGCCCTTGAGCTGTTGCAGCGCGCCGAGCGCATCATCTGCTGCGACGGCGCCATCGACAAGCTGACCGCCCACGGCTTCTCCCCCACCGCCGTGGTCGGCGACTGCGACTCGATGCGTCGCGATAGTATGGAACGCTGGAACAACATCCTGCACCCTGACAAGAGTGAGGAGTACAACGACCTGCAAAAGGCACTGCGGTATTGCATCAAGGAGCGTCTCACCCAAGTGGCACTGGTGGGATGCGAGGGGCTGCGCGAAGACCACTTCATCGCCAACCTCAGCATCATGGTCACCTACAGCCGGATGCTGTCGCTGGTGATGGTCACCCAAGAGGGGGTGTTCAACGTGCTGTACCAGAGCGCCACCCTGCCCTCCCGGCCCGGACAGCAGGTATCCATCTTTACCAAGGACGAGAAACTGCCCCTCACCTTCCACGGGCTCAAATACCCCGTGCGGCACCGTGTCTTCCAATTCCTATGGGAAGGCAGCCTCAACGAGGCCCTCGGCGAGGCCTTCACCATCGAGATGCACGGCGAAGGCGACATCCTCGTCTACCGCGCCAATCCACAGGATTAAACGCTGCAAAACGAGGTACAATCATCATTTCAGAAAAACAACTATCAGATTCTGTCGAGAACCGTACGGATCAGGGTCTCCATCTTGTCGTGATAGTCATCGAGGAAGCGGCCCGTGACGCGGTTGGCGATGATGAGGCACACCGTAAGCGCATTGTGCCCTAATACATTGCCCAGCCCATAGATGGCGGAGCACTCCATCTCCATATTGGTAATGCTCTTGCCTTGATAATGGAACGCCTCTATCTTCCGGTTGAGCTCAGGGTATGCCAGCGGGGCGCGCACCTGCCGTCCCTGCGGGCCGAAGAAGCCCGGGGCACTGACCGTGATGCCCTGGCGCATATCGTGCCCGATGCGGTCGAGCAGCATCTGAGAGGCGGGGGTGCAATAGGGACGCGGCAACTGCGCGCTCCAGCCCGTCTGCGCAACGAACTCCTCCACCATACGCTCGTCTATCCAGTTGCCGGAGTCGTAAAACCTCAGCACGCCGTCGATGCCAAGACCGTAAGCGGACGCCAAGAACGAGCCGCACTCAATATCAGGCTGCAGGCCGCCGGAAGTGCCGATGCGCACCATGTTGAGGGTGCGGTGCTCGGCCTTCACCTCGCGCGTGGCCAGGTCGATGTTGGCCACGGCATCCAGCTCATTGAGCACAATGTCGATATTGTCGGTGCCCATGCCCGTGGAGATCACGGACACGCGCTTGCTCTTGTACAGGCCTGTATGGGTGATCAGTTCGCGGTTTTGCTTCTTCACATCGATGGTGTCGAACATTTTGGAGACCATCTGCACTCGGCCAGGGTCGCCCACCAGAATGATGTTGTCGGCCAGCTCTTCGGCATGCAGGTTGAGGTGATAGATGGCCCCGTCCTTTTGTTGCGGTAGCTCAGATGCTGCAATTTTCATGACTATCAATTTTAAAAATTATTTGCTTGCGGGTTGGAACATGGCATAAATATTGATGGCTGCATAACCATCCGCCACGCCGGTGCAGTTCACGGAGAAGACAGCCAGGTCGCGCCCGATGAAGCTTGCCTTCCCCTTGTCGGACAACACATCGCGCGACAACATCTCCCCATTGGCATTATAATAGGTGAAGTCCTGCAGGTTGGCGCTGGCGGAATTGCTCTCCGAGAACTTGAAATACTTGTTATTCGCGATACTGCCGCTCTTGTTGAGCATCTTGTAATAGAGCGTCAGAGCCTCCTGTGACGGGGCGAACAAGCAGGCATCCGTCGTCTCCACAAAGAAACGGTACGGTGCCAAGTCGATGCCCTTCAGGGAAGCAGTCACGCTGTCAGACAAGGGGATGATGCCGCTGGGGTATGCCGCCCGCAGCTGGTCGGCGCGATCTTCATCCCCAAACGGGACGAACACTTTGTGCAAGGTGTCCTGCATCAGCACCAGGAACTCATGATGTTTGGAGGAATCTCCCAAAACAGAGAACCTGCACGTCGCATACTTGTCCTTCGCACGTTTGTAATACCATTCCGTATTGAACGGCAGCATTCCGCCCGGAATGTCGAAATTATGAGCGGCCCGTTGCGCCAGCTGTATCTGCTCTTCGCTTGCAGGCGTGTAGCCCGACAGGAACAGCTCATTGCGGGTGATGCGGACCTGGAATGCGGACCAGTCGGCAAACGGCGAGTCCTTTTTGACGCGGGCAAACACGTCCTCCTTCAAGAAAGTGGACAGATGCCGGCCAAAAGGCTCGCATTTGACGAGAAGCCAGTTCTGCTTTTGGTTCTTGTTGGTAAGCTGATACAACTCCTTGAATGTCCTATCCGACAACAGGCCCTTGGGATGGGTGTGTTGAATCAAAGCCTTTTTCAGCAAGTCCAAGTCATCCGATATTGTCAAAATATGATTGAAATAGACGAACTTGAGGCTTTTGAAATGCGTACCATACGAGTATATCTTGTAATGCTCGAACGAAGTGAAGTTGGCAGGGTCGATACTCAAGGCACGAAGGAGTTTTCTGAAAACCGGTTTTTCAATATGGGTGTTGAAAAGCACGTGGACGCCGCTTTCAGACGGATGCCCGGACACTGTAAGGTCATACGTGCCGGAGAGTTTTTTGTACATGTCCTCGTATGCGGGCAACACGTCCAGAGCAAAGCCCTCCGTAAAATAGGGTGCCAGCGAAGCGACGCCCTTCTGGAACACATCGTTGTCGTAAACCTCGAAGAGGAACATGGCGTCCGTAGGAACTGCATCTATCAGCTCCGAGCGGGTCTGCCTCAAGAAAGTGTAGTAGAAGAAAATGCCCACGCCAATCAGCAACAGGGCCAGCACGCTCAGCCATATCATCCAAGCGCGACGTTTTTCTGTGTAGTATTCCTCTTTCATAACAGTTTATTTTTCTAAAATCCAAACAGGACCTTTTCTCAATGTCCCCTCGATAGAGTGACGTTTTCCAGACAAACCTCTGATTATTCTTTCGTTTCCTCAGCCTTTTCCTCGTTCTGTTCCTCTTCCAAGTCGACGAGATTATGTTCCACCAGAATGTTGTACCACGCCAACACCTTCTTGATATTGGAGACGTACACGCGGTCGCGGTCATAGTTGGGCAGGACCTCGGCAAAATAGGACTTCAGGGCGTTGTTGTCTTTGGGAACAGCCACCTTTTGCCCGTTTTCTTTCTTGAAAATCGACTGGAACACCGACTGAAGGGAGACCTCCTCCTCTTCCGTGAAAATAGCGATATTGTCCAATGTGGCCACGCCGTCATGGGAGAATGCAGGGAAACGATGTCCATCCTCCAAGGATTCAACGATGAAATTGTTGGGAGCGCGGGAGATGAGTTTGTACAAAGAGCCTTTGCCTGTGATTGATAAAATGTTGCTTAAATCCATTCTTGATAAGTTAATTGTTTGGGTAATAGTTTATTTTTCGTTTGCGGATGGAGACAATCCTATTATCGACAGCCTTGACTTCCGTTTGCCAGTTGTCTTGGTCGTCAAAATCGAAATAGAAAGTGTTCTCCTTGATTTTATGCACTTTGTCTTCATAGATGGTTTTCAACAGCCGCCCGTCTTGGGAATACTGGTTGTAGGTATACTCGATGAGCTGGTTGCCCGATTTGGTGACGCGGCGGTTGACTTCGTCGCCATAATTGTCGTATTCGATGCTGACAGTTTTGAACATCTTCCCATTGGGCTCGTACTCGATAATTTTGGAGACCAGCCCGTTTTCATTGTACTTCGTCTCGGTGCGGGTGGTATAGTTGCCGAAGGATTGCGCGCTGCGGATGATGTTGCCGACGCCATCGGTCGTGTAGGCGAAAGCCATCACCACGCTGTCGCCGCGAAACACCTGCTCGCCGTTAATAAAACCGTTGCGGTCGTACAGGTATTTTCCTTCCGTGACCACCGTATCCAAGGTAGTGGTCTCCTTCCATGAGACGATTTGCGCCTTCTTGTTGTACTTGTACTTCCGGAGAAGGGTATCCCGAGGGAAAGTGACCTTGACAAAACGGGTCAGGAAGCCGTCGGACGTATAGGTCTGCGTAGCTTTAATGCCCGGTTCAAGCGTATCCAGGATCTTGGACAACTGAGCGGTGTCACATACGGGGATAGAGTCCGTGGGAAAATAGCTCAACGTTGTCATATCCTTGACAAGACCGAAGACATGGTTGCGTTGCAGGTGGTTTTTCTCAATATCCGGGGTGATAACGATGGGGGCGGGTTCTTTTTTGCACCCGCCGGCCAGCGTCATCAGGACAATAGAGCATAATATGAGGACTATACGTCTCAAATATGGTGGTTTTAGAATAAACTGTCGATAAGTTTGTCGTCCGCCATGTTGGGCAGAGTAACGGTCAGTTCAGGGCAGGCGGCCATGGCGCGTTTGATGGCGAAGAGGGCGCCTTCGTTGCGGGCCCATGCGCGACGGCTGATGCCGTTGTTCACATCCCAGAAGAGCATCGAACGCAGGCGTCTGTCGCTGTCGGCGCTGCCGTCAAGCACCATGCCGAAGCCGCCGTTGATGACCTCGCCCCAGCCGACGCCGCCGCCATTGTGGATACTTACCCACGTGGCGCCGCGGAAACCGTCGCCGATGACGTTCTGCACGGCCATGTCGGCGCAGAAGCTGCTGCCGTCGTAAATATTGGAGGTCTCACGGAACGGGGAGTCCGTGCCGGAAACGTCGTGGTGGTCGCGGCCTAACACAACTGGCGCGCTCAGCTTGCCGCTCTTGACGGCCTCGTTGAAGGCAGCCGCAATCTTGGTGCGTCCTTCGGCGTCCGCATAGAGGATGCGGGCCTGCGAACCGACCACCAGGTGGTTCTCGTTGGCACCCTTGATCCAGGTGATATTGTCGCGCATTTGCTGGGAAATCTCCGCCGGTGCGGCAGATGCAATTTCCTCAAGGACATCCATTGCAATATGGTCGGTGACATCGAGATCTTCAGGTTTGCCGGAGGTGCATACCCAGCGGAAGGGGCCGAAGCCATAGTCGAAGCACATGGGTCCCATGATATCCTGCACATAGGAGGGATAGCGGAAGGTGCCGTCTTCTTTGAGGATGTCGGCGCCCGCGCGGGAGGACTGCAGAAGGAAGGCGTTTCCGTAGTCGAAGAAGTAGGTGCCCTTGGCGGTCATCTTGTTGATGGCAGCCACCTGGCGGCGCAGGGAGGCCTCCACAGCCTTCTTGAACTCTTCGGGCTGCTCGGCCATCATCACCTTGGCATCCTCGAAGGAGATGCCCACGGGATAGTAGCCGCCGGCCCACGGATTGTGCAGCGAGGTCTGGTCACTGCCGAGATCGACGTGGATGTCGTGCGCGGCGCAATATTCCCAAAGGTCGACCACATTGCCCTGGTAGGCGAACGAGCGGGCAATCTTTTTGGCGCGGGCCTCGTTGACCTTCACGAAAAGTTCGTCAAGGTTATCGTGCACCTCATCGACCCATCCCTGGTCATAGCGCTTCTGGGTGGCAGCGGGGTTGATTTCGGCGGTGATGGAGACCACACCCGCGATGTTGCCGGCCTTGGGCTGGGCACCCGACATGCCGCCGAGTCCGGCGGTGACGAAGAGCTTGCCGCCGATTTCGCCGCCAATCTTGCGGCTGGCGTTCAGCACCGTAATCGTAGTGCCATGGACGATACCTTGCGGTCCGATGTACATGTAGGAACCGGCAGTCATCTGGCCGTACTGGCTCACGCCGAGGGCATTCATGCGCTCCCAGTCGTCGGGTTTGGAATAGTTTGGGATGACCATGCCGTTGGTAACCACGACACGCGGGGCGTCCTTGTGCGACGGGAAGAGTCCCAGCGGATGTCCTGAGTACATCACGAGCGTCTGCTCGTCGGTCATCTCAGACAAATATTTCATCACCAGGCGATATTGGGCCCAATTCTGGAAAACGGCGCCGTTGCCACCGTAGGTAATCAGTTCGTGGGGATGCTGCGCCACAGCAGGGTCCAGATTGTTCTGGATCATCAACATGATGGCCGCGGCCTGACGACATTTAGCGGGATAGGCGTCGATCGGGCGGGCGTACATCTCATAGTCCGGACGATAGCGGTACATGTAGATGCGGCCGTAGTCGTGCAGCTCCTTGGCGAACTCGGGGGCGAGTTGGGCATGCAGCGACGGGTCGAAATAGCGGAGCGCATTGCGCAAGGCAAGCTGCTTCTCTTTCTTGGTCAATATGTCCTTGCGCTTGGGCGCGTGGTTAACAGTGGGGTCGTAGGGCTTCGCCTGCGGCAAGGTGCTGGGAATGCCTCTTTTGAGGTCTTCTTGGAATTCTTGCAGTGTCATCATTCTATTCTTTTTTATGAGCCGCAAAAATACAAAAAAAGAAAATAGGGCCGAGCGCTGGCGGTTTAGCAACTTCGGCAGGCACGCGCGACCGGCACGTTTACCGCCCCTTCAGAAATTCGGCGGCACGCAAGGCCATGTTGTCACGCAAAGCCTCGCGATAGAGCCATATCTCGCGCGAATGGTAGTTCCCCTCCCGCCCGATGAGCGGCAACACATAGTCAGTGGCGCTATACCCCTCGACAAACAACAAGCCTGACTCCACATCGAGATGTACAACCATCGTGTCCTTTTGCTGCTCCATGACAGGCAACTTGGGGGTCGGCTCGGTCACCAGCAGGGCGGATGTGGTATCTGTCCGCCAATTCACGGGGTTGATAGCAATCGCACTCTTGTCCCAAAGTGCACAACCGGCATCGCGCACCGAGTTATAGCAAACCGTGACCCCCTGGTCGGCGGCACCTTGGGCAGCCACAATGCGAGGGCAACGGGCCAACGTCTCCTCGGGGATGCTCACGCCTATGGCGTATGCCGCAACCATCCGCCGGTATGTGGCATCATTCATCTCCTTCATGAGCTCCAGCATAATCATTGCCCCTTGGCTAAATCCAGCCAAGATGAAGGGTCTGTCGCGGTTGATTTTTTGCAAATAGAACAGGAAGGCATTTTTCACGTCGCAGATGGCCACCGGCAGTCGACCGTCAACATACTTGTCCTTTGTGAAAGTTTCCAGAGAACATTGTCGATAATAGGGCGAGTAAAAGTTCATGTTGCCACTCAAAAGACCGTCCACGCCCTGCATCTCACCCAAAATGGGAAGACGCGTACTGTCTGCATACGTGTCAGCATGATGGTATTTATGCCGGCCACGCTTGTAATCACCCGTTTCCGTTGAAACAATATAAAAAATGTCGACCTGCCCAGCCCGGTCATGACGATACCACTGCGTCGAATCCCCATAAAAAGGAGCCTCGGGCACCGGAAACGGCCATGGTCCATCTGTCGCATTGAGGCATTCAAACGAACGACATCCTGCGAATGCAAGACAAAACAGCACAAAAAAAATCAGTTTGGCCTTCATTTTTTCTCTTTTTCCTGGCTGGCAATAATACGAAAAAAGAAAAGAAAAAACGTCCAAGCACCATACAAATCATTAAATAAGGTAATTGAATCAAAAAAGATTACAACACACCACACTATGGTATTTTTTTTTATTTTTGCCGCCTGACAATTTTGTCAGTTTTTTGCACCCCATTTATGCCGGACAATAAATCCAAAGAATTGAAATGCTGCAAGAAAGACGCCATTCTGCAGGCAGCGGAAGAGGTGTTCATACAGAAAGGTTATGACGGGGCCCGTATGGTGGAAATCGCCAACCGGGCGGGTGTTGGCCATCCGCTGCTGCACTATCATTTCAGCAACAAGGAGATGCTTTTCCATCAAGTGGTCCAGCGGAAATTCTGCATCTTGTCGCAGACCTTGTGGGGTTCGCTGGAAGAAAAAGAACTCGAAATCCGCGACTACATCGCCACTATGGTTTCCCGACATTTCGATTTTGTGCATCAGCACGGCGACTACATCCGATTCATAATCAAAGAATTGGACATGTATCCCGAACTCTTCACAGAAAACAGGGCTTTAGTCTTGGAGCAATTCAAGAAGACCTCCGACAGGCTTCAGGATCTATTGGACAAAGCTGCGGCAAATGGGGAGATTTGTTCCGTCAAGGCCGAAAATCTTTTAATAGACATTCTTTCATTGAATGTATTCAGCACCTGCACCAAGACCCTGATAAAGAGTTTCAAGGAAGACATGGACGAGAAATCATTTATAGAAAACCGAAAAGCGGAGAACATCAAGATGATATTAGGACGTTTGCGGCCGGAAAACAATTCTGAAAAATAAAAAACGATATAATAATGCAAAACACTTTTCTATTAGGCATAGACATCGGTTCAACCACCGTCAAGGTGGTGGCGTTGGATGCCGAGAAAAAATTGATATACGCCGACTACCGGCGGCACAACATGAATGTCAGGGAGACGGTCAAGGCTGCCATCGCGCCACTTGCCGCACAATATCCGGATGCGATGCTGCGCGTGGCGGTTACCGGCTCGGTGGGTATGGGCTACGCCGACTGCTGGCATCTGCCCTTCGTGCAGGAAGTCATTGCTGCCGCCACACTCGTCAAAACACAGTTCCCCGACACGCACACCTTCATCGACATTGGCGGTGAGGACAGCAAGATGATCTTCTTCGAGCCGGGGCGCGTGCCCGACATCCGCATGAACGGCAACTGCGCCGGCGGCACCGGTGCCTTTATTGACCAGACTGCCGGATTGCTGAACGTTTCCCCTTCCGACCTCAACACGCTGGCAGAACATGCCATGAACATACACCCCATCGCTTCCCGCTGCGGGGTCTTTTCCAAAACGGACATCCAGAACCTGTTAGCGCGCCACGTCAGCAAGGAGGACGTGGCCCTCTCTGTGTTCCATGCCGTTTCCCTGCAGGTCATCGGCACTCTTTCGCGCGGCCTTGATGTACAGCCCCCCGTATTTTTCTGCGGAGGTCCCTTCGCTTTCCTGCCGATGCTCAAGAAATGCTTCCTCAACAACCTGCACCTCTCCGAGGAGGATTGCGTGCAGGTGCCCGACGCCCGTGTGGTCTCCGCGCACGGCACCGCCCTCATGGCCGCGAAAGCCTGCGCCGACACCATCCCTATGCAACAGTTCCTGCAGACCATCATCGACAAGTCCATCGGCGAAACCGCCATTCTCCTCCAGAACCGGTTGGAATCCCTGTTCACCGACAAAACGCACTTCGAGGAATGGAAACAACAGAAACAAAATTTCTTCGTCCCCAGGGTCTCCTTTGACAGTCTCAAGGGCAACGAGGTCGTCATCGGCGTGGACTCAGGCTCCACCACGACCAAACTGGTGGTTTTGGACACCGAAGGGAGACTGCTTTTCACCGACTACCGCTCCAACAACGGCAACAGCTTTGACGCCTTCGCACAAGCGTTGCGCGCCTTCCAAAAGGCCTGCGACGAACACCATTTCCAACCCAACATTGTCAACAGCGCAGTGACCGGCTACGGCGAGAACCTGCTCAAGACAGGCTACGGACTGCACCACGGCATTGTGGAGACCATGGCACACTATCTCGGCGCCAAGCAAGTCTCCCCGAATGTCTCCTTCATCCTCGACATTGGCGGGCAGGACATGAAGGCCATCTTTGTGGAGAACCAGGCCATCCGCCGGCTTGAAATCAACGAAGCCTGCTCGTCCGGATGCGGCTCGTTCATCGAGACTTTCGCCAAGATGCTGGGTTATAGCGTGGCCGATTTTGCCCGCATCGCCTGCGAGGCTCCACATCCCTACGACCTCGGCACCCGTTGCACCGTCTTCATGAACTCCAAGGTGAAACAAGCCATGCGCGAGGGCGCAACCGCCGAGGACATCTCAGCCGGATTCGCTTACTCCGTCATCAAGAACTGCCTTTTCAAGGTGTTAAAACTAAGGAAGGTCGAAGAGTTAGGCGACCATATCGTCGTGCAAGGCGGCACTTTCAAGAACCTCGCCGTCGTGCGTGCCTTGGAACTGCTCACCGGCCGCGACGTGCGCTTCTCCGACATCCCCGAACTGATGGGGGCATACGGTTGCGCCCTCTTCGCCAAGGAACAGCCCCGGGAGCGCATCCTCACCCTCAACGATCTCCTCTCCATCCAGCAATTTCAGACCGAACAGCAAATCTGCCCCGGCTGCCCCAACCATTGCACCGTCGTGCAATACCAGTTCAGCAACGGCAACCAATACTATTCCGGCAACAACTGCGAGAAGGTGTTCGCCAACACCTCCGAAACGGCCCATAAGGGTCGGAACCAGCACCACGAGAGGCTCAAGATGCTATACAAACGACCACTCTTACACGTGGAAAACGCCGAACTCAAGATCGGCATACCGCGTGCACTCGGCATGTTCGAACTATACCCCTTCTGGCACACCCTGTTCAAGACGTGCGGCTTCACCACCATCCTGTCCGGCCCCTCCACCATCAAGGAGTATGAAAAAGGCTTGCATACGGTGATGTCGGAAAACATCTGTTTC
Organism: Bacteroidales bacterium; assembly: GCA_017615795.1. Classification (GTDB taxonomy): domain Bacteria; phylum Bacteroidota; class Bacteroidia; order Bacteroidales; family WCHB1-69; genus F23-D06. Next base: position 88,141 of record JAFZZK010000020.1, read on the forward strand.
CCAGCAAAGCTCATGCACGGACATGTCTATGATCTGGCGGAACGCGGTGTCGACCGCATCTTCTATCCCTTCGTGGTGATGGAGCAGAAGGCCGACACAAAGGCACGCAACAGCTACAACTGCCCCATCGTGGCAGGCTATTCCGACGTCATCCGCAACGCCATCGACACGGAAGAGCGCTTCAACATTCCCTTCGACACGCCCGTGGTATCGCTCAACGACGAACATCTGCTGCGCGAGGGATGTCGCAACTACCTGAAGACTCTTGGCGTGGACCGCAAAACCGCTGACGTTGCCATTGAGGCAGCTATGCAGGCCCAAAGGGAGCATTTGGCAGAGATGCACCGTCGCGCCACCGAAATCGTGCGCGAGGCGCGCAAGGAGAACCGCATGGTCGTGGTGCTCGCCGGCCGCCCCTACCACTCCGACCCTCTCATCCAGCACAAAGTCTCTGACGTGCTCGCCGACATGGGCATCGACGTGGTCACCGAGTTCGTCGCCGACGAAAGCAACGCCGACGTGTACAAGGAACTCATGGCCGTCACCCAATGGACCTACCCCAACCGCATCTTCAAGGCCGCCCACTACGTCGCTAACAGCAAGGACAACATCCATTTCATGATGATCACCTCCTTCGGCTGCGGTCCCGACGCCTTCATCATCGACGAGACGCACGACATCCTCGACCGCAAAGGCAAGAGTTTCACGCTGCTGAAGGTGGACGACGTCAACAACATCGGTTCGTTGCGACTGCGCGTGCGCTCGATGGTCGAAAGCCTGCGGTTCAGCCGCAAGATGGAGGTGGACAAGCCCTTCGTCACCACCCCGCCCTTCCAGATGGCAGATCGTCGCAGGACCATCCTCGCGCCCCATTTCGCAGACGGCTACTCCGAATTCATACCCACCGTTTTCAAGATGGCCGGGTACAACATGATCACTCTGCCCATGGGCGACAAGGAGTGCGTGGAACTCGGCCTGCAATACGCCAACAACGAGGTGTGCTACCCCGCCACCATCGTGGTCGGCTCGTTGCTGAAGGCATTGCGCAGCGGCCAATACAACCTCGACGACGTGGCCGTCATCATCACGCAGACAGGCGGTCAGTGCCGCGCCACCAACTATATCATGCTCATTAAGAAGGCTCTGGTAGCCGCCGGCTTCGAGCATGTGCCCGTACTGTCGTTGGCGCTCGGCAATTCGTTAGCCAACGAGCAGCCCGGCTTCACATTCAACGCCCGAGAATTGGCGTTGCCCGCCCTGAACGCCCTGCTGTACGCCGACTGTCTGTCGCGCCTCTACTACGCTGCACGCCCCCGCGAACTGCAGCCTGGCAAGGCACGACAACTTCAGGCCAAATACATTGAACGCGCCCTGCCCTTTATTTCCAACCGCGAGTACCGCAGCCTGCGAAGACTGCTCAAAGAGGCGGTCGACGAGTTCTCCGCGAATATCGACACGACAAAAAAACTGCCCCGTATCGGCGTGGTGGGCGAGATTTACATCAAATACAACTCCTTCGGGCACCTCAACGTGCTCGACTGGCTGGCCGACCACGGTGTGGAGGTCGTGGCACCCTCGATGTATAATTTCTTCATGAACAGCTTCGTCAACCTGCACATCAACAAAGAAAAACACATCAAGAGCGTGACAGCCCCACTTTTTGTCACGGATACTCTCTACAAAATTGTGTACCACTACGCACGCACATTCGACAAAGTCTGCGAAGGATTCCCCTTCTACCGTCCGTTTGCCGACATGTTCCACGACGCCGAACTGGCCTCCCGCATCATCAACATGGCCGCCAACTTTGGCGAGGGGTGGCTCATTCCCGCCGAAATGTCCGCTTTGGCCGAGGACGGCGTCAACAACATCATCAGCCTGCAGCCCTTTTCATGCACTTCCAACCACGTGATTGCCAAAGGTATAGAACGAAAAATCCGCAAAATATACCCCAAACTCAACCTGCTCTTCCTCGACTTCGACGGCGGCACCTCCGAGGCCAACGTCTTCAACCGGCTGCATTTCATGATGGGAAACGAATGATGTTTTTTAATGATTTAATGATTTAGTATTTAATTTAATACCATGTTACACCGCATCACCCTAACCCTCACGCTTGTATTTTGCGCCAGCATAATCTGGGCGCAAGCTCCCATTTACGACGATAAGGCGGATGCCATGAATCAAATCCAGACTGCTACGGAGCAAGCACAACGCGAAGGCAAGCACGTGCTCTGCCAAGTGGGCGGCAACTGGTGTCCTTGGTGTCTGCGATTCGCCGCCTTTGCGGAAGCCGACAGTGCCGTACACGCGACCCTCGAAAAGGATTTCGTGTACATCCATGTCAACTGGTCCAAGGAGAACAAGAACCCCGAGGCGATGCAATACCTGGGCAATCCCGCGCGGTTCGGATTCCCCGTCTTCGTCATTCTCGATGGCGAGGGCAAACCCATCCATATTCAGAATTCCGCCTATTTGGAAGAAGGGAAAGGTTACAGCGAAGCCAAAGTGGTGGAGTTTCTCAAAGCCTGGACTCCCGAAGCCGTCAAGACCTTGAGGTAGTCGTCACACCCTCTCTTCACGCATGTTTTCCAAGGGATCTCCCGCCTTGTTTCCGAACCATTCCTCCGCTTTCGACGCGGCTTTCAGTCTTATTTCAGGGGTTATGCTCTTCTGGATTTTGCGAAGGGCGAAGATCAACGCTGTGGCGTCGTCGGTGATGCCCAAAAGGCCAAGGACCCTGCGGGGCAGCAAGTCGCCGGGAATCAGCACGTATGCAATTGCCGCATAGGTGAAAGCCTTCTCCTTCGGCGTGAGATCACCTTCCGAGAGCGCGTAATAGAGGGTCAGCAACTCGCGTGTGGTCATAAGGCCCAATTTTCTGGAATATTCCGAAATGGCAGCCCAAATCCGGCGCAATTCCTTTTTAAAGTCAATCGAGCGCAAACGTTTTACGAGTTGGGAGACAAGGAAAGCTATCAGCATGATTCCCTATTTTTTGGGTGTTTTCTTAGGCTTGGAAGAAACGTTTTTGGCCGCTTTTTCCGTCTGTTGCAACAGAGCCTGCACAGAGACCTTCTCACCCACGGCACGTTCCATCCAGAGGTCAGGGTTAAGGCGACCCAGCTTGTAAATGCGTGTCACCTCATCACCCATATTCTTGCCTTTGAGGAAGTTCTCCAACTGGAAGTCGATGATGTGCCCAATGGGATAGGCGGGCAAATAAAGCGGGTCGATAATGGCGTGCGAATACACGGCTAAGATCAGTTCGTCCTCCGTCTTGAAGACGGGTGCGTAGTATTGATTCCAGACCTGCTTGGCGATGGTCATGACCGCGTTCTTGAGTTGGTTGGCATCAGCATTAGGATTGTTATAAAGCCATTGCCACGTGCGGATATCCACGAGGGATACGCCCATGATTTCGTAGCAGTTCCAGAAGATGTCAAGAGTCTTCAAGTCCTCTGCATCAGGATCGTCAACGTCAACACCGAGCAGTTCAAGGTCCTTGCCTTGGAACGTAAAGGCCAAAGCTTCCGTAAACGCGGTGTTGGGCACACCGGCGAGGAAATAGTTGGGCACGTCGTGCAGCGAGATGGTCTGTTCCACATTGTGGCCGAATTCGTGGACGCCGATATTGTAGCCTTTGTAATCCATGCCGTCGCTGCCCACGCGGGTGCGAAGCACAGCCTTGTCGTCGCGCATCTTGGCCTCGATGGCATGTCCGGCGCCGACAGAGGCATCTACCGCCACATGGTCGCAGATGAATTTCGCCTTGGTCTGGTCAAAGCCCATTTTCTGCAAGATGTTGGGCAGGTCGGCGGCAAAAGCCTCCTTGTTGGGGTATTTCTCCTTCACCATACGGTCAAGGGTGCCCTGGTCGAGCACACCACGACTTTTGAAGCCGTCGTACCAAATGTCGAAAGGCTGCAATTTGCGGCCAAGACGCTTGGAAATCAGATTGGCGACATCTCCCACCACAGGGGAGCTCAACAATTCGACAAACAAGGCTTCTGCATCCTCCACAGAAATCTCATACTCCTCTTCGAACTTACGTTGGATGAAATTGTTGGAACAATACTCGTCAGCGGCCTTCTCGGCACGGAAGAAATCGAGCAGAAACTGATAACGGGACTTGGGATTGCGTTCGTCCGACAAAATTTGGATACCGTTGAGCATGATTTGGTTGGTGGAGGGATACCACTTGTAGCTCATATCCTGCTTAACCACATCAAGGGGCACTTCGTCTTTGATAACGCGCTTCATCACGTCATAGAGCACTTCTTGCTTGTCGATGCCGTGTGTCGGGTCGGCATACGCAGCCTTCAGCTCATCCCGCAGGCCCCAGTGGGAAATCAGGGGAAGCGAGGAGTACCAGAAAAACTCGTTGTGATAGCTCCCAACCTGCTTCATATTGATATTGAAGTTGTCGATATACGCATTGGCAGCGGTGCTCACATTGGCGATGCGCTGCTCCACGGAGGAGGGCACACGCGAGGTGAACACATCACCCAAACGCACAAAGCCCCACTCCAGATCCGACCAACGATGACCGTTGCGCTGCTTCTCCTTCAAGGTGAAATGCGGGAAGTTGAGGATGACCACAAATGCCAACTTGCTGTTAAACATATCTTCCTGGAAATGGGCCATGCCACTATAAGCGCCGAAAAGCTGGTCCACGGAGGTGGCTTCGTAGCCCGTCAGCTGCTCGGGACGCATCAACTCGATGGAGATCCTGTGATTGTGACCGTAAATAACCTCAAAATTATCGCAAATACGATTAAAAAGAGCGGTTTTCTCATTCAAGTCTTTGCAATAATACTCTTTGCAAAACTTTTGGAAATCCTGTTGGGTGCCGTCTTTGTCGTTCCACAGGGCGGCAGCCTGCTTAACACCGCGCTCCACCAAGGCATCCGACATAGAAGAGATTGACCTGACAGCCCTGATGGTCTGGTCAATGGTGCTCATTTGGATGTTGCTTCCGGCAAAAAGGGGTGATTGCACAATCATAAAGAGGGCGAGAACAAAGAATGGTAAATGTTTTCTCATGCTTTTAAGGGTGAAATAATATGGTTATTGTTTAATGAATTTCGTGGTTATGGATTTATCGGATGTCATTGCTTTGACAAAGTACAGGCCTGATGTCCACTCAGACACTGGGATGTCGAACTGCACATCCCGCGCAGTGCTGCCCCACACCTTACGTCCCTGCAGGTCGAAGACTTCCACGAGTCGCAACGGTGTGCTGCCCTGCACATGGAAGATGTCGGTGGCCGGATTCGGCCATGTGCGCACCACATCAGCACAAAGTTCCTCCATCCCGGCAAGGGACGCCGAATAGGACAAGTCAAAGCCTCCTGAACAAGGTTGATCGTCGCTCTCCAACACGAGATCCAGTCTTCCGAAGCCAAACATGAAAATCGTATCGTTCAGCGTGCCTGTCAGCTCCGCCAACAGATTGTTTTGTGAGGCGGGGCGTTTGTATATGCGCAAGAAATCGCGCCCGGGCGTAAGTTCCAATGAGTGAATTTCCAAGAAAACAGCATCGTAGCCAGTAGGCATAATGCGGTACATGCAACGAGTGAATGGCGCGTAGGCATGTTCGCCACTGCCATCGGTGATGTCGCCTCTATCTGCGGTGTGAATGGAGACAGCGTTGCAATATCTCGGCACAGCGGTGGTGTAGTTGGCGCGAAAACCCAGCGAGTTGGAGACTCCGGAGGTAACAAAGCGCACGTCAAGCTCGGTGCAGGGGAGCACCTCATGCCAATGACCCGTATCTGCGGTCAGCATATAAAAAGTGTTAACGCAGTTGGGTGCAATCCAGAGGGTGTCGCCATCGGCGAGCGAGTAGTTGATATCAAGGGTTATGTTCTCCAACGTGTCCACATTCGGGACAATGCGCCACTCGTAGTTCATATTGGAGAGACAGTGCTCCGCGTCGCCGCTACCGTCCGTAAACGAGCCGGCCAACGCCGTGAGCGTCTTGCTGCCCGTGAGGGGCTGCGGGGTCGGATAGGTGTATTGCGCCGTGTCAGGATAGGCGTTCACAATCAACTCCTGCGCCAAGTTGAAATGAGTGCCGGAGACATTGAGATGGTCGGTATAGAAATAGTTGTCGGCATAGCCGTCCCAGCCAAAATTGAAATGATAGTAGTAGGCGCTATCCACGATTTTGTAGCCATCGACGATAAAGCCGTGACCGTTGTTGGTTTCGGGATTGCTCCATCCTGCATAGTACATCGGGATACGACGCTCCAAATGGGAAACGATGACACTGTCCCAGTCCAAGTCTGTGGAGTCGCGGAAGAGGTACTCGGTTTGGGGGCTGAACTTGAAGAAGGTGCGCAGGACGCGGGCGGCACTGTGGTTGTACATACCGGAGCCGTCAGGCCCGTAGACCATATCGACACCCACGCCGCAGTGGTGCATCAGCTTGCAGATATCCGGGTTGATGGCGGTGGGCTCGTCGCACATAGCTTCGTAATTGTATGTAGTGGCACCGTAGTCGGCGGACTGCACGCCATAGTTTGCGTCCGTATAGGAATAGGAGCCGATGCCCGTTTCCGGAAAGCGGAAATAGTAAATAAGCTGCGCCATGGCCGTAGCCACGCAGCCCGTGACCACATGGTTGTTCTCGCCCGAATAATCGACAGGACAATAGTAGTTATAGAACTTGCCTTGTCCCCAATGGGAATGCACCAATGGCTCCACACCCTCGACGACCTCGCGCAGGGGCTGTTCCCCGCGCGACAACCGTGCCCAAGCCGCATGCTCGGGCTGCAGACCTACGGGCTGGGCCTTGAGTTCGGCTAATTGCTGCCGATAGTGATCCAGCCACATCTTGGCGGGCGGAATCATCTCGGAAGCATCATACGGACGATGGTCGGAAAAGGCTAAGATGGGGGGCACGCGACGGTCAGCGGCCACTATCACATAGCCATTGTCGGCATTGAAGATATAATAGAGCTGATTCGTGCCCGACATGGCGATGTGAGCACAACTGACCAGTGACTTTTCTTGCGTCCGGAAGAAACTTTCCGCAACCACGGCAGCCTCCTGTTGCGTGACATTCTGTGCGAAAAGTCCTCCAAAAAACAGGAACAGCAAGATGAAAAGGGTATAATTTCTCATAGTGACTATTCTTGAAAAAGGCTGCAAAGATAGCAAATATCCGACAGTTACAAAAAAAAACTTATCAACAGCATTCCATATTAAAAAAAGTGTATTTTTGCGGCCTCGAAAGCATCGGGGTGTGGCGCAGTTGGCTTAGCGCACTTGCATGGGGTGCAAGGGGTCGTCCGTTCGAGTCGGATCACCCCGACTGATGCGAGAGAAAAGACGCGAAAAATCGCGTCTTTTTTTTATCCTTGATCAAAAAAAAAGTTCAAAGAACATCCTTTCAACAGGACATCCTTTGAACTTTCTATTATGAGTTCAAAACTTTCCTTAGTCGCCAAGCGTGGCCACCATCACAGCCTTAATGGTGTGCATGCGGTTTTCGGCCTCGTCAAAAACGATGGAGTTCTCAGACTCGAAGACCTCTTCGGTCACTTCAATACCATCCAAGCCGAACTGCTTGTTGACATCGCGACCCACTTGGGTTTCGAGGTTGTGGTAAGCAGGCAAGCAGTGCATGAACTTGCACTTGGGGTTGCCCGTCAGCTTCATCGTTGCCTTGTTGACCTGGTAAGGCTTGAGCAATTTGATACGCTCTTCCCAGACCTCAACGGGTTCGCCCATGGAGACCCACACGTCGGTGTAGAGGAAGTCGCAGCCCTTGACGCCCTTCTTGACGTCATCGGTGACGGTGACAGTAGCGCCCGTCTCCTTGGCGATCTTCTTGCATTCAGCGATGAGTTCCTTGCTGGGTTGGAGGCTCTTCGGAGCGACGATACGCACATCCATGCCCATCTTGGCACCGCCAACCATCAGGGAGTTGCCCATGTTGTAGCGGGCATCGCCGAGATAAGCGTAGGTGACTTGGTTGAGGGGTTTGTCGACATGCTCGCTCATGGTCAAGAAGTCAGCAAGCACCTGGGTGGGGTGGAATTCGTTGGTGAGGCCGTTCCAGACGGGCACGCCGGCGAACTTGGCGAGTTCCTCGACGGTAGTCTGCTTGAAGCCACGATATTCAATGCCGTCGAACATGCGTCCGAGCACGCGAGCCGTGTCAGCCATGGACTCCTTGATGCCAATTTGGGAACCGGTAGGTCCCAGGTAGGTAACGTGCGCACCTTGGTCGTAAGCAGCCACTTCGAAAGCGCAACGAGTACGGGTGGAGGTCTTCTCGAAAATCAAGGCGATGTTCTTGCCCTTCAAGCGAGGTTGCTCCGTACCGGCATATTTGGCACGTTTGAGATCGCGAGCAAGGTCCAGCATATACTGAATTTCCTTCGGGGTGAAGTCTAACAACTTCAAAAAGTTTCTGTTTCTTAAATTAAAAGACATGTTTTTAGATTATTTTGGGTTAATAAATGAAAAATCAGAACAAATAAATCCTTTATTTCAGGCATCTTCAGCCCTTCGGAAAGGCGGTGCAAATATACACAAAATTTCGCTATGCTCCATCACCCGTCCCAAAAGACTTTCCCTGCATCTTCCGAAGCATGATGCTACAAAAAATCCATCACCACCATGGCGGCCATGGCCTCCACGACAGGCAAAACTCGCGGAGCCACACACAAATCGTTGCGGTCGGAACCGTAGCAAATAGCGGGGTTGCCCTCGAAGTCGATGGTAGGCTGGTCATAGTGTACCGACGGGATGGGCTTGAAAGCCACCCTGAAGACGACCTCCTGGCCGTTGGTGATGCCGGCCTGCACGCCGCCATCGTGGTTGGTGGCGAGCCCAAAGCCGGAGGTTGGCAAGTCATTGTATTGGGAGCCAGCCATCGCGGCGGCACGGAAGCCCTCGCCTATCTCGAAGCCTTTGGCTGCATTGATGGAGAGCATCGCGTATGCGAGGCGCGCGGAGAACTTGTCGTAGACTGGCTCGCCCAAGCCGGCGGGCAAGCCCAATATACGGCAACGCACAAGGGCACCCACGCTGTCACCCTCACGGCAGGGTGTACCAGTTGATACCGTCTCAGCCATGATGGCAATGCCTTTTGTTTTCAGAAAACATTTGGCCACGGCGCCCGCCACCACGCGGCAGGCGGTCTGACGCGCCGAAGCACGCCCGCATAATTCATTGTCCGTATAGCCATATTTCTTGTAATAAGAAAGGGAAGCATGCGAGGGACGTATCACGTGCCGGTTAGCCTCGTTGACGCGCACATCGCGGTTATGTATCCGGAAATGGATAGGATCACCCGTCGTACGCTGCTCGGCATCAAGACCGGAGAGAAACTCCACATAATCATCCTCCGCCCTGCGTGTGGACAGGGCGTGCGACGAGGGCGCGCGACGGGCCATCTCGGAAGCCACGAACGCTGCCGGCACACAGACACCGGCAGGGCAACCCTCTATCCTGCCCTCCAGACACGTCCCATGAGTGTCGCCCCAATCCGTCAACCTATAGCGTTTTCCAAATGTGTCATTCATACGGGAAACAAAGGAGGCCGGAATCTCACCGGCCTCCCTATTTTGTCGTTAAACTAACTATTGCACCTTGAATTTTGAGAATCCGTGACAACAGCTTATTTCTTCACGATCTTGGCAATGCCCACTTGCTTGCCTTCTCTGTACAGACGGGCGAAATAGACACCGTCGGTGAGGCCGGCCACAGAAATGCGGTTGTCGTTGATCTCTGTGGACATCACGCGCTTGCCGGTGACATCGTAAAGGGCAACACTCTCCACAAGCTCGCTGGTGCCGAAGGTGACATAGTCACGAGCGGGGTTCGGATAGACGGCAATGCCGTTGATTTCATATTCATTAAGGGCAACCGTCAGGAAGTCGCTGGTGCTGCGCGGCACAATATAATATTGGAAAGGAGGATAGTTGTTGCCGATCTTGCTGGTGGCGAAATTCACGCCCATAATGCTCATGTTGCCAGCGGGAATTTCAGCGCCAATGTAGTTGGCATCCTGGAAATAGGGGAAGACAGCAACGGCTGTAGTGCCGCTCTGGGTCAACTCGTAGGTGCTGAGCACTTGGAAGTTGCCGCCAGGGTTGGCAAAGCTCACATCTGTAAGTTTGATCAACTCGGCCTGGTGGTTGATCATGAAATCAGCGTCGAGCAGCTGAGGAAGAGTGATTTCCAACGGCGTCACATCCTGGAAGATGTCGATGGCTTGACCACCTGCAGCCGTGGGCTTGAACTCCAAGAATCCATAGTAATTGGTAAGAGTGCCATAGAGATTCGCAATCTTGTCACCCACGTCGTAATTGCCCAAAGTGCCGCTCGGGTCATAAATGAGGATGGCACCGGTGGCATCCTGGATCACCTTTTGGTTGTTGTAGGCAGCGATGGCGGTCACAATCACTTCGCCTTCGAGCTTGTACTCCGTATTGTCATTAACGGGGGCAGAAAGATCGTGCTCAGCATAGGAAAGCTTGCTGCGCAGCTCGGCGATATTGGCGCAGACAAACTCACTGGAAACACCGTAGGTAAATGCAATGGTGTCGGGAGCCATCACATTGCCTGCCAAGTCAGCTATATTGTTGACAATCAAAGTATAGGCGGTGCCTTCCGTCAAGGCACTGGTAGTCAGGGTGACCACATTTGTGTTGAGGGTGGCGGCAGAGACCGTCACGTTGTTATCCAGAGCATAGTTGGCGACTGTTTGGGCGGTGGTGGCATCCAACGGCTCGTTGAAAGTCACGGTCAAGGTTGTGGCATCATTGGGAACCACAGAGGAGACGGTCGGCGCCCAGACATCGGGACCGGCGGGATAGGCGGCGATCAGCACATTGTCGATACGGAAGGAACCGTTATTGGCCGTAGCTCCGTTGTATGTACACTTCAGATAGACATTGGGTTGGTCATCCAAAGCGGAAAAACCCGTAAAATCCAACGTCTGCAGTTTGTACGTTCCGGTCGTGTCCGGGGTGGTGGAAAAATTCGGCAGTACGGTGAAGTTGGTTCCGTCAGTACTGTAAGACCATTCCGTGCTGTTGAAGCCCGTAGCAGAACGGCGTGCCGCCATCGTCATCACCACGTTCTGGTATCCAGAGGTGGAGAAGTGAAACACAATGGACTTGCCGTTTGCACTTGAGTTGATAGTGGCCAGATCCTTGTCGGAGGAGACACCGTATTGTGCGTTGATGACGGTTCCGTTGTTGGAGGTCAATTCGTCGGAGGTCCAAGAAGAAGAGCCATGCGTGCCGTCGAGGTAGAGGCCGGCAATACCCGTCTGGTCACCGTAGGCAGCCAAGTAGGAGGTCGGAGTGTTGGGGGAGGCAGTGTTCCCGGTGAAGGGGAAGAAGGCCAAGTTGGTCATGGTTTGTGCGGAAAGCCCCAGGGCAACGCACATAACCAAGCATAAAGCAGTAAATTTTCTCATAGCGTATAGGATATTAAATTTAAGAATTGATTGTTAAGAACTAAGGCGGCAAAATTACAAAAAAATATATTCCATCGGAAAGTCATTTATCCACTAAGAAATCAACATTTTTATTGAAAATTGTTCTTCTTGTTTTTTTTTGTATTTTTGCCGCCCCAAAAAGGGCACGGAAAGTTGGCCGAGTGGCTTAAGGCAGCGGTTTCGAAAACCGCCGTAGTGTCACAGCTACCGGGGGTTCGAATCCCTCACTTTCCGCCAAGCATAGAACTCAATGGAAAACCGTTGGGTTCTTTTTTTCGTTTGTAACTCTTGAGAAACCGATGAAACACGCAATAAACCATTGGTTATCAATACTAAACAAAAAAAACAGGCAATGTGGAATAACACCTGTTCACAAGTGCCCGCCACATTCTCCCCCTACCGTGAATCTCTCAAATTTCGATGAATTTTGTTAAAAAAATGCGACCGTCTCTTTTTCAAAATGCGACCGTCTTTTGTCTTTCTAAATTATTCATTATTAAACACTTTGATATGAAAGTAAAATTCATCTGTAGAGAGTCAAAGAAAACCAAGGACGGTCTCGTATCAATTGAGGTCAGCGTCACCAATATGGGCGTGAGAAAAATCATTTCAACGGGACGAAAAATCAAACCGAATCAATTCTCACCGAAGACTGAAACGGTCAAAGGGAATGAAGAACTAAACGAATACATATCCGCAATTCGTTCACGACTATATTCAATTGAGACCTATCTAATAAAGAATGGTATTAACGCCACTCCCGATGCCGTCATCTATACTTTCCATAACGGAGAGATAGAGTTACATGGCGTAGTAATATTGCCTCTACAATGCTTTCAACTCCACAAAACGACTTACCAGTTGACAAACGCCTTGTTGAAGATGTCGTCTGTAAGGGCGTCACTGATTTCAGACACCAGTCCGGATTCGACGGCGCTGAGGTTCTGTGTGCTGGAGTAGTCGGCGTAGCGCGAGAAGGTCTGGTCGAAATTCTGCGTGTCGTCGAAGCTGTTGGTGAAACGCACACGCACCGTAATGGTGAGCCGGTTCATGGCGGCGGTCTCGTTGCCCTGGATGGCCACGGGCGAGATGTTGTAGCCAATGATTTCGCCCTCCAGCTCGTAGTCGCCGTTGGTGCTGACAATGGTCAGCGGGGTCTGCCCCTGGATTTTGTCCTTGAGGGCGGTAGTGAAGGACTGGCTGAGCGTGGGGTTCACCAAGGAGGCGTTGTTCTGGAAGGTCGTAATGGCCACGGTCTTGGCGCGCGGATCCACTGTGCCGCCTGTCAACGAAATGGACATGCGGCAACCTGCCAGCAGCACCACCAGCAACAGCACTCCCCCTATCCGGCCAAGGAGTTTCGCCCTCTTTTTTACGCTTTTACAATCCATATTCCTTGATTTTCCGATACAATGTCCGCTCCGAGATATGCAGTTCTTGGGCGGCCAACTTGCGGTTGTTGTGATTGCGCTCCAAGGCTTTTATGATGGCGGATTTTTCCATCTTGTCCATCGTCAGATCCTCCTCCTCAATAACGATGGAGTCGTCGTAATGCGGTTCCACCGCCGGCTTGTCCGTGGCGGCGCGGGTGATCTCGATGTCGAGGTCGTTGTCGCGCAAAGGATACTCTTGCAGGCTTTTATTGTTGGCCGCGACCCTATTGCCCGAGGCGAGGTGGTTGACCGTAGCCTTGAGTTCCGATATTTCCCTCTGCATCTCGGCAATGAACTTAAAGAGGATTTCCCTCTGAAACTGGTCGTTGTTCTCGCTTTCGGAGCGCACGAGGGCAGGCAGGTTTGAGCCGATGGGAGCTGTGAGGTAAGGGGCAAGCATCTCGGTTGTCAGGGTGCGGTTGGTCTCCAGCAGGGAAATCTGTTCGGTAACATGCTTCAGTTGCCGCACATTGCCCGGCCATGGGTATTCTTGCAGGAGCTGGCGGGCTCCCTCGTCCAGCTGAATAGAGGGCACATGGTATTTTTCCGAGAAATCCGTGGTGAATTTGATGAACAGCGGGTAGATGTCGCCCTTGCGCTCACGGAGTGCGGGCACATGGATGGGCACCGAGTTGAGACGGTAATAGAGGTCTTCCCGGAACTTGCCCTTGGCGATGCGGTCGGCAATGTTGACATTAGTGGCGGCCACCACGCGGACGTTGGTCTTGAGCACCTTGGAGGAACCGACGCGGATAAACTCGCCGCTTTCGAGCACACGCAACAGCCGTATTTGCGTGCTTAGGGGCAGGTCGGCGACCTCATCGAGGAAGACAGTCCCCCCGTCGGCAGACTCGAAATAGCCCCTGCGCAAATCCACCGCACCCGTAAAGGCTCCCTTCTCGTGGCCGAACAATTCGGAATCGATGGTCCCTTCGGGGATAGCGCCGCAGTTCACGGCAATGTAGACCCCGTTTTTGCGGTTGCTGTAGTCGTGGATGATGCGCGGGAAATTCTCCTTGCCCACACCGCTCTCTCCTGTGACAAGCACAGAAAGGTCGGTCTTGGCCACCTGCACAGCCACGTCTATGGCGCGGTCCAATGCCGGGTCAAACCCTATAATTCCGTAGCGCTGTTTGATGGTGTTCAGATTGGAAATCATCACATATTTTTTGGCCTGCAAAGGTACAAAAAAAATGGGATTCATATACCTGGTGGCACAAATACATCAGAATAGGTCTGACATAGATGCACTAATCCGGCATGGAGTGTGTTTCCGATTTTTATTGTATTTTTGCAGGCGGCAAATTTGAAGCTTGCCGTTTGTAAAAAACATTGAAATTGTCACGCTTATGTATCTTATTATCTTTATTGTAATCATGGTCCTGAGCTTCATTGTCAGCAAGACCCTGAACGCGCGCATGGAGAAATACGGCAACATCCGCCTCAGCAGCGGGCTTACCGGCAAGGAGATCGCGGAAAAGATGCTGCACGACAACGGCATCTACGATGTGAAAGTCACCAGCATTGCAGGTTCGCTCACGGACCACTACAATCCTCAGACCAAGACAGTGAACCTCAGCCAAGTGGTATATAACCAGAACAGCATCGCCGCCGCCGCTGTCGCCGCGCACGAATGCGGTCATGCCGTGCAGCACGCCACCGCCTACCGATGGCTCACCATGCGCTCACGCCTCGTGCCCATCGTGCAGTTCGGCTCACAGTGGGCGCAATGGATTCTCCTCGCCGGCATCATCCTGTTGAGTTTCTCAAATCTTCTCGGACGCTGGGTGCTCCTGGTCGGCATCGTGCTCTTCAGCCTCACCACCCTCTTCTCCCTCATCACCCTGCCTGTGGAATACAACGCCTCCGAACGTGCCGTGGCCTGGCTTGACGAAACTGGCATCACCTCCGGTGAAGAGACCACGATGGCCAAGGACGGCCTCAAATGGGCCGCCCGCACCTACCTCATCGCCGCCCTCTCCTCCCTCGCCACCCTGTTGTATTACATCATGATATACATGGGAAGACGAGACTGATGGCATTAGAAAACAGCATTTTATCACTTCCATGCAATAAAACACATTATTATGAAAAATTTTGGTTGCACTATATTACTATTATGCGCAACGTGCCTTTTCGTAAATGCACAAAAGAACGTATATAAACTGCCCCTCGACAGCAACTCGCCCGTCAAGGGACAAACCTGCTGCTACATGCTGCCCACCACCGGCTTCCAAGTCACCCTCTCCGTGACCAAGGTGCGCGACATCAAAGGTTACTACGCCGACCAAGCCGAGTCACTCCTCGGCTTGACAAACGTCATCGAAGAGAACCGCACTTATTATAAAGTCGGCGAAATCGCCCTCAAGCCTGTACAACTCCCCGATGTCAACGAGGCCTATTTGGTGGAGCTTTCCCCAAAACAGATTAAGAACAACTTCGCGGACAAAGCGGCCAAAAGCAAAGCCCTCACGCCCCATTTAGACAAGGAGACACGCTGCTACACAACTTCCTCTACCCCTATTCCCGATTTCTTCAAAAACTATTCCGAGCTCTCCTACTCCGAGCAAGAGGACTCCTATATGGAGACCAAGATCATCGATGGTGTGGTGACACAAGTGCCCGCCAACAAGACCCGCAAGGTGTCCAAATCCAACCTCCAGAAAGCCCAGGAAGCCGCCGATGCCATCAGCAAAAGTCGCAAAGACCAATACAACCTCGTGTCCGGCGAACAGGAAACACCCTACTCCGAAGAGGCTCTTTCCCGCATGCTCAAAGAACTCAAGCAGTGGGAAGAAAACTACCTTTCCCTATTCACGGGGCTCAGTCTCGAAGACGAAATCATCTACACATTCTATGTCATCCCCGACCAATCCATGTCCTGTCCGCTCTTCGCCTTCGATCCCACCAAAGGAGTCTCTTTCGACAACCTTACGGGCAACAACGTCTATAGATTGGAACTCAGTCCGATGCTATCCACAAGTGCTGTCAGCGACAAGCTCAACGAGCTTCAAGACAGTCAAAAGGCCAAGGGTTACCGCTTCCGCAGTGCCGTGCCCATGCACGTTAAAATGAACCTCCAAGGCAAACAAGTCTTCGATTTCGGAAATTTCAACATGAGCCAATATGGGCGCATTCAAACCTTGCCGGCCAACTCAAGCACGGCGGATCTGCAACGTTACGGCTTCATTTTCTAAGATATGAGCTGCAAATTCCATTTTTCCACCGCTATCACAGTCCTGCTTTTCAGTGCGCTTGTCTTTTGCAGTGCCTGTAAAGGCACCGACGGCAACAAGCTTCAACGGGAGATGAAGCCCTTGGCCAAAGCATACCTCCAAGAGGAAAACATCCAAGACTACAAAGAGCTGACCATCGAATGCGTGGACACGATCACCGAGATTGGCTATGCGCAACTGACCCTCGAACTGCTCCACAACATGGAGGCGGATGCGGAAGAACAATACGCCAACCAGGAGGGTGAGCACAGCACCGAAGTGCAATATCTCCTCCTGAAAGACATCTATCACGCAGAAGAAGACCTTGAGGCTCTCTTGGACGGAGAGTCGCTTAGCAGCAAAAAAATCCTGCTCTACATGGTCACTGCCTCCTACTTGACCAATGGCAAGCAGAAACAAGAGTTTATCTTCTTGGTCAACTCCGACAAGAAGAGCCTGCACACATTAGATCCTTTCGGAGACAACCTTCTACTCCAATAAAACAAAGTCAGATGTCCGGCACCGACCATTTCCAATGGGGCGACGGGCGTCGCTACTATTCTTACAATGCCTTCATGAAAGCCCGCTATGGCGGGCGCGTGCAGAAGCTCCCCGTCGATGCGGGATTCACCTGCCCCAACCGCGACGGCACACGCGGTACAGGAGGCTGTTCGTATTGCCTGAACAAAGCGTTCAACCCATCGTATTGCACCCCCGTCAAAAGCATCGCCGAGCAGCTTCGGGAGGGCATGTCATTCCATCTCCACCACAACCGCAACATCAAGGGCTACATCGCCTACTTTCAGGCATTCTCCAACACGTATGCGCCTGTGGAGCATCTCCGTGCGCTGCACGGGGAGGCCCTGAACGTTCCTGACATCGTGGGCATCACCATCGCCACGCGCCCCGACTGCCTCGGCAGTGACATTCTCGACTACTTGCAGGAGCTTTCCGAACAGACGCACCTGTGCGTGGAGGTCGGGGTGGAAAGTTGCCGCGACGAGACACTGCGCCGCATCCATCGCGGTCACGACTTCGCCTGCTCGCAACATGCCATAGGGCAACTGCACGCCCGCGGCATCGAGTGCGGGGTCCACCTTATCTTCGGCCTTCCCGGGGAAAATCCGGGCCAATGGTTAGAAGATGTCCATAAGGTCAACGCCCTGCCCATGCAGCACATCAAGTTCCATCAACTACAAATCATCAAAGGCACGGTGATGGAGCGCGAATATTTAGAACATCCGATTGATTTTCACCATTTTACACTCACAGAATATGCGGCATTCGTGACGGACTATTTGTCGGAACTCCGTCCCGACATCGCCGTGGAGCGATTTGCAAGCGCGGTTCCCCCACGTTATACTGCCACATCCGGCTGGCACGGCGTGAAGTACGATGCCGTTGTGAAAGCGGTGGAACAACGACTGGACAAAAACGGCAGCTATCAGGGAAAAAATTACTCTTTATGAAAAAAAGGATACTATTCATTGTCAACCCTATTGCAGGACACCATCGCAAAGGATTCTTCGCCCGCTCGGTGAAGACTTTTTTGGATATCAAGCAATACGACTACACCATTCTGCACACCGAATACGCAGGACACGGACAGTTGTTAGCTGAACAAGGTGTGCGAGAGGGGTACGACATCGTGGCGGCGGTAGGCGGGGACGGCACCATCAATGAGGTTGCCAAAGCGCTGATTGGCACAGAAACGGCCTTGGCCATCATCGCCTACGGGTCTGGCAACGGACTGGCGCGCAGTCTGCATCTCCCCTTGCTGCACATCAACGCCATCAAACTGCTCAACACGGGAAAAATCCACACCATTGACACAGCTTCGGTCAACGGCATCCCTTTTGTCAGCATTGCCGGCATCGGTCTTGACGCACAGACAGCCTACGATTTCTCCAACGACCCTCGCCGCGGGTTTCTGCCATACGCCCGGTATGCCCTCGAGAACTACATTCACTTCTCCCCGCAGATCTACACCCTCACCTTCGACGGACAGAGCACCCTTGAATGCAGCCCGCTGCTGATTTCGTTTGCCAACGCCAACCAGTTCGGATACAACGCCGTCATCGCCCCGCACTCCGACCTGGCCGACGGGCTGCTGAATGTCTGCATCCTCAACCGCCCCCCACTGCACCGCGCCGCCCTCGTGGCTTCACAACTTCTGCTCGAACGCCTTGACCATTCACGTTATTTCACCGAAATCAAGGCCGAGCACATCTCCGTGCATCGCCCAAGCCCCGCCGTGGTCAACATCGACGGCGAGCCCATGATGTTCCCGGAAGACCTCGACATCACCATACGGCCATCCTCCTTGAGGGTGATGTTAAAAAAGTAAACTCAACGATTTGTAATTCGGCATTCCAAAATAGGATGTCTTCGTAGCAACCTTCTTGCCATTTATCTTCAATGTAGCGTTCATGCGGTCGCACCCTGCGGGACGCAGAGTGGCAACCTGCACGGCTCCGTCAGAAGGGACAGTCACGGTTTTGTTTCCTGTGACGGACATGGCAGAATTTCCGCCCATTTTATCCAAGGTCCACTCCACGGTGCATTTTACAGCAGAGAGGGAATCGTTCACGACATAGAGTTCCATGAGGGTGTCGCCACGATGGCGCACGGCGAGGGCCACATTGGCGTAGGCGTCCTTCAAGCGGTGGTGCAGCAGTTTCCAGCGGCCCGAGCAGTCAATACTGCTCCACGAGGCCACCGGCCAGCAGTCGTTAAGCTGCCAATAGAGCGTGCCCCGGCAACGCTCGCGGTCAATGCGGTGGGCGTCGATGGCCTGCACAATGCCCTCGGCCTGCACCCACTGGCTGACAAGCGCGAACTCCGCCAGATTGTCGGTCTTGGTGTATCCCAGTTCCTGCATGGCCTTGCGGATGATCACCACACCGCGCCCGTGCTTCTGATGGTTGTTCATCGACGGAGATCCCAAATGCAGTTCGCTTTCCGGCACATATTGTTCCCATAACGCATATTCGGGATAAGATTGGAAGCCATACTCTGTCATGAATCGCCCAGTCTTTTCAGGCCACACGGAGAAGGGCAGCTCACCCCACCAGACACCCCAATAGTGGGAGCAGCCATGGGTGGTACACTCCTGATGCCCCCACCCATACGTAGGCGACGAAGAGACATAATTGCCATCTGGTTGCAACTTTTTTATTGTATTCGGCAATATGTCTTCAAAAAGCTGATGAAAATCGGCATATAGTTGTGCATTCACCTCTTCCGACCATTGCAGGGAGGTTTGCCAGCCCCAGTCCTCAAGGCCGTTGTGCACCTCGTTGTTGCTGCACCAGATGGCGATGCAGGGATGGTTGCGCAGGCGCGTGACCTGTTCCACCGCCTCCTGTTGGGCATTCTTCAGGAACGCCTCGTCGCCGGGATAGGGATTGCAGGCATACATAAAGTCCTGCCACACGAGCAGCCCGAACTGATCGCAATAGTTGTAGAAAGCATCGTCTTCATAAACGCCTCCGCCCCAAACACGCACCATATTCATGTTCACGGCTTTGCAGTCGTGCAACAGCTGATAATAACGGTCATTGCCCTCGGGTCGGCACATTGTGCCGGGATAGGAGGAGGCTGGAATCCAGTTGGCACCGCGCATAAAGCAGGGTTTCCCGTTGACCTCAAAGGCAAACGACTCGCCGATGGCGTCCTTCTCGCGCTGGAGCTTCACCGTGCGCAGGCCATGCACCACGGGCGCGTGCTCACTTTTGCGCGCGCGGTTCTCCAAACGGACTGTATAATAGTAGAGATGAGGCTCTCCCATGCCATTGGGCCACCACAACTTGGGATGGGGAATCTCAACCAACTGCGAGAGCTTGTTCTCGCCCGGCTTGAGGCGCACCTTCTGCCGAAACGTCAAATTGACACCGTCCGCATCGTTGACCTCCACAAAAAGTGTGGCCTTGGTTTCCTTATCAGACAGCACGTTGACCTCCACAGTGGTTTCCCATGTGCCGGCAGTATCCGTCGTGGGTTTCGTGTCGCGCACATAGACATCCTCCACGCGGTAGTCGCTATAACTGCGGATATAGACATTTTTCCAAATGCCGCAGGTAATCAGCTTCGGCCCCCAATCCCAGCCCGACTCGTACTGGGCCTTGCGGGAAAAGACGCGCGCGTCGGGGAGCTGGTAGGGCAAGGTCTCTGCAGCGGCACGTTCTATGGAGACCGACGAGTAAAACCTGACAAGCAACTCATTATGCTTATCCTTCAAATCATCGGGAAGATCGAACGTCCAGCGGCGGAACATATTGTTCGGGCACCCGGTGCCGTCGGTAGTTGTCATTTTCTTACCATTCAAGATAACCTCTGCATAGGTGTCCAAACCTTCAAAAACAAGCTGCCTATAGTCGAATGCCCGGCTACCGGCGCAATCCCTGTCGAAATAGAGCCGATAAGTCCAGACACTGTCGGCAACCCATTGCACAGAATCCTCGTTGGTACCATAATACGGGTCCGGTATCAGATGGTTGTGCAACAGGTCGTCGTGGATGTTGCCGGGTACTGTGGCGGGATACCACTTGCCTTGGTATTCAAACTCCCAGTCGTTGCTGATGCAGCCGAACTTGGAATTCAGGTATCGAACCACTTCGGAAGGCGACAAACTCTTGGTCCCGCAGCCTGATAAAAACAGGGTTAACGCTGCCAGTCCCGTGACAAATATCGCATAGAATTTATTCAGCGACTTCATATTCATGATTTTTTCAAATTCGGGTTGGCAAAAGTACAAAAAAGCTGTTTATTTTTTTCGTATTTTTGCAGGCTAAAAAAAGAAAAAAATGAATCCAAGAGTACGTTTTGCCCCATCCCCCACGGGTCCTCTGCACATTGGCGGTGTAAGGACAGCCTTATATAACTATCTGTTCGCCAAGAAAAACAACGGCACGCTGTTGCTGCGTATCGAGGACACCGACCAGACACGCTTCGTGGAAGGTGCCGAAGCCTACATCATCGAGGCCTTCGAATGGCTGGGCATCAAATTCGACGAAGGAGTCGGCATTGGCGGTGAATACGGTCCCTACCGCCAGTCGGAGCGCAAGACCATGTACAAGCCTTACGCCGAGCAGCTGGTACACGACGGCTGGGCATACTACGCCTTCGACACGCCCGAATCGCTCGATGCCAAACGCAAGGAAGCCGAAAGCCAGAAGAAGACTTTCCAATACGACGCCAGCACCCGCATGGGCATGGTCAACTCGCTGACGCTGCCCGCCGACGAGGTGGAGCGTCGCCTCGCCTCCGGAGAGCCCTTTGTGGTGCGCTTCAAATATCCCGACAACGTGGACATCCATGTCCACGACCTCGTGCGCGGCGAGGTCGTCATCAACTCCTCCCTGCTCGACGACAAGGTGCTGTACAAGTCTGACGGGATGCCCACCTATCATCTGGCCAACATCGTGGACGACCACACGATGAAAATCACGCACGTCATCCGCGGCGAGGAGTGGCTTCCCTCCGCCCCGCTGCACGTGATGCTCTACAAGGCCTTCGGCTGGGAGGCCCCGCAGTTCGCGCACCTGCCCCTGCTGCTTAAACCTGACGGCAACGGCAAGCTCAGCAAGCGCGACGGCGACCGCCTCGGTTTCCCCGTGTTCCCGCTGCAGTGGACCGACCCCAAGAGCGGCGAGACCTCCTCGGGCTACCGTGAGTCGGGATACCTGCCCGAAGCCGTCATCAACATGCTGGCCCTCCTCGGATGGAACCCCGGCAACGACCAGGAGATGATGACCCTGCAAGAACTCATCGACGCCTTCTCCATCGAAAAAATCAGCAAGGCCGGTGCCAAGTTCTCCCTCGACAAGGCCAAATGGTTCAACCATGAATATATCCAGAAGAAAAGTGCCGACGAACTTTATCCATATTTTGAGAAAATTTTAGAAAAAAAACAGATTAGCTGCAACGCGGACTATCTCAAAAACGTTATAGACTTGATTAAGGACAGATTGAATTTCATCAATGATTTCTGGGAACAGGCCTGTTATTTCTTCGAAGCACCGACGGAATACGACCCGCAAGCCCTGAAGAAGAGATGGAAAGAGGGCACAGGAGCGCACCTGAAGGTCATCGACGATATGCTGATGTCGTTCCAGCCCTTCGACAAGCAGAAGGCTCAGGACACCGTGATGCAGTACATTCAGGACAACGGGCTTAATATGGGACAGATCCTGAACAGCGTGCGCATCGCGTTGGTGGGCACTGCCCGCGGCCCCGAGCTCTTCACGATGATCGAGCTCATGGGCACGGAAGAAGTCCACCGCCGCATCGAGAGAGCCGTCGCCATCGTCAACCTCTGATCCGAATGCACAGGCATCGCACCTGCCAAAACAAAACACGGAAAACCAACAGTACACACTGAATATGAAACTGAAAACTATACTCATGGCTGTTGCCATCATGATGTTGGCCTTGAACATGTCCGCACAGTCCCTAACCACGCAGTCGGCTGTCGGGCAGAATCCAAACACATTGATAAACAACCATTTAGCTGGAGATGGAGTGTTGCTTTCCAATGCTAAATTCAACAATAGTACCGGCAACATTGCTACTGCACAAATCGGCACGTTCAGCTATTCGGGAACTGCATTCCCTTACCATTCTGGTTTGATCATGACCACTGGCAACGTAAGCGTGGCAAACGGTCCCAACAGTTCAGGCAGTTCATCATCGGCGGTAAGCCCCGTATACACAGACCCACTACTGCAATCGTATGCTACAGAGACACTATTTGGATGTTCCACGTTGGAGTTCAATTTCGTAGCCTATGCGGATACATTCGCTTTCAATTACATTTTCGGTTCTGAGGAATATGAAGAGTTTGTGAATGCCGGCTACAATGATGTGTTTGCTTTTCTGCTGTCAGGACCTGATCCTGTAACCTCCGTTCAGACGACGAAGAACGTGGCCATCATTCCTCACAGCATCACTGCCCAGAACCCTAACGGCATTCCAGTGACCATCGATAACGTAAACCATTTAATTAACACGGTTTATTACCACAACAACAACGGCGGTACTGCTGTTCAATACGATGGTTACACCACTAGTCTGACCGCCCAAGCAACTATTTTAGCTTGTCAACCCTACACCATGCATCTCTCTGTTGGAAACTCTGGCGACAACCAATACGACTCGGGCGTTTTTTTGGAGGAAGGCAGTTTTTACAGTCCGACCGTGGAAGTGGATGAAATTTTCAAAATCGACGACCAGGTTTCCACCGAGTTTGGAGACACACTCGTACAAAACTGCCGGGATGTGGACATCTATTTCAGACTTCCAAGGGCAGTCCTACAAGGCATCTACCATGCCAGCATAGAGTTCCTGGGAGATGCAGACGTGGATCTTGACTATAATCTTTCCTACTTGAACGGCACTATTTGGAGCACATTGAACCAGACCAACAACGAAGTCTATTACCATGCCGACGATTCGGTCATCCGTATGCATCTGAAGGTAAACGACACGGTTGACTTCGGCAATGCGGTGAAAGAGGTGATGCTCGTTGTCACCACTGTGTATTGTGACGACTATTATTACAACGGGCATCCCGATGCCGGCCGTATCGACACCTTGGTCTATCACCTGAAGTGCAATCCCGCCATCGAGTTGGTGGACACTACCATCAAGTACTGTCACCATGGCGACGCCATCACTGTGGACATGACCAGCGGTGCCAATGATCTGCTATGGCAATGGACGCCCGCCACCGACATCACCAATCCCAACGCACAGACATCGGCTGCCGACATCTCCAGTGGAAGGACCTATCACGTGATTGCCAAAGACAAATACGGATGCCAGGCCGATACCGCCCAGGTAGACGTCACCATATTTGAGCAACCTGTCGCCGACATCCGCGTCAATCCCGAGAACGGATGTTCCCCACTCCCTGTCATCATCCGGGCTATCGACGTACCCGACGATTGTGACATCCGCTGGCGGGTTTACGACGAAAACGCCTTCGACACCACACTTACACAATCGAGCCAGCTGTACCTGACGCTCGCAGATGCCGGCTACTACAATGTCAACCTCTGGCTCTCCACCGCCCCTGGCTGCTCCGACTCGCTCACCCTGCACAACGCCGTCCACGTCTCCGACTTCCCTCACGCCATGCTCTCCTTCTCCCCCGACGAGCCCAACAATGGCGAAACCGTCTATTTCTACAACGAGTCAACGGGCAGTGACATCAACTCCTACTTCTGGAACTTCGGCGATGGCGGCACCTCCACCACCCAGAATCCCGAGCACGCCTATCACGTGACCGCCTCCGACAACATGACCGTCCGCTTCGTGGTCACCAACATCGATGGCTGCGAAGATGACACCACTTTCGTCATTCCTGTCGTCGACGAGTTCTCCCTTTATGTCCCCAACTCCTTCACGCCGAATGAAGACGGTGTCAACGATGTCTTCCAACCCATAGCCAGGGACGTTGCCTTTTACCGTCTGAAGATATACGACCGTTACGGCAGCCTCTTCTTTGTCACAGAAGATCCCGAGGATTTCTGGGATGGCACCATCGACGGCAAGCCCGCACCCTCGGGTGTATATGTCTGGACCATCGAATATATCCGCTACTCCAACCCCAACCGAACACTCCTGAAAAAAGGAACTGTCACGCTTGTACGATAGTTCAACAAAATTCCGCTGGACGATCACATTCCAAGGTTTAGTAAACTCGATTTCCTCTCACACCAACATATATCAATCTTACCCATCTATTTCTCTCTTTATGAAAATCAAAATACTACTTGAAATTGCACTCTGTCTGCTCGTAGGAAACGTCCACGCACAGTATTTAACTGTCCAAGCTGCCACAGGTCAGAATCCCAGCACATTAATAAACCAGCATTTAGCAGGACAAGGCGTCGTCCTGTCCAACGGCATGTTCAACAACAGTGCGGGCAACATCAGTGTGCCGCAGATTGGCACGTTCAGTTACAACGGCAATGCCTTCCCATTTCACTCGGGCCTCATTCTGACAACCGGTAACGTCAGCGTAGCGCCAGGTCCCAATTCCGGAGACGGCACGGCAGACCAGGTTCCCGACAACCAGATATACTGGGATCCTCTTTTGGCACAGTATGCCACCGACAGCCTATTTGCCTGCTCAGTATTGGATTTTGATTTCGTGGCCTTCGCCGACACATTCGCGTTCAACTACATTTTTGCATCGGATGAGTATCCCGAGTATGTATGCAGCGAATACAATGACGTTTTTGTTTTTCTCCTGACAGGATACGATCCTGTGACACATGCCACAACGACGAAGAACATTGCCATCATTCCCAACACCATCACGGCGGCAACCCCCAATGGGGTACCTGTAACCATCAACGCCGTCAATATTGGTCAAGTCGGTTCGGAAGGGGGAGGCGGAGTGGGCTGCTATTACCAATACTCACAATACTACAACAGCAACAACAGCAATGTCGTGGAATATGATGGATACACCACCGCACTGGTCGCCACCGCTCCCATCGAGGCATGCCAGACCTACCACATGCACCTATCCATCGGGAACGTGGGCGACAACAACTACGACTCGGGTGTCTTCCTCGAAGAGGGCAGTTTCTACAGCCCATCCTCAAGCATATCGCAGACCTTCCATAATCTGGATTTGGCTCCCTCCGTACAAGGTGACACCCTCATACAAAACTGCCGTGAAGTAAACATCGACTATCACTTCCCCGATGCCATATTATCCACATACCACCTTGACATTGGATTCGAAGGCTCCGGGGTGCTCAATCAAGATTACGAACTCTCCTATCTGCACAACAACAACTGGCAACCACTCACATATCTCAACAACACCATCGCCCTTAACCCAGGCGATTCCGTCATCCATCTTCAAATGAAAGCGCTTCCTAACACCCCGTGCAACGGCGGAGTCAAGGAGGCGAGAATCATAATAACCACCATCCTGTGCGAGAACCTCTACTACGGAGGCCAACAAGACGCAGGACAATCCGACACATTAGTGTATCACCTGCTGTGCAATCCCCCGTTCTCACTGTCGGACACCACAATGGCCTACTGTCACGACGGCGGTTTTGTCACAGTCGGTGTACAAGGAGATCCCAACCAGCTCCATTATCAATGGACACCTACCAACGGTCTGCAGAACCCCTTCGTGCAGTCCCCGACAGCCAACATCACCCAAAGCACCACCTTCCAGGTCAGAGCAACAGACGCATTCAACTGCCACAGCGACACCGCGCAAGTGCATGTCGAAATCCAACCGCTGCCCGTCGCCAATCTGCACATTGAACCTGATTTCGGGTGCGCACCGCTCAATGTCATTCTCCGCAACCAGGACATTCCTGATGGCTGTAACATCCGCTGGCACGTCTACAATGAAAACTCTTTCGACACCACCAACACCGCAGTCAACCCGCTGCGCCTGAGACTCGACAATGCCGGATACTACGATGTCAACCTCTGGCTCTCCTCCGCCCCCGGATGTTCCGACTCCATCAACATACACCATGCCATCCACGTGTCGCTGTACCCACATGCCGACTTCACCTATTCGCCTGAAGAGCCGCACAATGGGGAGACCGTCTATTTTTACGATGCATCCACGGGCGACAACATCACCTCCTATCATTGGAGCTTTGGCGACGGCAACACCTCCACAACAGCCAACCCCGAGCACAGCTACCACGTGCCCGCCACAGACCTCCTGACCGTCCGTTTTGAGGTCACCAACTCCGACGGATGCGCAGACGACACTACCGTCTCCATCCCCGTCATCGACGACTTCGCCCTATACGTCCCCAACTCATTCACGCCCAACGAGGATGGCATCAACGATGTTTTCCAGCCCAAAGTCAGCGATGTTGCCTATTATCGCCTGGAAATATACGACCGCTACGGGAACAAGATCTTCGTCACCGAGGATCCCGAGGGCGCGTGGGACGGGACAATCAACGGGAAACCCGCCCCCACAAGCGTGTTCTCCTGGACCATTCATTACACAAAATATTCCAACTTGACCCAACAACTTGTCAAGAAAGGGAGCGTAACATTAGTACGATAATACACCATGGAAAACCACTATGCCCAGCGCATCGCCCATGAGCTGCAACTAACGGAGGAACAAGTCAAAAACACCCTGGCGCTATTGGAAGGTGGAGCCACCATCCCCTTCATATCACGATACAGAAAGGAGGCCACCGGCAGCCTTGACGAGGTGCAGATTGGCCAAATCCGGGATCTGCATGCCCGTTATGTGGAGTTAGACAAGCGCCGCGCCTCCATTCTTGACTCCATTTCCGAGCAGGGCAAACTCACTCCGGAGCTCGAATCGCAAATCAACGCCGCGCTCACACTCAGCGAATTGGAGGATCTATACCTTCCCTACCGGCCCAAGCGCAAGACCCGCGCCACCATGGCCATAGAAAAGGGCTTGGAGCCTTTGGCCAAGTTCATTGCCGCACAAAAGCAGGCAGACCTGCACAAGGAGGCATCCCGTTACGTCAACGCCGAAAAGGGAGTTGCCAGCGTGGAGGATGCTTTGGCCGGCGCACGCGACATCATCGCGGAGCTCATCAGCGAGAACGTCACCATCCGCGCCCGACTGCGCAACACCTTCCGCCGACACAGCACCATCGCCACCAAGCGCATCAAGGATGCCGTGGATGAGGAGGAAAAATACCGTATGTACTACGACGCTCACGAGAAGCTGGCGCGCGCACCCTCGCACCGCGTGCTCGCCATGCTCCGCGGCGAAGAGGAGGGCATCCTGCGCCTCACCATCGCCCCCGACGAGCAACGCACCCTCGACTCGCTGAAAAAGTGGCTCATCCATAGCAACAGCAACTGTGCCCAACAGGTCTGGATGGCTGCAACCGATGCCTATAAACGCCTGCTGCAACCGCAACTCGAGACCGAGATGCGCAACTTCTACAAGGAAAAGGCCGACACGGAAGCCATCCACGTCTTCACGGAAAACGTACGGCAGCTCCTGCTGGCCGCCCCACTTGGGCAAGTGACCACCCTGGCCATCGACCCTGGATTCAGAACAGGCTGCAAGGTCGTCATCCTCGACCCTCAAGGCAAGCTGCTCCACAACGAGACCATCTACCCTCACCCTCCCGTGGCACAGTACAAACTCGCGTCCGACAAGCTCAAACGGCTTGTGCTGCAATACAAAGTCGATGCCATCGCCATCGGCAACGGCACTGGCGGACGCGAAACGGAGAACTTCATCCGTTATATCCCCTTCGAACGCGATGTGAAGGCCTACATGGTCAACGAGAGCGGCGCGTCCGTCTATTCCGCCTCCCCCGTGGCACGCGCCGAGTTTCCGGATTATGATGTCACCGTGCGCGGTGCCGTATCCATCGGACGGCGCCTGATGGACCCGCTGGCCGAGCTCGTCAAAATCGACCCCAAGTCCATCGGTGTGGGGCAATACCAGCACGATGTCAACCAGAAGCGCCTGCAGGAAAGTCTGGAGGAGACAGTGGAAAGTTGCGTCAACTACGTGGGGGTGGAGCTGAACACCGCGAGCAAGGAACTGCTGTCCTACGTGTCCGGCATTGGCCCGTCGCTGGCCCGCAACATCATCGAGTACCGCGACGAGCACGGCCCGTTCCCCTCGCGCGAAAGCCTCAAGCAGGTGCCGCGCTTTGGCGCCAAGGCGTTTGAGCAATCAGCGGGATTCCTGCGCATCCGCGACGCGGAAAACCCCCTCGACCATAGTGCCGTGCATCCCGAAAGCTACCCCGTGGTCAACGCGATGGCCCAAGAGATGGGCTGCAGCGTGAAGGACCTCATCAGCCACAAGGAAATCCGCGACAACATCGACCTGACCCACTTCATCACGTCCAAGGTCGGCATGCCGACCCTGACCGACATCATGAAGGAACTGGCCAAGCCCGGTCGCGACCCGCGCACGCAGTTCGAGAAGTTCGAGTTTGACAAAAACATCCACAAGATCGAGGATCTGAAGCCCGGCATGGAGCTGCCCGGCATCGTCACCAACATCACCAACTTCGGTTGTTTTGTGGACATCGGCGTCCATCAGGATGGCCTCATCCACGTCAGCAATCTCTCTTCGAAACGCCGCGTGGCCAATCCTTCCGAAGTGGTACACCTCAACCAGAAAGTGATGGTGCGCGTCATTGGCGTGGAGGTGGATCGCAAACGGATAAGCCTTTCGATGCGCGAAGTAGAACAATGATGAGGGGATGTTTACGATTTGCGTTCACAATCGCATCCGAAAATCGTACATAGCAAACGTCTCCTCACAACATCATCGCCCCGCACAGCAGCCCCACACCCATCGTCACAGCCTTCATCAGGAAGAATGCGCGGCGCGACTGGGCAAGGAGGGGCAATCCTGCGTGACCATTTTGCGCAATACAGTTGGCCAACAACACCCCAAACGGAATGCTGCCGTCGAGGAACATCACAATGAACACCAAGTGCGGTCCCGACTCCGGGATGAAGCCCACCAACACGGCAACGAGCAACAACACATATTTGGCCCACACATGCGTGTGCAACAGTCCGTCAATGTCGAGAAAATATCCGAATGTCTTGAGAAACAGCAACACCCCGAACGACCAAAGAAAGACGGCAAGAAAATGCTTTCGCACCACATGATTCCACAAGTGCTCCACAAAGAAATGACGCACCCGTTCCTTGAACCCATGCCGGGAATCTGATTGCGCATGGTCGGCTCCATGTTCCTCGCCATGGTCGTGGGCATCCATCTCCCCATGAATTTCAAATTCGTGGCCATTGGTGCAGGGTACAGAGTGCAGATTGCATTTTCTCGTCAGCAAATTGACCACTAACCCGACCGCTATACCCATCAAGAAGAGAATCCCCGTCACGGCAAACCCCCACTTGGGACTTTGCGCAAAGAGGAAGAAGGCCTCGTCACCAAAGGTGGCAATCATACCGCCGACCAACGCGCCAAACGACAACAAGTTATGGGTATATAGCGACACAACGGCAAACCCGCCTGCACAACCCGGGACAATGCCTAACAGACAACAAACCAGCAACTGTAAAAACAGCTTGTGCTGCAACTTGACCATCAGCTGACCCGACGAGGAGACATTTATCAACTCGATGAAGGTCATCATCAGGAGCACCAAGCCTGTGATTTCCAGCGCATTTGCCATAACATCGCCCAAAATCGAGGGAACGGCATGCCAAAAACCGCTGCTATAGCTAACAGCGGATTCGGATATATGTAAAAATATGATATTCAAAAGATTACTTTTCAACATGCAGTACTTGCCTTACAAGTTGAGATTCTTGATGACAGCGGGATCTATTTTCTTGGTGCCCCAGATTTTAGTGGTGGTCTTGATAGAATCCGCCAGAGAGAGCTTTTCGGCGTGCTCCATGGCTTTCTGCACAAAGACGCACTGATCCACTGCAGCCTTACCGTTAACCACAGCTTCGGAGAGTGCCTTGCAAGACTGGTAGCCACAGATACGGCAGTCGACTTGCGGCAGGTTCTGGTTGATTTCGAACGCACGGCGCATCTTCTTCATGGCCACAGCCATATTGTCGTCCATCTTGTCCATGGAACGTGGCTCCACAGTGCCGAGCACTCGCCGATGCTCCGACAGGTAGTCCACATAGTTGAGCAGGTCGTTGTCCTCGGCATCGATCTCTTCCGGAGATTTCTGCATACGATTGCGTTGGCGTTCCGCCATGAGAAAACGGTTGTTGGCACAGAGGATGCCTCCGGCACAGCTCTCGTCGCAGGCGCGAAGCTCAAGGAAATCGATATCCTGGATATCCTCGTCCTCCAATTTTTCGAGGAAGTCGGACACGTTGTGGATGCCATCGATGGCAAGGTTGCGCCCCTCTTTGAGAAGATTGATCTCGCCGCCCGTAAGGGTGAAATTAAGACTGCTTTTGGAAAGGCGGTGATAACGGATGCGGGAGTTCTCGCAAAGCTGGTACTCGCCCTGCTTGATGACACGCATCACTTTACTGTAGAGGTAATTCATATTGATAACACCCGACACAGGGGATTCTTCCTCGGTGGCAGGGCTCTTGATGGCAGCAATTTTGGCCGCACAGGGAGCCACGTAGAAGATGCCGATATCCTCGGCCGGCACATTATCCTCCTCGGTAAGCAGCTTTTTGATATAGAGTGCCGTAAGGTCAAGCGGCGGTTTTACCAGATAGAGATTGGGCACCAGCACGGGGAAGCGCACCTGGATAAGGCGCACGATGGCGGGGCAGAAGGTGGAGACGATGGGCTTGTAGCCGTTGTTCTCGTGAACGGTCTTCTTCATCTCCTCCTTTATGAAATCGACGCTCTTCTCGACCTCGAAAACATGTTTGAATCCGAGATGATAGATAGCGGACAGGATGGTCCTCTCCTTGATTTTTTCCTCAAACTGGGCGGTAAAGATGGAGGGGAGGAGCAGGACGGGGTATTTATAGTCATAAACAGTCTGGAAGTCGTCCTGTTCTATGTATATGGCGTTGACCGGGCAAGCCTGGTAGCAGCGCCCACAGTCTATGCAGCGGTTGGGATTGAGGTGCGGGTGCCCGTCTTCGACGTGGATGGCCCCGGTGGGGCATACGCCCGTGCAGTGGGCACAGCCAATGCAGAGATCGTACTTGAATTTCAACGCGTGGTGGAAGTCTTCAGCCATAACAGGAGGGATTATTTATTGAAATAGTTGACAAGTTCGATGGTGGTGCCCTTGCCCACCTCGGTTTGGATATGGAGTTCGTCGGAGTTGTTCTGGATATTGGGAAGGCCCATACCGGCACCGAAGCCCATCTCGCGCACCTTGGGCGATGCGGTAGAGTTGCCCTTCTGCATAGCCCATTCGACGTTGGGAATGCCCGGGCCCTCGTCGGCCAGCACAATGCGAATCTTGTCCTCCTCCAGGTCCACGTTGATGTCGCCGCGGTAAGCGTGGGCCACGATGTTGACCTCGGCCTCATAGAGCGCCACGACCGTCCGCTTGACGATGTCGGGGCTTACACCGAGCTTTTTCAGCATTCTCTTGACTTCGCTGGAGGTGGACCCTGCATTGGTAAAATCCCCTCCTTCAACGTGGTAGGTAAATTCCATAGTCTTGCAATTTGATTAATAAATGGGCGGTATGCCAGCACCATAGAGGATGCCGGCGGTCTTGTACATCGAATATTTGGTCTTGACGATAATCATGTCATTCTCCTCGGCCAATTCAAGCATCTCGTCGGTGACAGCCTTGTCACGAACCACGACAATCATTTGGATGTCAGACATTTCGCATGTACGAATAGACTGGAGATTCGACAACCCTGTCAGCAGCAACAAGTTGTCGGTGTCGCGAATGGTGAGCACGTCGCTCATCAAGTCGGAGGCGAACACAAAGGAAACTTCTCGTCCTTTGAAACTGTCGCCGCAAACAATCTCGCCTTGGACCAAGGCTGCAACTTCTTCGATAGTCATAATTACTTATTGTGCATTAAACAAAAATTGGCTGCAAAGGTACACATTTTATTTTAGATATGGCAATTTTTTTTGGCGACTATATATCTGATGTACAAATCAGGACTTCCCCGCGCCGCTATTTTTTCTATTTTTGCGCCCCATAATCATAGTCCATGAGTGCGAACAACAACGATATCATCATACTCCATGCCACGGAGAACAACCTGCGCGACGTTTCGCTGCGCATTCCCAAGAAGAAAATCACAGTCTTCACGGGCGTTTCCGGTTCCGGCAAGTCCTCGCTATGCCTCGACACCATCGCGGCTGAAAGCCGGCGCGAATTGAACGAGACCTTCCCCTCCTTCATCCAGCAATACCTGCCGAAATACGGCCGTCCCAAGGTGGAACGCATCGAGAACATGCCCGTCACCATCGTCATCGACCAGAAGAAGCCCTCCTCGAACAGCCGCTCGACTGTAGGTACCTACACCGACATCCAGGCCCTGCTGCGACTGCTCTTCTCCCGTGTGGGAAAGCCCTTCGTGGGCTATTCCGACTCCTTCTCCTTCAACCATCCCGCCGGCAGCTGCCCGCGCTGCGCCGGACTGGGGGAGATCCGCGAGCTGGACATCCACAAGCTGGTGGACTTCAACAAGTCGCTCAACGACGAAGACACCATCCACTACATCGCCTTCGGGAAGGGCGGCTGGCGCTGGATACGCTATGCCCACAGCGGCCTTTTCGACCTGGACAAGAAAATCAAAGACTACTCTCCGGAAGAGTTGGAGCTCTTTCTGCACTCGCCGCAGATCAAGCTGAAAAACCCGCCCTCCAACTGGCCGAAAAGCGCCAAATACGAGGGCCTCATACCCAGGATGTACCGCAGCATCATCAATTCGGAAGAGGGACTGCTGCATGCCGCCGTCCTCAATCCGATGCTCACGATGGGCACCTGCCCCGACTGCCACGGCACGCGGCTGAACGAGAAAATCCGCTCGTGCCGCATCCTCGGCAAGAACATCGCGGAGGTGGGCGATATGCCGATTTCGGATCTTGTCGGCTTCGTGGCCGGCATCGACGACCCGTTGGCCGTGGACATCAAACGAGAGCTGGCCAAACGGCTGCAGGCACTGTGCGACATCGGGCTGGGATACCTCTCCCTGAGCCGCGGCACAGGCACCCTTTCCGGCGGCGAGGCCCAACGCATCAAGATTGCCAAATACATCAACTCGCCCCTTACCGACATGGCCTACGTGCTCGACGAGCCATCTGTAGGGTTGCACCCCCTGGACATCGCACGCCTCAAGCAGTCACTGCACCACCTGCGCGACCACGGCAACACCATCCTCATCGTGGAACACCACCGCGAGATCGTGGCCATGGCCGACCACGTGGTCGACATGGGGCCCGGTGCGGGCAGCCACGGCGGACAAATCGTCTTCGAAGGCTCCTACCCCGAATTGCTGCAGTCCGACACCATCACGGGACGGATGCTGTGCCATCACGGAACGCTCAAGCCGGAGGTGCGCAAGCCCTCGGGCTTCTTCCACATCCAAAATGCCACGCTCCACAACCTCAAAGACCTCTCGCTCGACATCCCGATGGGCGTGATGACCGTCATCGCAGGCGTGGCCGGCTCGGGCAAAAGCTCCCTGATGGAGGAGTTCCAGCGGCAGTGCGACCGTGACACCATTTTCATCGGCCAAAAGAGCATCGGCATCAACCTGCGTTCCACACCAGCCACCTACCTCGACATCTCCGACACCATCCGGAAACTGTTCGCCAAGGCCGGCAAGGCCCCTGTGCAGCTCTTCTCCTTCAACTCCAAGGGCGGGTGCCCGGCCTGCGGCGGCAAGGGAGTCATCGTCTCCGACATGGCTTTCATGGAGTCCATCGAGACAGTGTGCGACGTTTGCCACGGCACGCGTTACAACAACGATGCGCTGCGCCATACCTACCAAGGGAAAAACATCGCCGAGGTCATGGACCTCTCCGTGGAGGAGGCCATCGCATTCTTCGCCGACCAACCCTTCCAGCCGCAGCTGCGCGCATTAGAGCAGGTGGGACTCGGCTATCTGCACCTCAACCAGGCGATGACCACACTCTCCGGCGGCGAGCTTCAACGCATCAAATTAGCCGACCAACTACACCGCAAGGGCGAGGTCTTCATCCTGGATGAACCTACCGACGGCTTGCATCTCGACGACGTGCGCAGGTTGCTACAGCTTTTCCACAAGATGACCGATGCAGGCAACACCCTCATCCTCATAGAACATAGCATTGACGTGATGAAAGAGGCCGACTACATCATCGAACTCGGCCCCGGCGGAGGAGAAGCAGGCGGACAGTTGCTCTTCGCCGGCACCCCTCGTGAGATACTGCAAAGCACGCGCTCCGTAACACGGCCGTTCCTGTCGGAGTGATACGCCACACGAAGCACAAAACCAT
Organism: Bacteroidales bacterium; assembly: GCA_017615795.1. Taxonomy (GTDB): domain Bacteria; phylum Bacteroidota; class Bacteroidia; order Bacteroidales; family WCHB1-69; genus F23-D06. The sequence continues at coordinate 123,148 of JAFZZK010000020.1, forward strand.
AATATCCGACAATAATTATAGTCAAAAAAAGAGGCACGGTTTCCCGTGCCTCTGTAACAATATTTATTCCCAAATCTATTTCGCGAAGTGCTGATAGAATTGGATAATGGTCTCGATGCCTTTGTAGAAATGGTCGAGGCGGTAGTTCTCGTTAGGCGAATGGATAGCATCTTCGCCGAGACCAAAGCCCATCAGGATGGACTTGATGCCTAACACCTTCTCGAACGTGGAAATGATGGGGATGCTTCCGCCGCTACGCATCGGGATGGGCAACTTACCGTAGGTGTCCATGTAGGCAGCCTCTGCAGCCTTATAGGCAGGATGGTCCGTGGGACAGCCGTAGGCCTGGCCGCCGTGCAGCGACGTGACCTTCACCGTGACATAGTCGGGGGCATTCTGCTCGAAATAGTCCTTCACCAGCTGGGCAATCTTCTCATGATCCTGGTTGGGAACCAAACGGCAGGAGAGTTTGGCGTATGCCTTAGAAGGCAACACTGTTTTGGAGCCTTCAGCGGTATAGCCGCCCCAGATGCCGCACAGGTCGAAAGTCGGGCGGATGCCGACGTGCTCGATCTTGGTATAGCCTTTCTCGCCACGCAATGCCTTCACACCAAGCGACTTCTTATATTCCTCCTCGTCATAGGGAGCCATATTGAGCAGCTCGCGCTCGCGGGCAGAGCACTCCACCACGTCATCGTAGAAATGCGGGATGGTGATGTGGTTGTTCTCGTCCATGCAGCCGGCAATCATCTCACACAACGTATTGATCGGGTTGGCCACGGAACCGCCAAAAATGCCGGAATGCAGGTCGGCATTGGGACCGGTAACCTCGATCTCCCAATAGGACAATCCGCGCAGGCCGGAGGTGATGGAGGGCACGTCGGTGGCAATCATGCTGGTGTCGGAAACGAGAATGACATCAGCTTTCACGAGATCCTTGTTCTCCACAATCCACTTGGAGAGGCTGGGCGAGCCGATTTCCTCCTCGCCTTCAAGCATGAACTTCACGTTGCAGGGCAGCGTATTGGTTTTTAGCATTGTTTCGAAAGCCTTGGCGTGCATAAAAGACTGTCCCTTGTCATCATCGGCGCCGCGGCACCAGATCTTGCCATCCTTGATCACGGGTTCAAAAGGATCCGTGTTCCACAGTTCCACAGGGTCAACCGGCATCACGTCGTAATGGCCGTAAACCAACACGGTCTTGGCATTCGGGTCGATGATTTTCTCGCCGTACACAATGGGATTGCCCTCGGCAGGCATAACTTCACATTTGTCGGCACCGGCGGCGAGGATCAACTCACGCCAACGTTCGGCACAACGCACCATGTCGCCCTTGTGCTCGCTCTCAGAGCTGATGGACGGGATTCTTAACAGGGTGAAAAGTTCGTCTAAGAAACGATTCCGATTTTCTTCAATAAACTGGTTCATACAAAAACATTTAAAAGTTATAGTGATTTAATTTCAAAAGACAAATAGAAAACGGCCGATAATCAGACCGTGGAATTCATATTTACAGTGCTACGAAATAATATACATTGCCAATAATCGTGAAAAAATTATACCGGGACACGGGCACTCCCAAAAATTCGTTCTTGTGATTCTCAGACAATGTGTAATATTTATTGCCAATCTTTATGCTTTTCATCTTGCTGCGACTGTTTTCACTAATTTCCACACTGCCTTTCCCATCCGACCATGTATCCCCGAATCCGTTTCCGATTTTGAGAACAGGGAAATAGCCTCTACTGATCTCTTCCGAAGCCGCAGAGGAGGGAGCACTCGAATAGCTGTGGGATGGGGAGTCGGACATCACCTGTGCGGAGTTCCCATAATGCTTCTGTGTCGGAGGCGCATTCGTAGTCATGGCCTGGCTTGCGGCATCGGCCACGCCAGAGATGATTTCCATGGCCATAGCCCATTTCCGGAGACGCTCCTGGCGGGCGATTGCCTTTTCCTGCTTGATATTTTCAATACGTGCCAGCACCTTGTTCTGCCCGTCCACAGCCCGCTTGTAGCCTTGATTCACGGCAGCTGTCACCCATGCGCCCGCCTTGTCGAGATCCTGTTTTGTGCCGTACCCATTCAGATAGCAAATCCCCGTGGCGTACTGCCCCGGCGCATATCCGGATTCAGCCGAGCGCTTGTAATAATTGAACATGGTTTTGGCGCGTTTGTCTTCTGCTGACGTCAGCTGGCATTCTTGCAAGAAGCCATACTGATAGATGGCGGGCAAATACCCTGTTTTCACCGCCTTCTGCAAGACAAGGTCGGCGTTGGCAATCATGCCCTCGCGATCCGGCACTATCTTTCCATTCATGTAAAAAATTGCCAGATCCAGCATGGCCGGGGGATATTCCGCGGCAGCGGATTTCTTCAGAAAGCCCAACGCAGTCGTCCAATTCCCGTTCAGGTTGTTCTCCACATAATACTTGCAGTAATCATTATAAGCCTCCAAGTTCAGGGATCCGTTGGCGCGAGCGCGCAGCGTATACTCCGTGGCGTAAAAGTCAGCATAGCAATCACTGCCCCCGGCAATGGCGGCGGCATAGTTGGCCAAGGCCGCCTTCTCGTCTTGTTCCACCCCGAGACCATATTGCAGCAGGGACCCCAGCCCCACCAGAAACAAGTCGTCGTAGCGCGCTGCCTGGCTAAAATAATAGAACGAGGAGTCGAAGTTCTGCATCATGTCCGGACGGCTTGTATAATAAAGCAACCCTTGGCAATACAATGCTTTCGAGCTGGTGAACACATCGTCCGGCCCTGCGGCGGCACACGCCTTACGGTAATAGGCTTGTGAAAGAGGACTGTTTCGCAAGTTCGCATTCACAGCGTCCTTATACAACTCTCCCATCAGGAGATAGGCCCGTGCCTCTTCAGACGGATGCGTGGAGGCTATGCTCTCGCAAGCACGCGCCACATCCTCAAAATCCGTCTGAACGGAGTTTTTGTCATCCCTGCATTTGACCATTTTCTGCTGGTACGCGTAAAAGTCTTTGCTCAACTCTTGGGGAAGCAGGGTGCCACACCACAACAAGAGCAAGCTGCACAAAAATATTCTTTGCATTGTAAGTTGATATGAGCACATCTTCTTTTTATTGGTTTATAATCTTGCCAAGCATTTCCCACAACAGCCTTGTGGGCAACCCCATCACGTTGTAGAAGGAGCCTTGTATAGAGCTGATCCCCACACAGCCGATCCACTCCTGCACGCCGTAGGCACCAGCCTTGTCAAGAGGACAATATTGCTGTTCATAGTAGCGGATTTCATCCTCGGTGAGTTCGGCAAAGGTAACCTCCGTGGAGCGATAGTCGGTCAGGGAATGGTTGGGGGTGGCCACCGTGAGGCCACTCAACACCGTATGGGTATGGCCCGACAGCTGGCGAAGCATCTGCAAGGCCTCCTCGTCATCCCTGGGTTTTCCCATTATCCGCCCGTCCATCACCACGATGGTGTCGCAGGCAATGAAGAGGGTGTTGGCGGGATAGTCCGCCATGTTCAACCCTGAGAGCTTCAATTTGGAGAGATACTGCACCACTTCGGCGGGGGGCATTGAGGGGTCGTACGACTCCTCCACCTCGGTGGCAAGCAGTTCATAGTCGATCCCCATATCGGCAAGGAGCTCGCGCCGCCTCGGCGACTTGGAGGCCAGGTATATTTTGTAGTTTTTCAGTTCGTCCAGAAGCATAGCCGGTGTGTTTGTGGGCTGCAAAAATAAGCATTATTATTGAATAAATATAGGTGCGGGCGCTATTTTTGTATCTTTGCACCCGATAAAAAGTGGTACACTTTTTAGTGACCAAACTGGTAAACTTTTTAATGATTATATCCAATGTCAAAATTAAAAGACCTCATCCAATCTCCCATATACCAATCTTTTATGAAAAGATTGCTGTTGTATTCGCTTATCGTGCTGGTTATAGGCGTCGCTTTTTGGTTTTTGCGCCTGCCCGGCGTCAACATTATGCTTATAGTCAGTGGCGGTACTTTGATTTTCTGGCTGTTTTTCACCCTGGTTGCAATATTGTTTTTTCGCGATTGACGCCAAGATGGTTCTCAAACCGCAAATAAAACTTATTGGCATTCTCGGAATTCTGTTCTGCCTTTGCCTCGGCACGGCAAATGCCCGGCAGGTTACGGTGAAACGCCACGTGCCGGAGTTCAACTCCATTTACAACAACTCGTTTCTGGACATCCGGTATGTGCAAGGGCCGCAATACAAGGTGGTGCTCGAGATGGACGAGGCCCTGGTTCCTCGTGTGGTGACTGTGGTGGAGAAAGGGGTGCTGAAAATCTACGTGAAAGGATCCGTCACCATCCGGCCCGCCGACAAGTACAGGATTGTGGTCTATTCCCCGTTCCTGGTGGAGGCCTGCAATGTGGGGGATGGCGTGATGGATCTGGGGGATCTGTCAGGTTCCACTTTCTACGCCGACAATACCGGAAGAGGGAGCATCCTGCTCACCTTCACTCCCTATGAAGATCAGTACAGCTATGCCACGGTCAGAATACGCAACAGATCGGCCGGCATCGTCTGGGCCGATTGTGAAGCCGGCAGCGTGGAGATCGAGAGCGAGGGTGACGGGTATGCGGAGGTGGCGGGCTCCGCCACGAACCTGAAGGTCAGCCTCACGGGCAACGGCGAGATCAATGCCGCCGACCTGGTGGCAGAGCGGGCCAATGTGAAGCTGGACGGCCCGGGCAGCATCTTTGTGAACGTCAGCGTCACCACCCGCGTCACCGCCGACGGCGGCGGGCTCGTGGAGATCTACGGGGATTCGGAGGTGATAGAGAATTGAGCGGCAACGTGACCGTTCATACCCTATGTCCCACAGGGACAAAACCCGTAGAAACCATACGCAAGGAAAATCCATATAACTTATTATTCACCTTTTTTGTCGCTCTAATCAAAAAAAACTACTTTTGCATTTTCAAAAGAACTATGAAAGTCTAAAAAATATAAGTTACGGAGGACGCCGAAAATCCGGAAAAGAGTAGGTGAAAAACTGTAAAAATTAGAACATGAGAAACTTTTTTAACAGAGCTACTGGTTTGGAAAAACTGATTCAAATCGTTAGAGAGTCTTGGAATCATCTTGCTGAAAATATTGCAAGTGGGAAAATATGTATTAATAATGAGGCAGACTTGGAACTCGAACTGGGTTACCTTTTGAAGAAAAAAGGACTGTATGTTGGTCGTCAACATCCCGCTAGCTTGAACAAAAGTACAAGTAAGACTGCATCTGGAAATGCTAAGGTTGATCTATATACAACACTTTCTGATAGACAAGGCAATTATACGGCAGCCATTGAGATGAAATGGCCTCACGATCATATGCCTAAAGATTATAGAATTGAAATTCTTAATGACATTGAAAATCTTGAGGCCTATATTAAAGATGGTATTGCAGACGTTGGTTTCGCATTGGTATATACAAAAGAGAGAAGCTATCTGGATGACAATCATGAAGTGAAAATCAACAGCACTGGGCACCAAACCGATTGGCTCACCTTTAACGACGAACAAGAATGTTTCCTGACCATTTTGGTAAACTAACAAACCTCAATCACATGAAAGAGAATCCGTCCGATGAGCATAGGAAAGCCCGAAAATCCAGAAAAGAGTAGCTAAAAAACAATATTATGGCATTAATAAAAAGATGGAAACGTCGCAAAAGTGTTGTTGAAATCGAATTTATGATTGGCGACAAAGTATGGTTTATCCCCAAAGGAGAAAAAGAGGCAATATCCGGAGAAGTCATTCGTATCCAAGCAGATGTCAAACGCTTCAACAAAAAAACGATAGGTGACGTGAAATACACTATTGTAGATGATGTGTATGGTGAATGTTTCGACGTTTCTTACGACAACGTGTATTCTAAAAAGTATGAAGCAGAAGGTTTTTATAAATTTGAGTGTCGGGTTTATTTCACAGCTAACGCTTATCAACGAGAAACAGTATTTGCCAAAAACCCCAAAGATGCTGAAGAGATGATAAAGCAGAGGTGTCCGAATGTGTATAATGTTGAATATGACTCCTATGAGTAGATTGTGAAACTCTCCATCAACCTACCCTATCACAAGATCTTATAAGGCAAAACGTCTCATCCCCCTGCCAATGCGCTTTGGACAAGGTGTTTATAACTTTTTTTAGGTTATTCACTTAAATATACAACTAACCAAGGTATATAAGAAGGATAAAACTAAAAAACATGTTTCAAACAACCTTCACCCAACAAGTCTTAAACGACATTCATGAATTTCTGAACCAGAACACCAAAGTATTCACCAACAAGCGCGATTTTCAGATGAACTTAGCAGTTTATCTGAAATGTGTGAGACATTATGACGTCGAAGTGGAATATCACGTGCCGTCGGACATTCTATCCACCCTTATTCCGCAAACCCTGCCGGAGAGATGCACCTACTACCCTTGGCTCCAGGCCAACAGCGACAGGCCTCAGGAGATGTACGTGGATATTGTAGTCAGCAACGGGGAGGAATACGTGCCCGTCGAACTGAAGTACAAGAAGAAAGAGCTGAAAGGCGATGTGGAGCTGTTCGGGCAGAACATGGGCAAGGGCGTCATCCTGAAAGGTGATGCGGCACACGATTTCGGACGATATGGCTTTTGGAAGGATGTGCGCAGAACAGAGCTTCTGGTCAAGTCGTTCGAGAATGTCAAGAACGGCATCGTACTGTTTGTCACCAACGACGAATCCTACAAGACGGCTTCCATGACGGACACCAACAGCGAGCATCTCGCCATGGGTGAAGGCACCGACACGTATCACAAGGGCACGAACTGCTGCTGGCCGTTCAACCCGCTGATGACAGACACCTACAATTCCTGCCCGAGTTTCAAATTGGAGGACGAACATGATGTGAACTGGAACGGCTACACCTTCAGTGGGGTTGGTTTCCACTGTGCGGAAGTGATTGTGCATGGCGCCATGACATCTCAGGAGTCTCTTGACAAATATGGTGAGGCCACCATGCACACATTTCGCGTGAATATAGACACGTACGCCACATACGTAAGCTTTACCGACACGGTGGAAGATTATTATCAGAAAGGAAACGAGCACTATTCGTCAAAGAAAGAATACATCCAATATGTCAAAGACTCTTTGGATAATGACGATGCGCTGGAAGAGATATTCGGTCTTGATGATGACAATGATCCTTGGTATGATGTGGACATCTACGGCGACTTTATTCTCCCCAAAGACATCCCCAACACCCCGTTTTCGCTGGAAGTCCTCGATGAAAATGAACAAGTGGTTTTTTCATCGAAGAATATCCTCGACTTTAGCAAGGACTTGCATTTTGAGGAGGAGTTACGCCATTTCGACGGATTGCAGCTTGTCACGCAAGGCCTCACACGATGCTGGTATGAGTTCACCATTCAGGACACGGAATTCCGTCCCGAGAAGTTCCAGTTCAAAGCGGCAAAAGCGTATTGGAAGAAAAACGCCAACGAGTTCCCGATAGCCCTTTATGAGGCAACATACGATAACAAGCCTGTTGATTGTTCAGATATGACTGGCGACGACAAGGGTTATTTCTGCCGCGAACTGGTGGAGGCAGACCAAAACGGATGGAACATTCTCGCATCGGTCCAGTTCGACCAATGGGTCCGCGAAATGTTGTTGACGAAATAGAGATTACTGTGCTATATCTCCATTAAAAAAATTTCTATATTTGCACCTTCAATAACATACAAACAATAACAACATATAAAGAACAAGATTATGGGATGGTTTAACAGAAACAACAACGACGAGACATCTCGTTACAAGAAAGAAGCCTCTATCGGAAATCTTACCATTGGCATCCGTCCTGACAACAGTGTGGAACTGATACTTGACGGTAAGATATATAACGGCAATGTGATGCGATTTTTACGCGATGAGGTTGCCCCGGAGGTGGGACTCAGTGTGGATCCCCGTTGGAACACCCACCAGCTCGGGAGCAAACTTGTGGACTTCATCAATGAAGATGAAGGTGCTTCTTCAAGCAGTCGCAAAATTTTCAGAATCACATATCATTATTGGGCGATTCCGAAGGGACTCGTTGTGGAGGCGGATACGCTGGACGAGGCCATGAAAAAAGCACGCGACTTGATAAGAAGCGGCCATGACAGTTGGGAAGACACAGAAACGGAGGAGTGTTTTGACCATATGTCTATCGAGCAAGCTATTATAGATGATAATAATGAGGACGACTATCCTGATTGGGACTACGTCGGGGACACCAGATCCGATATTGAATCGTGGAAAGGAGAGAAGTACGAGAAACTTTAATAAACATAGAGTCATAATTTTAGTAAAAATCTTAAATTGAATAGTATGGGAATTAACGATCGCTTTAGAAGAAAATCCAACAACAACATTACCAACTGCCCAACGTCTGTGGCAACAATTGAGTTAGGAGGAAAATATACCTTTTGCTTGCACGAAATCGATGTCTTGGACAAAGACATTGATATATCTGACAAATTGGACAATAGTAGAAAATTAAATGAATACGGGGATGGTCCCTTTTGTATTTTTCGTATAAATAATCATCTAAAAGACAAGGGATTATATTGTTATATCGTTAATGGGGAACTAAAATACATCGGCGAAACTTGCAAAACTTATGAAGATCGAATAAACAATGGATATGGTCGTATTTACGCTCGTAATTGCTATAAAACAGAAATAATTGGAGGAGAGAAACATTCGGGAGGACAATCAACCAATTGCCGAATCAATTCTCTTGTTAATGAAGAACTTCACAATGGAAATGATATTCTGATTGGTTTTTATGTGATGAATGACAGCAATGATGGCGAAATTAAGTCATTAGAAAGTTTTTTGATTGACAAATACGATCTTGACCGCTTTGGATGGAATAAGAAGCGATAAACTACACCTTCTATGAACATTAGATAATTATTAAAAGACATTAACATGGCAGAATTAAGAATTGATGGCCGTATGACTGTTGCGGCATTTGTTGAACAATTTGAGAACAAATTTGCAGCTGTACTGAAAGTTTATAAAGACAATAAGGGGCATCTGGCTGAAGACAATGCACGTCTTGCTAATGTTCAGGTGTTGAGAGCCCCGACAGTAGGCGTTTTCTCTTTCCGTTCTGACATTTCGGTAGGCAGTTTTTGCGATCGACTATATGAGGAGTATGGTCTCGTAGTGAAAGTGTTCCAGCGTAGTGGGAATGGATCTATGCTTGATAAAATGGCCCTTTCAGATTTGGAAAAGGTTCCTTACAAAGCGAGCAAAAAGGAAATGGAACAATATGCACGCTATATGGCTAAAGAGATTCAAGATCTGGATTTGAAAAGCGCCGCTGATGAATTGTATGAAAAAGGTAAGAAGGTTAGAAATTCCAACGACAGAAAAGACCTTGAAGACCTTGAAGACATAGTGACTCTCTTAGATGAACTTGAGGAAAGTAAACATCGTGGAGGTCTTGATAAGGTCGCCTCTGTTTGTAAAAAATATCCGATACCTGAGATAGGAGGCATCATATCTTCAATCGTTTCCGGAAATTTTTTGGCTCTTGGAGTGGAAACACTACGGACTTTGATTAAACTGACCGAATTATTCAATCAATAAGTCGATAATCATAATAGATTAAGATAACCTTACAATTTAACTGTTATGCACGCATTATCCAAATCCCGCTATACCGCCTTCCGCCAATGCCCCAAAAACCTTTGGCTGAAGATATACAAACCGGAAGAGGCCGTAGAAGACCCTTCGTTGCAGGCCCGGCTCGACCAGGGCAACGAGGTGGGCGACCTCGCCATGCAGTACTTCGGCGACTATGAGGAGGTGACCACCTATTCCCACGGAAGATTAGACCTTTCCGCCATGGTCAAGAAAACCCAACAATATATGCGGAGCTCCGTGGAAAACATTTGCGAGGCCTCCTTCGAATACAAAGGCAACTATTGCGCTGTCGATATCCTGCACAAGGAGGGTCGCGGCTGGGCCATCTACGAGGTGAAAAGCACCACGGCATCTCCCGGGAGGATTGACCGGAGCAAAATCGCACCATACCTCCCCGACATCGCCTACCAGACTTGGGTGCTGGAGCAATGCGGGGTCAAGGTAACGGGGTCTTACCTGCTGTGTCTCAACAAGGAGTATCGCCGTGGCAGAGAGCTGAACATTCAGGATATGTTTGTGGCATTAGACCTCTCCAAAGAGATCGACCACGAGTACCGGCTCATTGACGACACCGTGAGACGGGCGCAGAAGATCATCAACAGCGACGTTGAGCCCGAAATCGACCTTTCGGAAGACTGCTACAAACCTTATCCGTGCGCCTTCTTCGAATATTGCAAGCGGCAACACGGGATTTCGAAGCCCTCCGTGTTCGATACATACCGTATGTCCGGGAAGGACAAGATTGAACATTACCAACAAGGGCACACCTCTTTTGAAGATCTGCGCAACGAAAAGTTGACCCCAAACCAACGCAGGCAAGTGGAAAACACGCTGAACAACACGATCGAGATAAACAAGGACGGAATCCGCAGGTTTTTGTCCCAGCTCTCCTTGCCGCTCTATTTTCTGGATTTTGAGACGATGCAGAGTGCGGTGGCGGAATTTGAGGGTGTCAAGCCTTATCAGCAGATTCCGTTCCAATATTCGCTGCATATTGCCAAACGGCCGGGCAAGTATGACCACTTGGGGTATCTGGCGGAAAGCGACGGCACCGACCCGCGTCGGGGGGTGGCCGAACAGCTCTGTGACGACATTCCCGCCAATGTGTGCGTGCTCGCATACAATATGCCGTTCGAGAAAAATTGTCTCAAAGATTTGGCGTACGCCTTCCCGGACTTGTCGCGCCACCTCATGCGCATCCACGACAACATGGTGGATTTGCTCGTGCCTTTCCGCGAAGGGTACTATTACGTCCCCGCCATGGGCGGCTCGTTCAGCATCAAGAGCGTGTTGCCCGCCCTTTTCCCCAACGACCCCAAACTGGATTACCATAACTTGAAGGACGTTCACAACGGCAGCGAGGCCATGGACATCTTCCCGAAAATCAGGACTATGTCGCGCCGCGAAGCCGAGCGCACCCGCGAGAACCTTCTCCGCTACTGCGAGCTTGACACCTTGGCGATGGTGAAGATCTGGGAGAATTTGATAGAGGTGGCGCAGTAAAGAAATATTGAGAAACATATTTGGAATATTTTAAAGGAGTAAGCCGAAAATCCGGAAAAGAGTAGGCGAAATAAAATGTAAAAAAATATGCATATAGAATATGACTTAGAGAGTGTTGGTAAATTCAACTATTTGAAGTTTGAAAAACGTGTGTTTTATATCCCAAATACTCGATACGATATATATATCGAAGGACATATATTAAAAATAGATCTAGGGGATAATTATAAGTATGTCATAGCAAATGGCTTAAAATGCTATCAGTTCCTATGGTATAATGCTCAAGACGACACCATTACAACCAATATTGAAGCCGACACTGTAGACGGAACACCGACTAACGAATGGTTCTGTTGTACATTCCCCTATGATGCCAAGGAATTTCCTTTGAACGAGCAGCATCCAAGGATTGTGGTTCCTAAAAGAGATTATATCGAATTGTTAAATTCATTTTTAGCAGAAAAAACAACCCTTGACGATTCCCTCAAGCAACTTCTTATAGAACACCCAGATTTTTTTAATGCCTATTGGCCTATTGAGAAACGGGATATGAATAAGATTGATTGGGTGAAAATAGATGGTGAGCTCAAAGCCGCGCGTGAAAATCCAGAGTGCAGACCATTGTTATTGGATAATGATGAGACAATCCCCGAGGAATATAGAAGATTTCCTTCGTGGTTACATAATTTTTTTGTAAAAACGTTAGGCGAGGAATGATTATGTAATCCGTTTCTTTGATTTTTGCCAAAATGATTACCTACAAATAAACAACTAGGTAAAATAACAAGTATGTATGCATAGAAGAGGTAATATTATTTATTTTGAAGATAATCAGGAATTCATTTTTTTTGGCTTTGATATCCAAGTTGATTTTCAAACAATCAACTAAAACACCATATATAGCACCCTTTTCTTCACTGAAGTTTTGATTTTTTTCGCAAGCTTCACCTATATGGAGCCTCTTATCTTACTTAAAATCTTTTTAATAAAAGAAAAGTCATTGCATGAATATTTATCTCATAAAACTATTTTAGAGACCAAGTCATTGCACATTTTTTTAAGAAACGTGTAACAATCTTCGTTTCGAGATTAAAGAAAGAAAAGCATTAGGGGCGAATTTATGTCAATGAGCGTGCTTATTTTGTGGGCAACGGTAAATTTGCACCATCGGCATTGAGCAAAATAATCCGCAAAAGTTCCATATAATACCTTTCCTCGTCAAATGGGAAAAAACCACTTTTGAATGGTTCGACATACTTCTTATACTCTAGGGTGGATTTAGACAATCTGTATTTGGCCGCGTGGAAGGCGTCAATCCAATGGATATTTTCCAATGTACTAACATTTTCATTTTCATACTTCCACAGATAGTAGCCGAAACCGTAGTGGGCGACACCGCAGCTGAATTGTTTTTGATGTACATTGAATTTCGCGCGATCTAATAAACTATCATATTGTTTATCTTTATTGGCCAACGCTTCCACAAATTTAAGCATGCCATACTCCGTTAGCGGCTCTTCCACAAAGGGAACCGATATGTCTTTTTTATTTAAATCGTCATAGAAAGCGTGAAACATTTCGTGGATTAGAGTGATAACTAGCTGATCTCTATTTATCGAGAATCTTAAGTCCGTTAGACCCATCCGTGTTTCCATCAACAATACGATTTCTGGCCTGTGACTTTTACCATCGCGGATATAATAACCTGGTAATTCAATTTCCTCAACTATGGGTAATTTGTCATCCGGAGATGAGTTAGGATGACTCTTTTTATAATCATCTCTTTTCCACTTCAATATTGTAATCAGATCATCCAGCAATCTACGTTTGTCCTCTTCCTCACTAGTTTTGTCCATCTCTCTGTTCAACCAGTCAAATTCCTTCTCCAGTTTGGCAATTCTGTTGTTCAAGTCTTTCCATTTAATCTCATAGCTTTCCGGCCTGCTCTTATATAAATCCAGATAGATAGGGACTTTTTTGTTGATGTCAGACATTTTGAAAAACAGTCCGTCTGGCGTCTTGAACTCAAAGTCGGAAATATCATCCAAAAGCTTCTGAATATCCTGATCAAGAGGTTCTGTATAATCCCTGTTAAGAAGTGTAATACTCATACGTTTATTATTTTATACCCGTTCATTGAAAACAATCATATTATTCTTATGACCGCAAAAACACGAATAAGTATTTGTGTTTTCGTCTTGCAAAAATACATTTTTTTTCTAATCTTGGAACTGTTTTAACGGAAAAGCATCCCCCCGAAATTCTTCTGCAAATCGCGGGTGCAACTCTTCGACAACCGCGTGGGCAACGCCCAATAGGAGACGCGCCATGGCACGTCTCTACACGCCACCATCTTCTTCCTGCTGCCGTTCTTCGTGTCGGGGGTGGCGGTTGTGGTGGGAAAAATATGAGAATGTTTGTAAGTTTGCTACAATTTCTACAGTTCATGTTGCGCTAGAGAAAGACTCACCTTATTCCCACTTCGCGTCGGAAATACCAGCGTGGAATGTTCCTCTATAAGCAGACGTAATTGTCTCTCACTCACTATAGTCAGATCCACGTCATTCGCCAACATCATTTCAGATATCGCTGGATAGTCAGTAAGCAACCGCATCCGTTCGGTCATTGTTTGATCTGATATAATAGGAGACAGGGCAAATAGTTCCAGATTAGAGGCTGTCTCCTCAATCAGATGACTTTTCACAAAGTTTTTTTGTTTTTCATCCCCTATAAGCTCGCCAATTCCCTGCATCAAGACTTTTGGACTTGTCTTCCTTATACTTTCTGCGCACTGTGAGGCATAGCCTGCAACACCCATTCCCGTGCGCAGTCGGACAATATTCGGGTTGATGGCCGTACCCTTCTGAAGGAAAAACCACACATCGAAAATGTCACGAGGAGTGATACGTTCCCCCAAGGCACAAAGCTTATGGGCAAACATATCAGGAAGAGTCATTACCCGCACATCCGTGCCCGCCAGAGTCTTGATTTCGTAATGGTTGTCATAATGCCGTGAGGAGACCTCAACTTTCAGCATACGGTTACCCCCACCATAATTGAGGACCAGCAAAGGACCATAAAACTTCATTGCCTCGTCATCAATCTTCCCAAAACTCAACAGCAGGTTGTGCAACGCACGGAATACACTCTCTGCTTTCGTGTCATCCAGCAAGTTGAAATCCAGATCTGTTGAAAACCTGGGCAACTGATGAAACAACATTAACGAGGTTCCACCTTTAAAGGCAAGTTGTACAGACAGCTCTTTGTCGCGGAAAATGGCAAGCAAGACTTGCATCATAAAATAACGGTGTTTTGCAATATCCATAATGTCAGATGCTTAGAATTTTTTTTACATTTTGCTCCAATGCTTTAGATTGATATGTCGGGATTAGATTCTTGACCTTCTTTTTGTTAAGAGGCCGCAGGTTGTCAAAATAACAATTCCCTGCGCTTAAATATACCATATCCAAAAACGCCCGTTCCGCAGAGGCAATACAAATATTATCCTTTTGCACAATTCCTTCTCCACCCAACCATAATTCGGGCTTTATTTGTCGGAAAGAATACTTTTGTGCGCCAACTTCCACCGTTCGGGAAAGATAGCTCACAGAGGTCAGTGCAGAGTCATATTGGAAAATCACCCCTGCCTGCCCCAGAACATACTCCAGTGAGAGATAAGACGGATGGAAAATGGAACAAGCCAACTCTTCCGCATTGAAAATGCGTTTCGTGTAAATTCCGCGTCTTGGATTAAGGATTTCTCCTTTCTTGACATAATAGTTCAGCATTTTCGTCAATCTCACACCATCAGCAATACCTGTCATCATAACCAAAGACTGGATGGTAAAGACGGTCCTTGTGGATTCCCATATTAATTTCAGCACATTATTTTGAGAACTCATAATACGAATAATTTGTATTTTCAGTTTGCAAAAATACAAATTTTCCAATATCTGAATTGATTTAAAAACAGAAAAAAACGTCGAAATTCTTCTGGACCAAATCGCGGGTGCAACTTTTCGACAAGCGCGTGGGCAACGCATTATAGGAGACGTAACGATTTTTTTGTCACATTTTTGTATTTTTGCGTCACCTATTTTGTAGGGCCGTATCGCATACGCCCGCTGGCAATATACCAAAATGGATAAGGCGAAATTCTGGGAACGGAAATACCGACGCAATCTCGGCAGGATTGTCGGAATCTGCTACCGCTACGTCAACGACCGGGCGGTGGCAGAGGACCTGGCGCAGGACGTTTTCGTGAAGGCTATGGAGAAGTTCACGACCATCCGCGCCATCGGACGCTTTGACGCCTGGCTGACCCATATCGCCGTGAACCATTGCATCGACCACCTGCGCCGACAACCGGATTTCGTGCCGATAGAACTTGAGAGCATAGCCGAAACCTCCACGAAAGAAGAAATGGTGTGGACAGCGGATTTTACGGAGGAGGAATTGCTGGAGGCTATCGGGCAACTACCTGAGATTCAGCGTACCGTGTTCAACCTCCACGCTATGGAGCGATACTCGCACCGGCGCATCGCGGGAATGTTGGGCATCTCGGCGGACAACGCCCGGCAACTGCACCACCGCGCCCGCGAGCGGCTGTGCCAAATGCTCGCCGACCGACACAAAGAGAAGGAAAAACGCAAAAAAGGACTATTGTTTATGATCATTTTGTTTGCTTCGTTGAAACGCGCCCACGCAAACCCACGCCGCATCGACCGCCTCTACCGTTCGCGGTTGTCGGGATATAGGATGGAACCTGCCAATGTAGAGTCGCACCCCGGCACGTCTCTACAGGCGCATCTGCGGGACACAGATGCCCACCATATCTCCACCAGCCTCGCCACGCAAAAAAACGCCATCCTCCTCATTACGGCGGCGGGTGTCGCAGGCGTCACGGGCGGCGCCATCGGGTTTCAGATTGGGAGGAACACGACACCGGTATCGGGTTCGGGGAACGGTCCCGTTGTGGTAGAGACGCAATGCATTGCGTCTCTACCAGACACGACAGACGGCCATCACGTTATCGGAACCAATAATCATTCATCCCTATGGACCAAAACCGTTCCTACACGCACCGGAAATGTGAAAATTCCCGTGGAGGTAGAGACGTTTCATGAAACGTCTCTACAGGAGACATCCTTACCTAAAACATCCCCACACCCCCAAAACGTCACGGCCTCCGTCCCCGTTCCCGACACCACCCCCATCATCATCACCACAAGAATTCCCGTCCGCCAAACCGTTGTGATTCGGGACACCACCTCCATCTCCGACACCGTTTTTCTAATAAAGAATGAAGAATGAAAAATAATAGAGACACCTTCCTTGAGCAGCCTCGGAGAGGCAACACGCACGGAGCGCAATTAACCCTCGTCCTTCTCATCCTCGCTCTCGCCCACCCTCTCGCCGCGCAGCACCGCGACACCCTCTATGTGGTCGAGGAGGAGCCCGTCTATGACACCCTCTTCGTACACGACACACTTCACACTTACGACACGGTCAGCCTTGATGAACACATCCACAGCAAGTATCCCAAAAAAGAATTAAGCATTTCGTATGGCGTGTTCCCAATCATAGGGGTTTTTAACTTCGGAGAATACCGGGTATTTCGCGAATTTGACGATCTGTGTCCTTTCTTAGAAAAACAACCCATTCTATCGGGCAGTGTGAATCTGCAATACCACCATTATTTCAACAAATACAACGTGTTGAACATCGATGTTTCGTGGGCTATGTACAAACACCACAATATGATAGCGGTGGAGAACAGCTACAAATATGGCAACCAATACTTGCATTTTATCTCTGCACAGATAGGCTACAGCATCTATTATTTCCACAAGGGAAAAGTGACTTTATACTCCTCCGTATATCTTGGCGGAACGCTTTATTACATCGGAACCCTATGGGATCATTACGACACACACTATGCGGAGTACCTTATGGGGACTAGCCCAGTGATGACACTCAAACCGGCTTTGCACATCAACTGGGTCGGCATCCGGATAGGCGAACACAACGCCGCCACCTTTGAACTCGGATTCGGCACGCAGGGAGTACTGAAATTTGGGTATAGTTACCGATTTTAACGAAAAACATTTGAATATGAAAAATAATCTACCTTTGTTCGTTTTAGCGGTTCTTTTACTTGCATCCTGCCGCGAAAAGGAGCCCGTGGTTAAAGTCATAGAGAATGCTGTTACTGACTATGACGGAAACACATACAACGCCGTACAAATCGGCAAACAAGTCTGGATGAAAGAAAACCTGCGCACAACGCATTATGCTGACGGGACACCTGTGGGCAGTGACGACATCTGTAGCGTTGAACAGCGTGCAAACACATCTGAAGAATATGGCTTTCTGTATTCCGATGAGGCTGCTGCACTGGGTGGGTCGTACAACAATGATGCCTCCAACTCTGTTCAGGGAATCTGCCCTGATGGTTGGCATCTTCCCTCCCGATATGAATGGCTGGTGTTAAGCCGGTATGTGCAACAATTCACTGATGATGTTGTGGGTGCGCTCTCCGCGCCAGCAGGTTGGGACCTGGACACAAACGGCATCCACAACACGTCTGATATCAACAGCTTCCAATTTTCAGCTCTCCCTTCCCGAAGAATCGAATACTATTCATACAGCAAACCTGTCGGATGCTTCTGGTCATCTACCGTTTATCAGACGGACGGGTTACGCCCACCCGTAATCTATACGTATGATATGACCGTGATGGATTATTACAACAACACACAACTTTACTTTTTCCGCTATGGCGGTATGTTCCCGTTTGCTTCCGTCCGATGTGTGCGAGACAAATAATCTAAACCAGCCTTATGAATAAAAAGATTATCCTTATCAGTATATTGTCGCTGTTCTGCTGGCACATTTCCGGTCAAGAAAACGATCAACAGCCATCTGATTTTCGACGCAATGAAATCGGTATGTCCATTGGTGCTTTCTCACAGCCATCCATATTTTATGCCGGTTCGGAAGTCATTCCCGTCTTTTATGAAGGGTATAAGGTTGAGAATAAAATAATGTGCCAGTACAATATTGGTTCGTTTTCACTTTACTACCGATATCATTTCACAGAGCGCCTTAGTTTGGGTATTGTATCTACATTACTGTTCAGCAAAATAGTGGATAAATACAATGTGGAAGACCATTCCGGTTTTTTTACTTTTTGGACCTTGGAACCACAGTTCCGTTTTACCTATAAAAGATTCAAACATTGCGCTCTCTATATGGGAGGGGCTTTAGGTCTCGCCTTCCGTATCGCCAGCAATGACAAACTTCCCTATTGGGATACAGCCGGAGGCGGTTGGTTCTCAATCAGCTACGGAAGTTTTTTTGTTATGCCGTCTTCGCACATCACATTCTTCGGCATCTCTCTCGGCAAGGACAACGTCGCCAATATTGAGCTGGGGTTCGGCACACAGGGAATCTTGAATGTGGGGTACAGTCGGAAGTTTTAATCCGTAGAGACACCATCATCCGCCAGCACGCACCATTCCAGGACTCACTCCGTTCGTTTCGTGTGGGGTCACAATAATGTCGTGCTTCCTCCCTGCGGCACACAAGGACACTCCATTTTTTAAGCTGGTACAAGGTCGTTATGGACCCGGCAGAGCGAAATCAGCGATATTTCAAGGCCGTTGTTTTATCTGCGACAAAGAAAAGATTTAAAAAAAAATCCCCCGTTGCGGATATCAATAAATTTTATACCTTTGCACCCGCTTTCAAAAGCGAAAAATTGTTCTACAACTAACCTAATTTTTTAAATTTCAATAATATGAAAGTAAATGAAATCATGGCCAACCTGGAGGCCAAACATCCTGGTGAGAATGAGTATTTGCAGGCCGTTCGCGAAGTCCTGGAAACGATTGAAGAAGAATACAACAAGCACCCCGAATTCGAGGCTGCCAAGATCGTTGAGCGTATTGTAGAGCCCGATCGTATCTTCACATTCCGCGTGACTTGGGTAAACGACAAGGGTGAGGTTTGCACAAACCTCGGTTACCGCGTCCAATTCAACGCCGCTCTCGGCGCATACAAAGGCGGTCTCCGTTTCCACAAGGCTGTTAACGTCTCCATGTTGAAGTTCTTAGGTTTCGAACAGATCTTCAAAAACTCTCTGACCAATCTGCCTCTCGGCGGTGGCAAGGGTGGTTCCGATTTCGATCCCGTTGGCAAGAGCGACGCTGAAATCATGCGTTTCTGCCAGGCCTTCATGTATGAGCTGTGGCGCAACATCGGTCCGGATCAGGACAGCCCTGCAGGCGACGTGGGTGTCGGCGGTCGTGAGATCGGCTACCTCTACGGTGCTTACAAGAAACTCGCCCGCGAGCATTCCACCGGTGCCCTCACCGGCAAGAGCTACGGCTGGGGTGGTTCCCTCATCCGTCCGGAAGCTACTGGCTTCGGCGCCATCTACTATGTGGAGCGCATGGTGAAAGAACAAGGTGACAAGATGGAAGGCAAGCGCATCGCCCTCTCCGGCTTCGGCAACGTGGCTTGGGGTGCTGCCATCAAGGCTACCGAACTCGGCGCCAAGGTTGTCGCCCTCTCCGGTCCCGACGGCGTGTGCGAACTCCCTGAAGGCATCACCAAGGAAATGATCGACTATATGCTCGACATGCGTGCTTCCAACCGCAACAAAGTTGAGGACATGGCCACCAAGTTCCCGGGCAAGGCTGTCTTCACTCCTGGCAAGAAGGCTTGGATGGTGAAGTGCGACATCGCTTGTCCTTGCGCTTTCCAGAACGAGCTCGCCGAAGAAGATGCCAAGGAACTCATCGCCAATGGCGTGAAGTATGTGGCTGAAGTCTCCAACATGGGTTGCCAACCCGGAGCTATCGCAGCTTTCCAAGCTGCCAAGATCCCGTTCGGACCTGGTAAGGCTGTCAACGCCGGTGGTGTTGCCACCTCTGGCCTCGAGATCTGCCAGAACGCCGGCCACATCAACTGGACGGCTCCTGAGGTTGACGCTAAGCTGCACAAGATCATGAACGACATCTATGACATGTGCGTTGAGCACGGTCGTCAGGCTGACGGCACCATCAACTATGTGAAGGGTGCTAACATCGCCGGTTTCATGCGCGTTGCAAAAGCTATGCTCGCCCAAGGCATCATCTAATCCTCATTGGATTACTCCAAAAAAAAGGCCACTTTATTGTGGCCTTTTTTTTTGCAATGAAATAGAAGTTGACCTGTTGGCTGATAGCCTCTGGCTATTGGATTTAATGTCAACATTTTAACAAAGTCCGCACAGAAGTGCGGGCATCTTAAAACTCCCCTTCTTTTTAAGAAGGGGTGGCCGTAGGCCGGGGTAGTAATATAAAGAATCAGAATACTTTAGCACGAGAAAAATGACAATTATCCACGGCATTGGAATCAAAGATCGCCCCGTCCATAATCTCCCTGCAAATTCGAACTTGTCGGATTATGCCCGTAATAACCGAAAGGCCGGCAATATGACAGAAATCGTGTTTTGGCTTCAGGTGCACAGGAAAATGTTCCACGGGCTCGATTTTGACAGGCAGAAGGGAATTGGGAACTACATTGTTGATTTCTATGTGAAACGGCTTGGCCTTGCTGGGGAAATTGACGGCGGCTCGCACAACGAAAAGCTGGATTACGATGCACAGCGCGACAATTTTTTGGAAGGACTTGGGTTAAGGGTGTTCCACACAACGAATTATGATGTGTTGCAACATGTGGATTTGGTGCTGGAGGATTTACGATACTTCATTGTCAAACATTACGAACACGAAGAGAATCCATAAGGAATAAAATCAATATTAACTACCCCGCCCTTCGGGCACCTGTTGAAGGATACGCCTTCTTTTCCTCATCACTCGGCAGAGGCAAAACCAGCTTTGCCTTTTTTATCGGTTATCTTCTTGACTCTTTAAAAACCATCAGAACTTCATCACCCTCTTGCGCAATGCGTAATACGCCTCCTCGTTGAAACGGTAATGCTTAGGGACACCGCGCTTGCCGCCGCCCTCTTCTACAGCATCCACCAAGCCGAGGTTCAAGAACCGCTTCTGAAAGTTACGCCGGTCGAAGCCATGGCCGAAAACATCCGTATAGAGACGCTGCATATCGGGGATGGTGAACGTTTCACCCAGCAGCTGGAACGCGATGGGGATAAGATGGAAACCTATGCGCAGATGTATGATGGCCTTGCGGAAGATCTCCGCATGGTCAAACGCCAGCGGGGGAAGGTCGCATACAGGGAACCAGACGGCTCGCGCGGCATCATCGCCCGCTACCGCCAAATCCTTGGTGCCCGGCGCCACCACGGAATAGAACCCCGCACTGATCACCCTGCCCCGTGGATCCCGATCCACACCACTGAATACCCCGATCTCCTCCATGTATAACGCCTCTATCCCCGTCTCTTCCTTCAACTCCCGACGCGCAGCCTCCTCCAGAGTCTCATGCTCCTCCAGAAAACCACCCGGGAACGCCCAATGGCCACGGTATGGGTCGTTCTTCCGCTCAATCAGCAAGACATTGAGATGCTCGCCGTCGAAACAAAAGACCACATTGTCGGCTGTCACAGCCGGACGCCAGTATTCATAACAAAAATTTCCCTCCTTTGCCATTACTTTTGTATTCTATGGTATCAATTTATTTGCATAAAGAATAAATCGGGGCAAAGATACATTTTTTTTGAATACAAGTGTACTTTATACACAACCATCGGTGGTCAATGGCTGATATTTTCCAACAAAAAAAGGCCCCCGATTGGAAGCCTTCTTTTTATCAAGCACAGGGTTTATTTCAACAATCTGAAGAACTCAATGAGCAAGTCCCAACACATCTGGACGGTGTTGATTTCGAGTTTCTCGTCGGGAGAGTGAACGCCGCGCAGGGTCGGTCCGATGGAGACCATGTCAAGGCCGGGGTACTTCTCAGAGAAGAGGCCGCACTCAAGGCCGGCATGTATTGCGAGCACCTGCGGGTCTTTGTGGAAAAGGTTTTTGTAGGCATCCACGAGCACCCGCAGCACTTCGGAATTGGGGTTGGGTTCCCAGCCGGGATAACCATCGGTGGTGACCACGTCGGCCCCGATCATCCAGAAGGTGGTGGAGACTTTGTCGACGACAGCCTGCTTGCGGCTCTCCACGGAACTGCGCTGGCTGGTGGTGATGGTGATTTCATCATCCACTTTCTTGACGGAAGCAAGGTTGGTGGAGGTCTCCACGAAGCCCGGGATATCCTGCGACATGGCCTGCACGCCATGCGGACAGACGAGCAACGCGTTGAGCATGTCAATTTGGAAGGACTCTTCCAGCACCAGTTCCACCTTCTCAGCCTGCTCCAGCGTCACCATGACACCCGGGTCGGTGGTATGGAATTCTGACTTGTAGACAGCATCCATTTCCTGGACATATTGAGTGAACTCCTTCTCGCTTTGAGCGGGCACCGCCACGATGGCATAGCCTTCGCGGGCGATGGCGTTGCGCAGGTTGCCGGCTTGGATGTCGGCCACGCGCAAGTCGTAGTCCTGATAGGCATTCCAGAGCACGCGGGTAAGGAGCTTCACGGCATTGCCACGCCCCTTGTTGATGTCGTCGCCAGAGTGGCCGCCTTGCAAACCCTTGACCGTCACTTTGTAATAACGGGCATCGAAGTCCACCTTCTCATAGTCGCACTTGAGGGTGGCGATGGTGTCCTGGCCGCCGGCGCAGCCGATGAAGAACTGTCCTTCATCCTCGGAGTCGAGGTTGATGAGCATCTTGCCCGTCATGAATCCGGCTTCGAGGGCTTTGGCGCCCGTGAGCCCGGTTTCCTCGTCAATAGTAAAGAGGCATTCAATGGGACCGTGCTGCAAGTCGGGGTCGTCGAGAATGGCCAGTGCCATGGCCATGCCGATGCCATCGTCGGCGCCGAGAGTGGTACCCTTGGCCTTCAGCCATTCGCCGTCCACGTATGTTTGGATGCCATCCTTGTCGAAATCAAACGGGGTGTCTGCATTCTTCTCGCAAACCATGTCCATGTGGGCCTGGAAGATGACCGGAGTGACATTCTCCTTGCCCGGGGTTGCCGGCTTGGAGATGAGCACGTTGCCGACTTTGTCGCGCTTGGTGGGCAAACCCATTTTTTTGCCTGTGGCCTCAAGCCACTCGGATATCAAAGTCTCCTTCTTGGAAGGACGCGGAATTTTGGTGATTTCATTGAAATAGTAGAAAACCTTGGCCGGTTTCAAGCTGAGCATTTCTTCATTCATAGCTATATAGTTTTGATGTTATATTTTCGCGGGGGCAAAGGTACAAAAAAATTGTATCTTTGCCGCTTAATTATAAACCAATATTTTGTGAAGGATTTTTTCCTCAATATATATCGTTTCCTTGAACGGAAAAGGGCTCTAATGTGGTCTGTTTTGGCCATTCTCACCGTGCTATTTGTCCTGAGTGCCTTGCGGTTATCCTTTGTGGAGGACATTGGCAATTTTCTTCCCAGCAGCAAACAAAACGAGCGTGTAAACTATGCCTATGCCCATTTAGGCGGTGACAACAAGATTGTAGTCAACATTGGCATGGCGGACACCACCGCAGAGCCGGACCTCAGCCTGTTGGCTGAGAGCGCCGACCTTTTGGCGGAGCATCTCACTGAAGCCGACACTGCCGGTCTTGTCAAGGAGCTGCTATGCGGCATGGACGAAAGCCAGATTTCAGAAGTCACCACATTCATCGTCGAGAACATGCCTTACTTCCTCACGGAGGAGGATTATGCGCGCATGGACACGTTGCTCACACCGGAGCACATATCGCAACAGCTGGTACAAGACAAGCAGCTGCTCGGATCGCCCGTGCCCATGATGCGCGATGTGCTGCAACGCGACCCACTATTCTTTTCGTCGCGTCTGCTGCAATCGCTCCAGGCTTTCCGCCCCGACGACCGCTATCACGTGGAAGACGGCCACATTTTCGACAAGGCCGGCCGCGAGGCCCTGCTCGTGGTCACCTCCAACTTCCCCTTGAGTGAAACCCTGCACAACGGCGAGTTGCTAAAGCTCATCGACAAAGCATGCCACGACGTGGAGCAAGAGATGAAGGGACAGGTCCGCATTCACAGTTTTGGAGCCTCACAAGTGTCGCTCACCAATTCCACACAAATCAAGCGCGACAGTTTCTTGGCGCTCGGACTGGCCTTTGTGCTCATCCTAGCTCTGCTCATCTACTATTACCGCAATGCCCGCAGCATCGTGCTCATCTTTGTCTCCATCCTTTTCGGGGGCCTGTTCGCCATCGGTGTCATCGCCCTGTTCAAGAGCACGGTGTCGCTCATCGCCATAGGGGTAGCCTCCATCATCTTCGGCATTGCCATCAACTACCCCATCCATTTCTTGTCGCATTTCAAGCGCACGGACGACAAGGAGCAGATCATCCGCGAGATTGTCACGCCCTTGCTGATTGGCAACATCACTACGGTGGGCGCGTTTTTGAGCCTGCTGTTCATCAGCTCACCCGCAATGAAGGATCTCGGACTATTCGCCGCCCTCCTATTGGTGGGCACCATCCTGTTCGTGCTGATATTCCTGCCTCATCTGATGGGCAACCACTTTCAGGGCAAGGACCGCGATTTGGCTTTCCGGCGCGTGGCGGAGGCACGTCCCGAGAACATCCCGGGCATCTTCTGGATAGTGCTGGTCATCACCATCGTGCTTGCCTTCTTCGGCAAGCGCACCTCCTTCGACACCAATATGCACCATATCAACTACATGACCAAAGAGCAGCAGCAGGAGTTCAACAAATTGCTTGCCGAAGCCGACACCACGGTACAGACCCTGTACTGTATAGCCGAGGGAAAGAACCTGCAAGAGGCCCTGATACACAATGAGACGGTGCAAGAACAATTAATGCGGCTCACGGAAGCCGACAGCATCCAAAACGTCAGCGGCATCGGCACCTATCTGCCCTCACAAATGCTGCAACAAAAGCGCATTGCACGCTGGAACGATTTCTGGGCAGAACGCCGCGATAAATTCTGCCACGATCTCGACGCAGCCGCCACTGCCAACGGTTTCCGTCCTGAAGCCTTCCAACCCTGCAAGGAGATCGTGATGAACACTTTCACCTCCCAACACGACGAACACTTCAGCATCATCCGCCAACAATTAGCCGCCAACTATATCAGCGAGGAAAACGGACGGGTGATGATCTACAACATCCTGCAAGTCAAGAAAGAGAATGCTGAATCCATAGAGCAGGCACTCAACAATGGCGACTCAGAGCATTTCGCCTTTACCGAGAGCTCCATCGCGGCCCGCCTTGTGGATGCCCTCTCCCACGACTTTGACTACGTGCTCTACATCTGCGGCATCATCGTCTTCGTATTCCTCTTTTTCACCTTCGGACGCTTAGAAATCAGCATCTTGGCTTTCCTGCCGCTCTTCACTGCCTGGATTTGGATCTTAGGCATCATGGGCATTGCTAACCTTCATTTCAACATCGTCAACATCATCTTGGCCACTTTCATCTTCGGCATGGGTGACGATTATTCCATTTTTGTCACGGAAGGCCTGATCCACGAATACACCTACGGGCGCAAGATGCTGTCGCAGTTCAAGAACAGCATCATACTGTCGGCCTCCATCATGTTCATCGGCATCGGCATGCTGATTTTTGCCAAGCATCCCGCCCTGCGCTCTTTGGCGCAAGTCACGGTCATCGGCATGCTCACTGTCGTGCTGATGGCATATATCATTCCGCCTGTGGTCTTCAAGTGGCTGACCACGTCAAAGGGCAAGCTCCGCAAACATCCCGTCACTTGGAAAAACATCCTCTCCGACCTCATCGCCTTCCCCTATTTCTTCCTTGGCGTATCGGTGCTTTCCCTCGGTGGTTTCTTCCTGCTCCGCATAGGAGGGCGTACCGACAAGCACAAACTTTTATATCACAAGTTATTGCGGCATCTCTTGGAGTCGACGGCCCGAATCATTCCCAACTCAACCTACAAGATTCTCAATCCAAACGGGGAGGCCTTTGTGAAACCCGCCATCATCATCAGCAACCACCAGTCGCATTTCGACCTGCTCTACCTGCTCTCCCTGACACCCAACGTCATTGCCCTGACCAACGACTGGGCTTGGAACATGCCCCTTTACCGTCGCATCTTACGCAACGGCGACTATCTCCCTGCCTCCTACGGGATGGACTCCAACCTTCCCAAATTGAAAGCCATGGTGGACAAAGGTTACTCCATCCTCATCTTCCCCGAAGGGACACGGTCGGTTGACAAATCCATCCTGCGGTTCCATCAGGGTGCTTTCTATCTTGCTGAGGAACTGGGACTTGATATCCTGCCAATCGTCACCCACGGCATCGGGGACATATTCCCGAAGCACGACCCTTTCATCCACAAGGGCGACGTCACCATCTCCATCCGGGAGCGCATCCCGGCCAACGACGAGCGTTTCCGTGCCGGCAAGAGTGCCTTGGAGACCGCCCGTGCCTTCCGTCAGTATTATATTGAGGAGTACGATGAAATGAGAGACCGTTTCGAGACAATGGGCTATCTTTCCGATTTAGTGCAAGACAACTACATATACAAAGGGAAAAACGTGGAGAACGGCTGCCGCCGCAAGTTATCCCAGTTATGCTGGTTAGGCAATGCCTTAGACCAGGTGCCACAAGGCAAACGGGTACTCTATAAAAACTGCGGCAATGGCGAGCTTTCCCTGATGACTGCCCTCTACCGCCGCGACCTGGTTGTCACGGCCTACGACCCCGATCCTGACAGCATCGACATCGCCTCACACTGTGCCGCCGTGCCCGACAACCTGCACTACACGCACAAACTCCCGCAAGAGACAAACTTCGACCATACTATTGACGAACTCGACATTCTAGACCAAGCATGAACCAGAACAAATACGACATCGCGATACTGGGCACCGGCCTCGGAGGGTTGGTCTGCGGCTACATCCTCAGCAAGAATGGCTTCAAAGTGCTGCTGTTGGAGAAGGAATCCCAGATTGGGGGATGCCTGCAGACTTTCCGCCGTTTCGGCATCAAGTTCGACACTGGCATGCACTACATCGGCAGCATGCTGGAGGGGCAAATCCTGCACCGCCTGTTCGATTACCTGCGCCTGACCGACCGCGTGCCGCTACAACGGCTCGACGAGCAGGGCTACGACCTCTTCTCCATCGCAGGGCGACAATACCGGTACGCCTCCGGCTACGACGCTTTTGTGGAGACGCTGGCCGAGAGCTTCCCCCACAACCATCATGACATTGAAAAATACGTGGCCGGATTACGCGCCATTGCAAATGCATCCCCCCTTTACAACCTCCGCAAGGTGGAGGATAACGTGTTCATCGAGGCCGACTACATCAAGACGAGTGTCAACGATTTCATTGCCGGCATCACTGACAACCGCGAGTTGCAGAACGTACTGGCCGGCAACCTGCCCTTGTATGCCGGAGTAAAGGACAAGACACCAACCTACATCCACGCGTTGATCAACAACTTCTATATCCAAAGCGCATGGCGCATCATTGGGGGCAGTGACATCATTGCGAACTCGTTAGCCGACTCCATCCGTGCCTTCGGAGGGGAGATCCGCACCAAAAACGAGATCGTCGAGATTGTATGCGATGACAAGCACGCCGTGGGCGTGCGACTCGCCACTGGTGAATATGTCGAAGCCGACTCCTTCATCTCCAACATCCACCCGCAGGCCATGCTGAACCTGCTCGACACGCATCTTATCCGCAAGGCATACCGCGCCCGCATCAACGACCTTGACAACACCATCGCCAACTTCACCCTCTATATCAAGTTCAAGGAGAAAGCCACGCCCTATCTCAACTACAACTACTATTACTACGAAAACGACGACGTATGGCAGTCCACTGACCGGCAAGCCGGCGACAAACTGCGCAGTTATCTGTTCATGCACCAATGTGCCGAGCAAAACCAGAAATGGGCGCAAAGCGCTGAAATGATCGGCTACATGAAGTTCGATGAGGTGGCGCAATGGGCAGACACCACACGCGGGCACCGCGGCGAAGCCTACAAGGAGTTCAAGGAACGCACCGCCGAGCACTATCTTAGCATCTTGGAACAATCGTTTCCCGGCATCCGCAGCACGATTGAGGGTTACGAAACCTCCTCTCCCCTCACCTATCGCGACTACACCGCTACGCAAAACGGTTCCATGTACGGCATCATCCGCGACAAGAACTTCCCCACACAGACACTCGTTTCGCAACGCACTAAAATCCCCAATCTATTCCTAACCGGCCAGAACATCAACTCGCACGGCATCCTCGGCGTCACCATCGGAGCAGCCCTCACCTGCGCCGAGTTTCTGGGGCTCAACAAAATCATTGATGAAATCGAGAGTTACTGAAAAATAAAAACAGAGTCTTAATTCAGAACATTTTATTATCTTTGCATTTTCAAAATAAAAACAAATTTTAATCACACATAGCCCACAATGAAACTGAAACTCATCTATCCCAAATGGAACAAGCTGCCTGGCCAAACCACTTTCAACCTGCCGCCGCACGGTCCCGTGGTCTTCGCCGCCACACTGCCGGAATACGTCGATGTCTCCTTCACTGACGAGAATGTAGAGGCTCTCGACATGGACGAGGAATGCGACGTGGTGGCCATCAGCATGATGCTCACGACGCAGGTAAAACGCGGATGGGCCATTGCCGACGCCTATCGTGCCAAGGGTATTCCCGTGATGTTCGGAGGCATCTCCACCATGTTGCACGCCGAGGAGACCCTGCAACATGCCGACTCCGTCTTCCTTGGTGAATCTGAAGGGCGCATGGAGCAAGTGATGGATGACCTTCGGAACCACAAGCTCAAGAAAGTCTACAACTTTATGGGGCATCAGCCCGACATCGCCTTGGTAGGCCCGGCCCGTCGTGACCTCTATAAACGCGAGCTTTACAACCACAAGGGCGTGCAGATGGTCGACCTCTTCCACGCTTCCCGCGGATGCCGCTTCAGCTGCTACCCCTGCGCCGTCTCATACCTCGGCGGACGCTGCTTCCGTCCAAGGCCCATCGACAAGACCATCGCCGACCTGGAGACCATCGACAACAACCGTCTCTTCATCGTCGACAACTCCTTGGCGCAGAACAAACAATGGGAAATGGACCTCTTCCGCGAGATGATCCCCCTCAAGAAGAAGTGGATCAGCCATACCATCGAAGACGACCCGCAAGTGCTCGACCTCGCCGCCCAAGCCGGTGCGTGGTACGTGTACCAAGCCGTCTATGACACCTCCGACTACATCAAGGAGCGCGTGAAACGCTATCACGACTACGGCATCGGCGTGGAAGGCACCATCCTGTTCGGCCTTGACAACCAAACCGAGGACGACATTCTCCGCCTCATCGACTTCCTCCTCAAAATCGACCTCGACCTCGCCGAGTTCACCATCCTCGCCCCCTTCCCGCACACCAAGGCTTACGACGATCTCATGCGACAAGG
This sequence comes from Bacteroidales bacterium, assembly GCA_017615795.1. Lineage (GTDB taxonomy): Bacteria > Bacteroidota > Bacteroidia > Bacteroidales > WCHB1-69 > F23-D06. The sequence goes on from JAFZZK010000020.1 coordinate 152,810, forward strand.
GCGCATCTTCGACCACGACTGGGACCACTACAACGCCGGACAGGTCGTCTACCAGCCCAAGCACATGAGCCCCGAACGCCTGCAGGAACTCTATGAATACGCCTGGCACGCCTTCTACCAGGACGAGACACAGGAGGAGAAAATGTTCAAACTCTTCACACAGGTCATGCTCCGCGAAATGGAGGACGGCACCTACCGCCCCCGCAACCGGAAACTCGCCAACAAGAGTTTCGGCAAGGACGTCGACCGCAGCAAGAGCCATTTCAACGAATTTCAAACAAAAGCACAATAATCCATATTCATGAAAGTACCCGAAAGATACTACGACGAAATTTTTGCTTTTGCCGGGCAGTGGGACATGCCCAGCAGCTGCGGACTGAAAATCATCCGCAAGCCCGAGAAGACCTACGTGATTGTCACGGAACTCTATCAGGACAACCCCGGCACGTCCGTGACATACGCAGGCGTGTCGCTGGCCAACCAAATCTGTGAAAAGAAAGGGCTCAACCTCGCCGACATCACGTATGTGGAATGCAACCCGAACACCAATTCCAAACTCTCGTTCTATGACGAAGAATATTTCGAAGTCACCTTTGTTGAAGGCGTACCGCCCCAATACCGACAACTCGACAAGGAAGAGGTGAAAGCCATGTTGGAATAGTCCCAAACACCATCCTCAAAGAACCAAACGACAATGAAAAGACTCATACAGATAATCTTATTGGTACTGATGGCGGGCTGCGCTTCATCCCAGCCCAAGCCGATGGCCCTGTGGAAAAATGTGTCCGGCATGAAGGGCAAGCCCACCAAATTGTATGCCTATCCTGCACCCAAGGAGAACAACCACGGCTATGTGGTCATCATCTGTCCGGGCGGAAGCTACGCCCACACCATGGGCATCGCCACCGAGGGCTTTGCCGTGGCTGAATGGCTCAACAGCCAAGGCATCAATGCCTTCGTGCTCAAGTACCGTACTGGTTCACAAGGCTATCACCATCCTGCCATGTTGGAGGATGTGCAGATGGCCATCCACTATGTGCGCGAGCACGCCAAAGAGTACGGCTACGACCCGCACAAGCTCGGCGTGATGGGCTTCTCCGCCGGCGGGCATCTCGCTCTCATGAGCGGATCCTTGTCCAAAGAAAACCACATCTCCAAGTATGGATTCAAGGACAACATCTCGCTGCGCCCCGACTTCGTCGTGCCCATCTATCCTGTTGTCACCATGAAGGGCGACATCGTGCATCAGCGTTCCCGCAAAAACCTGCTCACCCGCAAACGCACCCCCGAGATGGAGACCAAGTTTTCCATGGAGCTGAACATCCCGCGCGACATGCCCCCCACCTTTGTGGCCACCGCCAAGGACGACCCCGTGGTGGACTATCGCAACAGCGTGCAACTCGACCATTCTCTCAGCAAGGCTCAAATACCGCACCAATTCATGCTCTTCGAGACGGGCGGCCATGGCTACGGCATGAGCGAGAAACTTGCCCCGGAAGCCGGCAAATGGAAGAACACCTTCCTCAAATGGTTAGGATCTCTAAAACTATAATGATTCCTGATGCAACTGCCAAAATCGATGGAGCAGGAATCCCTACAATATTATAATATATAGTATCGGCCCTAAAAACAGACTCCCATGAACTTCATCCCGGACATAGAATTCCAGCCCTGCGAGGTTATCAAGGCCTTCCAAGAGGAAAAACTGCGCGAACACATCGCCTATCTGCAGGCCTTCTCTCCCTTTTACAAAAAAATGTTTGCCGAGAACCATATCGACTCGATGAAAATACAACACATCGAGGATCTGCGGCACATCCCGTTCACTGACAAGAAAGACCTGCAGCTGCACAACTGGGAGTTCCTGTGCGTGAAAAAACACCGCATAATCGACTACATCACCACATCGGGCACATTAGGCGACCCTGTGACTTTCGCCTGCACCGACAGCGATTTGGAGCGATTAGCCTACAACGAAGCCATCTCCTTTGCCTGTGCGGGACTGAAGCCCGGCAATGTGCTGCAACTAATGACCACCATGGACAAACGCTTCATGGCGGGCTTGGCTTATTTCTTGGGATTAAGAAAGTTGGGTGCCGGCGTCATCCGCGTCGGCAACGGCATCCCCGAGTTGCAATGGGACACCATCCAGCGCATCCAGCCCGACACGGTCATGTGCATCCCATCCTTCATCCTGCGCCTCATCGAGTATGCCGAAGAACACGGCATCGACTACAAGAACTCCTCCATCAAGCGCATCATTGGTATCGGGGAAGGGCTGCGTGACCAGCATTTCGAACTCAACTCATTGGGCAAGAACATCAAAGACAAATGGGACGTGCAACTCTTCGCCACCTACTCCTCCACGGAGATGTCGGCCACCTTCTCGGAATGCGAGTACGGTTGCGGCGGGCACCACCATCCGGAGTTGCTCATTGTGGAAATCATCGGCGATGATGACGAACCCGTTCCCGACGGCGAAGTCGGAGAGGTTGTGGTCACCACCCTTGGAATCGAGGGCATGCCCCTGCTGCGATTCCGCACAGGCGACATGGCCTGCATCCACCCCGAGCCGTGCCGTTGCAGGCGCCAGACCTTCCGCATCAGCCCCATCGTGGGCCGCAAGAACCACATGATCAAGTACAAGGGCACAACCCTCTATCCACCCGCACTCACCGAAGTGCTGACCAACACCGACTACGTCGAGAACTACTATATCACCATCGACACCAATCCCAACACCGGCACCGACGAGGTGACCATCACCATTGGACTGCGTCACAACCCCGAGTTTGATGTCGTCAAAGACATCAAGGACCGTTTCCGCGCCAAGGTGCGTGTGGCACCTGACATCCGCATTGCGGACGTGGACGACGTGCGCAAGGTCAATTTCCCCGCCATGAGCCGCAAACCCGTCACCCTCATCGACAACAGAAAGCACTAAATATTTTCCACAACCACGGAAATGAAAGATCTATTTCCAAACACCAGACCATACAACGACAGCGAAATCCCTGCCGCCGTGGCACGCGTCGCCTCCAACCCGTTCTTCGACACGATCGTCAAGTACCTTTTTCCCGACACCTCCGTGGAAAAGTTCCGGCAAGAGTTTCTCCAAATCACCACCATTGACGAGTTTCAAGAGAAAGTGATGCTGAAGGCCATCGGGAACATCATCCAACGCACCTGCACAGACTTCACCGAGGAGGGTGTCGGCCTCTTGGTTCCTGACCGCCGTTACACCTTTATCGCCAACCACCGCGACATCCTGCTGGATGCTGCATTGTTGCAGATTGTCCTGAAACAAAATCATCTCCGCACTTCGGAAATCACGTTCGGCAGCAATCTGATGCAAGGCGACATCGTCATCGACATCGGCAAGATGAACAAGATGTTCCGCATAGAGCGCGGCGGCACTGTGCACAGCTTCTACAAAAGCTCGATGGAGGTCTCCTCCTATATGCGCTATGCCGTGACAGAAAAGGGCGAGTCCACATGGATTGCCCAACGCAATGGACGGACCAAGGATGGCTACGACCGCACGGAAAACGCCGTGCTCAAAATGCTGTCCATCAGCAGTCAGAAGTCCTTCCAAGAAAACTTGGCCGAGATGAACATCACACCTGTGGCCATTTCCTACGAATACGAGCCCTGCGATTTTCTGAAGACACAGGAGTTGTATATCTCCCAATATCAAAAATACATCAAAGAACCCGGAGAGGATCTTCGCAGCATCCTGAAAGGCGTCACACAGGAAAAAGGCCAGGTACACATCGCCGTCACCCCGCCTGTTACGGCAGAAGAGCTGGCCGACTGTGACAATTACGAGAAGAACCTCAAGTTCGAACGTCTGGCACAAATCATCGACCAACGCATAACAGACCACTACAAACTGTGGAAGACCAACCACATCGCCTACGACTTGTTGCATCAAAGCCAGCGCTATGCCGACCAATACACCGCTGCTGACGCGGATGCTTTTGTGCGCTATATGGAAAGTGGCCTACAGGGGCTTTCAGGCGAAAGAGACGAACTACGGAACATTTTCCTGAAAATCTACGCCAATCCCATCACAAACAAAATAGACAACGCTTCAAGCACGACAACGGAATGGAAAACGAACAATTTATAGACTACGTCAAGATATTTGCACGCTCCGGCAACGGTGGTGGCGGATCAGCGCACTTGGCACGTTTCGCCCGCAACCCCAAGGGCGGTCCCGACGGGGGCGACGGCGGCAAGGGCGGCAGTGTCATCGCACGCGGCAACCGCAACCTTTGGACCTTGCTGCATCTTCGTTACACCAAACACGTGTTCGCGGAAAACGGCGAACACGGGCAAAAAAACCAGTGCTTCGGCAAGAATGGTGCCGACGCCATCATTGAAGTGCCTCTCGGCACCGTCATCAAGATGGCGGACACCGACGAGGTCATCGGCGAGGTGCTGGACGACGGACAGGAGCTTGTCATCATGAAAGGCGGTCGCGGCGGACTCGGCAACGTGCATTTCAAGAGCGCGACAATGCAAACCCCACGCTTTGCGCAACCCGGCGAACCCGGCTGCGAAGGCTGGATCACCCTGGAGCTCAAGGTACTCGCCGATGTCGGACTCGTCGGCTTCCCCAATGCGGGCAAATCCACGCTCATCAGCAAACTCTCCAACGCCAAGCCCAAAATCGCCAACTACCCCTTCACCACCCTGACCCCCAACCTCGGCATGGTCGCCTACCGGGACTTCCAGTCCTTCGTCATTGCCGACATCCCCGGCATCATCGAAGGCGCCTCCGAAGGCAAAGGCATCGGCCTGCGATTCCTGCGCCATATCGAACGCAACTCCGTACTATTGTATATGCTGCCCGTCATTTCCGAAGAGGGTGTGCGAAGCGCTGAGGAGATCCAGCATGAATACAAGATCCTGCAAAACGAACTCAACCAATACAACCCTGAGCTGCTCGACAAGAACTTCCTTGTGGCACTCACCAAATGCGACGCCGCATCCCAAGAGGAACTCGACAAAATCAAGAAACAACTTCCAAAGGACATGCCTTTCATTGACATATCTTCCGTCACGAATTACCATCTAACGGAATTGAAGGATATGTTATGGAGACTTTTGGAAGATTAGACGAATCGAAAACCAAACAAAGTTGTTTTTAAACATAACTGATTATCAGATTATTACTTTGACATTAAAATATTTTTATAAAAAATTCAACATAGTATAGGGTGTAATTAAAAAAAGTGTATTTTTGCAGCCTCAAAAAACACAAAAATAAGTAGAGAAAAATGGCAAAGAAAGTAAAAGAAGCTCGTCAGCAAGTGATTTTGGAATGCACAGAGCAAAAGGCAAGTGGCGTGCCAGGTATCTCGAGGTATATAACCACGAAGAACAGAAAGAACACGCCTGACAGATTGGAACTGATGAAATACAATCCCTATCTGAAACGTATGACCTTACACAAGGAAGTCAAATAATAATAACAAATAAAAACACAAAGAGATGGCAAAGAAGGTTGTTGCAACATTGAAAAAACAAGGTGGCGTCACCTACACGAGAGTCGTGAAAATGGAGCGCTCACCCAAGACTGGAGCCTACACGTTCAAAGAAGCCGTTGTAGAATCCACCGCTGTAAAAGACTTTTTGGCTAAAAAGTAATATTTTGTTTTCATGGTTGAAAGAAGGTGTCCTCACAAGGGACGCCTTTTTTCGTTATGGGCGTTTCTGTATCGCGAATATTCTCTTTTTTCGTATCTTTGCAGCCGACTAACAAATGACGCTATGGGATTATTTTCAATCTTTTCCAAAGAGAAAAAACAGGAGTTGGACCAAGGCTTGCAGAAGTCCAAGGAGAACTTTTTCGCCAAGCTGGCCAAGACTATCGTCGGCAAATCGAAGGTCGATGACGACGTGCTCGACCGCTTAGAAGAGGTGCTGGTGACTTCCGACGTCGGAGTGGAAACCACCCTGCGCATCATCGAACGTATCGAGGGACGCGTTTCCCGCGACAAATACATTGGAACAGAGCAGCTTAACTCCATCCTCAAGGAGGAGATTGCAGGCTTGTTGCTGGAGAACGACATCGAAAAAGTCAACGACTTCGTCATCCCGGAAATGGATGTCCCGTACATCGTATTGGTGGTAGGCGTAAACGGTGTGGGCAAGACCACCACCATCGGCAAGCTCGCCTACCAATTCAAGAAAAAGGGGTACAGCGTCATGTTGGGCGCCGCCGACACATTCCGGGCTGCCGCCATCGAGCAACTGCAGGCCTGGGCGCAGCGCGCCGACGTGCCCATCGTCACCCAGAAAATGGGTTCCGATCCTGCCGCAGTGGCATACGACACCGTGTCGTCCGCCCTCGCACGCCATAGCGACGTGGTGCTTATTGACACGGCCGGACGTCTCCACAACAAGACCAACCTCATGAACGAGCTCATCAAGATCAAGAACGTCATCCGCAAGCTCGTGCCCGACGGCCCGCACGAAGTGCTGCTCGTCCTCGACGGTTCTACTGGCCAGAACGCTTTCGAGCAGGCCCGCCAGTTCAGTGCCGCCACCGAAGTCTCCACCTTGGCCATCACCAAACTTGACGGCACGGCCAAAGGCGGCGTGGTCATCGGCATCTCCGACCAATTCAAGATTCCCATCAAGTACATCGGCGTGGGCGAGAAAATAGACCAGCTCCAAGTCTTCAACCGCATGGAGTTTGTGGACTCCCTGTTCCCCGACAACTGGTAACCTGCGGGCCATGCAACGACACACCCCCTTCTTATCTGCGTTAATCTGCAAAAACAGCGGGAGGAACAGAACGTGCAAGTAACCATCGACGAAAATTCCGGTTTCTGCTTCGGGGTCATCCATGCCATCCAGACGGCGGAAGATTACCTCCGCGACCACCACGAGCTTTATTGCCTGGGCGACATCGTCCACAACAACGAGGAAGTGAAACGTCTTGCACGGCTGGGGTTGCGTGTCATCACACAAGAGCAATTCCGGGAGTTGCACGACACCACGGTGCTTATCCGCGCGCATGGCGAGCCGCCCCTCACCTACCAGATCGCCCGCGATAACCACATCACCCTCATTGACGCCACCTGCCCTGTGGTGCTCAAGCTCCAACAACGCATCCACGACTTCTACTGCAATCCCGACAAAAAGAATTGGCAAATTCTCATCTTCGGCAAGAAGGGACATGCCGAAGTGGTCGGTCTTATGGGGCAAGCCGACAACAAGGTCATCGTGCTTTCTTCCATGGAGGAAATCAACAAAGTGGACTACAACCGTCCGTCCATGCTCTACTCGCAGACCACGCAGAGCTTGGAGCAATACTATCAACTCATCGACCTCATCCGGGCACGCTATGAGGCTGTCGGGCACGGCGACATGTTCCACTATGCGGACACCATCTGCCGCAAGGTGGCCAACCGCGCCGAACAGGTCGTCGAGTTCGCCAAGCGACACGACACCATCCTGTTCGTCTCGGGCGAGAAAAGTTCCAACGGGCTCTACCTCTCCGACATCTGCCGCAAGGCCAATCCCAACACCTTTTTAGTCTCACACGTCGATCAGCTGCAAGACATCGACCTGAGCGGCAAGGAGAGCATCGGCATCTGCGGGGCCACCTCCACGCCCATGTGGCTGATGGAAGAGTTCAAAAAACGACTATGACAAAAAAAATCATTTCACCTTCGGACGGTATCAAATAAAATCATATTTTCGCGCCGCAAATTAAGATATGGATTTAGCCACGATTCTTTCTGCAGTATTAACCCTCACCGCCGGCATTGGCATCTTCTTGGTTGCCTGCCAGATGATGAGTACTAACCTTGAATCCGCATCTTCCAACAAGCTCAAGAATCTTTTTTCCAACGCCGCCCGCAGCAAGTTGCTCGGGGTTGGCATTGGCGCATTGGGCACGGCAGCCATCCAGAGCTCCGGTGCCACCACCGTGATGGCCATTGGTTTCGTCAATGCAGGCATCATCTCCTTAGTCCAGGCATCCACCATCATTTACGGCGCCAATATCGGAACCACCATCACGGCGCAAATTGTGGCTCTCGGTATGTTCGGCGAAGGCAGCGCCATCACCTCCGCCATCGTCTTCTCCTCGCTCGCCGGCATCGGTGCATTCGTCTCGCTCTTTGCCAAGAAAGATCTCTGGAAACGCATTGGCGGCATACTGACGGGCTTTGGCATGCTTTTCGTCGGCCTCGACCTCATGAGCCAGTCCATGTCCGATTTCGCAGCCCTTGACTCGGTGAAGACCTTCTTGGCCCGAATCAACAACCCCCTCTTGCTGGTGCTCATCGGTACCCTTCTCACCGCCATCATCCAAAGTTCCTCCGTGATGACCTCCATTGCCTTGGCCATGGTGGTTACGCGACTCATCAACATCGACCAAGGCATCTTTCTGACCATGGGCTCCAACATCGGCTCGTGCGCAGTAGCCCTCATCGCCGGTATGACCTCCGGCCGCAACGCCAAACGCACCGCTCTTATCCACCTCTTCTTCAACATCAGCGGCGTGGTCATCTTCCTCCTTATTGAAGCTGTCCTGTGGCTTGTCTCCGGAAAGGATGTCACCTACGGTTCCATCTTCACCAAGATGTTCCCCAACGCACCGCAGACCCAGCTGGCCATGTTCCACACCTTCTTCAATGTGGTCACCGTCATCATCATGCTTCCCCTCACCCAGCTACTCGTCAACACCGTCTGCCGTATCATTCCCGATGACAAACACCCCATCGACCCCAACGCACCGCACCTTTATCACCTCGATGACAACATGCTGACGACACCTCCCTTGGCACTGCAACAGACCAAGAAGGAAATCGTCAACATGGCCGATCTCGCCATGCAGAACTTCAACCTATCCCTCAACATCATCTGCACCCTCGACTTCAAGGACTCCGGGAAATTCAGCATTCGCGAGGAGGAACTCAACTTCCTCAACCAAGCCATTGTCGACTTTGTCGTCAAACTTTCCGAAAAACCGCAACTCAGCCAAAAAGACCACATATACCTCTCCACCACCTTCCGTTCCGTACGTGATTTGGAACGTATCGGCGACTATGCCGAGAACATCGTGGAATACGCCGAAAGTCTCCGCTTCATAAACCACAAATTCTCCAAGGAGGCCATCGATGAAATCCGGCAGGTGCAAGCGCTCATCGACAATCTGTATGAAAAAATCATGATTGCATACGAAAACGAGGACATCCATGCCCTTGAAGAGGCCAATATCATCGAAGAGGAGATTGACGACATCACCAAGGCTATGGAAGACAACCACATCAAACGCCTCGAACAAGGCATCTGTGGTGCCGACGTGGGCGCGCAATACCTGTCTCTCTCCTCCAATGTCGAACGTGTCGCCGACCACCTCATCAACGTGGGCAAAACCATACGGAGAACAACAAATAGTTAAGAACGGTAGAGACACACGGCCGAGTGTCTCTATATTGGAGAGTTATAGAGCCGCCAATGGATGGTGGTACCAATGGATGGAGGTTCCGCCGCTGAAAGCGGCGGAATGGTGATTGTGAATTTTATTATTGATTATTATAGCATATTATCATGAAAAGAGCGATTATCAGTGTCAGTGACAAGACGGGCATCGTGCCGTTTGCGGCAGGGCTCGTGGAATTGGGTTACGAAATTATATCCACCGGGGGCACCAAGCGGGCCTTGGACGAGGCCGGAGTAAAGACCATCGGCATCAGCGAGGTGACGGGGTTTCCGGAGATTATGGACGGCCGGGTGAAGACCCTGCATCCCAAAGTGCACGGGGGCTTGCTGGCCATCCGCGACAATGAGAAGCACCAGACCGAGATGCGTGAGAACGGCATTGAGCCCATCGACATGATTGTGGTGAACCTCTACCCCTTCAAGCAGACCATCGAAAAGGCGGGAGTAACGTATGAAGACGCCATCGAGAACATTGACATCGGGGGCCCGACGATGCTGAGAAGCGCCGCCAAGAACCACAAGTTTGTGACCGTGGTGGTGGACAGTGCCGACTACGACAACGTATTGGAAGAGATCCGCGCGCAGGGCGACACCACTTTCGAGACACGCCGTCGTTTAGCCGCCAAGGTATTCCGCCACACAGCCGCATACGACACTTATATCTCGACCTACCTCACCGAACAGTCGGGTGAGCAGGAACCCGAGAGTATCTCGCTCACCTTCACCCGCAAGCAAAGTCTGCGCTACGGCGAGAACCCACACCAGAAGGCCACCTTCTATGCGGGCAAGAAGCAGGGCTTTTCCATCGCCTGGGCCAAGCAGTTACACGGCAAAGAACTTTCCTACAACAACATACAAGATGCCGACGCCACCTTGCAGATTCTCCGTGAATTCAAGGAACCCGCCATGGTAGCTGTCAAGCACAAAAACCCCTGCGGCGTAGGTCTGGGCGCCAACGCTCTGGAGGCATGGCAACGCGCTTACGAGGCGGACCCCGTTTCCATCTTCGGCGGCATCGTCGCTTCCAACCGCGAAATCGACCTGCCCACGGCAGAGGCCATGAAGCCCGTTTTCCTTGAGATCATCCTGGCCCCGAGCTTCACACCGGAAGCCTTCGAACATCTTGCCACCAAGAAGAACATCCGCCTGATGACCTTCGACCCCACCGACGAAGGCGGCGACGACAGCATGTTCATCAGCGTGCGCGGAGGCATGCTCACCCAAACCATCGACAACAAGTCCACAGGCGACTACGAAATGAACGTGGTCACGAAACGCAAGCCCACCGAGGCTGAGCTCCAGAATCTCTTCTTGGCAATGAAAATATGCAAACATGTGCGTTCCAATGCCATCACCGTGGCCAAGGATGGCAAGATCGCCGGCATCGGCGCAGGACAGATGAACCGCGTGGGAGCCGCCCACATTGCCTTCGAGGAGGCCAAGGCCAAAGGCATCACAGACGGCCTGTGCCTGGCCAGCGACGCCTTCTTCCCCTTCGACGACGTGGTGAAGATGGCCGCCGAATACGGCGTCACCGCCATCATCCAACCCGGCGGTTCTGTGCGCGACGAGGACTCCATCAAAGCATGCGACGAACTGGGCATCGCAATGGTATTCACGGGAGTGAGGCATTTCAAGCACTGATGCCTTGGCAGTTGGACATTGGCGATTAGATGTTGGAGGTTGGATGTTGGTTATTGGGCTTTCAATATAGTTATCAGCCTGTTTAATCTCTTCTCTATGGATAACAGTATGGCACAAATATTGTTCAACTGTGATTTATCTATGTATTTCAAATTATATGCAATGATTGTCTGAGTTTCCAATTCAAATGCTGAACCAGTACTAATTTCCAAAAAACGTAAAAATTCTCTGTCTGAGGTTCTTGATGCCCCTTCTGCAATATTTGATGCAATCGAGACGGCTGATCTTCTCATCTGATCAGCCAAAGCATTGCGTTCGGAAATAGGAAATTTCTTTAGCATGTCATAAATATCCGTCACCAATGACACCGCATCATTCCTTACTTCCAATTTTCTAAAATTTCTCATATCATTATATTTGATCTTAAATAAATAACGAATAATAATTTAAAATATTTTATCAAAACATCTCCAACATCCAACATCCAACATCCA
>JAFZZK010000021.1 GCA_017615795.1 Bacteroidales bacterium
AGATAACCAGACCTCTGTGGAGATTCATGTGTTGCAGGGCGAGCGTCCGATGGCCGCACAGAACAAGAGCATCGGCCGTTTCCACCTCGATGGCATTCCTGCCGCTATGCGTGGCGTGCCGCAAATCGAAGTCACTTTCGACATCGACACCAACGGCATCTTGAGCGTGACTGCCAAGGACAAGGCTTCCGGCAAGGAGCAGAAGATCCGCATCGAGGCCTCTTCCGGTCTGAGCGACGACGAGATCAAGCGGATGAAGGCCGAGGCCGAGGCCAACGCCGATGCCGACAAGAAGGCCAAGGAGGAGGTTGACAAGCTGAACGCCGCCGACAGTCTGGTGTTCCAGACCGAGAAGCAGCTCAAGGAGTTCGGCGACAAGGTGCCTGCTGACGACCGCGCCAAGATCGAGGCCGCTGCCGCCAAGCTGAAGAGCGCCCACGACAGCAAGGACTTCGCCGCCATCGACGCAGCCACGGCTGAGTTGCAAGGCGCATGGCAGGCCGCTTCCGCCAAGATGTACCAGCAGGGCGGTGCCCAACAGCCCGGTGCAGACTTCAACGGCGGCTTCAACCAGCAGGCCGGCGCCCAAGGCCCGCAAAGCGGTGCCAACAACGGCAACGACCAAGAGGTCCAAGACGTGGATTTCGAGGAAATCCATTAGACATCACACTGTAGAGACGCGCGCGTCTCTACAAAATAACATCCAAACGGGTGCTGAACCAATCGGCACCCGTTTTTTTTCACACTGGAAATAAAAGTATGTCGTAGAAATCCATTTTTTTACAAACCAGCATATTTTATCATAAAAATTGTATTTTTGCCTTTCCTTTAAATATTTAAAAATATGGCTGACAATTACAATTCCGATTCCGAAAAGAAATCATGTGTCCAAAAATTTTTGGATTTATTCAAGAAAACCTCAAAAGAGGTTGCTGAAAAAGTACAAGACACCGTAGAAGATGTCAAGAATTCCGATTTTAGCGGGAAAGTGGCAGATGTTGCAGAAAATGTCCGTGAAAAGGCCAAAGACATGGTCGAGGACATCAAAGACAGCAAGTTTGCCGAGAAGGTAGGCGATGCTGCTGACAAAGCAAAGGAGATGAGCGGTAAGGCTCTTGAAAAACTTGGAACATTAGCCAAACTCCCGGTGTTAATCAATGCAGGCAAGAAACTTCAGGAATCTGCTGAAGACACAACAGACAAAGAGAATCTGCTCAATGCTCTCGACACCAAGGTCGCTGCTATTTTGGAAGATGGTGTTATAACGCCCGAAGAAGAGGCAATCCTTGTAGAAGAGGCCAAGGCCATCAACATTGATGTGGATGAGTTTATGGCAGAAGTGCGCGAAAGATTACAAAACAAGGAGTAATCCGGAACTTCCCACCTGAATCCTTAATATCTCGGAGCGTCCAAATACTGGGTCTTGCCACTTTTGAGTTGTGCTGCAGAATAAGGCTTCACATTTCGGGCCTCCACAGATAGGACTGTGCTCTTGATTTTGCTACCGAAGTTCAATTTATTATCTTTGTTGTCAACAACATAGCCATCCGCCGTGAAATTACGTTCGCTTACCACCAACTGGTTGCCATCACGATGGTAAATACTGTTACGGTTAGAAGTGCCCTTGAAACTCTTAACCCTGTATTTCTCAAAATCCTGGTGGTCGAGCGCGAATGTGTTGAGAATGGCCAACTCGGCATCTGTCAGCTTATACCCAAAAGGAATGTTCAACTCGGCACTCACCCGTTCCGAGACCGTCTTGACACTATAGTCGTATTTGTCAACGGCAAAGATCAATTTCCGGACAAGTGAGTAAATGCCAGGGAACTTGTTTGTCAGGGTCAACGTCAACACGATGGTACTGCCGTCTTTCTCAGCCATCGACCAATGCTTCACATCGCTCATGTAACGCTTGAACACCCTCTGCACATCCAAATCCCATGCGATTTTGTGAGGGTCGATTCTTTTTAACTCCTCAAGGTCAATTTTCCCAAGATGCTTCATGTCTTTCTTGCTGTAATCGCTGGGATCAAAACTCTCCGCCGCATTTTTAAACGTTTTATTGACATATCGTTTATGCACGTCCGTCTTCATCTGGATGGAATCTTTTGTGCCACGATAGTCGCGTAACTCCACGATATCGCCAATCCATTCGTCAAACAGCACTACCTGTCCCTCGCTTATGGCGGTCAGGTCTGACACAACCCTGTGCTTCACATTGTGTATCGGAAAATCCACCACTATGCGGTCATATACTTTCTGAAGAACAGCCTGTGTCTCGGCACGAAGCTGCTTCTTGCTTTTCTTTGCGTTCTTCTTGTCACCCGCTTGCACCACCACCTCGTTCAGTATAATGGGCCTTTTTTTCATGGTGATGCGCATTGATTTAAACGACTTGACTTTGGACAAGTTGATATACACGGTCTTGTAGCCCACCATAGTCACAATCAAGCTGTCGCGCGCATTGGGTACGCTTAGCTCGAAACGGCCATTCGCGTCTGTAATTGTGCCCACGTCCGGCGTGTGCATGAGGTACACACTGGCGTATGCCAGCCCGTTGCCCTTTTCGTCCACCACAACGCCCTCGATATCGACAGCCATGGCGGAGAAATGCGCGACTGTCAGGATAAATGCCAAGAAAATGTGCCAGCTTTTCATGATGGTTCTGTTTATTACATTAAAATATGGTGATAACAACGCTCATTATACCAATTATGAAAGCAACGTAGACTCCCTCATAAAATTATAGTTTAAGAAGTAAAAAAAAGACAGACAAACGAATCTTGTCAACATCAGTGATGTCACAAGTTTTATCGATATGCAACCAGACGTTTCAAAAAAAAAGTATTTTTGCCAACCTTAAAAGAAGAAAAACATAAATCATAAACCTGAAGTCATCACAATGAAAAACAAAGTTTCCGTTCTCGTAATCATCGCCATGCTGGCTGGCATCTTCACAGCCAACGCACAAGCCCCCTATAAAGTCGGCATTGGCGTCACCGCCGGCAACATGCAGGCACTGTCACTCAAAGCATTCGCTGGCAGCCATTTTGCATTCCAAGTCGACCTCGGCACCAAGGTCACCCGCGCCGCCACCAAAAACACCGACCTCACGATCTGGGATTTGGAATTGAATCCCAACATCATGTTTGAAGGTCTTTTCGGCAAGGGGCTCTATGGATTGGTTGGCATCGGCGGCAGCATCGGCTACAGCTGGAACACTTTCAACACAGGATGGTTCGTCTTCAACAACACCCGTTCCGATTTCGGCAAGTGCGGTGCCAACGGCATTGTCGGATTGGAATACAAAATCAACGCTCCCCTCGCCTTCCAGCTCGACTTCCGTCCCGGCTACGGATGCCTCTTCGCCGAGCATTTCGACATGCACTATTTCGACTGGAGCGTCAATCTTGGCATCCGCTACACCCTCTAAAAGGTCATCCAACTATCCAAACGCTGAACAAGCGACTCATTCCCATGACAAAAAAAGAAAAGAGAACATCCGGCAAGCAACGTGGGTTTTGGAAAACAATCGGCCTCATCGTGCTCACTTGCTTTCTGCTAAGTATACTCACGACCATCCTGTACCGATGGGTAAACCCTCCCGTGACTCCACTGATGGTCATCCGCAAGGTGCAGTACGGCTATTCCATCGAGAAAAAATGGAAGCCCATCGAAGAGATTTCGCCCTACATGGTGCGGGCGGCCATCGCATCAGAGGACAACTATTTCTTAGGGCATAACGGCTTCGACGTGATTGCACTTGACCAGGTGCTGCAGGAACGTCAGAGCGGCCGCCGCAAGCGTGGTGGCAGCACCATCTCGCAGCAGACTGCCAAGAACGTCTTCTGCTGGCCCCGCGGTTCCTGGATCCGCAAGGGCGTGGAGACATACTACACCTTCCTCATCGAAACCTTCTGGAGCAAGGAGCGCATCATGGAAGTCTATCTCAACGTCATCGAGATGGGCCAAGGCATCTACGGAGCCGAGGCTGCCGCACAGCACTATTTTCACTGCAGTGCCAAGAACCTGAGCGCGCATCAGGCCGCTCTCATCACCGCCTGCTACCCCGCCCCGCTGAAAAGAAACCCCGCCCATCCATCAGGCTATCTCTCCCACCAAGCCGGTGTCATCCAAGGGCGCATGGCCCGCTACGGCACCCCCCGCTTCGACGACCAATACATCAAAGGATGTCGCGAACGCTACCAGAAAGCTGTTGTCAAGATGAAAAAACGTCGTGAAAAACGCAAAAAATAAAACATGCAAAAACTCACCCGCACATCCAAACTCATCCTGCTTTGCTGCAGCCTGCTGCTCGCCACCACCGCAACGGCACAGAAAAACGCTCCGGTCCTATACGGTCCTGACGACAACGGCAAGGTATACACATCCATCGAAGACGCGCTGAAGGCCACCAGCCCCGTTTATCGCCTCAAGATCACCAAACTCCCCAAACGCGACTCGCTGCCCGACGATCTCTTCCTACTGACCGAATTGCGGGAACTGACCGTCAAAGGATGCAAGCTCAATGTGCTCAACCAACGGATCAGAGAACTCAAGCATTTACAACATCTCAACCTGGAGCACAACAAATTATTGAGACTGCCCGAAGAGATTGGAGAACTCACAGACTTACGCACGCTCATCGTCAACCGGAACATCCTTGAGACATTTCCGGAATCCATCCAAAAACTTCACAACCTCGTTTACATCGATGCTTGGGACAACCCCCTATACGTGCTTCCCGAAAGCATAAGCAAATTAGAAAACACACTCCGGACGCTCGACTTACGCCAAATACCGCTCACAAAATGGGAACTTGAAGCCATGGAAAGACTGCTCCCGAAAACCGACATTCTCTTCACTGACATCTGCGAATGCGAAAACCGCCGCGACCACAACTAACCTACTTTGAAAAAATATTTTCAAAGTAATTCACCCGGATTGATGTTTTTTCATCAATCCGTTTTTCTTTTTTTATATTTTTGCGCCGTTATTAACTCAATCGGATTTTGCAATGAAAACCAAGTACATCGACCTGATTTCCCAAACGTACGAATTTCCGCAAGAAGAGTTCGACGTGGAAGACAACGAACTGTTATTCAATGACGTACCGTTAATGGACATCATCAAACAGTACGGCACACCGTTAAAAATCACCTACCTGCCCAAGATTTCGGAGAACATCCAGAAGGCGAAGCGTTGGTTCAATGTGGCCATTGCGAAGTCCGACTACAAAGGCTCCTACCACTATTGCTACTGCACAAAGAGTTCCCATTTCGAGTTTGTGATGTCAGAAGTGCTCAAGAACGAGGTGCATATCGAGACCTCGTCCGCATTCGATCTCAACCTGGTGGAGACCCTGAACGAGAACGGCTTGTTTGAAAAAGACAATTATATTTTGTGCAACGGGTTCAAGAAACAACTCTATATCGACAACATCTCGGCCATGTTGGAGAAAGGGTTTGTAAACACGATACCTGTCCTGGACAGCAAGAAAGAGTTCGACCTGGTGGACAAATACGTGAACACCAAATGCCGCGTTGGCATCCGCATCGCATCCGAGGAGGAGCCGCGCTTCGAGTTCTACACTTCACGACTTGGCATCCGTTACAACGACATTATCCCGTTTTACGAGGAGAAGATCAAGAACAACCCCAAGTTTGACTTGAAGATGCTGCATTTCTTCATCAATACGGGCATACACGACACGGCCTATTACTGGAACGAGTTGACAAAGTGTGTCAACATCTATTGCGAACTCAAGAAGCGCTGTCCCGAATTGGACTCTTTGAACATCGGCGGCGGATTCCCCATCAAGAACTCACTTTCGTTCGACTACGACTATGAGTACATGGCGGAGGAGATTGTGTCGCAAATCAAACAGATTTGCAACCGCGAAGGTGTGGAAGAGCCCGACATCTTCACGGAGTTCGGTTCGTTCACTGTGGGTGAGGCGAGCGCCGTGCTCTTCTCCATCCTGCAACAGAAGCGCCAAAACGACCGCGAGCTGTGGAACATGATCGACAGTTCCTTCATGACCACCCTTCCCGACTCGTGGGCCATCAACCAGCAGTTCATCATCTTGGCCATCAACCATTGGGATCGCGAGTACGAACGCGTATTCCTCGGCGGTCTCACCTGCGACAGCCAAGACTACTACAACTCCGAAGCGCACTTGAATGCGGTCTTTCTCCCCAAGATTGAGTCGGAGGCCTACCCGGGCGAGGACTCGGATGACATACAATACATCGGCCTGTTCAACACCGGAGCCTACCAAGCGGCCTTAGGCGGATACGGTGGAATACAACATTGCCTCACTCCCGCGCCGAAACACATCATCATCTACCGTGACGAAGAGGGCGAAATATGCACCAAACTGTTCGCTAAAGAACAGAGTTACAAGTCGATGCTCAAAATTTTGGGCTATTAGAGAAGTTATCGATTTTTTTTCTACTTTTGCCGCCGGGTAAGTCTTGTACGATCTGCTCCCTTCTAACTCCCCCAGGGTAGGAATACAGCAAGGGTACGTCGGTTGTAGCGATGCGATACAAGTAGCTTACCCTTTTTTGTAGCCAACAGCCAAGGGTTTTCCCATATAAATATTATTGTAAAACTAAATCCAAGTCAGGGTGTTACTGAAAATCTATCCCGAGAATCCGAACCAAAGGGCCATTGATCAGGTCGTAAAATGTCTGCAGGACGGTGGCGTCGTCATCTATCCAACCGACACGATTTACGGCATCGGGTGCGATATTTTCAAGCCCAAAAGCATTGAGCGCATCACAGCCCTGTTAGGTGACAAGAAGAAGAAAAACGCGCTCACTTTCATCAGTCACGACTTGAGCAACCTGTCAGACTACACCCGCCCCATTCCCAATCATATCTTCAAGATCATGAAGAAAGTGCTGCCGGGGCCATACACATTCATCCTGAACGCCAACAACAACGTCCCGAAATTGTTGCAGAGCAACAAAAAGACGGTGGGCATTCGCGTGCCTGACAACAACATTGTGCGGGAAATCGTGCGACAGTTGGGGCACCCCATACTCTCCACCTCCGTGAAAGACGACGACGAGGTCATTGAGTACACTACCGACCCCGAGTTGATTCACGAGCGTTACGGCGACGACGTGGACATCGTCATTGATGGCGGATTCGGCGACAACATCCCCTCCACCGTTGTGGACTGCACCGGCGATGAGCCGGAGGTGATACGTGAGGGCAAAGGAGACACGGCGGCGCTGTAATGGGCACGACATGCCGCGCGGAGTTCTCGCCCGCGTCGGCTTTGCCTCTCAACGAAGGACAACATCCTTATAATTCCGGCACAAACCCTTCTGGCATTTTAAGCTTGAAGAGGTTTTTGGCGTGCATGTTGTCGATCTTTATGCGGATATCCTCAGGCGGAGTTTCGATGCCACGGATATACTTGTCAAGTGTCTCGTAGGTAAACCCGAATTTAACCTCGTCGGGCGAGGAGTGCGGCAGGCCGTCATCGGGAGTCTTCTCCACCCACTTGGAGGGCAATCCAAGGGCGTGACCGATCTGGCGCACCTCCGTCACTGTCAGATTGGCGAAAGGCGAGAAGTCGCCGGAGGCATCGCCCCAACGTGTGGAGTAGCCGATCCAATCCTCGCTAAGGTTGCAGTTACACGAGACACGCCCGTTGTAGGTTTGGCCGATAGCGTATTCGACCATCATGCGCACGCGCGGCGGAATGTTCTGCTGGGCTTGGTGCGAGAGCTCGAAGGCATTCACGCCCGTTCCGTCGCAGATGCGCGACATGGCAGCGGTCACCTCCTCGATGGAGATGCGCATATAACGGATGCCCAAGAACTTGCAGACCTCGTCGGCATCATTGACCCCTTGGTTTTTGTCAGGCATGGAAATGCCTATCACACGGTCGGCGCCCAAGGCCTCCTTGCACAAGGCCGCCACAATGGTAGAATCCTTTCCGCCGGAAACGCCCACGATGGCATTGCATCCCGGCCCGTTTCTCTCAAACCATTCGCGAATCCACACTATCAGTTGTTCCTTTGTCTTATTAGCATCAAACATATTTAAACACATATTAATTAACACGGCAAAAATACAAAAAATAGCAGCTGAAAAAAACGTGTTTTTTTCACTCATTTATGATAGTTCATTCAGTTGTTTTTATGGAAAACGTATAGTCGTCCAATCTTTTTTTGTACTTTTGCACCCTCATAAAGAAGCATGTCTATGATAAGTTCTTACTTAATGTTGGCAGGATATTTCATTTTCCCTATCTTGATTATCCTGATTTTCAATCGTTATAAATGGTCGCAGAAGGTCGGCACCGTCATTTTAGCCTACGCCGTTGGCATTATCATTGCGTTGTTGAACACCGCACTTGGTTTCTTGCCGGCAGAAGGCACGGAGGCTTATTCGGCCTTGGATTCCATTCAACGAAACCTGATGAGCGTCTGCGTGCCCATTGCCATTCCGCTCATGCTTTTCAACTCCGATTTCAAATTGTGGACCAAGTCGTTGCCCAAGACATTGGCCGTGTTGTTGGGCGGCATACTTTCGGTATGTGTTGCCTTGGTAGCCGGTTATTTCATTTTCCGCAACCATGATTTCGGCTCGCCTGACGAGTTCAAGAACGTGGCGGTCATGATGACGGGCATCTACACGGGTGGCACGCTTAATTTCGCCGCATTGGGCGAGATGATACACGCCGACCCGAACACCATCAGCATAACGCTTGCCTTCGAGGAAATCGTCACCCTGCCGTTTATCGTCTTTATCCTCGCCGGCGGCTACAAGCTGTTCCGCAAATGGTTGCCTTTCAAGGACGAGACTTCGGTAGAAGAAGATGCGAGCCACGAAGTGCTCAAGGAGAGCACCTTTGAAAATTACCACGGCATGCTGCAGCCCAAGACCTTTGGCAAGATGATGCTTGGACTGCTGCTATCCATCCTCATGCTCGGCATCGGTGTCGGGCTCTCTCTACTCATACTCGGCAAAATCAACGAGTTGATTGTCATCCTCACCATCACCACATTGGCCATCATCGCCTCTTTCAGCAAAAAGATAAGGGAATTGCCCAAGACTTTTGAACTCGGCATGTTCTTCATTTTGGTATTCAGTGTTGTGGTGGCCTCCAAATTCGATGTCACCAAGATAGACAGCTCCTCCCTGACCATCATGTGGTACATCTTATTCGTCATGGTCACCTCCATCGTGCTGCATCTGCTTTTCTGCCGTGCGTCGAAAGTGAGTGCCGACCTTTTCACCGTGGGGCACATCAGCTTGCTTTGCTCCCCGCCGTTTGTGCCACCTGTTGTAGAGGCTATCGGCAACCGCAAAGTTCTCATCAGCGGCATTGCCATCGGCCTTGTAGGTTATGCCATCGGCACCTATCTTGGCACCATTTTCGCCACCATCCTTGGGCTGCCACTTTTCTAATGTTTCAAATCAATTTTTCCCAGCCAGCATATCATGAAGAGAATCATATTGCACAAAGGCAAGGAGAAGTCGCTGCTGCGGTACCACCCGTGGGTCTTCTCCGGCGCGCTGTCAAAAGTGGATCATGGCATCGAAGACGGTGACATCGTGGAGGTGTGCGACCACAGAGGCACCTTCCTTGCCATGGGGCACTTCAACGACAGTTCCATTGCCGTGCGCATCTTCTCCTTTGAGCCAGTCGAACCCGACTATGACTTCTGGAAGGGAAAAATCGCCAAAGCCCTGAAATTCCGCCAGTCTATCGGCATGACCGACAACCCGGAGACCACCATGTTCCGCCTCGTCAACGGCGAAGGCGACGGGTTGCCCGGCCTCATCATCGACCTATACGATGGCAACGCGGTACTACAGTTTCACTCGTACGGCATGTACCTGCTCAAGGACACTTTCACACGCATTTTGCAGGAGTTGTTGCCCGACCTGCGGTCCATTTACAACAAAAGCGGTCTCACTCTCAGCGAGTCAGTGGATTTCACTCCCGAAGACGAGTTGCTGTTCGGCGAACTGGGGAAGGTGACCGCCAAAGAGAACGGCATATCCTTCAACATTGACATACCCGGCGGGCAAAAGACGGGATTCTTCCTAGACCAGCGCGACAACCGCGCCTTGGTTGGAGAGCTCGCCCGCGGGCGCAACGTGCTCAACATGTTCTGCTATTCCGGAGGCTTCTCCACCTACGCGCTGCGGGGCGGAGCCACGCACGTCGATTCCGTCGACATATCCCGCAAAGCCATCGAACTGACCGAAGGCAATATCAAGATGCTGGGCGAGCAGGCCGTCAAACGGCATAC
Organism: Bacteroidales bacterium; assembly: GCA_017615795.1. Taxonomy (GTDB): domain Bacteria; phylum Bacteroidota; class Bacteroidia; order Bacteroidales; family WCHB1-69; genus F23-D06. Next base: position 10,287 of record JAFZZK010000021.1, read on the forward strand.
TGCACATTGCGCCGACGTTTTCCAGTTTCTGGAAGAGACGCCCTCGCAGCACTATGACCTCATCGTACTCGACCCGCCGGCTTTTGCCAAGCACCATCGCGTCAAGGAACAAGGCATCAAAGGTTATCGGAACATCAACAGGAAAGCCATGGACAAGCTCAAGCCCGGCGGTCTGCTTTTCACTTTTTCCTGCTCACAAGCCATCAGCATCGACGATTTCCGCACCATCGCCTTCTCCGCCGCCGCCATGGAAAACAAAAATGTGCGTGTGGTACACCAGATGCAGCACGCCATTGACCATCCCGTCAGCATCTACCATCCCGAAGGCGAATACCTTAAAGGACTGCTTCTCGCCATAGAATAAACCATTTACCCATGAATATCGAAATCTGCTGCAACTCCATACAGTCGGCAGCCAATGCCCAGTCGGCGGGCGCCCGTCGCATTGAACTTTGCCAAGATTTAGAGAATGGCGGCACAACCCCTTCCTACGCTGCCATCAAGTATTGCGTCGAAACGCTCAAACTCGATGTTTTTGTCTTAATACGTCCGCGTTCCGGCAACTTTTGCTACAATGAACTGGAAATTGAGACAATGGCCGAAGACGTGCAGACGTGCAAAACCCTGGGCGTAGCGGGCATCGTAGTAGGCTTTCTCACACCGGACGGGCACATTGACACCGTATTGACCCGCCGTTTCGTGGAGTTGGCCCATCCCCTACCCGTCACGTTCCACCGCGCCTTCGATCGCGTTCCCGACTGGAAAAACTCTTTGGAAGAAGTCATTGACTGCGGATGTGCCCGCATTCTCACCTCCGGTTGCAGGCCGAGCGTGGAGGAAGGAATTGGCGAACTGCGGCAAATTGTCGCGCAAGCTGGCACACGCATCACCATCCTGGCAGGTGGCGGCGTCACCCCGAGCAATGTAAAGCACCTTATACAAGAAACAGGCGTTCAAGAAGTTCACGCCTCCTGCAAGCACACCATGCCTGGCGGGTACAACGAGACCTCCCTCCTACTGGTCAAAGAGCTAATCTCCCAGACCGTCTAACCAACAGGATTTCTTTATCATTCTCGTTAAAGACGGTGTACACATCGTCTCTACAAGGGGCGTTTATACCCTTTACATCTTGATTCTTTTGAACATCCTGTTCCAGCGGATCTTGCCCTTGTCGCCCCACGTCTTGAACTTGTCAACAGAGAGCCACACCACGGAGGCTTTGCCCACGATGTGGTCTTCCGGCACAAAACCCCAGAAGCGCGAGTCGGCAGAGTTATGACGGTTATCGCCCATCATGAAATAGTAGTTCATTTTGAAGGTATAGCTGTGTGCCTCCACACCATTGATATACACCTTGCCATCGCGCATATCGAGCTTATTGTTCTCGTATTGGCGGATAATCTGCTCATACAGCACGATATTCTTGGCATCCAAGGCCACTGTCATGCCCTTGGCCGGTATCACCAATGGACCGAAGTTATCCTTATTCCAAGCATATTCTGGCGAATGCGGGAAAATGGAGGGGTCGTACTCGCCTGCCTTGTCCTCCAACACCTGTACTGTATAACCCATATTCTCAATTTGTGCTTTCTGCGCAGCATTCAGGCGATAAACCGCCGTATACTGGTCCACACGCTGGATATCCTCCTCATTGAGGTTCAACTCCTTGCGTTTTTTGAGCGAGAGTTGCATACCTGTCGGATGAAAGACCATATAAGAATATTGTATGCGATCGGGGTTAGTTACGGGACTACCGTTGATATGTACTTGTTTGCCCACGACGGACAACTGGTCACCGGGCAGGGCGATGCAACGCTTGACGTAGTTCTCTCGCTTATCCACCGGGCGCGAAATGACGTGATATTCATTCCAGACAGCGGCGCGTCCCTTTCCGGGATAGTAAGCACCTGCATATTTCTGCTGTATGCGCGCAATCTCTTCCGGAGCATAGCGATAGTATACATTCTGCTTGTCCACTTGCGAAGCATTGGGATTAAGCATCGCCTCAAACTCGCGCACAATGGCATAATAGCTCTCTGCCTGCCGTTCCAATGCCACCGTGTCGCCATCAGGATAGTTGAACACCACCACGTCATTGCGCTGGATTGAGCGCAAGGGTCTGGTGCGCAAATAGGGCAACTTCACGATCTCAGTGTAAGACTTGGCATGGTCGGTAAACGGCAGCTTGTTATGCACAAACGGCATGGCGATGGGCGTTTGCGGCGCACGCACGCCGTAGGCCAGCTTGCTGACAGACAGGAAATCGCCCACCATCAATGAACTTTCCATGGAAGAGGTGGGGATGGTATACAGTTCAAACCAACAGGCGCGAATGATATAGGCCGCCGCAACAGCAAAAATGAGCGCATCAATCCAAGAGCGCGCACTGCTCTTCTTCAGTTCCGGAATCTCGGCAATGTATTGCTCTTTCTTGGAAAAACCAAGATACGGCATAAAAAACGGGAAGAATAACGTGCCGAAAATCAACGGGAGATAGCCATGCTTGTTAAAATGATGAATGGTTTCCCAAACCATGTACAAGAACATGAAAATGCCCAAATAGGGAATCAAAAAGAGCACGAACCACCACCATTTCTTACGGATGACATCGCGTGTCCAAAGCCAAATGTTATAAAATGGGACGACGGATTTCCACGGGGCGATGCCTGCTTTCTTGAAAATACCCCAAAGGCCAATTTGCCAACCGAGGAATGAGACAATGAGAATTACTATCAAAACGGGAACAGTGAGAAGCATATTGATTATTAAGTTATTAAGCTATGAAATTATTAAACTGTTGACGATGACTATGAACGATGAACTATCAAAGTGCGAGTACAATATCCGGGAAATCGTGAATGCCCGGATGGGTAGTGAGCCAGCGGGCGGCGCGGATGGCACCACGGGCGAAGCCCTTGCGGTTATGGGCGTTATGGGTGATGGCAATGTCGTCATCGTCGGAATGCCACGTTACGGTATGGATGCCGGCGACCTCACCCTCCCGACGGGCAACAATGGGCAAAGCCATCTTGTCGTCCAATGGGGCTTCGGCAAGTTCCCAGTGGTCGATGCGGTCCACCTCGCCGATCAAGTCCTTCGCCAGGGTAATGGCGGTGCCGCTCGGGGCATCTTTCTTGTGGATATGGTGTACCTCTTCCATCGAGGGAGCGTACTGCGGCTGGCGGTCCATCAGGACAGCCAGCATCTTATTAATGCGCATAAAGAGGTTTGCACCAATGCTGAAGTTAGAGCCATAGACCAACGAGCCGCCCAGTTGCCTGCAACAGTCGCACACATAACCCAATTGCTCCGACCAACCCGTTGTGCCCACCACTATGGGGACACCGGCCTGAAAAGCCTTGAGCATATTGGCCACCGCCACAGAGGGCATGGAGAAGTCAATGGCCACATCAGCACCTTTGAATTCCTCCCACTGCGCCTGCCAGTCGGCTTCGTTGTCAATGACGGCCACTATCTCCTCCTTGTCGTCCAGAAGAAGTTGCTCAACCATCTTGCCCATCTTGCCATATCCTAAAATCGCATATTTCATATCGTATAGTTCTTGTCAGGGGTTTTCACCAACGCAATTGCACCCCGATGCCGAAAGCGGGACAGTTACTCGCATACGACGGCATCACGGCCGGACTCCACTGCAGGGAAAGATCGTCGGAGACGTCGAAATAGTAGAGGTGGGCATCCACCATGGCATCGATGATATTGAGGGCATACAAAAGGACAGTAGCACCGATGGCCAATTCCATATTGCGCAGATAAGAGTTCTTCAGTGGTATGAGATTCTCAGTCGGGTCGTCCTGAAAATACGGGTTCAGCAATTCTGTATTTCCGTCGCGACGGTTGATAAACTCGTTTCGGGCCATGACCATGCGGTGTCCATAATGATAGATAAAATAGCTGGATGTACCCATCAGGCCATAGATAATCGGCAGTTTCCAAGCCTTTTTGTTATAAATCTGCCCTCCACCGGGAATGATGGAGAGCAACATGGCTGTAGTGGGACTGTGTTTGGAGACCTTGATGGAGTCAGCCCGGGAAATCGAAGGCGCGACCATGTTCAACGAATCGCTCTGGGCCTGCACTGAAAGTCCAAAGACAATTGTGAACAAGAGCAAAAACAGAATCGGTCGTCCTTGTTTCATCTTATTTCCTACACAAAAGCAATTATAAGTAACGATATATATTTACTTTTATTGCAAGAGCTTGATGATTCTTTTCAGATCTTCGTCCGACGTGAAAGGAATGGTCAACGTGCCTTTTCCGGAGATATCCTTCTTGATATTGACTTTAGCCTTCAATTTCTTGGAAAAATCGGTTTGGAACGTACGGACCTCGTCAGAGAGAGTAATCTTGACTTTCTTTTTGTTGTTAGGTACAGCGGAGGTGACCTTCTTGACCAACGATTCTGTTTGGCGGACGGAGAGCCCTTCGGCGATAATTTGGCGCACCAGCTTGGTCTGGAGTTCGTGATCCTCAACCACAACAAGTGCACGGGCGTGAGCCATGGAAATCTGTTTGTCACGCACGGCGATCTGGGTTTCCGTTGCCAATTTAAGCAATCTCAAATAGTTAGACACCGTGCTGGCGGTCTTGCCGAGCTTGTTGGCAAGTTCTTCCTGGCTAAGATGGCACTCTTCGATGAGAAGTTGGTAGCAAAGGGCCACCTCAATGGCGTTGAGGTCGGAACGTTGGATATTCTCAACGAGAGCCATCTGGACAGACTGCACATCATCGACGGTGCGCACGAAGGCGGGGATTTCGGTGAGGCCGGCGAGCTTAGCCGCGCGCATACGGCGTTCACCCGAAATGAGTTGGTATTTGCCATTCTCAATCGGGCGCACGGTCACAGGCTGGATGAGGCCGTAGGTCTTGATGGACTGTGCCAGTTCTTCCAATTCCTGATCGTCGAATTTGGTGCGGGGCTGATAGGGGTTAACCTCGATGGACTCGAGTTTGATGAAGCTGTTGTTGCCCACGGCATAGTGGGGCTTATTGCCGGTGGGGATGTCACCACCACCCAGCAACGCGCCAAGTCCTCGGCCAAGGGGTTTGTCGTTTTTTGGCATAATGATACAGATTTAGATGGTATAGCCGTTTTTCAGGAGGAACTCCTTGGCCAAGTTGAGATAGTTGGTGTTGCCGCGCGACTGCACGTCATAGAGCACGATAGGCTTGCCGAAACTCGGGGCCTCGCTCAGGCGCACATTGCGGGAGACGATGGTGTCGAAGACAATGTCCTTACAGTGCAACTTGACATCGTCCACCACAGCGTTGGATGACTTGTATCGTGAAGAGTACATAGTCAGGAGAATGCCCTCGATAGCGAGATCAGGGTTCATGTTGGACTGCACCAAGCGCACGGTGTTGAGCAGTTTGCCGAGGCCTTCCAAGGCGAAATACTCGCACTGCACGGGGATAATAACGGAATCGGCGGCCACCAGCGCATTGAGGGTGATCAAGCCTAAGGAAGGGGCGCAGTCGATGAAGATGAAGTCGTAATCGTTCTTGAGGGTGTAGATAGCGTCCTTCATGCGGTATTCGCGTCGGTCGAAAGAGATCATCTCAATTTCGGCGCCCACGAGGTCGATGGTGGCGGGCAGCAAATCCAGATGTGCGATTTGCGTCTTGGTGATGGCTTCCGCCGCCATGCGGTTCCCGATCATGCAGTCATAGATGCTAATGGACTCCTCGGTCGGCTCAAAGCCCACGCCGGAGGAGGCGTTCGCCTGCGGGTCGGCATCGATGAGCAGCACATGGAAATCCAGCACCGCCAGCGAAGCCGCGAGGTTAACGGCGGTGGTGGTCTTCCCCACCCCGCCTTTTTGGTTCACAATGGCGACGATCTTACCCATTAGAGTGTCATGTCTAAGTTGTCAAAATCAACGTCCACACGACCGTCGTTCTCGCGACTGCTCGGCTCGAACATGGTCTCTTCAGGCACCTTGCCCGTCTGGATGAAATCAATCACGCCAGACAATGCATTCTGAAACTTTTCAAAGTCTTCTTTATAGAGGAAAATTTTATGCTTCTCATAGAAAAACGTGCCGGTTTCCTCGTTAAACTTACGCTTGCTCTCAGTAATCGTCAAATACAATTCTTCCGATCTCGTGCTTTTCACATCGAAAAAGTAAGTTCTCTTTCCTGCCTTTACGGCTCTTGACAATACTTCATTCTTTTCTTGATTTTCCATTTTGATTGTATTTTGAAGTTTCATATTGCCCTTATCGGGCATCCTTTCTATTTTCTTTTTTGGGATTGCTGTTTTTGCAACTGTGCCTGCTGTTTGGCCAGCTCTTCCATCTTCAGCTGCCATTTGGACTTTTTGACAGGCTTCTTCATATTCTCCTGCAGCTTGGCGCGCAACTTGTCCTCGTTGATCGCAAAGCGGAAGATAAACATCTGCAAGAATGTCAACAGGTTAAAGAGCAGATAATAATAGGTCAGTGCGGATGAGAAGTTGTTGAACATGAACAGGAACATGATGGGCATCATGTACATCATCATGTTCATCATCCGCTGCTGGTCTTTATTGCCCTGTGTGGGGTTCATCAGCTTGTTGTTGAGCCATGTGTACACCAGTGTGGCGGCGGTCATGAGCAGGGTGAACAAGCTCATGTGGTCGCCATAAAGGGGAATCGTGCGCCCGAAGTCCCAGATGGAGTCGTAGGTGGAAAGGTCTTCCGCCCACAGGAAGGACTGCTGGCGCAGCTCGTACGCTGCCGGGAAGAAGCGGTACATGGCGATAAGGATCGGCATCTGCAGCAGCATGGGCAGGCAGCCGCCCGCAGGACTCACACCCGCGCTCTTGTACAGCGCCATGGTGGCCTGCTGCTTCTTCATCATATCGTCCTCCTTGGGATATTTGGCATTGATGGCCTCGATCTCCGGCTTCAACGCCCGCATCTTGGCCGACGACATATAAGTCTTGTAGCTGACGGGCAACAATACAATTTTCAGAATGATTGTCAGAATGAGGATGATAAGGCCATAGCTGATGCCATAGTTGCTCAACCAGTTGAAGACAGGGATGATGGCGAAGCGGTTGATCCAATGCAGCAGGAAGAATCCCCAGCCTAACGGAACCTGGCGTTCCAACTTCAAATCATAGCTTTTCAAAAGCTTGTATTGGTTGGGGCCGACATACATCGACATGCCGAAAACACCCTTGTCCAGATCGGACATCTGGAAGTCCAAAGATGCCGAGCAGTTCTTGAGTTTGGAAGTTTCCGACTTGTCGTAGCTCGTGACGGAGAGGGCACCGGAATTGAAGGGTTTGTCTTCCGCAATCAAGCAGGCAGTGAAGAATTGTTGCTTGATGGAGACCCATTTCAGGGAAGAGGTCACCTCCTTACTCGCATCCTTGCGTTCGTCGAGGTTCCCCACTTCGTCTCCTCCGTCCATGTAATAGATGGAAGTGAGCATTTTCTCGGCTTCGTAGTTTTTCTCCACCGTACGGGGCTGTGCGTTCCAATCCAACGTATAGTCGTGCTTGTTGGCATAGAGGTACTTGCCCATGTTGACAAAGCGCATCTTGAAACCAAAGCGATAATCGTCATTGTCGAACGTGTAAAGATACTCGATGTATGATTCCGCATCTTGAGTCTGGCACTGGAGGGAGTCGCCCGTTGAGTTCGGATAGAGGCGCAGCGACAAAGTCTTGTGTTTCTCGTCGACCACGAGCGTATCCGCACCTTGGGCGAGGAAATAGCAGTCGCGGGTGGCCACTTCAGTCTGGTCACGCAATACAAGGTTGACACTCATCTCATTAGTGCCGCCCTCAAAGAGTTCGAGCATGATCTTGACGGAATCCTTGGGAGTGTACCGGTAAACATCCTTGAGGTACAGGTGTTTGAGGTAGCCGCCTTGTTTGCTGAAACAATAATAGGCCTTGGCGGTCTCCACAACATAGTCGCCAGTGTCGGCCAGTTGGGGGTTGGAAAAACGTTGTGCGGGTGTAAGCGTATTATCATCGGCCGACGGGACTGTTGTTGTGTCCGTATCCAATGAAAGGGTCGCGGCCTCCTCTGCTTTCTGCTCGGCCTGCTTGGCCATCTGAAGTTCTTGTGCCTCTCTGTATTTTTTCGCTCGGTTGGTTTGATAGAAGCTAAAGCCCATGAACAAACCAAAAATCAATAGCAGTCCGATTACTGTGTTCTTATCCATCTCACATTTTTAATTAAGGCGGCAAAAATACAAAAAAAATAGAAATAAATTGTCCACCGACAGCGACCGAAGAAGAGTCAGCGCTACTTCTCCGCCTTGGCGCGCCACTGCTCGGCGGCGGCGTTGTCGCCCTTGAGTTTGTAGGCCTCCGACAATGCCGAGTAGATGACATTGAGCTGGTCTTTCTCGTAGGCATAAGTCTTGGCCAGCATCAGGTATTCGATGGCCTTGTCGGCATCCTTCTTGAACAAGAAACCCAATCCGAGGTTGCAAAGCATACGAGCGTTTTGCGGGAACAGTTCGTTAAGTTCCTTCTCGTATTTCACAAGACGGTCCCACGCATCCAAGCGGTTTAGCACATAGCAATAGTCATCCCAAATGGGGAATGAGGTGTTGTCTATGGCCAAGGATTTCTCAAAATAAGTGGCTGCCTCGCTGTATTTTTTTTGCATGGAGCAAAGTGTGGCCTTGCTGGCATAGCCGACGCTCTCGCCGGGATGAGCCGCAATCAGAGTGTCGGAAAGGGTCTCCGCCAGACGGACGGACTTGGCATCCTTGGTGCGCAGCACATCGCTCAGCACCTTGCGCAGGTAACTGCTCTTCTCCGACACTGCCACATTGGGATTGCCAAACACACGCATCAAGCATTGCATCTGCTTATCCACGTTTCCCTGCTGTTCCCAATGCTGTGCCAACAGAAAGTTGAGTTCAGGATCGTTGGAGTTGAGGTCTGCGGCCTTCTCGAAATAGGGCATCGCTTGGGCGGTCATGCCGTTGCTCTGGTAAATCTTGCCGGCCTGCACGTAATACTCGGCATTGTGGGGATAGAGCTTGATGAGTTTGTCATACTCCCCGACCGCCTCCTTCACTTTGTTCATGTAAAGCCAGATGGAGACCTTTACGCGCGTCAGTTCATCGTTGTGGCCGATGATATCCTCCATGCGGTTATAGGCGTCAACCACCTTGTCGTATTTTTTCAGGGCAAGGTAGGCTTCTGCTAACGAGTAAAGGTAATATTCATTGTTGGTCTTTTCCTTACAGATTTGCTCGAGCAGCTTAGCCGCATTGGAATACTCCTCCATTTGCAGGTACAAATCAGCCAGATCAACCTTATACCAGATATTGTTCTTATCCAATTTAATGGCTTTCTGCAAGTTGTCCACTGCCTCGCGCACGTCCTGCTTGTCTGTGTAGATACGCGCAAGCATGAAGTGGGAGGCGTCGTGCTTAGGGTTATCGAGCAGGATGCCGTTGAAAATCTTGAGGGCCTCGGACATGTTGCCGGAATAATAGGCCTTCAGACCCTCCGTGTATTGCACAGAAATCTTGCGGTGATTGACAGAGGTGGCATCGGTCTTGGCCACATTGCGGGTTTTCTTGTTGCCCTGCGGCTGCGCTTGCGCCACCGCCAGCATGGAGATGCACAAGAGGAATATAATGTAGAATGTTTTTCTCATTTTCTTGATTTTGGCAGAGACGCAACGAACCGCGTTTCTGCATGGGTAATTCCGTAAACGATGAAACGTCACAAATATTGCAGCACTGTTGCGGAACTATTTGCGTCCGCTATGACCGAACCCACCGGCGCCGCGTTCCGTGCTGGAAAGCTCGTCCATGCTCGCCACCGCCTGCAGGGTCACTTGCTGGAAACGGGAGATGACCATCTGGGCAATGCGCTCGCCATGCTGGATCTCGAAAGGCTCGTCGGAGAGGTTGATGAGCAGCACCTTGACCTCGCCCCGGTAGTCGGGATCGATGGTGCCCGGACTGTTCAGCACCGTGATGCCGTGCTTGAAGGCCAGGCCGCTGCGGGGACGGATCTGCGCCTCGCAGTCCCCGGGCAACTCGATGAAGAGCCCCGTGGGCACCAGCTTGCGTTCGCCGGGGTTGAGCACGATGCTCTCCGCCAGGTTGGCACGCAGGTCAAGACCCGCCGCCAACGCCGACTCGTATGCGGGCAACGGATTGTCGGATGTGTTGAATATCTTGCAAATAGACATAGTTTCGCGGTTTTTGTTAGAGGTTGCAAATGTACATAATTTATAAATACACACAGACAAATGCACGCATGATGCATCCGGCAAGCCGAAAGGCAATTCCCCGACATGTCCATGGCGCAACCGATTACATTTTTTTGTACTTTTGCGGCCAATTATAAAATGACATTGCGTTAATATGGCTTTTTCAAATCCATTGCTCCTCATAGGCCTTGCGGCCATCCTGGTACCCATCATCATACACCTCTTCAATTTCAGGCGTTACAAGACAATATATTTTTCCAACGTCAAGATGCTGGAGGAGATCAAGAAGAAGACCAAGCGGGAGCAAACCCTGCAACAGCTCATCGTGTTGGCCTTGCGCATACTCGGCATCGCCGCGCTGGCACTTGCCTTCGCGCAGCCCTATATCCCCTCCGGCAAGCAGAAGAGCCGCACGGGCAATCTCGTCACCATCTTCCTCGACAACTCCTACTCCATGGAGGCCAACAGCAAGGAGGGCAAGACCCTCTACGACGCCGTGGATGCAGCCAAGAACATCGTCAACGCCTTCGGATTCAACGACGACTTTGTGCTCACCACCCACGACTTCACGGGCGAGCAGACACATATCCTCAACAAGGACCAGATCCTCGAGATGCTCGACAAGGTGCAGGCATCGCCCAACAGCCACACCCTCGCCGAGGTGCTCGCCTTCGAGAAGAACACCTGTGCCAACTCGCAAAAAGGCAACGTGGTGCACTACTATCTCTCAGACTTCCAGAAGAACAACTTCAACATCGCCCTGATGGGCGCCGACAGTGCGGCATCGACCTTTCTCATCCCGCTGCCTACCGAGGCTGCCAACAATGTGGGCATCGACAGCTGCTGGTTCCTGTCGCCCGTCTTCAAGGTGGGCAACCAAGTCACCTACTTCGTCCGCATCCACAACTACGGCAAGGAGGAGGTCAACAAGGTGCCGGTGAAGCTCTACATCAATGATAAGCAGAAGGCCGTGGCCTCGCCTGATATCCCCGCAGGCACCTACGTTGATTGCCGCATGGTCTATAACATCGAAGAGCCCGGCACACAGTGCGGCCGCGTCGTCATCGAGGATGCCCCCATCACTTTCGACGACCAGCTCTTCTTCACCTATGAGGTGACCGACAACACCCGTATTGCCGCCATCCACGGCAAGGACCGCAACCGTTTCCTTGACGCCCTCTACGGTCGCGACTCCGTGTTCGACTACGTGCCGATGGCCTACACACAGGTCAACTACACCCAGCTCAAGCAGTGCGCGGTCATCGTGCTGAGCGATGTCCCCACCATCTCTTCCGGTCTGGCCGACGAGCTAGTCAAATTTATCAAGGGTGGCGGCACTCTTTTGGTTTTCCCGCCCAAGGAAATGGACAACACCTACAATCATCTGCTCAGCTCCCTCGGTGCAGCCTCTTACGGCGCTTTGGTTAAGAAAGAGCTGAAATGCGGACAGATCAACACCGAAAGCCAATATTTCAAGGGGGCATTGGAGAGCCAGCGCGAAAAGCTCGACATGCCTGTCACCTTGCAGCACTACGACATCAGCGGCGGCAACGGCGGCGAAGTCGTCATGGCACTGGAGAACGGTTCTCCCATGCTGGCCGTCTATCCGGTGGAACGTGGCAAAGTCATCCTCTCCGCCGTGGGCATGGATGATGCCTATGGCAACGCCCACCGCCATGCGCTCTTCTTCGTGCCCCTGCACAACATCGGCATCATGAGCGCCATGCAGAACAAGCTCTACAACACCATCGGCAAAGACCGCATGCAAACCATCGCTACGCGCACCGGCAGTTCCGACGAGGTGCTCACCCTGCGCAGTCGTGGCCACAAGGAAGAGTTCATCCCCGAGCAGCGCCGCATCGGCAACGAGACAGCACTTTACTTCCACGACCAGGTCAAGGAGGGTGGACTGTTCGACATCATCAACGGCGGTGCGGTAATGGGCACGCTCGCCTTCAACCAGGACCGCAAGGAATCCGACCTCGACTGCTACGATGCCGACGAGCTCACGAAGATGGCCAAAGCCTCCGGCAAGGAGATCGATGTCATCGCCGCCGACACGAAGAACATCGCCAAAAGTGTCGCCGACAAGCTCAACGGCAAGCCGTTATGGCCCTATTTCATCATCTTCGCCCTGCTCTGCCTGCTGGCCGAAATCACCCTGCTGCGTTTCTGGGGCAAGCCCACCATCAACAACGAAAGAAATTCTGAATAAACAACATAATCTAACCCTTTAAACCCCCAATTCAATGAACAAGGAACTTTTAAAACTCTATCCACACGATTTGTGGGAGAACTTTGCAAACTTCTGCGACAACCCGCATCCTTCCAAACACGAGACAGCTGTCGTCAACTGGATGAAAAGCTGGGCCAAGGAGCACAAAGTGAAAGTTGAACAAGACAAGACCGGCAACCTGCTCTTCACGGTGCCTGCCACCAAGGGTATGGAGAAGCTCACGCCCGTCATCCTGCAAGGTCACTGCGACATGGTGCCCCAGGCTGACGATCCCAAGTTCGACTTCCTGAAGAGCCCCATTGAGCCCATCATCGACAAGGGCTGGGTGCGCGCCAACCACACCACCCTCGGTGCCGACAACGGCATCGGCGTGTGCGCTGCCCTGGCTTGCGTCACCACCAAGGGCGTGCAACACGGTCCCCTGGAGATCCTCGCTACCATCGACGAAGAAACCGGTATGACCGGCGCTTTCGGCCTGAAGAAGGGCTTCGTCAAGGGCAAGATCCTCATCAACCTCGACTCCGAGACGGAGGGCGAGCTGTACGTGGGATGCGCCGGCGGCCTCGACGCCAACTTCCAGCGCAAATACACCACCATGCCCGTTCCTGAGGACATGAAGGGCTTCCAAGTCACCGTCACAGGCCTGCACGGCGGCCACTCCGGTATGGACATCAACCTGGGTCGCGCCAACGCCAACAAGCTGTTAGTGCGCTGCCTCACCCGTGCCGTCAAGGAGTACGGTCTCTGTGTTGCCTCCATCAACGGCGGCGGCCTGCGCAATGCCATCCCGCGCGAGGCCACAGCCATCGTCGCCGTGCCCGCCAAGAAGGCCACTGCATTCAAGAACTTCGTCAAGAAATTCGACGCCATCGTCAAGGCCGAGTTCGCCGCCACCGAGGAGAACCTTGCCGTCAACGTCAAGGCTGTAGACACCCCGAAGAAGGTTATCCGCACCAAGGCTCAGAACCAGTTCCTCAACATGATCTTCGCCATCCCCAATGGTGTGGTCCGCATGAGCGACTCCATGGAGAACCTGGTGGAAACCTCCAACAACCTCGCCAACATCAAGGCTGAGAACGGTGTCATGAGCGCCTGCTGCCTGCTGCGCAGCTCCGTCGATAGCGCTAAAGACGCCCTCGGCGACAAGATGACCGCCATCGCCGAGCTCGCCGAGTGCGACATCGAGCTCACCGGCGCATATCCTGGCTGGAAACCCAACATGAAGTCTCCGATCATGAACACCTGCATGAAGGTCTATAAGAAGAAATTCGGCAACGACCCGAAGGTGATGGCTATCCACGCCGGCCTCGAATGTGGTCTGTTCGGCGCCTGCTATCCCGACTGGGATATGGTCTCCTTCGGCCCCACGATCGAGCACCCGCACTCCCCCGTGGAGAGAGTGAACATTGAAAGCGTCGGCAAGTTCTTCGACTTCCTCGTGGAAGTGCTCAAGAACATCCCCAAGAAGTAGCGGTTGGCCATTGGCCATTGGCTATTACTGAAATAGGCGACGGTTCCCGGAGTTTTCCGGGGACCGTTGTTGTTAGATACGGTTGGTGATTCCGCTCAACGCTTCGCGTTTTCGCGGAAGGGTGCGACCAAGCGAGCATGTCCGATGTTCTTGGAGATTCCGCTCAACGCTACGCGTTTCGCGGAATGGTGTGACGCAAGCGGGGATTAAAGGGGATGGGCGGCGGCAGAAAGAAGCAGCCATACGGACATCTCCACCCGCCGCCGCCCATTCTCTCTCTCTTATGCGGTGCCCACCACCACCATTCCGCGGCGCACGCAGTGCACCGCGGAACCTCCTCCATATCAAAGCACGCTGTGCGCCGCGGAACCCCCAACAACAAATCAACGCTTCAACAAATCAACACTTCAACAAATCAACGCATCAACCCCTCATCTACTTCCTCAAAACCTCATTTTTTACGCATTGCAAATTGTTTTTTACGCAATGACGAATCGGTATGAGTTAAAATTCATACTTTTGTCATTTTAAAAAAGTGGAAATCATCTTATTCTTTTATGTTGAAAATCAACATTATATAAAACAACAGAAAAGAATTATTTTACATAAACAAAACACGGTGGTAATGAGGAAATTTACGACTTTAATCGTTATTGCAATTTTGACAGTGGGCAGTCTGATGGCACAGGCTCCTCAAAAATTCACCTATCAGGCGGTGGTGCGAAACGCTAATAACCAGCTGATGACCAACACGCAGGTGGGGGTACAAGTGGCCATTTTGGAAAATGGCGCGGGTCCACAGGGTAATCCCATCTATGCAGAGAGACATGCGACAACTACCAATGCCAACGGTTTGGTAACGCTGAACATCGGCGAAGGCAATGTCATATTGGGTAATTTCAGCACGATCAATTGGAAAAACGGAGTGTTCTTTTTGGATATAGGCATTGATCCTACTGGCGGCAGCGATTACTCGATATGGTCCACGCAACAGCTGTTGAGCGTACCGTACGCCCTGTTCGCCAACGAGGCAGGCAACGGCTTCAGCGGTGATTACAACGATCTCATCAACAAGCCCACCATCCCGACGGTTCCGAACAACCTCAGTGCCTTTAACAACGATGCCGGCTTCATCACCAGCGACTCCATCCCCACCAATGTGAGCGCCTTCACAAACAATGCCGGTTACCTCACCAGCTACACCGAAACAGACCCCGTATTCAGCACCTGGGACAAAAACTACAACGACCTCACCAATAAACCTACTATCCCCGCCTATCAGATTTTGAGCATCCACAACGACACCATCTTCCTCACCAACGGTGGTTTTGTGAAGTTGCCTGCCGGCTTTGATGGCAACTACAACAGCCTTACCAATAAGCCCAACCTCGCACCCGTCGCCACTTCCGGAAACTACAACGACCTCACAAACAAGCCAAACCTTTTTGACGGCAACTACAACAACCTTACCAATAAACCCAACCTCGCACCCGTGGCCACTTCCGGAAACTATAACGACCTTAACAATAAACCCACCATCCCAGCTTACCAGATATTGAGCATCCACAGCGACACTATCTTCCTCACCAACGGTGGATTTGTGAAGCTGCCCGCCGGTTTCGACGGCAATTACAACAGCCTCACCAACAAACCTACTATCCCAGCTTACCAGATATTAAGCATCCACAGCGACACCATCTTCCTCACCAATGGCGGTTTCGTGAAGCTGCCCGTCGGCTTCGACGGCAATTACAACAGCCTTACGAACAAGCCTAATCTTTTCGACGGCAACTACAACAGCCTCACAAACAAACCTAACCTCGCACCCGTCGCCACTTCCGGCAACTATAACGACCTCAACAACAAGCCCTCCATCCCAGCTTACCAGATTTTGAGCATCCACAGCGACACTATCTTCCTCACCAACGGCGGTTTTGTGAAGTTGCCCGCCGGCTTCGACGGCAACTACAACAGCCTCACGAACAAACCTAACCTCGCACCCGTCGCCACTTCCGGCAACTATAACGACCTCAACAACAAGCCCTCCATCCCAGCTTACCAGATTTTGAGCATCCACAGCGACACTATCTTCCTCACCAAC